>CANQOA010000007.1 GCA_947625355.1 uncultured Oscillospiraceae bacterium | reverse complement strand
TGGAGCGCGGGCACGTAGCTCTGCAGGGAGCAGTTGCTCTTCACGGCGATGAAGCCCCGCTTGGTGCCCAGGCGCTTGCGCTGGGCGGGGATGACGGCCAGATGCTCCGGATTGATCTCCGGCACCACCATGGGCACGTCGGGGGTCCAGCGGTGGGCGCTGTTGTTGGATACCACCGGGCACTCCAGCTTGGCATACGCCTCTTCCAGCGCCTGGATCTCGTCCTTTTTCATGTCCACGGCGGAGAATACCAGGTCCACGCTGGCCGCGATGGCCTCCTTGTCGTCGACGGCACTCTGGACGATGATGTCCTTGGCCGCTTCCGGCATGGGCGTCTCCAGGGCCCAGCGGTCGCCGACCGCCTCGGCATAGGTCTTGCCCGCGCTGCGGGCGCTGGCCGCGATGGCGGTGAGCTGGAACCAAGGGTGGTCCGCCAGAAGAGAGACGAAGCGCTGCCCCACCATACCGGTGCCGCCGATCACGCCAACTTTGAGCTTGTTCATTGTGTTGACCTCCTGATTCAGTATATGCGCCCTCGCCGGAAGGGTGAAGGGTTACATATCATGGGATAAAGTTTACATATTTGTTGACAAATTGTAATTTTTTGTATATAGTAGAACTACAGCGCAGTAAAGCTGTAAAAGTATAGCACAGGATGTGCTTTCCGTCAATCGCGACTGCTGCCCGGGAGCGTTCGTTCCCGCGGCAGAAGAGGGGCTCATTATGATACGAAAGACGACCGTTTCTTTGCGTGTTTTGATCGCGCTGCTGCTGGCGGCGGCGCTGCTGCTGGGCGCGGCGCCGGCGGGCATGGCCGCCTCCGCGGGCGGCTTTACGGATGTCTCCTCCGGGGACTGGTTTTATTCCAGTGTAGAGTTCGTGGTGGAGCGGGGCCTGTTCCAGGGCACCTCGGCCACCCAGTTTTCTCCCAATACGACCACCACCCGGGGCATGTTCATCACGGTCCTGGGCAGGTATGCCGGGGTCAGCGAGGCCGCGTGGCGGAGCGGGACGGTCACCGGCTCCGGCGTGAATCTGCGCAGCGCGGCCAGCACGGGCAGCACGGTGCTGACCGTGCTGGCGAAGGGCACGTCCGTTACCATCCTCTCCAAGGCGAACGGCTGGTATAAGGTCAGGACCGGCTCCAACACGGGGTATGTGAGCGCGGATTATCTCCAGCCCGACCACCATGTATTCTCTGATGTAGGCTATGACCAGTATTATGCCGGATACGCCATCTGGGCCTATGAGAACGGCATCATCTCCGGCGACGGCAGCCCGGACCGGTTCTCGCCCGACGGCTATGTGACGCGGGAGCAGGTGTGCACCATCCTGGGCCGCTTCGCCTCGGTCCGGGGCATCCGCCTGTCCCAGTCCGTGGGCGCGGTCACCTTCACCGACGACGGCTCCATCAGCTCCTGGGCCAGGGAGAACGTCTACGCCATGCAGCGCAGCGGCGTCGTGAACGGCCGGGACGCCGGCGCTTTCGAGCCGGCCTCTTCCGCGACCAGGGCGGAGGTGGCGGTCATGCTCCAGCGGTTCGACGCCGCCGGCGGCGGTCCCGGCTCCGGGGCGACGCGGCCGGAGAGCACGCCGGAGCCTACGCCCGCTCCCACCGCCACGCCGGAGACCACCCCCACGGCGGCTCCGGAGGGCACCCCCGCGCCGGGGGACGGGACGATGACGCCGCCGGAGGGCGAGATGCCGCCGGATACGCCGGTGCAGCTGATCGACACCCCCATCACGACGAAAGCGTCGGTGGTCCGCGTGGGCATCATGATCGACACCGGGTCCAGCCAAAACAGTGTGAAAACGGCTACGCTGACCAACCTGTCCGGCAGCGGCTTTGCGTTTGGCGCCATGTCGGACCGGCAGTTCGTCTCCGCCGGCGTGACCACCGCCGACAGCACCGTCTCCGTCACGTCCGACGGCTCCTCCTTCACCGTGAAGGACTCTGCCGGGAACGTGGTCTATACCTCCTCCGGCACCTTCGCCGTCCATCCCAGCGGCGGCCATGTGGTCACCAGCGCGGGCAAATACAGCTATTACGGCGACTTTGAGATGCGCCAGGCGGCCTATACGCCCGGAAATGTGGCCGTCATCAACTACGTGGGCGTGGAGGACTATGTGAAGGGCGTGCTGCCCTATGAGTTCGGCAACTACTGGCCCACGGAGGCGCTGAAGGCGGCGGCCATCGCGGTGCGCACCTATATCATGGGCTACAACTGGAACACCTACAGCAGCTACGGCGCGGACGTGATCTCCGGCACCGGGACCCAGGTCTACTGGGGCAAGGGCCAGGGCGGCGGCACCTACTGCGCGGACTCCGACGCCGCGGCCGACGCCACGGCGGGCATCTACCTTACATACAACGGCCAGTTCTGCGTCACCGCGTATTCCTCCTGCAACGGCGGCCGCATCAAGAGCTCCGCCGAGGCCGGCTGGGGGAAGGTGGACTACCTGGTCAGCAAGGACGACCCCTATGACAAGCAGGCGGTCAAGTACCTGGGCGACAACTACCAGACCTGGGTCAACGCCAGCCACCACGTGGGTATGAGCGCCAACGGCTCCCGCGTCATGGCGGTGGAGTACGGCAAGGATTATAAATGCATCCTGGGCTTCTATTTCCCGGGGACGACTCTCCAAAGAGGAGCATAAGCGTTGAAAACATCGGATTTTATGTATGAGCTCCCGGAGCGGCTCATCGCCCAGACGCCGCTGGAGCGGCGGGACGGCTCCCGGCTGCTGGTGCTGGATAAGGCCAGCGGCGAGACGGAGCACCGGCACTTTTTCGACCTGCCGGAATACCTGCACCCCGGCGACTGCCTGGTGCTGAACGACTCCCGGGTGATCCCCGCCCGGCTCATCGGGGCCCGGCCCACCGGCGGCGCCATCGAGGTGGTGCTGCTGCGGGACCTGGGGGACGACCGCTGGGAATGCCTGGTCCGGCCGGGAAAGAAGATGCGCCCGGGCCACAGCGTGGTTTTCGGGGACGGAGAGCTGACCGGCACGGTGGAAGAGGTGACGGAGGGCGGCAATCGCGTCATCCGTTTCGCCTATGAGGGCATTTTCCTGGAGATCCTGGAGCGGCTGGGCCGGATGCCCCTGCCGCCGTATATCAAGGAGCAGCTGCAGGACCCGGAGCGGTACCAGACCGTGTACTCCCGCCATCCCGGCAGCGCCGCCGCCCCCACGGCGGGGCTCCATTTCACGGAAAAGCTCCTTGACGACATCCGGGCCATGGGCGTGGGGGTGAAGTTCGTCACCCTGCATGTGGGGCTGGGCACCTTCCGGCCCGTGAAGGTGGAGGACATCGAGGACCACGAGATGCACTCGGAGTTCTGCACCGTGCCCGAGGACACGGCCAGCGCCGTCAACGATACCCACGCCGCCGGCGGCCGCGTCATCGCCGTGGGCACCACCAGCTGCCGCACCCTGGAGAGCTTCACCGGGGAGGACGGGCTGCTGCGGCCGGAGAGCGGCTGGACCAACATTTTCATCTATCCCGGCTACCGGTTCAAGTGCATCGACGGGCTCGTCACCAACTTCCATCTGCCGGGCTCCACGCTGGTGATGCTGGTGTCCGCCCTGGCGGGGCGGGAGCATATCATGGAGGCGTACCGGCAGGCCGTCGAGCGGGAATACCGGTTCTTCTCCTTTGGAGACGCCATGCTGATAGAATAACACCGTTTTTCTGCATTTTTAATATAAAAAAACGCCGGAAAGGCCCGGGAGGACGCAATTCCTTCCGGGCCCTATTTTTTGTAACTGAAACGATGGGTCATGCCATTTTTGAACACGATGGAGGTGACGTGCCCGTCCACCACGTAGACCGAATCAAGGATGGAGGCCATATATTCTTTGAGGATTTCGGCTGGGATGGCCTCTGCCAAGCTCCTGTAGTAGATATACTTCCTGGACATGAGGTTTTTCGTGATGAGCAGATGACTGGCCTGGCGGACAAAATCTTCATCGGAGAGAGAGCTATCCGGGCCCCTCGACACCATGCCGAGCTGGGCATTGATCTGCTCCAGGTTCGCCGTGATGGCCTCTCTGCGAATGAGATAGTCCTTTTCTGACATGGAGGCATCGGAGTATAGGTACAGATCCTGGAGCCTTTGCAGAGCTCGCTCCTGCCGGTTGCGGGCTTTGAACAGGGTTGCAATCTCCGGGTTGGCCTGCACCTGCTTTTTCTTCCTGCTGCGGCGGACGGTGAAGGTATAGGAGGCATCCGACCGATATTGCGAGAGCAGGTTGAAGAAGGTGGCGAGCCCGTCCGGCTCGATGTGATCCACGTCGGAGAAGGCACCGCCGGAGAGCAGCACCTTTTCAAGGGCGGCAGGGGTGTCTATTTTGGAGAAGGTGGTCTTGGCCTGGAGCATATTCTGGATGTAGTTGATCACGAACTCACCGAGGATCATGTCGTTTATTGAGGGATTGTCGCATTCGTGGGTCTTGCGGCGCTTGGGGCAGCTGTACACAGTGGTGCGGAAGTTATTGGTAAGCACCCGCCCGCTGGTGCTGTGGAGCCTGGAGCCGCACTTCCCGCAGTAGGCAAGGCCCGAGAACACGTAGACGTTGGTGGAGTAATGAGCCCGCCCAGGGGCGTTCCGATTGGTGGCGTTGGTGGCCCTGATGGAGCGCATGGCTTCGTATTCTGCCTCCGTCCAAATGGCTGGGTGGTGATCCTTCACCAGCACCCACTCGTCCTCCTGATTTTCCGTCCTGTTCTCTGTGCCCTTATAGCGGTTGTACCTGTATATCCCAGCGTAGAATGGGCTCTGCGCTATGATCCATACACCGTTGGGGGACCACTCGACGCCGGCGCGGGTGGTGTACCCTTTGGAATTGAGGAGCCTGGCCGTGTGGACGAGTGAGCGGTTTTTGATATAGTCGTCCTTTAGGATGAGGCAGACCTTTGCCTCGTCCTCGCGGATGGAGAAGGTCTCCGTGTCCGGGTCGTAGTCGTAGCCGTAGGGGATGCGGCCCCCGTTCCATTTCCCGGATGCAGCACGGGAGATCATGGTGGCGGTGACGCGCTCCGAGGTCATGTTCCTCTCCAGTTCGGCAAAGACCAGTATTATTTTCAGCATGGCCTCGCCCATGGCGTTGGAGGTATCAAACTGCTCGTTCTTGCTGACAAAGGTGACACGGAGCTCGCGCAGCTCCTCGTAGAGCTCGGCGAAGTCAAGGAGGTTACGGGAGATGCGGTCTATCTTCCAGACGAGCAGGTGGGAAAACTCCCCGGCCCGTATCCTTTTCAGCATGGCCTGGAAGGCAGGCCGGTCTGTGTTTTTCCCGGAGTAGCCGGCATCCTCAAAAATGTCGTAGTCCTCGATGCCTAGGATCAGGGTGCTGTATGCCACCAGGTCCTTCCGCTGCATAGGCAGGGAATCCTGGTCCGCCTGCATGGAGGTGGACACGCGGGTATAAATGGCACACTTCCTCGGCGCGGTCGGGCTACGGCGCACAGCCGGCTTCTTTCGTTCACTCATGGGAGGATCCTCCGTAAAGAAAAAGCCCCAGGCGGGGCTTATGGGTCGATGTCGATATAGGGGGCGTATTTATTGAGGATAGCCCAGACAGCCTTCACGTCGTCGGAGCTGGCGAGCTGGTAACAGGCAAGGAGGCGTTGCAGCTCTTTGATGTAGGCCTCTTTGCGGCTGTCAATGGAGATGATGTTGTCAGGTGCTTCGTTCATGGTGGCAGCCTCCTATCGGTGCTTTTTGGAGTAGGCGCGGACATAGGCAAAGGGTATCACGCATCTTTTTCAGCGGCATCGACGGCGGGGTCATCCGCCGCGTGGGTATTCAGAAAATCCAGGCACATCTGCCGCTTGGCCTCCGGGATCCGCCGGAACAGCCCCAGCAGCTTCGTTTCTTCCTGGGTGAGGCCGACGCGCTCCGGGCCGTAGCAGAGTTCATCGAGGGAAATGTGGAGGTGGTCGGCGATCTCCATGGTGATCTTCAAATTCGGGTACGCGCCGGACTTCCACTTGCCGACGCCGCTGGAGGCCCGGCCTATCTCGATAAGGGTTTCTGTGAGGGTGGTGCCTCTGGAGAAGCAGGCGTTTCTGAAATTGTCGTAGAGCATGAAAAAATCCTCCATCAACGCTATTTTTTTGTTGACAGACTCACCTTAGTGAGTTATAGTAAGGCCAAAAGATGTTAAAAGTGAGTTGCAAAAAGATTTTACATTTTATTTTAACTGATGCGGCATGAAATGTAAAGATTTAGATGCTGGAGGGGTCTAAATGGGACGGAAGCTGCCTCTGTGGTGCAGGAACGCAAAGCACGCTATGATCGACAAGAATATCGGGACTGGGGAGATCGCCGGGGCCCTTGGCTACACGCCGCAGTATGTGTCGTCCATCATCAATGGGCGGGTGTATGCAGCGGCGGCCGTCAAGAGGATCAGCTACTTCCTGGGGGTGGACAGCGACTACAATGCCACGGATGAGGGGCGGGAGTGAGTTCCTTCCTGTGATCTGATTATACCCCAGTGAGTGGCAGAACGAAATGGAGAATGGGTGCAGGAAATGGCTGAAAACGTGTATTTTGAATCCAGGAAAAGGGCTGCAGAGCAGAACGACAAGCTCAGGAGCCGCGCCGGGGCCGCCGAACTGCTGGGGGTGTCTGAATCCACCCTGGCCCATTATGAGCTGGGGGTCGTGAAGAATGTCCCCGTGGACATCGTGGTGATGATGGCAGAGCTTTATAAGGCCCCGGAGCTAAAGCGGTATTACTGCAAGAACGAATGTCCCATAGGACGGTATTTCCCGCTTGCCCAGGAGGCCGGGAGCCTGGAGGGGGCCGTTTTACGGATGGTCCTCAGTCTGGACCAGAGCACCATCCAGCTGGCGTCCAAGGCATTGATGGAAATAGCGAAGGACGGGAAGATCACTGCCGACGAGATGGGGACCATGGAGACGGCCATGAAGGCCCTGGAAGGCGTGGACAACCTGGCCTTGTCGGCTCCCCGTACTGCGGCGGCTTTGTGAAGTACGCACAGAAGCACGCCGGCTCCACCCTGCTGGATGGGTGCAGCAACCCCTGGTACGTCCCGACGCTCCACAGCTTCATGAAGGCCGCCGGCTGGCCCCAGGTGAAGACCCCGCAGCCCGGTGACATATTCATCGAGGGAGATGATATGCACACCGGCTACTGCGACGAGTACCTGGGAAACGGCTATATGCTGACCCTGGAAGGCAACTACGGCCACGTCAAGGCGACCAAGGCCGACGCCAGAAATGGCACCGGCAGCGCGTATGAGGGCATCGGCTTCCGCAAGGCAGCAATCGCCGGCTTTATCTTCTTCCGCCCGCCCTATGATGACAGCGGGAAGGAGCCGGCCCCGACCCCGGAGCCCGAGCCGGCCCCGGTGGATCCCAAGCAGTTCGTGAAGGACTGGCAGAAGTGGCTGGGGGTGGACCCTGACGGTGACCCCGGGGCCAAGACCCAGGAGGCCAACTTCGCCCGGATGTTCGCGTCCCTGGTAAAAGCGTACCCCGTCAAGGTGGGCTACAAGGGCGACTATGTGAAGTGCATCCAGGGCCTCCTGTATGCTGCCGGCTATGACGCCGGTGGCCTGGATGGATCGTTCGGGTCCGGGATGAAGAAGGCCGTCGCGGCCTTCCAGAAGGAGCACGGCCTGGATGATGACGGCGAGGTCGGGGCTGACACCCTGGCGTCCCTCATTGAGGTGGTGTTCCTCAAATGAGCAGAGCCCTCCGACTGGTGGCCCTGGTGCTGCTCCTGGCCCTTGCCTTCGTCCTGGGCATAGATGCAGGCAGCAGGCAGGAGCCTGAGCCCGCCGTGCAGGTCACGGAATCTCCCGTTTTTGGCCCCGCCTTATGGGAGAGCCTGGACCCGGCGCTGCTGGCGAATGTGGCCGAGGGCATCATGGAGGAGATCAGCGACCTCCAGGACGACCTGGCCCAGGTGCAGGCGATCCAGCGGGAGAAGATGAGCCGAGAAATTACTGGCTGAAAAGTTCAACTCATCCGCCCCGCGCCCCGAAAAAATGACGGTTCTCCCCGATGAACCGCACAATTTTAAGCCCCTCTCTGCATGAAGCAGGGAGGGGCGTTTTTTGTTGCGCTTTGTCGTGTGGTGTGGTATCATGTCGATGGTGTTGCCAAGCCCATGATGGACGGTTGCTCCTCTCGACGGAGAGGGCAGCTTCTTTGCCCTCTGATCTCACGAAAGGGGGGCTGCCCGATGGTATCATTTGCGGAGCTGTTTCAGTATTCGCTGGTAATCATTGGCGTTATTGGCCTCGTTATAGGGGTCTGTAAGAAGAAGTAACCGCCCAGCCTCCAAGCAAGCGGTTACTTCTACGTAACTCAATGAGAGGAGGCCGACCGTCCATCGGCAACACCTTTCATTTGCAGTATAAACCTCCCGGGCCTGTTTTGTCAATACGCTGATTTCTGGCTTCATCTCCCCTTCCTGTATATTGCAGGGAGGGGGCTTTTTTATTTCCCGGCAGCGTGGTATAATGCAGGGACAAAATGAGAAGGAGGCGGCGATTATGATACGACCGCAGGCAGGCAGTGAGGCGTCCGTGAAACACGGACAAAATAGGCAAAAAATCCACGGGGGGGGGGGCACCTTCACGGCATAGAAGGGGCCTGACCCTGGCGGCGCTCGTCCTGGTGCTTTTGCTGATAGCGGGGTGCAGCGGGGGAGGTGAAGCGGGCCCTACGCCGGAGCCCACCCTTTCCCCGGAGGAGATCGAGGCGAAGAACCAGCGGGCGTTGGAGGAGGCCGTCATGGATGCCATGGGGACAGACCTTGCCCCGGCCATATCTTCCGTAGATAGCATGGTGTTAGAGGATGAGTATTACGTTATGGTGCGGACTGTTGCAACTGGCGGGGCGTATTTCTTGGATGTCATAGAGAGTGCCGCGCCAGCTTTCTTTGAGATGGCGGAGGACTTGGGCGTCACGGCAGCAAAATTTGAGGTCATGGAGTACTCCGAATCCAACGCTGGGGACATCGAACACATGATTTCCTGGACTACCGAGGACGGCACCACTGGTATTTATATGAACGGGAACACTGATGAAGTGGACATCCGGGCAACCTTGGATGATCTTCGGGGGTACCTGGAAGAGGAAGAACAGCCCGCTTTGCCCGGAGCCGACACGGACTTCGGCGCCGATCTGGATGTGTTCCAAGGGGAATGGGCCACCGAGTATTCCAAGGTGATCGTCAACGGGAACACATTTAATGTTGTTCACCTCGATATATTCAACGAGAATGTAGTGGAGAGTGTCTTTACCTATTATTTCGTGTATGATGAGGCCGGGGCCCTGGTCGTGGTGGATGATGTTGGGCGGAGATACTGCATGGCAGCGGTGGATGAGGCCGGGCGGCTCGTTTGTGAACATGAGAGCGAGCTGCTTGGGACCAAGACCTATGAGAAGGTGAGCGACAACACCGTGGTGCCGGAAGTCACGAAAGATCCCACTATCGGCATGACGGAGTGGGACGTGTACCAATCGACATGGGGGTTCCCAAAAGATCGCAACAAGACCACCACGGCATACGGCGTGAGCGAGCAGTGGGTATACGATAAAGGGTATATATATTTTGAGGACGGCAAAGTTACTGCTATCCAGGAAAAGTAAACCTCAAAAAAGAGAATGATGCGGAGAGGCTTTTAATCGGGCCTCTCCGCGTTTTTGTGTTTTAGTGGTGTAGTTATATTCCCAAGGCCTCAAACGTGGCACAGGGGGCCGCTGGCGGCTCCACAGGTGCCTTTAGTGGCAGAAGGGGCATGAACTCACCAAGGTGAGTAAAAATTTCGCAAAAAACGCAAAAATGTGTAAAATGGGTGTTGACAACTCACTTCAACGTGTTAATATTAAGCCATGGAGCTCACCCCAGCGAGTGCCTGAAGGGAATTGAAAGGAGCCCTTCAAAAATTCACCGCCCCGGTGGAGCAAGCACCGGGACGGGGATGTGAAAGGAGGCCCACAGATGTACACCGATTACGGATACATCCTCGATGGTATAGAGTATGCGACCATCGACGAGGCCTATGAACAGGACGAACCCGAGTGAGTCCACGGCCCTGTTGCGGAGGGGGTCAGGGTTACCAAAACCCCCTTCTTTAGAGAAGATACACCATCCGAAAAAAATTGTCAAGGCCATGGGCCGGGAGGATATAGAAATGGAATTGAAGCACATGCAGCATCTGGAAGGAACGTACAACGGACAGAACATCGTCCGGGAGATCTACACCATCGGCGCGTACACCGTCACGGTGGATGTCACGAAATACCTTGCCGACAATACCACCCACCGCAGCATCAGCGTTGTCTGTCCCTTCGACAACTGGAGCGATGAGACACGGTACGTCCCGGAGATCAACTACCGCGACGGATACTGGGATCACAAGGAGCCGCGCTTCGCCATTCAGACCACGTCCTACGGCTCCCTGGAGGCCGACGAATATGTGAAGTTCCTGGAGGCCCAGCAGGAGGCCCTGGAGGTCGTCAAGGTCCTGAACCGGGAACTGCTCGGCAAGCAGTGAGATGGGAGGTATAGAGATGAGCTACAGATACTACAGCACGCAGCGCCCGTTGTGGCCGGGGGCCTTCCCCCGTTCCGCCGAGAATAAGGTGGCGGGCATCACCGACTACGACAGGAGGACGTTTATCGAGGAGCTTGGCCGGGAGGCATGGGGCTGCATCAACTATGAGAGGCCCCTTGCCCCGGAGGATGTGAGGGACTATGAACTGGTCCCGGCCGGAGTGAAACGGTACATGGTGCAGTTCCTCGTCATTGACTGCAAGGGCTGGGACGGCACCCCGGAGGAGTATGCGAGGAGGGCAAAGACGGTTACTCTGCGCGGGGTAACGGACGTCGATGCAGGGACGCCCTGGCCGTGATCCTGGTCCGCAACGGCTACACGGTGCGCCGGCACCGAGAGAAGAAGGGCACCGGCAACACCTATCCGGGCCTGCGGTTACGACTTCGAGATCAAGGCCCCTGTGACGCATATTGGTGCGATGATGACTTCGATATTATAAACGGCCAGTTCATGGACGGCAAATATGTCACCGAGGAGGAGCAGCAGCCATGAGAGATATACTTTTCCGGGGCAAACTTCGGGACGCCGATCTATGGGTCGAGGGGAATTTTTACGAGAGCAGTATAAGCGGGTGTTATATTCTTCAAAATCAGCAGAGGAGAACGCGCGACGCCAGAACAGGCAGAATAACAATACGGGACAAGGTGATACCCCTCGATATTGATCCCGTGACTGTTGGACAGTACATCGGGCTGAAAGACAAAACAGGCCGCCGCATCTTTGAGGGCGACCTGGTGGAGGTATCATCTTTTGAACCGCCTGTCATGCAGATCGCCTTTATAGAGGGAGCGTTCTGCCTTGCAGATGAGGCCGGGGAGTATGTTGCCGACATCCACTATATTCATCATGCTGGTGTGAATCAAACTGAGATCATCGGCAATATCCATGACAACCCCGGACTTCTCCGGGAGATCAGAGGAGGGCAGAGCGATGGAGCGGCTGACCGAGAGAAATAAGCACGGCGTGGCAGTGATGCGCCTGGATGTCCCGACCGGGATGCAGGGCGGCCTTGTGGCAACCCTGGCAGCCTATGAGGATACCGGCCTTACCCCGGAGGAGGTGGTCGCCCTCAAGGTGGAGCGCGACGCGGCGGTGGAGGACCTGGAGAAGCTGATGTATTTAGAAAGCAGTTTCGACGAAAACTTGGCCTGCGGAATCTGTATGGGCGAGTGCAAAAATGTGGGAGTGTGCCGTCCGAAATGGAGATGGCCCAGGGAGGAGGACGACGCCCTGTGAAGATGAAGATCGAAACGCTCCATCAGATCTGCGCCTTCAAGGCTCTCTTGGGGGTGTTCTCCTTTATGGGTGGCGATGTGTGGCAGCTCTGTGTGGAAATCAACATGGAGGACGAGTTCGGGGAGAAAAAGACCACCACTGAACTGCTCCGGGAGATCAAAGGCAAGGCACTGAATGAGGTGATCGCAGCCGTGGAGCGGGCCACCGCTGCTGATGATGGAGCCGGGCCCGTAGAGCAGTACGCGCATCCCCCTGGGACGGCGCAGCATTGGATGAAAGCGTCGGCCTGTGAGGGGAGGTGAGCAGATGGCTGAAAAGATGACGCCGGCCGAGGTGGAGGCGTTCTATATGGAGCAGGACGCGCAGGGACCTGGGGCGCTTTCCCCGGAGGAGGCAGAGGCGATGAAGGCAGCCGGGGGCTGTCCCGTGGAGGGTGGCCCGGCGCCGGTCATGGATGAGTGCAGCGGGCGGCTGGTGATCCGCATCCCCAGGAGCCTCCACAAGAAGCTCCGGGAGCAGGCAGCAGCCGAGGGCGTCAGCCTCAATCAGTATGCCCTTTGGAAACTGGCTGTGGACATTACGCCCTGAATGGAGTATATTAAAAAGTAAGAATTTGCTTGCACACCGCCAGCATGGGGGACGCCATGTTCATCCATTAAATTCATATATAGGGGGAAGTTCTCATGCTGTTGACTACGATCGACTATGTGCCCGGAAGGGACACGGAGCAGGTGCTGGGCATGGCCACGGGCAGCGTGGTCATGAGCAAGCACATGGGCAAGGATGTGATGGCCAGCTTCAAGACCATCGTGGGCGGCGAGATCAAGGGCTATACCGAGATGCTGGAGGATGCCCGCCGGGTGGCCACCCAGAGGCTGGAGGAGAGCGCCGCGGCCATGGGCGCAGACGCCGTCCTGGGGGTGCGCTTCACCTCCTCGGCCGTCATGGCCGGCGCGGCGGAGGTGACCATGTACGGCACGGCGGTGAAGCTGAAGGGATAAAGCGCCCCCATAAGGCCGATATCGTTTCATAGATGCCGCGGCCATGGCGCGGGAGAGGGGACGGAGAGATCGGGCATGGACCAGTTCATCATAGAGAACGGGACCCTCAAAAAGTACGTCGGCCCCGGCGGCCGCGTCGTCATCCCGAAGGGCGTGCAGCGCATCGGAAAGAGCGCCTTTGCGCGGCGCTCCGACATCGACGAGGTCGTCATCCCAAAGGGGACCACGCATGTCGGCGTGGATGCCTTCAGCCACTGTGTCGGGCTGGTATCGGTGGACCTCCCCAGGGGATTGGAGCAGATCGGCGACGGAGCCTTTTGGGACTGCCGCAGTCTTGCGTCCATGAAGCTCCCCGCCAGCGTCAAAGACGTGGGCGTGGGCGCCTTTGGCTTTTGCGGCAGCCTTACGACGCTGCCGGACTGGGCCGCGTTCCGAAGCGTTTTTCGGATCGATGGAGGGACGCTGACCGGCTATGGCGGCACGGAGGAGCGGGTGACGATCCCGGAAACGGTGGAGCGTATCGGCCCCGGCTGCTTCCGGTTGAACGGACGCATCACCTCGGTGGCGCTCCCGGCGGGGCTCATGGGCATAGAGGCGGAGGCGTTTTACGCCTGCGCTGCCCTCCGGGAGATCCGGGTCCCCGCCGGTGTGACGGCCATTGGTCCGCGGGCGTTCTCCCAGTGTACGAGCCTTGCGTCGGCGGAGCTGCCGGCGGGTCTGCGGGGCGATGTGGCGGAGGGCCTTTTTGAGGGCTGCGCTGATCTCGCCGCCGCTGTCATACCCGAGGGGGTGACGGCCATTGGCCGGAGCGCGTTTCGTAACTGCGGGCAGCTGCGGTCTGTCACCCTGCCGGATGGCTTGGAGAGCATCGGGGAGGACGCTTTCGCCGCGTGCGGGAAGCTCATGACGGTCAATATGCCCGCCGGGCTGAAGGACGTCGGCCTGGGGGCCTTTCGGGGATGTCCCTGGGCGGAAACGGCTGCCCCCGGCACGTTCCCGGCGCGGATCGTGGAGCGCAGCCGCTTTGTGATCGAAAACGGCGTGCTGAAACGCTGTGCCGACGATCTGGCGAGTCATGTGCGCGTTCCGGAGGGCGTGACGGTCATCGGTGATTCGGCGTTTTGCGATCACGGCAGACTGGTGCGCGCGGTCCTCCCGGAGGGCGTGACGGATATCGGGGATTCCGCTTTCAGCGACTGCGAGAGCCTGGAGAGCGTGGTCCTTCCCAAGAGCCTGCGGCACATCGGGGAGGACGCGTTCGGCAACTGTCCGGCGCTCCGCGCCGTAGCCATACCGGAGGGCGTGCCGGAGATCGGGGAATACTGCTTCTGCGACTGTGTTTCCCTTGCCGAGGTGGTCCTCCCAAACGGGCTTCAAAAGCTGGGCGGGTACTCTTTTGCCAACTGCGGCGCGCTCACCTCGCTGGCCGTGCCGGCGAGCGTCGCCGAGATCGGCGAGGCGGCGTTCGACGGATGCGCCCGCCTCACCATCCGCGGCGAGGCGGGGTCATTCGCGGAGAGATACGCAAGGGAGAACCGGATCCCCTTCGCGGCGATATGAATGGAACAAACGGCGGCAGAGACCTGCCGCCGCTTTTTTGTCCAGCTGCTCAGCCCGCATTGCCGCGGACGTTCAAAGGAGCGGGCCGCTCGGTTGACATCCTGGCAAAATCTGTTACAATACCCCCTGTGACTACGACGTGAGCGAGGAAACTATGTATAAGCTTTTGAAACAAGACGAGGGCTATGCCCGGCGGGGCCAGTTCACCACCCCCCACGGCACGGTGCAGACCCCGGCTTTTATGAACGTGGGCACCGTGGCGGCCATCAAGGGCGGCCTCTCGGCGGCGGATCTGGAGACCCTCGGCACCCAGGTGGAGCTGTCCAATACCTACCATCTGCATGTGCGGCCCGGGGACGAGCTCATCCGGGACATGGGCGGGCTGCACAAGTTCATGGACTGGCACGGCCCCATCCTCACCGACAGCGGCGGCTTTCAGGTGTTCTCCCTGGCGGGGCTGCGCAAGGTGACGGAGGAGGGGGTGTCCTTCCAGAGCCATGTGGACGGCCGGCGGCTGTTCATCGGCCCGGAGCAGAGCATGCGCATCCAATCGAACCTGGGCAGCGACATCGCCATGGCCTTCGACGAGTGCGTCAAGATCCCGTCCCCCCGGGAATACTTCGAGGCGGCGAACGCCCGCACCTACCGGTGGCTGGTGCGGTGCAAGAAGGCGCTGGCGGAGTATAACGCCGAGCCGGACGCGGTCAACCCCGGCCAGATGCTCTTCGGCATCAACCAGGGAGGCGTCTATCCCGACCTGCGGGTGGAGCACATGAAGGCCATCGCGGAGCTGGACCTGCCCGGCTACGCCATCGGCGGGCTGGCGGTGGGGGAGACCCACCAGGAGATGTACGATACCATCGAGCTGGTGCAGGAGCATATGCCGGCGGACCGGCCCCGGTATCTCATGGGCGTGGGCACGCCGGGGAACATCATCGAGGGCGTGTGGCGGGGCGTGGACCTGTTCGACTGCGTCATGCCCGCGCGAAACGGCCGGCACGCCCACCTCTTTACCAAGCAGGGGATCATCAATCTGAAAAACGAGAAGTACGCCCGGGACGAGAGCCCCATCGACCCGGAATGCTCCTGCCCGGTGTGCCGCCGGTTCAGCCGAGGCTATATCCGCCACCTGTTCAAGGCGGAGGAGATACTGGGCCCGCGGCTGGCGGTGATGCACAACCTGTGGTTCTATAACGACCTGCTTGCGGAGATCCGCCAGGCGCTGGAGGCTGGTGCCTTTGCCGCCTATCGGGCAAAATATGCCAAACTTCTTGACATGAGGATATAAACGCCGGTATAATGTAAGTAACTTTTTTGGAGGTATTCAAATGAAACTTTCTCGCCTTTTGAAGGTTTTTGCGCTGGCCGCTATGACGGCGCTGGGCGCGCTGATGGGGTCCGGCTGCGTGCCCACCACGGCGGAGGGAACAGCTGATCCGAACGCCGCGGCGGCGGGCGGCGGCGTGAGCATGATCATCATGATCGTGCTGATGATCGCGGTGTTCTATTTCTTCATGATCCGCCCGGAGAACAAGAAGAAAAAGCAGGCCCAGCAGATGCGCGACAACCTGGCCGTGGGCGATACCATCACCACCATCGGCGGCATCATGGGCAAGATCGTCAGCGTCCGCGAGAACTCCATCGTCATCGAGACCAGCGACGACCGGGTCCGCATGCAGTTGACCAAGTGGTCCGTCTCCAGCGTGGGCAAGCAGACCGAGGAGCCTAAGTAAGCGCCCGGTTTCCGCAAATAACGCGTTCCCCCCGGGAATAGGCTGTATCAGCCTGATCTTGGGGGGAATCGTTATGTCGTTTTTGAAAAAGAAGTCCTTTGCCCTGTGCGCGGCGATGGGGGTGGGGTGCGCCTGGGCGCTGACGGTGGCGCTGCTGCTGCCCTTTGCCTGGGCCATCCGGAGCCAGACCATCCCGGAGGAGGCCGGCTGGCTGTGCGCGTCGCTGAGCGCGGGGCTGGCGGTGCTGGTGCCCACGGCGGTCATCGCGCGGGTGCGGGGCCGGCAGGCCCTGGCCACCGGCGGAGCGCTGGCGGGTGGCTATACGGCGCTGGCGGCGCTGGCATGCGCGCTGGGAGGGAAGGGGTCCGCCTTCGGTATGTGGCTGGCCGCTCTCGCGGCGGCGGCATTCGCCGGCGGCCTCGTCGGGGCGATGGTGTCGGTTCGTCAAAATGCCCATAGGAAGAAACGGCGTTGACGGGAGAATATTACAAACCGTTATGTAGTGCGCAGGTGTACATAAAGAGTTACAAAAACACAAAATATCGTTATAAAATGTAACTATTGACACTAATACCAGGGTGAAGGCTGGTTATTTCGGGAAAAGTCGATTACAAAATGTAACTTTATTAAGAATTGTGTTGACATAAGCACGGTCAAAAGTAACAAAAATGACATTTTTGGCAAAAACCACTTGATTACATCTTGAATTTGTTATATAGTGAGCATACGAAAATTATGTCAAATGACATAGAGGAGTGTGGTCGCTGTGACAAATTCCGAGTGCCTCGGGAAGTATGAGCGGTACTTGACCGATGAGAAAAAGGCTTCTCAGAACACGCTCAGCTCCTATCTGCGTGATATCCGTCAGTTCGGGGAGTACCTGGAGGAAAATGACGGCGGCGATTATGTCACTGCGGGCGAGGCGGAGCTGGGGGCCTATATCGACCACCTCCGGGCGAAGGGCAAGTCTGTCGCCACGGTTTCCCGTAATATCGCGTCCCTGAAGAACTTCTATGTGTGGATGAAGCTGAACGGCTATGTGGAGCAGAACCCCACGGGCAAGCTGGTGCCGGACAAGGCCACCCACAAGCTGCCGGAGATCCTGACGGCCCAGGAGGTGGAGCTGCTGCTCAGCCAGCCGGAGTGTACCGACCGCAAGGGTTATCGGGACCGGGCCATGCTGGAGCTCCTGTACGCCACGGGCATCCGGGTCAGCGAGCTCATCGGCCTGGACGTGACGGACGTGAATCTGTCCGCGGGCATCATCAACTGCCGCGGCCGGGACAAGGTCCGGGCGATCCCGCTGTATCCCAAGGCCATCAAGGCGCTGAAGGACTATGTGGACTTCATCCGCCCGGAGATGATCGCCGCGCCGGGTGAGCGGGCGCTGTTCGTGAACGTCAGCGGCGAGCGCATGAGCCGGCAGGGCTTCTGGAAGATCATCAAGAGTTACCAGCAGAAGGCCGGCATCCAGAAGGACATCACGCCCCACACCCTGCGCCACAGCTTCGCCACCCATCTTTTGGAGAACGGCGCGGACCTGCACTCCATCCAAGAGATGCTGGGCCACGCGGACATCAGCTCCACGCAGATCTATTCCCAGCTGGTGAAAAAGCAGCTGAAGGACGTCTACAACAAGGCCCACCCCAGAGCCTGAGAGAACATACGCCGCCGCCCCGACTCGAAGCCGGGGCGGCGCTGCATATGTTCAGCTCTGTTTTTTCCCGCGGCGACGGCGGCGGCGGGGCTTTGCCTGGCGGGCGCGGAAGCTGTCCACCATCTCCTGGTCCGCCTGATAGAGCAGCCGGTTGGCGTACCACATGCCGTCGTCGGCCTGGCGCAGCCGGATGCGGCACAGATAGTCGCCGTGCTCCTCGCAGGTGGCCAGGGCCATATAGCGGTGGTCCCCCTGGCTGATCCAGCGCGTCCGCTCCAGCTCCTTCCCGCACACGGGGCACACCGCGTGGGCGCTGTCCGCCGCCTCCCACAGAGCCTCCCGGGTGGGATAGGCGCTGGAGATGCTGTGCTCGATGGGCTCCGGGCCGTTCTGGCCGTCGCCGGCGCCGTGGGTCCGGCGGGTCAGCTGCCGCACAAGACGGTCGTAATTGGCCAGTCCCTGGGCCAGATCCAGCTTGGAGCACACCAGCGCGGTGTTGTAGGCGTCGCCCAGGGCGTCGTGGGCCATGCGGGTCTGTTCGATGCCGAAGTGCTCCATGGCGGTCTCCAGGGATTTCTGGTTGCGGTCCTCGTCCTCGGTGAGCATGTTGTATACCAGCTGCAGATTCACCCACTGGCCCATCCAGTCGATGTCCAGATCGTGGATGATGCAGTTCTGCTCCATGATGCCGCTGTCGTCATAGCCCCAGGTCATGAAGGTGCAGTCGGGGCCGCACCAGGCGAGAAACTGCTCCATGGCCTTGGGAAAGGGGAGACCGTGGGCCAGACGGTCGTTGTCGAAGCCGGTGAGCTTTTTTACTTTATAGTGCATCTTGCGGAACCACACCGGGCTCACGTCGCACTGAAATTCCTCGCCGGGGGTGAAGTCGTCGTTCAGCTTTACCGCGCCGATCTGGATGATCTCGCCCCGGAGATGGATGGGCAGATGGTTGAACACGGAGGATTTTGCGCTCATGGCCTGGTTCCACTCCAGGTCAATGACAATGTATGGCATGGTCTACGTCCTTCCTGCGTAAAAAACGCGCTGGGGGCATTGTAACACAAGTTTTAAAAAATAACAATACAATTGCACGGCGGGAGCACATATGATAAAATATCCCGGAATATGCGAGCAATGGGAGGCAGGTACTGTGAAGATCGCGGTGATATGCGGAGGGCTGTCCAACGAGCGGGACGTGTCCCTGTCCAGCGGCGCGGGGATCGCCCGCGCGCTGCGGGAGGAGGGCCATGCGGTGGCGCTGGCGGACCTGTTTTTGGGATTGGAAGAGGTCCCGGCGGCACTGGATGCGCTTTTTACGAAGGAGGATCGGGGACCGGGCCAGTCGGTGGCGGAGGCGGCGCCGGACCTGGAGGCGGTGCGGGCCATGCGTCCGGGCCAGGGCCCGATAGGGCCCCACGTGCTGGAGCTGTGCCGGGCGGCGGATATGGTCTTTCTGGCCCTGCATGGGGAAGAGGGCGAGAACGGGAAGCTCCAGGCTTTTTTTGACTTGCATGGCATCCGCTATACCGGCAGCGGTTATCTGGGCAGCGCCGTAGCGATGAACAAGGCCCTGTCCAAGGCGCTGATGCGGGCGGCGGGCGTGCCGACGCCGGACAGTGTGACCCTTCGGCGGGGAGAGAAGGCGGGGGAGGCGCCCTGGCTGCCCTGTGTGGTGAAGCCCTGCTCCGGCGGCAGCAGCGTGGGGACCACCATCGTGCGGGCCCCGGAGGACTACGCGCCGGCTCTGGAGCTGGCCTTCCGCTATGAGGACAGCGTGCTGGCGGAGCGGTTCGTCCCCGGCCGTGAGCTGACCGTGGGCGTGATCGACGGCCGGGCCATGCCCGTGACGGAGATCATCCCCAAGAGCGGGTTTTATGACTATAAGAACAAATACCAGCCCGGCATGACCGACGATCCCTGCCCGGCGCCCATCACCGACGATCAGACTGCCGCCATCCAGGCTTTGGCGGAGAAGGTCTACAGGGTCCTGGGCCTGGAGGCATACGGCCGGGTGGACTTCATCATGGCGAAGGACGGCACGTTCTACTGCCTGGAGGCCAACACCCTGCCCGGCATGACGCCCACCAGCCTGATCCCCCGGATGGGGGCGGCCATGGGCATGAGCTACGGGCAGCTGTGCAGCCGGCTCATCCAGGCGTCGCTGAAGAAATATGCGTGAGGAGGCGGGCTCCATGCGGGAAATGACAGCGCAGGCGGTCCTGGCCGCCGTCGGCGGGCAGGCCGGCGGCCCATTGCCGGCGGGGGAGATCACCGCCGTTACTATGGACAGCCGGGCCGTCGTGCCGGGCTGCCTGTTCGCGGCCATCCCCGGCGAGCGGGTGGACGGCCACGACTTCATCGCCCAGGCGGCGGAAAAGGGCGCCGCCTGCGTGCTGTGCGAGCGCTTCGCGGACGCGGCCGTGGCCCAGATCCGGGTGCCGGACACCCAGGCCGCCCTGCGGGCCCTGGCGGCCTGGTATCGGTCCCGGTTCGATATCCCCGTGGTGGGCGTGACCGGCTCCGTGGGCAAGACCACCGCCAAGGAGATGATCGCCTCGGTGCTGGGCCAGCGGTTCAGAACGCTAAAGACCGAGAAGAATTTCAACAACGAGCTGGGGGTGCCCCTGACCCTGTTCCGTCTGCGGGAGGAGCACCAGGCCGCCGTGGTGGAGATGGGCATCTCCGGCTTTGGGGAGATGACGCGCCTGGCGGAGATGGTCCGCCCGGACATCGGCGTCTATACCCTGATCGGCGACGCGCATCTGGAGTTTCTGGGCGACCGGGCCGGGGTGCTGCGGGCCAAGGGCGAGATGGTCTCCGCCATGGGCCCTGACGCGGTGATCGTCGCCAACGGGGACGACGCGCTGCTGCGGGAGCACGATTTCGGCCGCCGGACGGTGCTGTTCGGGCTGGACCAGCGGTGCGACGTGCGGGCGGCGGATGTGGCCCCGGACGGGCTCGCGGGCATGCGGTGCACCATCGTCTCCGGCGGGCGGCGTATCCCGGTGCGCATCCCCGCCTTCGGCGACCATATGGTCTACGCCGCCCTGATGGGGGCCGCCGTGGGGCTGGAGCTGGGCCTGACGGACGGCGAGATCGCCGCCGGCGTGGCCGCCTATGAGACCGTGGGCAGCCGGGGCCGGATCATCGACACAGGCCGGATCACCATCGTGGACGACTGCTACAACGCCAATCCCACCAGCACCCGCAGCGCCATCGAGAGCCTGGGCCATCTGCCGGGGCGGCATGTGGCCATATTGGGGGACATGCGGGAGCTGGGCCCGGCGGGGCCGGCGCTGCACCGGCAGGTGGGCGCTTTCGCGGCGGAAAAATGCGCCCTGGTAGCGGCCTGCGGCCCCGAGGCGAGCCAGATCGCCGCCGGCGCGGGACCGGACGCGCTCTACTATCCGGACGTGGCCGCGCTTCTGGCGGCCCTGCCGGAGATCGTACGTCCAGGGGACACAGTGCTGGTGAAAGCCAGCCGGGCCATGGGCTTTGAAGCCGTCGTGGAGGCTCTCCGGAAATAACCGAAAGTAAAATGTGATAATTTTTCAAATTTCGCACAATCTCCACTTCACAAATGCGGCATTTATTGATATAATAGCACAAATTGATATCATGCGGAACATTTGGGCGGATATCAATGGACGACCGGTATCAATAAACATTTGTTGGGGGAGACGACCATGTTCAAAATCGTGAGCAAGCGGCCGCTGAACGAGGCGAAGACCGTGGTGGAATTCGTCATCGAAGCGCCGCTGGTGGCCCGGAAGGCCAAGCCGGGCCAGTTCATCATCTTCCGGCTGGACGAGTACGGCGAGCGGGTCCCGGTGACCATCGCCGCGTCCGATCCGGAAAAGGGCACCGTGACCATCATGGTCCAGCCGGTGGGCAAGACCACCAAGATGCTGAACCTGATGGAGGCGGGGGACTATCTGGCGGACTTTGTGGGCCCGCTGGGGCGGCCCACCAATATGGAGGGGCTGAAAAAGGTCTGCGTCGTGGGCGGCGGCGTGGGCAACGCTATCGCCTATCCCGTGGCCAAGGGCATGCATGACCGGGGCATCCAGGTGGATATGATCGCGGGCTTCCGCTCCAAGGACATCGTGATCCTGGAGGAGGAGATGCGCGCCGGCACCACCCACCTGTACATCACCACCGACGACGGTTCTTACGGCGAGGCGGGTTTCAACGTGACGAAGCTGAAAGCCCTGCTGGACGCCGGCGAGCAGTACGACGAGATCATGTGCGTGGGGCCCACCCGGATGATGCAGCGGGTCTGCGAGGCCACCAAGCCCTATGGGATCAAGACCATCGCCTCCATGAACCCCATCATGCTGGACGGCACGGGCATGTGCGGCGCCTGCCGGCTCACCGTGGGCGGCGAGACCAAGTTCGCCTGCGTGGACGGCCCGGAGTTCGACGGCCATCTGGTGGACTGGGACGGCATCATCCAGCGCAGCACGTTTTACGCCGAGGAGGAGAAAGAGGCGGAGAAACATATCTGCCGCATCACGGGAGGTGTGAGAGAACATGGCTAATATGCGCATGGACAAAAACCCCATGCCGGAGCAGGACCCTCTGGTACGGAACAAGAACTTTGACGAGGTGGCCCTGGGCTACACCGCCGAGATGGCCATCGATGAGGCCAAGCGCTGCCTCAACTGCAAGCGCCCCGCCTGCGTGGAGGGGTGCCCGGTGAACGTACATATCCCCCAGTTCATCGCCAAGGTGGCAGAGGGGGACTTCGACGGCGCTTATAAGGTCATCACCTCCACCAACAGCCTGCCGGCCATCTGCGGGCGCGTGTGCCCCCAGGAGAACCAGTGCGAGGGCAAGTGCGTGCGCGGCATCAAGGGCGAGAGCGTGGGCATCGGCCGGCTGGAGCGGTTCGTGGCGGACTACCACATGACCGACGGCCACAAGGACGGCCCTCCCCAGCGCCCCGAGCCCAACGGCCACAAGGTGGCGGTGGTGGGCTCCGGCCCGGCGGGCCTGACCTGCGCCGGCGACCTGGCCCGGAAGGGCTATGAGGTGACGGTGTACGAGGCATTCCACAAGGCCGGCGGCGTGCTGGTATACGGCATCCCGGAGTTCCGTCTGCCCAAGGCCATCGTGGCCAAGGAGATCGCCAAGCTGGAGTATTTCGGCGTGCAGATCGTCACCGACGCGGTCATCGGCCGCGCGGAGAGCATCGACGAGCTCTTCGAGCAGGGCTTCGAGGCGGTGTTCATCGGCACCGGCGCGGGCCTGCCCCAGTTTTTGCACATCCCCGGGGAGAATCTGCTGGGCGTGTTCTCCGCCAACGAGATCCTGACCCGGTCCAACCTGATGAAGGCATACCTGCCCGAGTATGACACCCCCATCAAGCTGGGCAAAAAGGTGGCCATCGTGGGCGGCGGCAACGTGGCTATGGACGCGGCCCGCACGGCCAAGCGCCTGGGCGCGGACGAGGTGTACGTCATCTACCGCCGGAGCATGGACGAGCTTCCCGCCCGGAAGGAGGAGGTCCACCACGCCGAGGCGGAGGAGATCATCTTCAAGCTGCTCAACAACCCCGTGGGGATCGTGGGGGACGAGACCGGCCACGTGACCTGCATCAAGGTCATCAAGATGGAGCTGGGCGAGCCGGACGCCAGCGGCCGCCGCCGTCCGGTGGAGGTTCCCGGCAGCGAGTACGTCATCGACGTGGACTCGGTGATCATCGCCATCGGCACCAGCCCCAACCCGCTGATCCTCAGCACGACGCCGGGCCTGGAGGCCACGAAGAAGGGCGGCATCGTGGCGGACGACGCCACGGGCGCCACCTCCCGCGCGGGCGTGTTCGCCGGGGGCGACGCGGTGACGGGCGCGGCCACGGTCATCAAGGCCATGGGCGCCGGCAAGGCCGCCGCCGCGGGCATCGACCAGTACATCATGAGCAAGTGACGGATATAAAACCAAAAGCCAGACGGGCCCCGTCTGGCTTTTGGCGTGTGAAAGGCCCGTGCTCTTTGATAAAAAGGGCATGGGCCTTGCGTTATTATTCTATCCCGTGTTCCGCGCATTTCTCCAGCACGGCATCCCGCAGTTTTACGCTTTCAAAGCTGTTTCTTACGTCCTTCGGGTCGATATACGCCCCTGCCATGAGCCCCTGGATGGCCGCTTCGGCCACGAAAACTTCAAAAATATGCCTGTCTGAAAAGGCGTCCCGTATCTCGGTGTTCATACGGCTGTTTATCCCCTCTACGGCGGAGAGGTAAATAAGGCTGTCCCGGCCCAGGAGCCTTCCCATATCGTCAAGGCACCTGATCGCTCTGCGCAGGTCCTCCACCGTGAGCTTTCGGGTGTAGGCCATCCTCCGGCGCCCGCCGGAGAGGATGTTGTCCACCGTGGTCTCCAGCGCCGCGGCCAGCGCAGGCAGGATCGCTGTGTCCGGCAGCGTCTCGGCTCGTTCCCACTTGCTGACGGCCTGAAAGGTGACGCCCAGCCGCTCGCCCAGTTCCGCCTGGGTCATGCCCCTGGCCCGGCGCAGAGCGGAGATCTGACTGCCTACCGCTTCAACGTCCATGTTATCCCTCCCGTTGTGTTCAAAAGGCCCTTTGTGCATCCAATATACCGTCACGCAAGGCCGTTTTCAATAACCTGTTCCTTGAAAATGACGGCGGTGGCTCAACTGCGGAGCGATGTTCCCTGCGTGGGTAAAGGGGAGCCCGGCTGGGTGCGGCCGGGCTTTTGGGGCGTTGGGACGGATATCGGCGCTCACAGGCGCGACAGGTCCTATCGTCAGCGCTTTTGGTTCTTCTTCCAGATGAGCCACAGGCCCTTGTGGATGAGCTCGCCGTCCACATGGATGCCGGCCCGGCGGCAGTGGGGGATCACCACGGGGGCCCAGGGTCCGGTGGCCACCACCTGGGCGCTCTGGCCCAATTCCTCCTCCATGCCCGCCAGCAGGCCGTCCAGCATGGCGGCGGCGCCGTAGATGATGCCCGAGCGCATGCTCTCGTCGGTGTTGCGGCAGATGATGCTCCCCGGCGCCTGGGGCAGCACGTCGTGCAGCAGAGACGCCCGGCTGGTGAGGGCGGCGGCGGAGGCCATGATGCCCGGGGCGATGACGCCGCCGATGTACCGGCCCTCGCCGTCGGTGACGCCCAGGCCGATGGCGGTGTCCATCTCCACGGTGATCACCGGCAGGGGATAGGCCGCCTGGGCGGCCACCGCGTTGGCCACGAAATCGCTGCCCAGCTGGGAGGGATCGTCCAGGCGGATGTTGAGCCCGGTCTTTACCCCCGGACCTACCACCATGGGGCACTGACCGGTGAGCTGCTCCAGCGCCCGCGTCACGGGCAGCGTCAGCTCCGGCACCACCGAGGAGAGGATGCAGCCCTCCAAAGCGCCGCGGTCCGCGCCCTGCCGGTCCAGCAGCAGGCCCATCAGCGCGGCGTATTCATCTGAGGTGCGGCTCTTCACTGTGGCCATGTGGCAGGAGAAGAGGACATGGCCGTCCGATACGCCGGCCATGGTGATGCGGCTGTTGGATAAGTCCACTGTGAGGATCATTCGTATCACTTCCCAGGGCCAGTTTACCAGAGTTCGGCCCCGCTGTCAAAGGCTTATGTGCTTTGCCATGGCGGCGCAGTAGACGGCCAGGCCCGTGATCAGCGCGAAGGCCAGGGCCACAGGGCGCACCGCCGCGCCGGTATAGAGCCCGGCCAGCCGCGCCGCCGACCCCGCCAGAGCCGCCCACAGCCCCGCCCGGCCCAGCTCCCGCCAGGGGAGGACGAAGCCGGTGACCTTTTCCAGCCGGCCCATGCTGAGGGCGAAGTTGAAGGTCTCTGTGAAACAGATCACGAAGATATAGGCCCCCACGCCCCATCGCGGCAGCAGCAGCCATACCAGCGCCGCCGAAAGCCCCACGTCGGCGATGTTCACCCCCATGCAGTACATCATCTCGCCCAGGCCCCGCAGACAGCCGTCCGTGGCCATGTCCATGTACATTACCGGCACGATCAGCGCGAAGATCTGGATGGCCCGGCCGGCCTCCTCCGAGCCGAACAGGAGCCGGCCCAGGCTGTCTCCCAGCCCCAGCAGGAGCCCCGCCGTGACGGCGCAGAAGAGCAGGCTCTTATACAGCACGTCCTCCGTGATCCGGCGGATGGACTCGCCCTTGCCCCGGATCTGCTTTTCCGTGAGCTTCGGCACGATCAGCTCCGCCACCGCCATCATCAGACAGGAGGGGAACAGCACTGTGGGCAGGGCCATGCCCTGGATCACGCCGTAGGAGGCCAGCGCCG
Organism: uncultured Oscillospiraceae bacterium; assembly: GCA_947625355.1. Classification (GTDB taxonomy): domain Bacteria; phylum Bacillota; class Clostridia; order Oscillospirales; family Oscillospiraceae; genus CAJOIG01. The sequence continues at coordinate 35,711 of CANQOA010000007.1, read as the reverse complement.
CGTCCGCCGTGAGTCCCGACGCCCGCAGGCCCCGGGGCACCAGCAGGTGCTGCAGGGTGGACAGGCCGCTTCGCGCGTAGGACGCCGCCGCCAGGGGCAGCGCCAGGCGCAGCAGCCTTTTTCCCATGCCCTTCAGCGGCGGGGCGGTCCTGTCCCGGCGGATGCCGTGGGCGCGCCGGTCCGTCTCGCAGAGGACGCCCAGGGCCGCTACGCCCAGGCAGTCGCCGATCAGGGTCCCGGCGGCGATGACGGCCACCGCCCGCTCCAGGTCGCCAGCGGGGGACAGGAGCAGCAATCCCGCCGTGGCGGCGATGGCAGCCAGCTGCTGGCACACGGACACCGCCACGCTCTTCCACACCCGGCCCACGGCGGTGAAGTAGCCGTGGAGCACCGCGTCGACGCCGGTGAGTGGCATGGTCAGCGCCAGAAGCATCAGCGGCCGCACGGTGCGGGCGTCCTCCAGCCACAGAAAGCCCAGCGGCCGGGCCGTAAAGAGCATGAGCGAGCCGGCGCCGAGGCCGAACAGCAGCCCGTAGACGAGGCACTCTCCCAGCGCCTGGGCGGCGCCGGCCGGCCGGTCCATGCCCTTTTCCTCCGCCAGCAGCCGGGTCACGGCGTACCGACCGCCGGAGACGGCGACGGTGGCGGCCAGGGCGTCTACGCTCATCACCAGCTGGAACAGGCCGATGCCCGCCTCGCCGATGTGTCCCACCAGCCAGACTTGCCAGATCATCCCCACGAACCGCATGGCCAGGCCCGAGATGGTGAGCAGCGCGGTGTTGCGAGCCAGGGTCTTATCCCGCAGCAAATGGATCCCTCCCACAGCGAAGATACAAGCGATGACCCGGTATCGGGTTGCAGAAGCGACCGGAAACGGGTATAATCACTATATGGGACAAATACGCCGGATATGTGGAGGAGCGGCCATGGGTACTGCGGCGGAAAAACTGAAAGAGGCCCGGCTCCCCTATGCCGCGGCGGTGATCGTAGCGGCGGGGTCGTCCAGCCGCTTCGGGAGCGACAAGCTGATGGCGGACCTGGCCGGAGAGCCGGTGATCCTGCGGACGCTGCGCGCCTTTCAGGCGGCGGAGGCCGTGGGGGAGATCGTGGTGGTGACGCGGGAGGATCGGGTCGGGACCATGACGGCCCTCTGCGCGGACAACGGCCTCGGGAAGGTGTCCGCGGTGGTGCCCGGCGGGGAGACGCGGGCGCAGTCCTGCCTGAACGGCGTGATGCGCGTCTCGCCCCGGGCGGAGCTCATCGCCATCCATGACGGGGCCCGGCCGCTGGTGACGGGCGCGGTCATCCTGGACGCGCTCTGGACCGCGTACCGCCATACGGCGGCGGCGCCGGCCATCCCGGTGCGGGACACGGTGAAGGTGGCCCATGACGGGGTGGTGGTGTCCACGCCGGACCGCGCGGCGCTCTTTGCGGTGCAGACGCCCCAGTGCTTCCAGGCGGACCTGATCCGGGCGGCGCTGACGGACGCGGCGGAGAACGCCCCGGAGGTGACGGACGACTGCCGGGCGGTGGAGCGCATCGGCGGGCGCGTCGCCCTTTCCGCCGGGAGCGAGGAGAACATCAAGATCACCACGCCGCTGGACCTGCGTCTGGCGGAGCTCATATGGAAGGAGAGGAATGGTGCATGAGGATCGGACACGGATATGACGCCCACCGCCTGACGGAGGGCCGTAAGCTCGTCCTGGGCGGAGTGGAGATCCCCTATGAAAAGGGTCTTTTTGGCCACTCGGACGCGGACGTGCTGCTGCACGCCCTGGCGGACGCTATCCTGGGGGCGGCGGCGCTGGGGGACATCGGGAAGCTCTTCCCCGACAGCGACCCGGCCACGGAGGGCATCGATAGCCGCGTGATCCTGCGGGCGGCGGCGTCTGCGGCGGCAGAGGCGGGCTACGCGCTGGAGAACTGCGACGTGACCGTCATCGCCCAGCGGCCCAAGCTGGCGCCGTATATCGACCGGATGCGCGCCAACATCGCGGCGGACCTTGGCCTGGACGTCAGCGCCGTCAGCGTGAAGGCCACCACTGAGGAGAAGATGGGCTTCACCGGCGCAGGCGAGGGCATCAGCGCCCACGCGGTGGTGCTGCTGCGCTGACCCGGGACCAAAAAGATCCCCTCCCGCATACAATGGCCTGTGACCATTGGGGAGGGGATCTTTTTGCACTATCTGCTGACTTATCGCAGCCTGACCTATGCCCAGCGGGCGGCGCGGATCCTGGAGCGGGCGGGGGTCACCGGGACCCTTTCGCGGGTGCCCAAGGACGCGGCCAAGCGGGGCTGCGCCTACTGTGTGACCGTGGCGCCCCGGCACCGGGACCGGGCGCTGGCGGTCCTCCGGGGGGCGGGGCTCAGCCCGGAGCGGGTGCTGCTGCGCCATGACGACGGCACGTGGGAGGCGGTGAGCCCATGATCTATCTGGACAGTGCGGCCACCTCCTTTCAAAAGCCGGCGGCGGTGGCCTACGCCATGAGCCGGGCGCTGCGGACCATGTCCAGCCCCGGCCGGGGCGGATACGAGAGCGCCATGGCGGCGGCCGACACGCTCCTGGACTGCCGGCTGGCCCTGGCGGACCTTTTTTGCGTGAAGGACCCGGAGCGGGTGGTATTCACCTCCAGCGCCACCCATGGGCTGAACATCGCCATCCGGAGCCTGGTAAGGCCCGGGGACCGGGTGGTGATCTCGGGCTATGAGCACAACGCCGTCTGGCGGCCGCTCCATGGGATAGGCGCCAGGGTGGATGTGGCGGCCTCGCCGCTGTTCGACCCCGACGCGGCGCTGGGGGCCTTTCGCCGGAAGCTGCCGGGAGCCGCCGCGGCGGTGTGCACCCAAGTGTCCAATGTGTTCGGATTTATCCTGCCGGTGGACCGGATCGCGGCCGCCTGCCGGGAACAGGGCGTGCCGCTGATCGTGGACGCCTCCCAGGGGGCGGGCGGCCTGGGACTGGACTTCGACAGGCTGGGCTGCGCCTTCGCCGCCATGCCGGGCCACAAGGGACTGCTGGGGCCCCAGGGCACGGGGGTGCTGCTGTGCGGAACGGCGCTGCCGGCGCCCTATATGTACGGCGGCACCGGCTCGGTCAGCGACCAGGCGGAGATGCCGGACTTCCTGCCGGACCGGTTGGAGCCGGGGACCCACAACGTGCCGGGCATCGCCGGGCTCCTGGAAGGCGTGCGGTGGGTGAGCAGGAAAACGCCGGCGGCGCTGCTGGCCCACGAGCGGGAGCTGCTGGCCGCGCTCTCCGAACTGCTGGCGGGGGATGGGCGGGTGCGCCTGTTCGCCGCGCGGGAGCCGTCCTGTCAGGCGGGAGTGCTCTCGGTGCAGTTCAGGGGCATGGACTGCGAGGACGCCGCCGCGCATCTGGCAGCGCGGGACGTGGCCGTGCGGTCGGGGCTCCACTGCGCGCCCCTGGCCCACCGCACGGCGGGGACCCAGCGGGAGGGCACGGTGCGGTTCAGCTTCTCGCCCTTCAACACCCTCCGGGAGGTCCGGGACGCGGCGGCGGCGGTAAAGGAGATGCTGGCCTGAGAAAGGCGCGGCGTGCACCGCCGCGCCCATTTTTTCTTCCCGGGCGGACAAGCTTTTGAACAGAAATCATATTGCCAAAGACGCGGAATTGTAATATAATACTAAGTTGACATAGCTTGTTCACCAACCTACCGAGAGAATGAATGGTGCCGATCATGAGTAATATCCTTTCAAGCTTGCGTGACTCCGCCAACCTGATCCTGTCCATGGGTCTGAGCGATATCGTGGACGTGCTGCTGGTGGCGCTGGCGGTGTACGCTGTCATATCTTTTATACGCCGGACCAACTCCATTCGCTTTGCGCAGGGCATTTTGCTGCTGCTGGTGGCGCTGGCGCTGGCCAGCGCGCTGCACCTGACGGTCACCACCTTCCTGCTGCAGCAGGTGTTTGAGATCGGCGTGCTGGCGGTGGTGATCCTGTTTCAGCCGGAGATCCGCCGGGCGCTGGAACGGGTGGGCTCCTACCGCGTCTTTTCTCTGTTCGGGCGCAGCGCCGGCGGCCAGTCCATGGAGTGGGTCATCGCCCAGACGGTCTATGCCTGTACCGACATGTCCAAGAGCCGCACCGGCGCGCTGATCGTGTTCGAGCGGACCAACCGGCTGGGAGAGCGCCTGGCGTCCGGCACGCCGGTAGACGCGCTGGTCACCAGCGAACTGCTCAAGAACATCTTTTACGACAAGTCCCCCCTTCACGACGGGGCGGTGATCATCCGGGACGGGCGGCTGGCTGCGGCCGGATGCATGCTGCCGCTGAGCGAGAACTCCCACCTGAGCCGCGATCTCGGCATGCGCCACCGCGCCGGCATCGGCATGAGCGAGCGCTCGGACGCGCTGGTGGTGATCGTGTCCGAGGAGACGGGGGGCATCAGCGTGGCGGAGGACGGCCTGCTCAAGCGCCACCTCTCCGCCGATACCTTCGAGACCCTGCTGCGGCGGGAGCTCATGCCCGCCGAGGAGGGCGGCAGCCGTTGGAAGCAGCTTTTCAAGCGCAAAATGAGGGATACCGATGAAAAATGATCCTGAGACCAAAAGCCGGGGCCGCCTGCGGGACAACAACCTGTTCTGGTGTCTGTTGAGCCTGTGTCTGGCGCTGCTCATATGGGTATATTATACTTCGAACTACGGCGCGACGGAGAAAAAGACCTTCTACGGCGTGGAGGTCGCCTTCACCGGCCAGGACGCCATGCGGGACACGCTGAACCTGGTGGTCTCCGACCAGGATGTGTCCACCGTCAACGTGACGCTGAGCGGCACCAGACGGGACCTGGCCCAGCTGACCAGCTCCGATATCCGCGCGGTGGTGAACCTGTCCAACATCACCATGGCCGGATACCGGACCATGAGCTATTCGCTGAGCTATCCGTCCGCCGTCAACCAGGCCAACATCCGGGAGGAGAGCCGCACGCCCTCCACCGTGGGCCTGCAGATCAGCAAGCTTTCCACCAGGAGCTATCCGGTCACCGGCGCGTTCGAGGGGACCGTCAGCGAGGGGTATATGGTGGACGCCACGGAGATGACCTTCGACCCGGCCAGCGTCACCTTTACCGGACCGGAGGAGGAGCTGGACCAAATCGCTAAGGTGCAGGTCGTGGTGGCCCGCGAACAGGTCAGCGCCGCCTTTACCGCCGTGGGCAACTATGTGCTGCTGGACAGCGAGGGCAATACCCTGGAGTTCGAGGACGTGCAGTCCGATGTGGACACGCTCTCGGTGAACGTGCCGGTCAGCACCATCAAGGAGGTCGCCCTGGGGGTGGATCTTGTCCCGGGCGGCGGCGCCACCAGCCAGAACGTGCTGGTGGACATCGAACCCAAGTCCATCACCGTGGCCGGCGACGCGGCGACTCTGGACGGGCTGAACATCATCAATGTGGCCTCCGTGCAGCTGGCGAATTATCTGAGCTTTGAGCCCACCTCCTACAACATCGTGCTGCCCAACGGGGTGGAGTGCCTGTCCGGCGAGACCAGCGCCACGGTGGAGATGTCCTTCACGGGCCTGCGCTATGATACCTTCATCGTCACCAACCTGAGCGTCGTGAACGTGCCGGATGGCTACGACGCCAAGATCATCGATCTGAACAAGGTGGTCACGGTCCGGGCGCCGGAGGACGTGTTCGACAAGATCACCTCCAACAACATACGCATCGTGGCGGACCTGACCGACGCCTCGCCCGGCAGGTCACGGGTGCCCACCACGGTATACATCGACGGCTTCGAGAGCGCCGGCGCGTATGGCAACTATCCCATTTACGTGCAACTGGAGGAACAGCAATGACCCAGACTGGCATCGTGAAACGGCTGTTGGACAAGGGCATGGCGGAGGTCTCCGTGGAGCGGATCACCGCCTGCGCCCACTGCGCCGGCTGCGGGGAGTGCATCTACGGCAAGGAGATCCTTGTGGAGGCGCAGAACAAGATCTTTGCGCAGCCCGGCGAGCGGGTGGTGCTGGAGAGCGAGACCCGTACCATCCTGCAGGTGACGCTGCTCATCTATATGCTGCCGGTGGCGGGGCTTTTCCTGGGGTACGGCGTGGGCGCGCTGCTGGGGCTGGATCAGGAAAAATGCGTCATCACCAGCGCCCTGGGGCTTGCGGCCGGCGCGGGTCTGAGTACCCTGCTGGGAAAGCGCTTTCGGAAGATCGACTACGCCATCACCGGCTATAAGCGCTGATGTACGGCTATGTCCGGCCGGTGAAGGACGAGCTGAAGGTGGCCGAGTTCGACCGCTTTCAGAGCGTCTATTGCGGGCTGTGCCATGAGCTGGCCCGGCGGTACGGCTTTTTCAGCCGGTTTCTGGTGAACTATGACTTCACCTTTCTGGCCATGCTCCTGGCAGAACGCGGGGAGGGGCGGACCTGCCCCCGCCGCTGCGCCGCCCATCCGCTGCGCAGGAGAAGCTGTCTGGAGAGCAGCGCGAGCCTTGCCATGGCGGCGGACATGAGCGTGATCCTGGGCTGGTGGAAGCTGGCGGACGGCGCCGCGGACAGCGCCGGGATGGCACGCCTCGGATGCAAGGCGGCCTGCGCCGCGCTGCGGGGCGCCTACAAAAAAGCGGCCGCCGCCCGGCCCGCCTTTGCCGCCTCGGTGGAGGAGCAGCTGGAAGCGCTGCACGCGCTGGAACAGGCCGAGTGTCCCAGCGTGGATGAGGCGGCGGACAAATTCGCCCTGATCCTGCGGGCTGTCGCCGCGGAGGAGAAGGGGCCCCGCGGGCGGATATTGGGAGAGCTGCTGTACCACCTGGGCCGGATCATCTATATCCTGGACGCGGTGGACGACCTGGCCGAGGATACGGCGGCCGGGCGGTACAACCCTTTGTGTTACCGGTTCAGCGTCTCGGACGGGAAGCTGTCCGACGAGGATGCGCGGACCCTCCGCGCCGGACTGCAGCTGAGCCGCAACGCTCTGGCGGGGGCCTTCGAGCTGCTGGAGAGCGGCGACTATGCGGGCATCCTTTCCAACACGATCTACCTTGGCCTTCCTGTCGCGGCGCAGGCGGTGTTTGCCGGCGTTTGGAAGGCCAACGCGAAAATACACAGGAAACGGAGCTGACTATGAACGATCCATACAGCGTCTTGGGCGTGGCCCCCTCGGCCAGCGACGAAGAGGTGAAGCGGGCTTACCGCGACCTTGCGCGGAAGTATCATCCCGACAACTACCACGACAATCCTCTGGCGGACCTGGCTTCGGAGAAGATGAAGGAGATCAACGAGGCATACGACACCATCACCAAGAGCCGGGAGCAGGGGGGCGGCGCCTCCCGCGGGTATTCCTATGGCTATGGCGGCGGCGCCTATCAGAGCCAGAGCGCCGGCCAGGGACAGCGGGCCAACAGCCAGTACATCCAGATCCGCAACCTGATCAACGCCAACAACCTGGCCCAGGCGGAGGCCATGCTCAACGCCATCGGGACCCATGACGCCGAGTGGTATTACCTGATGGGCAGCGTATGCTGGCGCAAGGGCTGGATGGATCAGGCGGGGCAGTATTTCCGCACCGCCGCCACCATGGACCCCTCCAACGTGGAGTACCGCAACGCGGTCCAGTACATGAACCAAGGCGGTCAGGCCTACCGGCCGGCCTCCGGCGGCATGGACATGATGGGCGGGGACGCGGCCTGCAACATGTGCCAGAACCTGATCTGCGCGGACTGCTGCTGCGAGATGATGGGGGGCAACCTGATCCCCTGTATCGGCTGCCGGTGAGATGAAAGCCTCTACGAAAAGACTGACCCGGCTCGCCATCCTGGCGGCCATCGGGGTCGTACTGCTGCTGTTGGGCTCGGTGCTGCCGGCGGGGCGGCTGGCGCTGGTGGCGGTGTCCAGCCTGCCGGTGTGCATCGCGCTGATGATGTATGGGATCAAGTGGTCCCTGGGGCTGTTCGCCCTGACATGCCTGCTGGGGGCGCTGCTGTTCCCGGGGGCGGCGGTCATCATGTACACCGCCTTTTTCGGATATTATCCCATCGCCAAGAGCCTTTTTGAGCGGATGCACAGCGCGGCTGCGGGATGGGTGTGCAAGTTCGCGCTGTACACCTTTGCTTTCGTGATCTATTGGCTGCTGGCCAAGGCGCTGTTCACCTTCACCGGCGGGGAGCTGAGCTGGTATATCCTCTATCCGCTGGGAGCGGTGGTGTTCTTCCTGTATGATCTGGCATATTCGTCGCTCATACGCTATTACATCGTGAAGATCGCGAGGTATTTTCAATGATCAAGAGCATGACCGGCTATGGCGGCGCCAAGGGCGAGGTGAACGCCATCGCCGTGACGGCGGAGCTGAAGAGCGTCAATAACCGGTATCTGGACGTATCTGTGCGGCTGCCCAAGAGCTGCCTGTTCGCGGAAGAGGCGGTCCGGGCCGCCGTGGCGGAAAAGATCAGCCGGGGCAAGGTGGACGTGTTCATCAATGTGGATACCACCGGCGCCGAGGAAGCCGTGATAAAGGTCAACGGGGATCTGGCGGCGGCCTATCTGAAAGCGGTGAAGGACACGGCGGAGTGCTTCGGCCTGGAGGGGGACGTCAACGCCCTCACGCTGCTGCGGTTCCCGGAGGTGCTCAGCGCCGACAAGACCGATACCGACCGGGACGCGGTCGCCCAGGCCATCGGCGCGGTGCTGGCCGAGGCGCTGACGGAGTTCGACGCCATGCGCGCCCGGGAGGGCCAGCGGCTGGCGGAGGACATCGAGGGCAAGCTCAAAAATCTGGAGGCCATGGTGGCCGCGGTGGAGGCGCGCTCGCCCCAGACCGTGGCCGAGTACCGGGAAAAGCTGCTGAGCCGGATGAAAGAGGTGCTGGCGGACGCGTCGGTGGACGAGGGGCGCATCCTCCAGGAGGCGGCCATCTACGCCGACAAGGTGGCGGTGGACGAGGAAATGGTGCGGCTGAAAAGCCATATCGCCCAGTTCCGGCTGCTGCTGGCCCAGGGCTCTCCGGCGGGGCGGAAGCTGGACTTCCTCACCCAGGAGATGAACAGGGAGGCCAACACCACCGGCTCGAAGTGCGCCGACAGCGCCATTGCCAAGACAGTCATCGATATGAAGGCGGAGCTGGAGAAGATCCGCGAGCAGATCCAGAACATCGAGTGAGGTACTGTCTATGAAGCTCATCCCCATCGGATTCGGCAGCTATGTCTCCGCCGAGCGGATCATCGCCGCGGTGGCCCCGGAGTCGAATCCGATCAAGAGGGTCGTCACCCAGGCCAGGGAGGCCGGCCGCCTGGTGGACGCCACCTATGGCCGCAAGACCGAGACCGTTCTGGTCATGGACAGCGGCCATGTGATCCTCTGTCCCGTGGGACCGGAGGAGCTGGCCGCCCGGATCGGACCGGAAGGGGGAGACGGCGATGCGCGGTGAGAGAGGACTTCTGATCGTGATATCGGGCCCCTCCGGAGCCGGCAAGAGCACGGTCATCGCCGCCCTGATGCGCCGGCGGGACGACATCCGGTTCTCTGTCTCGGCGACCACCCGGCCGCCCCGGCCGGGCGAGGTGGACGGAAAGGACTATTTTTTCAAGACCCGCGAACAGTTCGCGCGCATGATCGCCGAGGATGCGTTCCTGGAGCACGCCGAGTATGTGGGAAACTGCTACGGCACCCCGGCGGAGGCCGTCCAGCGGCAGTTGGACGAGGGATATCACGTGCTGCTGGACATCGAGGTCCAGGGCGCGGCCCAGGTGCTGGCAAAGCGGCCGGACGCGGTCAGCGTGTTCCTCGCCCCGCCCAGCATGGCCGAGCTGGAGCGGCGTCTCCGGGGCCGGGGCACCGACGCCGAGGAGAAGATCGCCGGCCGCCTGGAAACGGCCCGGGCCGAGTGCGCCAGGGCCAGGGACTATACCTATATCGTCGTCAACGACGACGCGGAAAAGGCCGCGGGAGAGCTGGACGCCATCATCACCGCCCAGCTGTGCCGCAGCGAGCTGAGAAACCATTTTATTCTTGAAGGAGATCGATCGATATGATGCTCTATCCCCCCGTGGCCGACCTGGTGGAAAAGGTCGGCAGCCGTTACGCCCTGATCAACCTGGTGGCCAAGCGGGCCCGCGCCATCTCCGCCGAGGCGGAGGCCACCGGCGAGCCCCTGACGAAGAAGCCGGTCTCCGCCGCCATCGACGAGGTGTATACCGGCAAGCTCACCATCGATAACAGCGGACGCGACCAGTGACCGCCGCGCTCCGGCAGCGGACATGACGACAGAACGGACCGCGCGCGTCGCCGTCGCGGAGGTGACCTACTGGGTCGACCGACCCTATACCTATGCGGTGCCGGCGCACCTGGCAGAACGTGTCCGGCCGGGCGTGCGCGTGGCGGTGCCCTTTGGCGGCAGCCGTCCCCGGGAGGGGGTGGTGCTGGCGCTGGGTGGCGGGGACGACGGCGGCCGGCGGCTGAAGAGCGTGCTGGAGGTGCTGGACGAGACGCCGCTGCTCACCGAGACGCAGCTGAAGCTGGCTTTGTGGATGCGCGAGCGGTTTTTCTGCACGGTGATGGACGCGGTGCGGGCCATGCTCCCGGCGGGGCTGTGGTACAGCGTGTGGCCGGTATACCGGCTGGCGGACGGCATAGACCGGGACGCCGCCTATGCGGCCGCCGGCAAGAGCCGCGCGGAGGCGCTGGTGCTGGACGCGGTGGCCGGCCATGGCGGCCGGTGCGAGCTGGCGGACATCGAGGCGGTGTTCGGCCAGAAGAATCCGGGTCCGGCGCTGGCCAGCCTGGTGAAAAAGGGCGTGCTGACCGCCGAGGCCGGCGCGGCCCGTCGGGCCGGGGACAAGACCATCGCCCAGGCGGAGCTGGCCGTGCCGCCGGAAGAGGCGCTGCGGCAGGCAGAACGCTGCGGCCGGGCCGTGCGGCAGGGCGCCGTGCTGCGGGTGCTGGCCCAACTGGGCCGTGCCAGCGTTGCGGACCTGTGCTATTTCACCGGCGCGGGCCGGGAGACGGTCAAGCGTCTGGCGGAAAAGGGCCTGGTCACCGTGTCCCGGCAGGAGGTATACCGCCGGCCGGACTTCGACAGTACCGCCGCGGCGCCGCTGCCCCGGCTCAACGACGCCCAGCGGGCGGCTTTTGAGGGCATCCTGGCCCTGGCGGACGGGAAAGCCCCCCAGGCGGCGCTGCTGTTCGGCGTCACCGGGTCGGGCAAGACCACGATCTATATCCACCTGATCCATCAGATGCTGCTCCGGGGCAAGGGGGCCATCTTTCTCGTGCCGGAGATCGCGCTGACGCCCCAGATGCTGCAGACCTTCTCCGCCCACTTCGGCGACAGTATCGCCGTGCTGCACTCGTCCCTTTCCATGGGCGAGCGCTACGACGAGTGGAAGCGCATCCGCTCCGGCGCCGCGCGGGTGGTCATCGGGACCCGCAGCGCGGTGTTTGCGCCGGTGGCCGATCTGGGTATCATCATTATGGACGAGGAGCAGGAGGATACCTATAAATCCGAGACCAACCCCCGGTATCACGCCCGCGATGTGGCCAAATTCCTGTGCGCCCGCCACAACGCCGCCCTGGTGCTGGGAAGCGCCACGCCGGACGTGTGCTCCCGGTACTGGGCCGAGACGGGCAGATATCACCTGTTCACTCTCCCGGAACGCTACAACGCCATGCACCTGCCCCAGGTGCGCATCGCGGACATGAAGCGGGAGCTGAAGGCCGGCAACGGCGGCAGCATCTCCTCGCTGCTGCGGCAGGAGCTGGCGGAGAACCTGGACCGGGGGGAGCAGTCCATCCTCTTTCTCAACCGCCGGGGCGCCAGCAAGCTGGTGACATGCTCCGAGTGCGGCTATACCTATAAGTGCCCCAACTGCTCCGCCTCCCTGACCTACCACAGCGTAGGCGACCGGCTCATGTGCCACTACTGCGGCCATGTGCGCCGGGTGGACGCTGCCTGTCCCCAGTGCGGGGGAAAGCTCAGTTTCGTCGGCGCCGGCACCCAGAAGGTCGTCCAGGAGCTGGAGGAGCTGTTCCCGGGTACGCCCATACTGCGGATGGACACCGACGCGGTGGCGCCTGTGGGCAGCCATCGGGCGCTGTTCGAGCAGTTCCGGGCCCAGCGCATCCCCATCCTGGTGGGGACCCAGATGGTGACCAAGGGGCTCAACTTTGAAAACGTGACCCTGGTGGGGGTGCTGAACGCCGATCAGAGTCTTTATAGCAGCGAGTACTGGGCAGGGGAGCGGACCTTCTCCCTGATCACCCAAGTCATCGGCCGCAGCGGGCGGTTCGAAAAGCCCGGCCGGGCGGTGATCCAGACCTTCACCCCGGCCAACCAGATCATCCTCCAGGCCGCGAAGCAGGATTATGAGAGCTTTTACGCCGACGAGATCGCGCTCCGGCGCATGACGGGCTCGCCGCCCTTCGCGGACCTGTATGTGCTCACCGCCTCCGGAGAGGACGAGAGCGCGGTGCTGCGCTGCTGCGGCGATATCCGCGCGGAGATGCTCCGCCTGACCGGGGATATCCCGGGCGCGCGGGTGCTGGGCCCGGCGCCGCTGCCGGTGGCGAAGGTGATGGGCGCGTGGCGCTACCGGGTGACGGTCAGCTGCCCGGAGTCGAGGGAGATCCGCGCCGCCGTGGGCCGGACGCTGCTGTTTGCCAACGACGGAAAACGATATAAGGGCGTGTCCGTGTACGCGGACTTTGACCCCCTAGACTGACGAATGGAGAGAACGATATGGCACTGCGAAGCATCCGCATGCAGGGCGATGAGGCGCTGACGAAACACTGCCGCCCGGTGACGGGCTTTAACCGGCGGCTCCACGATCTGCTGGACGATATGGCTGAGACCATGATGAGCGCCAACGGCGTTGGCCTGGCGGCCCCTCAGGTGGGCATCCTCCGCCGGGCGGTGGTGGTGCTGGAGACCAACACGCCCGAGGGCGAGGAGCATGTGATCGAACTGGTCAACCCGGAGATCATCCTGGCCGAGGGCGAGCAGGAGGGACCCGAGGGGTGCCTGTCCGCCCCCGGGGATTACGGCATGGTGAAGCGGCCGGAGCACGTGGTCGTCCGGGCCCAGGACCGGAACGGGAACTGGTTCGAGGCGGACGGCGTCGGCCTGACCGCCAGGGCCTTTTGCCACGAGCTGGACCACCTGGACGGACATATGTTCACAGAGCTGTGCGACCATATCATGACCGACGAGGAACTGGCGGCCTATTATGGCAGCGAGGGCAGCGAATGAGGGTCGTGTTCATGGGGACGCCGGATTTTGCCGCCTGTTCCCTGCAAAAGCTCATCGACGAGGGCTTCGAGGTGGCGGGGGTGTTCTGCCAGCCGGACAAGCCCCAGAGCCGGGGGCATAAACTGCTCCCCTGCGCCGTGAAGCAGACGGCACTGGCCGCCGGCCTGCCGGTATGGCAGCCGGAGAAGCTGCGGGACGGCACGGCGCTGGACGTGCTGCGCCAGCTGGCGCCGGACGTCATCGCGGTGGTGGCTTACGGGCGCATCCTGCCGGAGGACATCCTTGCTCTTCCAAAATATGGATGCGTCAACGTCCACGGCTCGCTGCTTCCAAAATATCGGGGCAGCGCCCCCATCCAGCGGGCGGTGCTTGCTGGCGACGCGATCACCGGCGTGACCACCATGTATCTCTCCGCCGGGATGGACGAGGGGGATACGATCTATACCGCCGAGACCGCCATCGGGGAGACGGAGACCAGCGGGGCGCTTTTCGACCGGCTGGCGCCCATGGGCGCGGAGCTTTTGGTGCGGACGCTCCGGGACATCGAGGCCGGCACGGCCCCCAGAATGCCCCAGGACCACGCCAAGGCCACCTACGCGCCCCCGCTCAGCCGGGAGGAATCGCCCATCGACTGGTCCATGAGCGCCCGCATGGTGCTCAAGCATATCTGCGGTATGCAGCCCTGGCCCTGCGCCACGGCGGAGCTGGGCGGGACGGCGTTCAAGATCTTCGCCGCCGCCTATACCTATCGGCCCACCGCCAAGGCACCCGGCACGGTGCTCTCCGCCGGAAAGGCGGGGATCGAAGTGGCCTGCGGCGGGGGAGAGAGCATCCTCATCACCGAGCTCCAGGCGGCCGGCGGCAAGCGTATGGCGGCGGGCGCCTATCTGCTGGGCCATCCCATGGAGGTCTGAGCATGCCCAGACGGACGGCGCTGGAGGCCCTGGAACGGTTCAGGCGGGACTCCGCCTGGAGCCGGCAGGTGCTGGACGGACTGGCCCGGAAGGCGGGGCTGGACAGCCGGGACACGGCTTTGGCGGCGCGGCTTTTTTACGGTGTGCTGCAAAATATGGCCCTGTGCGACTTCTATATCGGCTGCTTTGCCAAGGGCAAGCTGGAGCCCAAGGTGCGGGACATCCTGCGGCTGGGGACCTACCAGCTGGCGTTCATGGACCGCATCCCCGCCAGCGCGGCGGTGAACGAGTCGGTGGCGCTGTGCAGGAGCTTGGGATACGGCCGGGCGGCGGGCCTGGTGAACGCGGTGCTGCGAAGGCTGGCCGACACGCGATGCGCGCTGCCGGCGGTGCCCGGAGAGGGCACGGAAGAGTATCTCTCGGTGCGCTGGAGCCACCCGAAATGGCTGGTGGAAGAGCTGGTGGCTCTGCGGGGCTATGACGGCGCTGAAAGGGTGCTGGAGGCGGACAACGCCGAGCCGCCGGTCTATATCCAGGCGAACACCTGCCGGACCACAGAGGAAGAGCTTATGACGCTGCTGCCTCTCCGGCGGACCGGGGCGGGGCTGGTACTGGACCGGGACGGCGACATCACCCGCACGGAGGCGTTTGAGAAGGGCCTTTTCTATGTACAGGACCCGGCGGCCCACGCCGTGGTCACGGCCGCGGAGCTGCGTCCCGGCATGACAGTGCTGGACGCGTGCGCCGCGCCGGGCGGCAAGAGCTTTACCGCCGCCATCGCCATGGCCGATCGGGGCGCCGTCACGGCAAGGGACATCCTGGCCAAGAAGCTGGCGCTGGTGGCGGAGGGTGCCGCGCGGATGGGGCTGCGGTCCATCACCTGCCAGTGCGGCGACGCGCGGGACATCGACGGCGGTGTCCGATATGACGTGGTGTTCGCCGATCTGCCCTGCAGCGGGCTGGGCGTCATCCGCAAGAAGCCGGATATCCGCTATCGGGACCCCCGGGAGCTGGCGGCGCTGCCCCAGCTGCAGAGCGAGCTGCTGGACGCGGCGGCGCGGGCCGTGCGGCCCGGCGGACGGCTCATCTACTCCACCTGCACCTGGCGGGAGATGGAAAATGGCGCGGTGGCGGCCTCGTTTTTGGCGGGACACCCTGCCTTCACCAAGACCCTGGAGCGGACCTTCTGGCCCGACCGGGACGGAACGGACGGTTTTTACCTATGCCGGATGGATCGGGCAAACGCGATATAATGTCCCTGCTGCCCCAGGAGCTGAAGGCCCAGTTCCAGGACATGGGCCTGCCGGGCTATCGGGCGGGGCAAGTGTTCCGTTGGCTGGGGCGGGGCGTGCGGTCCTTCGAGCAGATGAGCGACCTGCCCAAGCCCCTGCGGGAGCAGCTGGCCGCGGCCTACGATCTGCCGGCCCTGACGCTGCTGCGCCGGCAGGTCTCCCGGCAGGACGGCACGGAGAAATATCTCTGGGCCCTGCCGGATGGGGAGAGCGTGGAGACGGTGTTCATGCGCTATAAGCACGGCAACACCGTGTGCATCTCCTCCCAGGTCGGCTGCCGCATGGGCTGTGCCTTCTGCGCCAGTACCATCGGCGGCAAGGTGCGGGATCTGGCCCCGTCGGAGATGCTGGGCGAGGTGATCTTTTCCGGGCTGGCCGCCGGGGCGCCGGTGGGCGGCATCGTGCTGATGGGCATCGGGGAGCCGCTGGACAACTATGACAACGTGATGCGGTTCCTGCGCCTGGTCAACGACCCGGCCGGCGCCAACATCGGCATGCGCCATATCTCTCTTTCCACCTGCGGATTGGTGGAACAGATTGACAAACTGGCCGCCGAGCATTTACAATTGACCCTGTCGGTATCTCTGCATGCCCCGGACGACGAGACCCGCTCCAAGCTCATGCCGGTGAACGCCCGGTATGGGGTGGACGAGCTGTATGCCGCCTGTGAGCGGTATTTCGCGGCCACCGGCCGCCGGGTCTCCTTCGAGTATGCTATGGTCCGGGACGTGAACGACACGCCCCGCCACGCGCAGATGCTGGTGCGGCGGCTGCGGGGGACCGGCTCCCATGTGAACCTGATCCGGCTGAACTATGTGTCCGAGCGGGGGCTGCTGCCCTCCCCGGAGCAGACAGTCCGGGACTTTGTCAAACGTCTGGAGGACGGCGGCGTGACCGTCACGGTGCGGCGGCGGCTGGGCAGCGACATCGACGCGGCCTGCGGCCAGCTTCGCCGGGGCGAGATGAGGAGAGCATGAACTACTTTGGACTGAGCGACAAGGGGCAGTACCGGACGGAGAACCAGGATTGCTTCGAAATATTGACGGTCAGCGGCGGCGTGCTGGCGGTGGTCTGCGACGGCATGGGCGGCGTGGCCGGGGGGAACATGGCCAGCGAGATGGCCGTGACCCGGTTCGTGGCCTTTGCCCGGGCGGCGCTGGAGGCGTCCGACGGGGATGACCCGGCCGACGCCCTCCGCCAGGCGGCGGACGCGGCCAACCGGAAGGTGTTCCGGTGCGCGGAGCTGTCGGAGGAGTACGCCGGCATGGGCACCACGCTGGTGGCCGGATACTGGCAGGGCGATACCGCGTTTTTCGTGAACGTGGGCGACAGCCGGGCCTACCGGATGGCCAAGGACGGCATCGTGCAGGTGACGCGGGACCATTCCCTCGTCCAGCAGATGATCGACCAGGGGGAGATCACCCCGGCCCAGGGCCGGCATCATCCCCGGCGGAACATCATCACCCGGGCCATCGGCGGGGAGCGGTTCGTCACCTGCGACGAGTTCTCCGTGCCGATACGGGAGGGGGACAGGTTCCTGCTGTGCTCTGACGGACTGACGAATTCTGTTGAGGACGCGGAGCTGCACCGGGTGCTCCTGGCGGAGGACAGCGCGGAAGGGGCCTGCCGGAAGCTGGTGCAGGAGGCCATGGAGAATGGGAGCAGGGACAACGTGACAGCCGTTGTGATCTATGCAGTGAAAGGGGGCGCCTGAGCGTGGAGAACAAAGTCAATTGGCGTCTCGGGAAGACGTTGGATAACCGCTATGAGATCCTGTCCGTGGTGGGCATCGGAGGCATGGCGGTGGTATATCAGGCCTATGACCTGAAATTGAAAAGGGACGTGGCGCTGAAGGTGCTGCGGGACGACGTGTCCATGGACGCGGAGAGCCGCAAGCAGTTCCGCAAGGAATACCAGGCGGTGGAGAAGCTGAACCACCCCAACATCCGCGCCGTCTATGACGTGGTGGTCTCCGGGGATACGGAGTATATCGTCATGGAGTATGTGGATGGGATCAACCTGAAGCAATACATGAAGACCCAGGGCGTGCTGACCTGGCAGGAGGTGCTCCACTTTACTACCCAGATCGCCCGCGCCCTGAGCCATGCCCATCACCGGGGCATCCGGCATATGGACATCAAGCCCCAGAATATCATGCTGCCCAAGGACGGGACGGTCAAGATCGCTGATTTTGGCATCGCCCAGATCGACAACGCCGAGTCCGACGGCGCCGAAGAGGCCGTGGGGAGCATCCACTATATCTCCCCCGAGCAGGCCCGCAGCGAGGCGGTGGACGATCGGTCCGACATCTACTCCCTGGGCGTCGTCATGTATGAGATGCTGACAGGGCGCCTGCCCTTTGAGGGGAAGAGCGTGGCGGAGGTGGCGATGCAGCACTACTCCGTGCTGCCGGACGCGCCGGGAGAGCTGAACCCGGCGGTGCCGCCGGAGCTGGAGGCGATCGCCCTGCGGGCCATGCAGCCGGACCCGGACGAGCGGTATGCGTCCGCGGATGAGATGCTGGCCGATCTGGAGGATTTCCGCCGGGCGCAGAGCGGCGCGGCGCCGGTCAGGGAGGACGTCCCCACGGCGCGGGACGAGGTCCACGTCATCACCAAGAACGTGCCCCGGATCAGCCGTTCGGGCGAGCTGTCCAAAGAGGGATATGCCCGTCGGCGCGCCAGGGCCGGCAGCGTCAGCATGCTGCTGGGGTTCGCCCTGGTGGCGGCCTTCGCATTAGCGCTGTTCGCGTTCGTGTGGCAGTACTGGCTGCGGGATATTTTTTCCGACGCGGAGCGGACGGACGTGTCCTCGTTCATCGGCCTGTCCGCCGAAGAAGTGCTGTCCAACGAGTCTTTGAACGAGCTGTATGATTTCGAGGTGACCTATACCGCGGACGCGAACCATGAGAAGGGCATGATCATCGATCAGGACCCGGCCCCCGGGTCCAGCCGTATGATCGTCTCGGAGGGCATCAAAGTCAATCTGACCGTCAGCTCCGGCATCCAGCTGGTCACCATCCCGGAGGACATCGTCAACGCCCCCTACACGGAGGTGCAGGTGCGGCTCTCGGCGCTGAATCTGAACGTGATCGTCACCTGGGAGGAGTCCAGCTCCGTGACCCAGAACCATGTGATCTCCTCCGACCCGATGGCGGGCGCCAGCGTATCCAGCGGCACCACCGTCACTATCAAGGTCAGCGCCGGCCCGGCCGCCACCTATACCAACGTGCCTGACCTCATCAACGATACCAAGCAGGACGCCCTGCTGGAGCTGCAGCGGGCGGGCCTGGTCTGCGGAGAGTCGGAGATCTACTATGTCAGCTCCTCCGTGGATATGGCCGGCAAGGTCATGTGGCAGAGCTACAGCGCCGGCACGCGGGTCGTCATGGGCACCCAGGTGTACCTGCAGATCGGCACGGGCCCGACGATCAGCGGACAGACCACGCCGCCGGAAGGGCAGGGCTGAGGCTTGCGTTTCGAGGGGGTCATCATACGCTCTCTCAGCGGGTTTTACGACGTCCGCCATGAGGACAGGCTGGTCCGCTGTCGCGCCCGCGGCCGCTTTCGGAAAGACGGGCTGACGCCCCTGGTGGGGGACCGGGTCGTGGCGGAGGTTGCCGGCGAAGCGGGCACGGTGACAGACATCCTGCCCCGGCGCTGCGCTTTCGCCAGGCCCGCGGTGGCCAATGTGGACTGTCTGGTGATGCTCCTTTCCGCCGTGATCCCGGTGACGGACCCGTTTTTGGTGGATCGGGTGACGGTGCGGTGCGAGAAGAACGGCTGCGGCGCGGTGCTGGTGATCAACAAATGCGACCTGGATCCGGCCGAGCAGCTGCGTACGATCTACGCGGGCACGGGCTACCCGGTATACTGCGTCAGCGCGCGCACCGGGGAGGGGATCGGCCCGCTGCGGGAGGCTTTGGCGGGGAAGATCTGCTGCTTCACCGGCAACTCCGGCGTGGGTAAGAGCAGCCTGCTCAACGCCCTGGCCCCCGGCCTGGATATCCCCACGGCGCAGGTCAGCGAGAAGCTGGGCCGGGGAAAGCATACCACCCGGCATGTGGAGCTGTTTGACCTGGGCCAGGGCACCCTGGCGGCGGATACGCCGGGCTTTGCCTCCTTCGACGACGAGGGAGAGCCGCCCATCCTGCCGGAAGAGCTGGCGGGGCTGTTCCCGGAATTCCGGCCGTATCTGGACAAGTGCCGGTTCGTTGACTGCACCCACCGGTCGGAACCGGGGTGCGCCCTGCGCCAGGCGGTGGAGCAAGGGCTGATCCACCCCAGCCGGTACGGCTCCTATCTGCGCTTATATGAAGAGGCCTCCCGGCTGCGCCGCTGGGAGATCGAGACGGTCTGAACACGACCCGCCTTTCGTCCATACAATGGACGGGAGGCGGTTTTCTATGCGCAGAAATGGCAGAGGCTGCGGCCGGCTGGCCGTGGCGGCGGGGACGGTGATCTTCATGGCGCTGATCCTGCCCAGTTGGTTTTGGTGGATGATATGCGCCGGGCTTCTGGTATGCGGCGGGATTTGGATGACGCGCTGCTAGGGCGGCATAAACCCTTCGGCGGGCGCATACCCTTGCACAGAATAACATGCAAGGAGCGATGCATCATGGATACGGCCCTGAAGAAGGATCGATATGAACAGTTGGCCCCGGTATGGTCGGGGTCTTTCAGCCGGGATTTCACGGCGGAGAGCATCGTGCCGGACGCTATGCCGGACGTGGCGGCGGTGGTGGATGCCGACGGGATCATCACCCTGCGCAGCAAGGAGACAGAGGCGGGAGCGGTGGCGCTGGCCGCCTCTGTGGCCGTTTCCGTGATGTACATGCCGGAGGGCGGCGGCGCGATGGAGAGTCTGGCGGTGACCGTGCCGGTGGAGCTGCGGGCGGACGCGCCGGGGGCGGACACCGACTGCCGTACGGTGGCGCGGCTGCGCATCCGGGCGCTGGACGCCCGGACGGTGAACAGCCGGAAGCTCTCGGTGCGGGTGGATGTGGACTGTGAGGCGCGGGTCTATCAGCGGCGGACCGTAGAGCTCCCCTCGGGACTGGAGACGCCGCAGGCGGGGGTGCATATCCTGACCAAGACCGCGCCTATGGTCACGATCGCGGACGTGCGGGAAAAGACCTTTGTGGTCACCGATGAATACCAGCTGCCCGCCGGCGGGGTGGAGCGGATCCTGTCCCAGCGGGCGGAGGTGAAGGTGGAGGACGTGAAGTACGCCTCCGGCAAGGTGGTGTTCCGGGGCCGCATCCGGGCCGGATTGGTCTTTGCCCGCCGGGAGGCGGAGCCCATCGCCGGCCGATATGAGACAGAGTTCACCCAGATCATGGAGGTGGATACCCAGGCGCCGGAGGTGACGTCGGAGGTGGCGCTGGCCTTCACCGGCGTCTATTTCGACCTGCCGGACCGGCAGACGGAGGACGGAAAGGTGGCGGCGGAGCTGCATCTGGCGGCGCAGACGGTCTGCCACGCGGCCGGAGAGGCTGCCTACATCGCGGACCTCTATAGCAACCGCACGGCGCTGGTGGGCCAGCCAGAGCAGGTGGAGCTGGTGAGCGCCGTGCACGCGGTGAGCATGCGCCAGACCGTGACGGGCACGGCGGAGCTCATGGGCGGGGCAGGCGAGGTACTGGCCATCAGCGCCGCTGTGGGCGGCGTGACGGTGGAGCATGAGACGGTCAAGACCACCGTGAACGTGCGCGTGATCACCGCCCGGGAGGACGGCGGCTTTTCCGCCGCCCGCTGCCGCCTGTCGGCGGAGTTCACCACCGACATCGGCCCGGAGACGGCGCTGCAGGGCGTGACGGTCTCCGCGGCGGACGTATACTGTTCCGCCTCGGGCGGGAGCCTGGACGTTCGGGCGGCGCTGGAGATGGACGCGCTGGCCGTCTCCGGCGGGGCCATCACCGCCATGACGGGCCTGACCGAGGACCCGGAGGGCTTTGCCGCCGCCCCGGCGCCGGCGTCGCTGACGCTGGTGCGGGTGGAGCCGGGCACGGATATGTGGGCCGTGGCGAAGCGGTACCGCTCCACCGTGGAGGCCATTGCCGCCGCCAACGGCGAGCGGAGCAGCGGCCTGCTGCTGGTGCCGAAAGCGAGATAAGAGCGGCGAGCGGACATGTTTGCTGTTGCTATTGAGGAAAAGTTGTGGTACAATGACCTGTAACGTAAACGATACAGGGGGATATTCACCATGTCCGGACATTCCAAGTGGCACAACATACAAAAAACGAAGGGCGCCGCGGACGCCAAGCGGGCCCAGGCATTTACCAAGATCGCCCGTGAGATGATCGTGGCCGTCAAAGAGGGCGGCTCCGGCGACCCGAAGAACAACATGCGTCTGGCCGCCGTCATCACCAAGGCCAAGGCCGCCAACATGCCCAACGACAATATCAAGCGCACCATCGAAAAGGCCCTGGGCGCGGGCGACACCTCCAACTTCGAGTCTGTCACCTATGAGGGCTACGGCCCCAGCGGTGTGGCGGTCATCGTGGAGGCCATGACCGACAACCGCAACCGCACCGCCAGCGACGTGCGCCACTGCTTCGACAAGTATAACGGCAACCTGGGGCCCACCAACTGCGTCAGCTGGTCCTTTGACCGCAAGGGAGTCATCGTGGTGGACAACGAGGACGGCGATCTGGACGAGGACACTGTGATGATGGACGCCATGGAGGCGGGCGCGGCCGATATGGAGACGGAGGATGGCGTGTTCACCCTCTATACCGCGCCGGAGGACGTGACCGCAGTGGCGGAATACATGACCGCCCACGGCTATAAGCTGGACTCCGCCCAGGAGGAGATGGTCCCCCAGACCTATGTCACCCTCACCGCCGAGGGCGACCGGAAGAATATGCAGAAGATGCTGGACGTGTTCGAGGACAACGAGGACGTGCAGAACGTCTGGCACAACTGGGATAACCCCGACGAGTGATCGAAAGGTACCGAGTTTTCCGAATGGCCGCGGGCATGAGCCGAAAGGCTGTGCGTGAGGAAAGTCCGGGCTCCACAGGGCAAGGATAACGGGTAACGCCCGCCGATGGCGACATCAGGACAAGTGCAACAGAGATATACCGCCGCGCTTTTGGCGCGGTAAGGGTGGAAAGGCGGTGTAAGAGACCGCCCGACGGCCTGGCGACAGGCCGCCGCTGTAAACTCTATCCGGAGCAACACCGTGGAGGGGGATCAGGCCGGCCCGGCTCCCCCGGGGAGGTGGCTGGAGCGCTGCGGCAACGCTGCGCCTAGATAGATGGCCATTTTTAACAGAATCCGGCTTACACGAAGACTCGTATCAAAAAAAGAGACAGGATATTTTCCTGTCTCTTTTTTCGTGGAAAATAGCATCCGCTTCTTTTCAACTGAAACCATCTTGTAGATATTCGTATCTTGTAAACCACAAGATATTGTATTATAATAGCACTGAATGTGAGGTGTGAGCGCTTGACATTGAAGGAATACCTGGCCTCTCTGCGGGGAAAGCGCGTCGCCGTGGTGGGCGCGGGGCTGTCCAACCGGCCGCTGATCGCGCTGCTGGCCGAGGCCGGCGTGGAGACGGCGGTATATGATAAGTCCGCGCCCGACGCGCTGGGGGAGTTTTATGACCGATACAGCGCCATGGGCGTCGCGTTCCATTTGGGAGAGAACTATCTGGAGGGGCTGACCGGGGACGTGATCTTCCGCACCCCCAGCTTTTTGCCCTTCCGGCCAGAGCTGGCCGCCGCCGTGAAGGCCGGCGCGGTGGTCACCAGCGAGATGGAGGTGTTCATGGCCCTGTGCCCGTGCCCCATCGTGGCGGTGACCGGTTCCGACGGCAAGACCACCACGACCACCCTGATCTCCGAGCTTCTCAAGGCCGCCGGGCGAAAGGTCTGGCTGGGCGGCAATATTGGCCATCCGCTGCTGGCGGAGGTGGATCAGATGTCGCCGGCCGACGTGGCGGTGCTGGAGCTGAGCTCCTTCCAGCTGCACTCCATGCGCTGCAGCCCGGACGTGGCGGTGATCACCAACATCGCGCCCAACCACCTGGACATCCATAAGGACTACCAGGACTATATCGACGCGAAAAAGCAGATCTTCCTGCATCAGCGGCAGAACGCGCGCCTGGTGCTGAATCGGGACAACGCCGTCACGGCCGCCTGCGCCGGCGAGGCCAACAGCTTCGTGTGCTGGTTCAGCCGGCGGGAGCAGGCGAGCCCCGGCGTATGGCTGCGGCCGGACGGGGTGATCTGCGCCTGCTTCGGCGGGGAGGAGCGGGAAGTGCTGCCCGCGGCGGAGATGAAGATCCCCGGGATGCACAACGTGGAGAACATGATGGCCGCCTTCGCGGCGGTGTGGGGCATGGTCCCCGTGGACGCTATGCGCCAGGTAGCCCGCTCCTTCCTGGGGGTGGCCCACCGCCTGGAGACCGTGCGCGTGCTGCGGGGCGTTACCTATATCAACGACTCCATCGCCTCCAGCCCGGACAGGACCCGCGCGGGGCTGGCCTGCTTCCGGGAGAAGGTGATCCTCATCGCCGGAGGCAAGGATAAGGGCGTGCCCTTTGACAGCCTGGGCCCGGCGGTGTGCGAGCATGTGAAGAGGCTCTATCTGACCGGACTGACGGCGGAGAAGATCCGCGAGGCGGTGGAAAGCGCCCCGGCATACCGGACCGGTGTGCCGGAGATCATCACGATGGACGATTTTGACGCGGCGGTGAAGGCGGCCGCCGCCGGGGCGGAGCCCGGAGATACGGTGCTCCTGAGCCCGGCCAGCACCTCCTTCGACCGATTCAAAAACTTTGCCGAGCGGGGCGACAGGTTCCGCCGGCTCATCGAGGAAATGGAGTGATCGCCATGGAACTATTGGAATTGACCCAGCGGCTTTCCGGGCTGGCCGGACCCTCCGGCTATGAACAGCCGGTCTGCGAGTATGTCGCCTCCTATCTGCACCCCTGGGCGGACGAGGTCCGCACAGACGTGATGGGCAACTGCATCGCTTTCAAGCGCTGCGGAAAGCCCGGTGCCAAGACGGTGCTGCTGGACGCGCATATGGACGAGATCGGCCTCGTGGTCACCGGCATGCGGGACGGATACCTCTCCTTCGCCACTCTGGGCGGGGTGGACCAGCGGATGCTCCCGGCCCGCGAGGTGATGGTCCTGACCGAACCGCCCATGTTCGGCGTCATCGCCACCATGCCGCCCCACGTGCTGAGCCAGGAGGAGCGGGGCAAGGCCATCGACCCGAAAAACCTTTACATCGACGTGGGCCTGACCCAGGAGGAGGCGGAGGCCGCCGTACCGCTGGGCACGGCAGTGGTCTATTCCGCTTTCTGCGAGCCGCTGGGCGAGGGACAGCTGGTGGGAAAGGCCCTGGATGACCGGGCCTGCGCGGCCATCATCATGAAGGCATTCGAGCGCCTGGCGGGGAAGGACCTGAACGTGGACGTCTGCTGCATGGTCAGCACCCAGGAGGAGCTCGGCCACCGGGGCGCGACGGTGGGCGCCTATGCCGTGGCGCCGGACGCGGCGCTGGTGGTGGACGTGACCCACGGAAAGACCCCGGACGTGAGAGACGTGCCCTGCGCGTGCGGCAGGGGGGCGGCCATCGGCATCGGCCCCAACATGAACAAGGCCATCACCCAGGAGCTGTTCGATCTGGCCAGGGAGCGGGGCATCGCCTATCAGCCGGAGGTGGTCCCCGGCGGCAACAGCGGCACCAACGCCCACGCCATCCAGGTAGCACGGGAGGGCGTGGCCACGGCGCTGGTGAGTCTGCCGCTGAAATACATGCATACGCCGGTGGAGACGGTGTGCCTCGCGGATATGGAGGCCATCGTGGAGCTGCTGGTGGCCTATATAGAGGATCGGGAGGTGTGACGGGATGCTGGATACGTTAGAGACCCTGTGCTGCCTGGGCGGCGTTACCGGCGGCGAGGAGGAGGTCCGGGATTACATCCTGGAGCGGGCCATGGCCCACGCCGACGAGATCCGCACCGACCCTATGGGCAACCTGATGGTGTTCAAAAAGGGCGCTGTGACGCCGAAACGCAGGATCATGCTTTGCGCCCACATGGACGAGGTGGGCCTGATCGTCACGTCCATCACCGACGACGGCTATCTGCACTTTGAGAACGCCGGCGGCATCGACCGGCGGGTCCTGCCCGGCAAGCGGGTGTATGTGGGCCCGGACCGGGTCCTAGGCGTCATCGGCTGCAAGGCGTTCCATCTGACCACGCCCGAGCAGCGCAGGACGCTCCCGGCCATGAAGGACATGTACATCGACATCGGCGCGGCCGACCGGGCCCAGGCGGAAAAGCTGGTGCATCTGGGGGATCTGGCCGCCTTTGACGACACGGTGGTCCGCTTCGGCGACGGTCTGGTGAAGGCCAAGGCGATCGACGACCGGGCCGGCTGCGCCACCATGTTGGAGCTCATCGAGAACGAGATCGCGTGCGACTGCTGGTTCGTGTTCACCGTCCAGGAGGAGGTGGGCACCCGGGGTGCCACCGTGGCCGCCCGGAATATCCAGCCGGACGTGGCGCTGGTCCTGGAGGGGACCACCGCCGCCGATATCCCCACGGCGGAGGGGCCGGACAAGATCTGCCGGGTGGGCGGCGGCGTGGTGCTGCCGTTCATGGACCGGGGGACGATCTACGACCGCGGCCTGCGCCAGACCTTGATCCGGCTGGCGGAGGAGAACGGCATCCCTTGGCAGACCAAGTCTGTCATCGCCGGCGGCACCGACGGCTCCGCCGTTCAGCGCAGCGGCTGCGGCGTCCAGGTGGCGGCGCTGTCCGTGGCGGTGCGGAACATCCACTCCCCAGCCAGCGTGGCCAGGATCTCCGAGTGCGAGGACCAGGCAAAGCTGGCGCGGCTGTTCCTGGAGGAGATGGCAAAGTGACATAAGCGTCCTTTGGCGGGCATATACTGCTCCTATGGGGGTGATATCATGCCGCCAAGACGCTGGCCCCGGCGGGCCGCCGTCCAGCCCAGGACGCAAAAGCGGGCCAAGCGCACCCTGGCGCTGCTGGTCGCGGCCATGATCCTTGCGGCGCTCGCGGCCCTCTCCGCGGGACTGCGCAGCATGGTGACCGAGTATGCCGCCTCCGCCGCCCGGGACATGGTGGTCACGAGGGTGAACCAGATCGTCAAGGACGTGATGGCGGACCCGGCCTTTCGGGGCGAGCAGCTGGTAAAGCTGGAGAGGGACGCCTCCGGCGCCGTCACCGCCGTCACCGCCAACGTGACGGCGGTCAACACCCTGTCGTCGGAGGTGCTGGGCCGGGCGGTGGACGCTACGGAGCAGGAGGAGCTGACGGTCAAGATTCCCTTGGCGAACCTGTTGGGCAGCGCCCTTTTTATGAACCGGGGGCCCAGTGTGTCGGTGGATGTGACCGTACTCTCATCCAGTACGGCGGGCTTTCGCAGCGAGATCACCAGCGCGGGCATCAACCAGACCCTGCACCAGCTGTTTTTGGACCTGGATGTGCAGCTGTCGTTCCTGCTGCCCTGGCGGGAGATGGACACCGGCGTGCAGACCGAGATCCTGGTGTCCGAGACGGTGATCGTGGGCCAGGTGCCGGATAGCTATTTGAACTGGGAGAGATAAGATGGACTATACGATCGAGTCATACAACGCCCTTGTGGAGAGGCTGCTGGCCCTGTCGGTCGCTTATTACGACAATGACGCGCCGCTGGTGTCCGACTTTGAGTATGACCGGATGAACAACGAGCTCAAGGCCATGGAAGCGGCCCATCCGGATTGGATCCGGCCGGACTCGCCGACACAGCATGTGGGCGGGCATGTGAGCGAGGCCTTCGCGCCGGTGGCCCATGAGGTGCCGCTGGAGAGCCTGCAGGATGTGTTCTCCTTCGAGGAGGTGGCGGGCTTTGTGGAGCGGATGGACGCTTCACTGGATGCGTCCCACGACTATGTGGCCGAGCCGAAGATCGACGGGCTGTCCGTGGCGGTGGAATACAGAAACGGCATCTTTTACCGGGGCGCTACCCGGGGCAACGGCGAGGTGGGCGAGGACGTGACGGAGAATCTGCGCACCATCCGGAGCCTGCCCAAGACGATCCAAAACGCCCCCGAACGGCTCATCGTCCGGGGCGAGGTCTATATGTCCCACGAGACCTTCCGGACCATCAACGCCCGGCGGGAGCTGGAAGGGCAGCCGCTCCTGGCCAACCCCCGCAACGCCGCCGCCGGCTCGCTGCGCCAGCAGGACCCGGCCATTTGCGCCCAGCGGATGCTGGATGTGATCTTCTTCAACATCCAGCTGGCGGAAGGCGCGGCCTACAGGGAGCATTACGAGACGCTGGAGGCCATGGCGGCCATGGGCTTTCCCGTGGTGGCCCATACCCTTTGCAGGACCCCTTCGGAGTGCACGGCGGCGATCGACGCCATCGGCGAGGGGAGGGAGGGCTATCCCTTCGATATCGACGGCGCGGTGATCAAGCTCAACGACCTTTCCCAGCGCCAGACGCTGGGGAGCACCGCCAAATATCCCCGCTGGGCGGTGGCATATAAATACCCGCCGGAGAAGAAGCCCAGCCGGGTGCTGGACATCGTCATCCAGGTGGGCCGCACCGGCGTGCT
Organism: uncultured Oscillospiraceae bacterium; assembly: GCA_947625355.1. Taxonomy (GTDB): domain Bacteria; phylum Bacillota; class Clostridia; order Oscillospirales; family Oscillospiraceae; genus CAJOIG01. The sequence continues at coordinate 7,711 of CANQOA010000007.1, read as the reverse complement.
GACCCCCAAGGCCGTCATTGAGCCCATCCGCCTGGCGGGGACCACCGTGACCAATGCCACCCTTCACAACCAGGATTTCATCGAGAAGCTGGGCGTGAACGTGGGGGATACGGTGCTGGTCCAAAAGGCCGGAGAGATCATCCCCGAGGTGCTGGAGGTCGTGAAGAAGGACAGCGAGGGGTCTTTCCGTTTCCCCGCGGTCTGCCCCGCCTGCGGCGCGCCGGTGGTCCGGGACGAGGACGGCGCGGCCATCCGCTGCACCGGCGCGGAGTGCCCGGCCCAGCGGCTGCGGACCATCGTCCACTTTGCCTCCAAGGACGCCATGGACATCGACGGCCTGGGTCCGGCGGTGGTGGAGGCCCTGGATCGGGCCGGGCTCATCAAGACCCCCGCCGAGCTCTATTACCTGGAGCCCCAGTCCGTGGCGGCCGTGGAGCGGATGGGGAAGAAGTCCGCGGAGAATCTGATCGCCAACCTGGAGCAGAGCAAGGACCGGGGACTGGCCCGGCTTCTTTGCGCCTTCGGCATCCGGCAGGTGGGAGCCAAGGCGGCCAAGGTCCTGGCCCGGCATTTTGCCACACTGGACGAGCTCATGGCCGCCACCGAGGAGCAGCTGACCGCCATCGACGACGTGGGCGCCGTCACGGCCAGATCCCTGACCGACTGGTTCGCCTCCGAACAGAGCCAGGATCTGATCCGGCGGCTGCGGGAGGCGGGGGTGTCCTTTGAAAGCCGGGAGGAGATCGCGGACGACCGCTTTGCCGGCAAGACCTTCGTCCTCACCGGCGCCCTGGAGCGATTCACCCGCGCTCAGGCGGAGGAGATCATCGAGCGCTTCGGCGGCAAAGCCTCCGGCTCTGTGTCCAAAAAGACCTCCTATGTTCTGGCCGGCGCCAACCCCGGCTCCAAGCTCACCAAGGCCGAGGCTCTGGGAGTCCCCATCATCACCGAGGCCGATTTCGTCGAACTCATCAAGGACTGAAGGATAACAACGAAAGCCCCCTTTGCATAGTATGGCATGCAAAGGGGGAAGTTTTTTTGCAAGATAAAGATTCCTGCACCTATAAAGAGGGCGCTCTGCCCTCCTGCGCGCCGCTGGCCGTGCCGATGCTGGCCACCCAGCCGTGCAGCGAGCCGGCCTATGACAGCGCCGACGCCCTGGCCAAGGGCACGCTGTTCCCGGGGCTGGATCTGCCCTTTATGGACTATGTGGCCGTCGGCCCTGTAGAGAATACGCCCCAGGCCGAGCTGATGGCCCTGGATTTCGTCTGCCAGGAGCTGGCGCTGTACCTGGACACCCATCCCGACGACAAGGACGCCTTCAAGACCTGGAAGAGCTTCAGCGCCCTGGCCAAGGAGGGGCGCAAGCGCTACGTGGAGATGTACGGCCCGGTGACGCGCGCCGACACGGCCAAATTCGACTGCTGGGTCTGGCCCGAGGGTCCCTGGCCCTGGAACGGCGGAAAGGCAGGTAAGAAGTAATGTTCGTATATGAAAAAAAGCTGCAGTATCCCGTGCGGATCAAGAATCCCAACCCCGCCATGGCCAAGTATATCATCAGCCAGTATGGTGGTCCATACTGTTATAGACTATAATACTGGCTACAAAAAACACGGTATGTAATATTGATGACCATTTGGCTTTTATCAAAGGTGATGCGTTCCGTAATATTGCGGAGCGCAGTATTTTTCTCTTCCAGAGAGGCATCTGGGGCGGAGATGGTATCGTAAGCCTCGCGGATGCGGGAGGTCAAAGCTGCACGGACGGCATCCGGGTCTGCGGTGGTGGACTCCAGAGAAGCGATCCTTTCCTCAATGTCTGCGATTTCAGAGTCAAGACTGGACTTTGCAGTGGAGAATTGTGCAAGGTCGACAGCGCCTCCCAGGTATGCGTCCAGCAGTCGCGCGTCACGCCGGCGGAGATCCGTGAGGGAAGTGCGCAGCCGGGGCAGCTCTCCGCTTTGCTCTGCCTCCGACTGCACGACAGCGCAGTCCAGGGCGTTGCTGCCGGTCATGTCCTGCATGAGGCGCTCTGTGATCGCCCCATGCAGCAAGTCGATCCGAATATGTTGCGAGCAGGTGCATCGACCGCGCATGTAGTTGTTGCACTTGAAGTAGTGAGGTCTCTGGAAGATGAGAGTGCCTCCGCATGCGGCGCAGCGGACGAGACCGCTGAGCCAGTCCTTCAGCTCGTAGGTTGGACGGGCTTTGTAACCCCAGACGGCCTTGATTCGGGCAATGTTCGTCTGCGCGGTGTCGAAGGTCTCCTGGGTGATGAGAGGCTCATGCTCGCCGTCTGCCAGGATGGTGTCCGGGTTGGAAAAGTCCCTTCGGGTGCGGCCCGTGGGTGTCCACCGGAGCTTTCCAATATAGACCGGGTTCCGAAGGATATACTCCACGGTGCGGTTCTCAAAAGCGTTTCCCCGGTGTGTGGTGATCCCCAGGGAGTTCAGCCACCGGGCAATGACGTATACTCCCTCGCCGCGGTTGAACCGGTCAAAGATCTGCCGAACGAGCTCCGCTTCCTCGGGGATGGGCTCCAACACCGTTTTTTTCCCGGGGATGATCCGGGCCCGATAGCCGAAGGGAGGCGAGGATTGGAATTCCCCGCGGCCGGCTTTGACGGCCATGGTGCGCTTGACTTCCTGAGAGAGGCGGATGGAGTAAAACTCGTCGAACCACTCGATGATGCGCTCGATCAGGGAGGCAAAGGGGCCTTCGGGCAGCTGCTCAGACACGGACACCACGTCGACGCCGCATTGTTTCCGCAGCAGCGACTTATAGACGATGCTCTCTTCCTGGTTCCGGGCGAACCGGCTGAACTTCCAGAGGAGAAGCACGTCGAAAGGAGCGGGCTTTTCTTTGGCGGTGCCGATCATCTGCTGGAAGGCCGGCCGGTTCTCGGACCGCTTGCCGGAGATGCCCTCGTCGACAAAGACCAGGTTGTCCGGCAGGATGAGGCCGTTCCGGGCGGCATATTTTCGTATTTCAATAAGCTGGCTCTCGGGCGACTGATCCGCTTGGTCCTCGGTGGACACACGGATGTAGGCCGCCGCGGTACGCGGAGAGGATGCAGCCATGGGGTCCTCCTTGCAATTTTTGAGGGGATATGGTACCATAAAAGGGTAGACGATCCCCTAGGCGGTTCGGGTGGTTTTCTACGTTGCCGTCCCCGGTGTGCGAGACCGGGGGCGGCGTTTTTTATTGGGCCTTTTTCAGCTCGGTCACATCCTGGGCCAGGGCGGAGACGACGGATTTTAAGAACACGACTTCCTCTTCCAGCGCCTCCACTCGATCTTTCCGGGCCAGAGTCTCCAGCAAGGTCTGGTGGCCTTCGGCCAGCAGCTTGAAGTTAGGCATGACGGCGTTCTCGATGTAGGCCATAATGCGGTTCTCCGAGGCGTCGATCTTTGCCGACATGCGCTCCTCGGAGGCGGTGATGGCAGTGGTGACGGAAGTGTCGATCAGTTCCTTGATGGCCTGCAGGTCTTGTTTTTCTAACATGGGGAGTCTCCTTTCTTGCTGTAGATATTATCTGATCACCACTGGAGCTGCCACGCTGGGTATGCGTAGACAGTATAATCGGCGATTTGTGCGGCAGTGATGCCGTCGGGAAGATCGTCATAATTTATCTCAAATCCAGTTTTATCCCCAGGAGCGAGGGAGGGAAGAAGTAAATCGTAGTCAAGGCCGAGAGGGGTGCCGTTATCGTCGTAAAAAACAACAGCGACCTCGGGGGAGTCCTCTGTCTCGTTTGTATTATTCTCCACGCGCCCCAGGACCTTAATGCCGCCGTAGCCGTCATCGGTTATCGAAATATCAGACACGGGATACCGCGTGTTTTTGATGGTGGCATCTTCGATGCTCAGGTGAGGAAGAACAACGACATTCCCATCTCCCGAATAATCATCGAGATAGGAGGTCTCGTACAAATAGCCCTTTTCACCGGGAGAAAGCACAGACGGGAAGCAGGATACCATTGATTCGGTGGCGATCAGGCTGCCAGCGCTGTCCTCCAGGTCGTAAGAACAGATGTCGAGATAGAGGTCTTTGGTGCCGTTATTCGTTATTTCTATCATGACGATAGCTTTTGTATACCCGTATTCATCAAAAACCCGAACATTCTGGTAGGTGATCTCATAGGAGGAGCCGTCAATTTGAGCCGGTCGGGGATCAGGATTTTCAGCGGTCGCTGTTGCGGCAGCGTCCGGTGAACTGCCCGAGCTATCCATGATGAGATATGGGGACTCGACCCAGCCCCATATGCCGTCATAGCAGATAAGGGCCCAGCCGAATAAATCCGCATAGACATTCACCGATTCCCAGGAGGGGACGGACGAAACGGTATCGTAATAACTGCCGGGGCCCTTTTTTATGTGGAGATCAGTGCTACCGACACTGACGAAGGCTGGGATCGGGACGGCGGAGAACACGCTGATCTGCGGGATGACGTCAAGGTCAGCCAGGAGGAGGTCATCCCAGGCGGCCGATGAGGCGGCGTCGGCATAGGCGGAGGGGATAAGGGAAAGCAACACAACGATCGCAAGAAAGAAGGGAAAAAGCTTTTTCATTTGAGGAGTCCTCCGAATGTCTTGATTTTTGTATGAGAAGCGGAGCTTTACAGCTCAAAGGGCTCAGTAAGTATTGCACCACCAGGGAACAGCGGGGATAGAGGTTAAATCACCTCACCGTGCTGGTGAAGGCCACGGCCTTGCCGATGATCTGTACGTCCGCCAGCTGCTCCCCTTCATACTGCAGGACGGGAAAGGTGGGGTTCTCAGGCCGGAGTTCCAGGCGGGAGGGGTACCGGTAGACCCTCTTCAGGGTGGCCTCGTCCCCGATGCGCACGGCGGCGATGTCCCCGTCGCGGATCTCCCGGTCGATCTGTATGTATACGATATCCCCGTCGAAGATGCGGGCGTTGATCATGCTATCCCCCTTGCACCGCAGAGCGAAGTCCGCCCGGATGTGCTCCGGGAGGTCCACCTCGCCGTCCAGGTTCTCCTCTGCCAGGATGGGCTCCCCGCAGGCGATGGTCCCGATGAGCGGGATGCGCCGGGTCTTTGGCATGGGAATGATGTTGGAGGGGAGGGGAGAGTCGGATTTACCGATGAGCCAGTCGGGATTGACCCGCAGAACGCGGGCGATTGCCTCGATCACCGGGAGCTTGATCTTATCAATGGCGCCGGTTTCGTAGCGTTGTATAGTAGATATGGCGACGCCTATCTCGTTCGCAATGTCGCCCTGGGTCAGATCCATATCGAGGCGGCGCTGTTTGATGCGCTGGCCGATTTCAATATTATTCATAGACTGGTCCTCCTTGGCCTAGAGCCACTATAGCACGAATGTTTGCGGAGCGCAACAAAAACTTTTAGCGCCCTGCAAATTTTTATATAAAACTACTTGACAGACGGTTTGCACAATGCTAAAATTGCGCTATGCAAATCAACGGAGGTGATTTATCGGTGATAAACACACAGGCAATCAAGGACAGAATGAAGGAGGCTGGGATGACACAGGCTAAACTCGCCGCCGCAGTGGGCATTGCCACGCCGACGATGAACCAGAAGATTCACAATATACGGCCCATCACGCTGGATGAGGCGGAGAAGGTCGCGAGAGCTCTTGACATAGAAGATAGGGAGTTTGCGGCATATTTTTTTGCCTCATAATTTGCGTAGTGCAAAAATCGACAGAAAGGAGGTGAGAAAAGGCATGTGGACGATTATTTTTCTGGTGACCACGGCGGTGTTTGCGGTCAAGTGGTTCATCGCCAGGGTGGCGTTCTGCGCCGTCTACTGGTATCTGGAAGAAAAGAAGATCCCCGAACCAACTGACAGCGAGTTGGAACGGGGATGCAAGGCGGCGCTGGCAGAGCTGCCGGTCGTATTGAAGCTCAAGAGGAAACAGCGGTAAAGGGTCAGGGCGTCAGGAAGGTATTTGAACCGGTGAGCTCTTTGATAATGGCGGTGGCGATGCCCTCGGCAGTGGCCTCTACGATCTTCAAGCTGAATGCGCCGGCTTTTTCCAATATCCGTTTGGTCTTTGACCAAATCACGGGGGAACGAATCGTGTTCAAAAATTCATGTCCCCGCGGCGTCAGGTCAACGAAGTTCATCCACTCGGCTGAGGCGCTTGAATCGTCGGGATGGTAAAGGTATTCGGCGAGAAGAAGATAGCGGACATGGTACATGAGCTTTTCGCTGTCGTACTTCTGCAATGGCTCTGGGTATGTGGTGTAACCGATACGGAAGTACATACCGGAGCTATAGGAAGTTTGACCTTCAACAGAGAGCAAAATGTCCCGGACACAATCACTGTCAATGCGCATTATATTTCAGCTCCTTTCGCGCTGATTCTACCACAGGAGCGGGAGGCGGACAAGACAGAAAGGAGGGACAACATGGCAGAGAACACCTATGAAGCTTACAAGGCAGAGTTGGAGCACGCGGGGCCCCGGCTCAAAGAGCTGATCCTGCACCGCGCGGAGCAGGAGGGCGACCTGGCCTTCGATGAGTTCGTGGCGCTGTGCCGGATCGCGTATCCGGAGGACTGGCGGCCGCCGGCGGGCATAGGACATCCCGGCGGGCGAATAGGCTGACAGAAAGGAGGGCGGCGAGATGAAAAAGCAGCAGAAGATCACCGTGAAGGCGTTTGTGCATGTGGGCGACGAGCTGGTGGACGTGGACACCCTGCCGCCCGAGAAAAAAGTGGAGCTGGCAACACGGTTGAAGGTGGATTACCTCAACGGGATGTTCGCCGGGAAGGCGGTTTTCCGTCCGGCTCAGCAGGGGGAGGCATCATTATGACGGCGCGGCAGGACCCGCTGGAGCGATGCCGGCGGTGCTGGTATGGCGGGACGGTGACGGTGGGGGACGGGCACGAGCTGATGCTCTGCTGCACCTACCGGATGCGGACAGGCCGGGCGCGGACATGCCCCCGAGGAGAGGAATGTACCGTGTTCAAAGAAAGGAGAAATGGATGATGATCTGGGAGATGCTGATGCTGGCGGCTGCCGGCATATGGGACAAGCTGGCGCCGGGGATGGCGATCATCGGCGCCGCGGCGCTGGTGATGGCCGTGGGGCGCATCGGCTGGCTGATGGGCCGGGCCCGGCGGGGAGGCAGCGAAGATGGACGAGCCTGATCTGCGGGAGGTACCGGCGCTCGATCAGCCCCGGTGCAGCGGATGCGGGAGCCTGGCGGAAGAGCTGTACGGGCGGGAGACGCGGACGTGGTTCATCCGGTGCCCAGTGTGCGGCCGGCGGACAGGCCCGCACCTGACGCAGGAAAAGGCGCTCACAGCCTGGGCGGCGATGGAGCGATATGCAGAGGAGGTGCGAGCCACATGCGCAGGTGGTCAGTCATAGCCGGGCCCCGCCAGAGGCGGCGGAAGCTCCGCCGGCGGGCGAAGGCGCTGGCCCTGGCCGCGGCGGCCGCGGTCATGCTGCTGGCTGGCTCCTGGACCATGCGCCCGGCGCCGCCGGCGCCCACACCATGGCCGGATGCGACATACAGAGGGTGGATGGAGAATATGGCAGCCCTGAGCCCCGGCCATCGGGACGGCTTCGAGCGCGACTACCCCGGTGTTTTTGGCGTCGGCTGAGAGGGGGATCGGGATGGACGGACAGGCTGTGAGGAGCGGTATGAGAAGCTGAGCTTCAACATGATCGGAGTGGACCCTATATGAGAGCAGAGAGCGGAGACCTCCGA
>CANQOA010000006.1 GCA_947625355.1 uncultured Oscillospiraceae bacterium | reverse complement strand
CCGGCTCATGCCCACCTTCTGCATGATCTGGAACCGCTCCCGGTCGTCCCGGCCCTCGCTCATCTGCTTGTAGTAGACGATGAGGATGGCCGCCATGGTGAACAGCAGCCCCAGGAAGATGCCCAGGAAGAAGAGACTGCCATAGAGGCTCACGAAATCCTGCCGCTCCCAGGCCCGGCACTCGTAGGTGCCCTCCAGGTCCACAGAATCGTCCTCCGACGCTTTTGTCCAGGCCGCCCGGATGGCCAGGCGGGCATTCAGCGCCATCTCGTCATCGTGGCCGGGCACGTCGAAGCCGTAGAACCGGCGCAGCCGGTAGCCCCCGTCCCGTTGCAGCTCGGACTCTAACACGCCCATTTCCAAGCCCATGGCGGCGTCGATGCGCGCAAGCTCCGCCTGGTCCGGCACAACGATATACCATGTGCTGGTAAGATTGGCTGTCAGATCGCCGCACTTCACCATGGGCTCAACCTGCTCTTTGACGGTATAGGTCTTGCCCAGCAGCTCCAGTGTGTCACCGTTATAATCTGTCCTTACCGTTTTCAGCAATATCTCGTCCGGGGCCAAGGTATAGTCCTGTCCGGTGCAGCGGTTATAATCGTCCAGGTCCGTCACCAGCGCGTCACACAGCGGGGCGCTCGTGTCTACGGTATAGTCCGTGGTCACATCCAGCCCCTCGGGCCGCCGGTAGGCGGTGAAGGTGACATAGCCGTACTCCGTCTCGTTCTCCGGCGCGATGCCCGCGTCCGCCACCGCCTTTTTGACCATTTCGATGGTGGCGGCGTTGCTGCGGGGGATGTTCACGTCGCAGGGGTAGCGCTCCTGCAGGGACGCGTCCATGCCCAGCATGAGACAGCTGGTGCCGGACACCATCACCAGCACCATGGTGCTGAGGATGCAGATGTTGGCCAGGCCCACGGCGTTCTGCTTCATCCGGTACATCATGCCGCTGACAGCGGTGAAGTGCCGGGTCTTGTAGTAATACCGCTTGTTGGCCCGCATGGCCTTCAGAATGGCGATGCTCCCGGCGGTGAAGAGAAGGTACGTGCCAGCTATTACCAGCACCACCGCCACGAAGAACAGGAACATGGCCTGGAGCACGTCCGTGGTGGTGATCGCGATATAATACCCCGCCCCCAGGCACACCGCCCCCAGCAGGGCGATGAACCACTTGGCCCTGGGCTCCCGCTCGCCGGCGTTCCCCGCCCGCAGCAGCTCCACCGGCCGGGCCACATAGACCTGCCGGACGCTGCTGAGGAAGATCAGCAGGAAGATGACCGCGAACAGCCCCGCCGTCACGGCGACGGCGACGGCGCTGACATAAAAGCCCAGCACCACCGGCGCGCCGGTGAGGCGGATCACCAGCAGGAACAGCGCCTTGTCCAGCGCCATGCCGAACACCAGGCCCCCGCCCAGCCCCAGCAGATAGGTGTACAATGTCTCATAGCCGATGACCCGGGCCAGGTGGCGCTTTTCCAGGCCCAGCACATTGAAGATGCCGAATTCCCGCTTGCGCCGCTTGATGAGGAAGCTGTTGGTGTAGAACAGGAAGATCACCGCGAACAGCCCCACCACCACGGCGCCGTAGCGGATCACGATCTGGATGGTGGTCCCCCCGGTCAGGGAGCGGAGCGCCGGGTTCACGGCCAGGGACAGGATGATGTAGAACATCCCCACCGTCAGGATGCAGGCCAGCAGGAAGGGCCCCCAGCTGCGGGCGTTCTTGCGCAGGTTCTGCCGGGCCAGCTTCGCGTAAAAGCCCTTGTTATTCATGGCCGCCTCCCGTGGCCAGAAGGGTCAGGGTGTCCGCGATCTTCTGGTACATCTGCTCGTTGGTGGCCTCGGCCCGGTAGATCTGGTGGAACAGCTCCCCGTCCTTGATGAAGATCACCCGCCCGGCATGGCTGGCCGCCTTGGTGGAGTGGGTGACCATCAAAATGGTCTGTCCCTCCCGGTTCAGCTGGGAGAACAGGTCCATCAGCCCGTCGGCGGACTTGGAGTCCAGCGCGCCGGTGGGCTCGTCCGCCAGCACCAGCTGCGGGCCGGTGATCACCGCCCGGGCCACCGCCGCCCGCTGCTTCTGGCCGCCGGAGATCTCATAGGGATACTTCGTCAGCACGTCGGTGATGCCCATCTTCTGGGCGATGGGCTGCAGCCGCTCGGCCATCTGCACATAGTTTTTCCCCGCCAGCACCAGGGGCAGGAAGATGTTGTCCCGGATGTTGAAGGTGTCCAGCAGGTTGAAGTCCTGGAACACGAAGCCCAGGCTGTCCCGCCGGAAGGCCGCCAGCTCGCCCTCCGGGATGGCGGACAGCTCCTTTCCCTGGAGCATCACCCGGCCGGCCGTGGGCCGGTCGAAGGCAGCCAGAAGATTCAAAAGCGTGGTCTTGCCGGAGCCGGACTCGCCCATGATGGCCACATATTCGCCCTGCTCCACGGAAAAGGACACATTGTTCAGGGCCCGGACCTGGCTGCCGCCCAGGCGGCCGGTATAGGTCTTTCCGAGCCCTTCCACTTGAAGGATCGTCATCGGTCATTCCCTCCTTTACGTGCCCCTATCATAGCAAAACATCCGGGCCGTCAAAATCGATTCCCGTGACATTTTGACGCCCGGATGTGACATTTTTGTAAGCTCACTCCACTTCCAGCTCGTCCCGGTGGAGGTCCAGGAAAAAGGTGCTGCCCTTCCCCGGCTCGGACCAGGCCCACAGCCGGTGACGGAGCTTGTCCGCCGCCTGGCGGCAGAGATAGAGCCCCAGGCCCGTGGCGGACTTGTCGCTCCGGCCGTTATAGCCGGTGAAGCCTTTCTCAAAGATCCGGGGCAGGTCCGAGGCCGCGATACCCGTCCCCGTGTCCGCCACGGTGAGCACCAGCTCCGGGGACACGGCTATGGTGACGGACCCGGCGGCGGTATACTTCACCGCGTTGTCCAAAAGCTGCTCGAGGATGAACGCGAGCCACTTCTCGTCGCTGATGACCGTGGCCTGGGTGCCCTCATAGCGCAGCGTGAGCCGCTTGGCCACGAACTGGGGCGCGTATTTGCGCACCGCCTGGCGGATGATCCCGTCCAGGTCGCAGGGCCCGATGACCAGGTCCGAGGCCCCCTCCCCCAGCCGCAGATAGGTCAGCGCCATCTCCGCGTACCGCCGGACCCGGAACAGCTCCGCCTCCATGGCCCGGTGCTCGGGGGTGTCCTCCCCCTGGAGGGTCATCTGCATGACGGCGATGGGGGTCTTGATCTGGTGGACCCAGACGGTGAACCAGTCCATCTGCTCCCGCCGGGCGATGTCCGTGGCGGCGGCCAGGGCGGCATACTCCGCCCGCATCCGCTCGGCCATGGCCCGGAAGTCCTCTCCCTCCGGCGTGGACGCCGCCGGCAGGGGCTCCGACCGGGCCGGCAGGCTGGCCAGCGCGGCTTCCCGCTCCCGGGCCTCCCGCCGGAAGCGGCCATAGCCGGCCCCCAGCGCCACGGCGCCTCCCAGGGCGCACAGCCCCGCGGCGTAGGCCACCGCCTCCAGCGCGGCGCCATACAGGGCGAATATGGCGGCGAACACCGCCGCACAGCAGGCCAGCGTCAGGACGCTCCGCCGGTGGGACCACAGCCAGGTCCAAAAAAGGCTCCCTCTCTCCATGGCTCACCCCACGATATAGCCCACGCCCACGCGGGTGGCGATGAAGTCCCGCAGCCCCACGTCCTCCAGCTTTTTCCGCAGCCGGTTCACGTTCACGGTCAGGGTGTTCTCCTCCACATAGGCGTCCATCTGCCACAGCCGGGTCATGAGGGTGTCCCGGCTGACCACCTTGCCCCGGTTCTCCATCAGGGTCTGGAGGATGCGGAACTCGTTTTTCGTCAGCTCCACCCGCCGGCCCTCATAGGTGAGGCTGGCGTCGTTCAGATTCAGCACCGCTCCCCCGTGCTCCAGCACCGGCCCCCGGCCGCCCATGTCGTAGGCCCGGCGCAGCACCGCCCGCAGCTTGGCCATCATCACGTTCAGGTCCACCGGCTTGGGCAGAAAGTCGTCCCCGCCCATGGTCATGGCCATGACGATGTTCATGTTGTCCGAGGCCGAGGAGATGAACACCACCGGCACCGCGGACACGGCGCGGATCTTCTCGCACCAGTGGTAGCCGTTATAATAGGGCAGCGCGATGTCCAGCAGCACCAGATGGGGGTCGAAGTCCGTAAACTCGCCCATCACATCCTGGAAGTCCCGGACCAGCCGGGCCTGCATGCCCCAGGCGTCCAGCTGCTTTTTCATGGCCGCGCCCAGGGCCTGGTCGTCCTCCACGATAAGGATCTTGTAGGTCATGGCCGCGCCTTCTCAGAGCCCGTAGAGCTCGGTATACTTTTTCGTGAGATAGTCGGTGTAATAGACCGGGTCAAAGACACCGCAGGCGTTTTGCACCACCTGGGCCGGGGTGAGAAGGCCGCCGTATTTGTGCACCTTCTCGGCCAGCCATGCGGTGACGTGGGAAAGGTCTCCCCTCGCCACCGGGCCCCACACGTCCATATCCTTCTCCATATTGGCCAGCATCTGGGCGCCATAGGCGCTGCCCAGGGCATAAGAGGGGAAGTAACCGAAGGAGCCGCCGGACCAGTGGGAGTCCTGCAGGCACCCGTGGGCGTCGTCCGGCACGTCCACGCCCAGATACTCCTTATAGAGCCTGTTCCACGTCTCCGGCACGTCCTTGACCGCCAGCGTGCCGCCGATCAGGGCCTTCTCGATCTCGTAGCGGACCATCACGTGCAGGCTGTAGGTCAGCTCGTCCGCCTCCGTGCGGATGAGGGAGGGCTCGGCCTTGTTCACCGCCCGCCAGAACTGCTCCGCCGTCACATCCCCGAGCTGCTCGGGGAAGAACGCCTGTACCTTGGGATAGATGGCCTCGATGAAGGGCCGGGACCGGCCGATGATGTTTTCATAAAACCGGCTCTGGCTCTCATGCACCCCCATGGACACGCCCCCCGCCAGGACCGTATAGTCCCACGCGGGGTCCACGTCCAGCTCATACCGGGCGTGGCCGCCCTCGTGGATGACCGAGTACATGGAGCTGGCCAGGTCGTTTTCATAGTAATGGGTGGTGATGCGCACGTCCCGGCTGTTGAAATTCATGGTGAAGGGGTGCTCCGTCTCCCCGATGCCGCAGTGTGCCCGGTCCAGATCCAGCACCTGCATGAGATAGTCGGAGAATTCTCGCTGTCGCTCCACGGGATAGCGCCGGTGCAGGAAGCCGACGTCCGGCTGGGGCTTCTCCCCCACCGCCCGGATCAGCGGCACCAGCTTCTCCCGGAGGGCGGAGAAGAAGTTGTCCAGATATGCCATGTCCACGCCCCGCTCATACTCGTTCAGCAGCGCGTCATAGGGGGCCTTCGCCGGGTCATAGTAGCCGGCGAACTTCCTGTTATAGTCCACCAGCTTCTCCAGATAGGGCCGGAAGAGCTGGAAATCGCTCTGCTCCTTGGCCCGCTTCCACACGCTGCCGGCCTCGCTGGTCAGCTGGGCATAGGCCATATACTCCTCCGCCGGGATGCGCGTCAGCTGCCGCACCGACCGGCCCAGCTCCTCCGCCTGTCGGGCGTGGGGCAGGTCCAGCTCGTCCTTGTGCTCCTCCAGCACGGCCAGGGTCTCCTTCAGCTCCGGGCTCGTCATGATCCGGCGCCGCTCCCCGGCCAGGATGCCCAGGGCCACGCCCCGGCCCTCCGCCGTATCCCTGGGCGCCACCGTGTCCCCGTCCAGAAACAGCGCGGAGCTGGCCGCGTTGTATGCGTACAGCTTTCTCTGCGTTGCCTCCAGGACCGCCAATGCCTCGTTCAGTTCCATAAAAACTCCTTTCTCTCAGCCCACGTATACCTGGGCGCTCTCCCATTCCACATCGCCGGGCAGCCAGGCGGTGAAGCTCCCCTCATTGGGGATGGCCTCATACACCGTGCCGCCGGCCTGCACATACACTGCCGCGTCCACCGCCGTCTCCGGCAGGGCCCCGGTGAGCTTTTGGTACCCCTCCATGGTCCTGTCCGGCTCCTCGGCGTCAAGCTCGCTCTCCACGGCCATGGCCTCCTCCAGCACCGAAGCGTCCCGCGTCGGGGCCGGATATACCGCCGGGTACTGCACCAGATAGGGCAGCGTCCGCTCGGCGATCTCCACCACTGCCAGCGAGGCCTCCTGCTGGTTTACATAATCCAATCTATAGTTGTTCTGCCGGGAGAAATAGGCCCGCCCGAAGCTCTGGGCCATATAGGGATACAGGCTCCGGCCGGAGGAATCCCGGAACATGACCAGGCTCCCCGGCTGGCCGGGATTCTCCGTCTCGATGGTGATGTCGTCCGCCGAGTGGAACCGGCTCAGATAGGAGAAGGTGAAGCCCGGCTGCCAGACATAGTCCGTCTCCCGCGCCGTACCGGTGGGGTACAGCATCTCATAGAGGTCCCCCACGTGGTCCGTCACCGTGTCGAAGGGCCCGGCGAAATAGTCCGTCTCCATCCCCGCCGCGGCCAGGATCGTATCCGCCGCTAGGGCCGCCCCCCGGCTGTGCCAGTGGCTGTCATATTTCCAGTAGAGCTCCTCGCCCACCGCGGAAAAGACATCATAGAGGTCGACATAATTTACCCCCTGTTTTTCCATCTCTTCCGCTAATCTCGTGCGGTTGCTCCCCTCCGCCACAGTTACATAATTCGGAGCGTGCGCCGGATACAGGGTGTACTTCCCGCAGGGGACCGTGACGAGGAACCGGGCCCCCTGGCTCTCGGCGTACTCCTGCATCAGGGCCAGGGACCGGGCCGCACACCAGATCTGGCGGTCCGTCATCTGGTCCGCGCCGGTGAGGTCGCTCACCGCTCCGCCGTAGAACAGCCACCCGTCCGGCCCGATGAGCACGTCGTCATTGGCCGAGGCGTGAAAGACCTTGTCCGCCATGGTGTCCCAGGCGGTGATGCCCTCCAGGCGCAGATAGAACCCGTTTGCCACGTAGGTCTGCAGCTCCTGGAGAAAGTCCCCGTTCAACTCCCCGGTCACGGTGACGAGCCGGGGCTTGGCCGCTGGGGCCTCGTTGGCCGCCGGCTCGGTGGGGCCGAACAGCAGCATCCCCCCCAGCGGGATCAGGCAGAGCAGGAAGAACAGGCCGATGAACAGGCAATAGCAGATTTTTTTCACAGCGGCCGCCTCCCCTCAGAACTTTTGATATATGAACGGCTGGAAGCCGCCCTGGGCCATGGCCATGACGCACAGCGCCAGCAGCGCCAGGCTCAGCGCGTAGGACACGGGCACGGCGGCCTTGCCCAGCCGCTCCGGCGCCCGGACGCTCTTGGGCACGGCGATGACGCTGACCACTGCCCCAAAGACGAGGCAGCTTCCGGTCAGGCCGTTCACCAGCCGCTGCAGCGCCAAGGTCCCGGCGGCGGTGAACTGCCAGCCGGTGAACATGGCCGCTAGCACCTGCCCCGCCTGGGCCAGGCTCTCCGCCCGGAACAGCACCGTTCCCAGCACCACCACCAGCATCGTATATACCCGCAGCGCCAGCCGTCCGGCGGCGGACTTCTCCAGCGGCTTGGTGCGGATCAGACCTACGCCCTCCAGGGCGCAGAACAGCCCATGCCACAGGCCCCACACCACATAGTGCCACGCCGCGCCGTGCCACAGGCCCGTCAGCAGCCACACCGCCGCCATGGGGATCAGGATGCTCAGCTTGTTGGCCTTGGCCCGGCCGTATTTGGCGGACCAGCGCTTATACAGCCGCTGCAGGGGCCTGGTCATCACCAGGGGCATATAGAGGTAATTGCGGAACCAGGTGGTAAGGCTGATGTGCCAGCGCTTCCAGAAGTCCGTCAGGCTCAGCGCCGTATAGGGCCGGTCGAAGTTCTCCGGCAGGGTGATGCCGAAGCACTCCCCCACGCCGATGGCCATGTCCGAATAGCCGGAAAAGTCAAAGTAGATCTGCACCGCATAGCCCACGGCGGCCAGCCAGGCCAGCCTGGCGTCCATCACCGCGCCGCCGTAGATCCCGTCCACCACCCGGCCCACGATGTCCGCCACCAGCAGCTTTTTCGCCAGGCCCAGGATGAACCGGCGGATGCCCCGGGCGGTGCGCTCGGGAGAGGTGGCCCGCTCCCGCAGCTGGGGCGCGGCGGCTTTCCAGGGCATGATCGGCCCCGAGGCGATGGCGGGGAAAAAGCTGATGTACAGCGCCGCCTCCCACAGGCTCTTCGCCATGCTGGCGGGCTTGCGCCACACCTCCACCACATAGCTGATGCTGGTGAAGGTGAAAAACGAGATGCCCAGGGGCATGGGGATGCCCGCCGGCGGGAGCGCCGTGCCCAGCAGGGCGTTCACGTTGGCGATGAGAAAGTCCAGGTATTTGAACGCCGCCATCAGCCCGAGGTCAAAGGCCACCGCCGCGCAGCCCACGGCCCGGCGGCGGGCCTTCCCCTCCAGGGAGCCCAGCAGCCGGCCCGCCCCCCAGTTGACCAGGATGGACCCGATCAGCAGCGGCACATAGGCCAGGCGGCCGAAGCTGTAAAACGCCAGGCTCAGGACGAGCAGCACGGCGTTCTTCCCCCGGATGCCCGGCGCCAGCCGGTATAGCGCGAACGCCGCCGGGAAGAGCGCAAACAGAAAGATCGCGCTGGTCAGTACCATACGCCCACACTTCCTCTCTTACAATAGCGATGTGGGACGGCGCAGCCGTCCCACATTTTCAAAAATGCCTAGTCGTGCATATGTGGGGCCGCGGCCCTTTTCTGCGGAAGGGCTCGCCTTCCCATGCCGTCAGCACCATTCCTTGTAGCCGGCAGGCTCCTTCTTGGGCTGGTCGGGCTGCACATAGGACACCACGACCCGGCGGTTGGGCTCCGTGCCGATGGAGCTGGTGGTGACGCCCTCATAGTCCTGCAGGGCGGTGTGGATCACATGCCGCTCATAGGAGTTCATGGGCTCCAGAGCCATGCTCCGCTTATACTTGACGGCCTTGGCGGCCATCTTCTCCGCCAGATGGACCAGGGATTCCTCCCGCTTGGCCCGGTAGTGCTCCGCGTCCACATTGATGTGATCCCGGCGGTCGCTCGCCCGGTTCACCGCGTAGTTGGTCAGATGCTGGATGGCGTCCAGGGTCTCGCCCCGGCGGCCGATCACGGCCCCGATGCCGGCGCCGGTCAACTGCACGTCCAGCCCGCCTCCCTGGCGGGGCGTGATCTCCATCTCGGCCTGCACGCCCATGCGCTCCAGCAGGCCCCGGAGGAACGCCTCCGTCTGCTCGGCCTGGGTGCCCTCCGCCCGGTGCTTTTCCGGGGCGGGCGCGGGCGTCTCCGCCTTGGGGGCAGGAGCCGGCTTTTCCGGCTTAGGAGCCGGGGCGGGCCTCTCCGCCTTGGGGGCAGGAGCGGGCTTCTCCGCCTTGGGCGCGGGGGCCGGCTTCACCGGCTTGGGGGCCGGGGCGGGCCGCTCCGCCTTCGGGGCCGGGGCCAGCTTTTCCACAGCGGGCGCCTCGTCCGGCGCCTCATAGGCCAAGCGGACCACCGCGTCGACGGCGCCGATGCCCAGGATGCCCTTTTTGCCCCGCTCTATGATCTCGACAGACACATCGTCCCGCTCCAGGCCCAGCTGCGCCAGGCCCTTTGCCAGGGCGTCATCCGTGGTCTTGCCGCGGACTTCGATCGATTTCTGCATTTGGTGATAAATCCTCCGTTACTCTTCCACAGACTGCGGGTCCTCTTCCCGCGCAGCCTCATCGGACGCAGGCTCGCCGCTCTCCCCGGGCGCGTCCTCCTCCGTCTCCTCCGGCTGGACCGGAGCGCTCTCCGCCTCGGACGCGACGGTCTCCGCCGTTTCGGCGAACGTGTCGGCCTCCGGCAGCGCGGCCGCGGGGGCGTCCGACTGTTCGGCCTGGGACGCGCTCTCCATCAGCCGGTCATATTCCTCGCTCTGGGCCGCCGCGGCGGCGGTCTTTTCCTCCGCCTGCTCGGGATTGCTGTACCGGTCAGGCACATAGGCGCGGCCGCGGGCATAGCGGCGGTCGCCCACCTGAGAGGCGGGGATCTCTTCCTCCTCGATGCCCAGCTTGGCCCGGCGGGCAGCGCGGGCGGCGCGGGCCTCGGCGGCCTTGCGCTCCACTTCCTTCTGGGCGGCGACGGCGCGCTTGTTCTTCTTCGAGGTGCTCCGGTTCTCCACGGTGGCGCCCTCGGCCTTCAGCCGCTCGGTCTCCTTGCGCTTGGCCTCCAGCTCCGCCTCGCGGGCCTTCTCCCGCTCGATGCGCTCGGCGTCCTCCACGTCCAGCTGTTTGGTGTAGACCTTGTTCAGGACCACATCCTGGATCATGGCGAACACGCTCTGGGCGATCCAGTAGATGCCCATGACGGCGGGCATGGTGAAACAGATATAAAGGCTCATCAGCGGCATGATCAGGTTCATGGTCCGCATCTGGCTGGCCTGCTGTTCCCCCTGCGGGGTGCCGGCGTTGGCCACCTTCATGGACAGCCAGCTGAGCAGCGCGCTGAGCACCGGGATCATGAACAGCCCCAGCGCCGGGCCCCAAATGGACGCGTCGCTGAAATCCCAGTTCCAGAAGGTGAAGCTGGGGGTCTGGCTCAGATCCAGGCCCAGGAACCGGTAGCTGATCTCCTGGAGCTTGTCCGACAGCCCCGCAAAGCTGCCGAAGTTCTCGGTGATGAATTTGGACTGATAGATCTGGTCATAGAAGGCGGCGCGGCCGGTGCCGGTCTGATAGCCCAGCTCCGCCAGCTTCTGGAAGATCGAGCCGCCCTCGGCCAACAGGTCCGCCGGCACGCCCATCATGGTGGTCAGCGGGTAGCGGATGGCGTTGTACAGAGCGATCAGGATGGGGAACGGCAGCAGGCTCCACAGGCAGCCGCCCATGGGGCTGGCGCCCTCTTCTTTGTAGAGCTTGGCCATCTCCATCTGGTAGCGCTGCTGGTCGTTGCCGAATTTCTTCTCCAGCTCCTTGAGCTTGGGCGTCAGACGGCTGACGCGCATCATGCTCTTCTTGCTCTTGAGCTGGAACGGCAGCATGATGAGCTTCACCACCAGGGCGAACAGGATCACGGCCACGCCGTAGTTGTTCACCAGGTTGTAAAGCCAGAGCATCAGCACGCCGAATGGCTTCGCGATAGCTTGTAACATAGCGTTCTCCTACATTTACGGTACGGGATCGTAAAACTCATGCTCCCCCCGATGGAAGGGGTGGCACCGGCAGATGCGCTTGAGGGCCAGCCAGCCGCCCTTCCATGCCCCATACCGCTCGATGGCGGTGATGGCATACTCGCTGCAGGTGGGGATGAACCGGCAGCAGGGCCTGGTGAGCGGGGAGATGTATCGCCTGTAAAAACGGATCAACGCCAGCAGCAGCCGTTTCACCGGACCGCCCCCAGCTCTTTTCCGGCGGAGAGGAATTCCGACTCCAGCCGGCCGTAGGCCGCCACCGCCGCGCGCGTCCGGGCCACCACCACCAGATCATATCCGGGGCAGAAGTCCTTCTCATGCAGGCGGTATATCTCCCGCAGGCGGCGGCGCACCAGGTTCCGGACATGGGCCTTCCCCACCTTGGCGGTCACAGTAAAGCCAAGGCGGTTCTCCTCCCGCCCGGTCCGGCGGGCATAGACCACAAGACACGGGCGCACGGCGCTTGTCCCCTTGCGGTAGACGCGGCGAAAATCACCGTTTTTTTTCAGGGACGTGGTAAATCTCACGGCTCCCCACTCGTTCCGCTCTCAGTAGCTCAGTCTCTTGCGGCCCTTGGCGCGGCGCGCGGACAGGACCTTGCGGCCGTTGCGGGTGCTCATGCGCTTGCGGAAGCCGTGCTCCTTCTGGGCATGGCGCTTCTTGGGCTGATAGGTACGCAGCATTTTCGTATCGTCCTTTCTTTTCGTATTACTCATCAGCGGTGCAAACCGCCGTAGTTGGCAACTGCACCATTATATAAAAATTGTGATGCGCTGTCAACCTAAAATTCGCATCCCGCCCCTGTCCCGGTCCGGGGCTTGTAATTTTGAAAAAAATGATTTAAAATATAAAAGTATCACAAGAAAAATAAAAAACGCGCACCCTCCGGGCGGAAAGGAGAAACGACTATGAAGGAACTTGAACTCTACCGGGACCAGGCGGCGGCGGCCGCGGAGGAGCTGGTCCAGGCGGCTGGCCTGCGGCGGGGCCAGATCCTGGTGGTGGGATGCAGCACCAGCGCCGTCACCGGCAGCCGTATCGGCCAGGCCTCCGCCCCCGAGATCGGCCAGGTCATTTTTGAGGGCATCCACAACGTGCTCTACCCCATGGGCATCTATCTGGCCGCTCAGTGCTGCGAGCACCTGAACCGGGCTCTGATCGTGGAGGCCAAGGCCGCCTCGGGGCTGGACATCGTCAATGTAGTCCCCCGCCCCAAGGCCGGCGGCAGCTTCGCTACGGCGGCCTACGCCTGCCTTCCCAACGCGGTGGTCCTGGAGCACATCCGGGCCGACGCGGGCCTGGACATCGGCGGTGTGCTCATCGGGATGCACCTGAAGGAGGTCGCCGTGCCCGTCCAGCTGCAAAACAGCGCCATCGGCCAGGCCATGGTCCTGGCGGCCCGGACCCGGCCCAAATTCATCGGCGGCGACCGGGCGGTCTACGACGCAAAATTGAGATAAAAACCGGAAAGCGCCCCGGGACCTCAGTCCCGGGGCGCTGTATGTATGTCTTTTACTGATAGAGGGGAGAGCCGGCCCTGTCAAAGGCCTCGCCGGTCTCGTCGAACCGGACCGTCTTGCCGTCGATGCTCAGCTCCGCGTCCACCGCCATCGCGCCGGTCTTGGGCTGGAAGTAGCGGCAGCCCACCTGCTCCACGTCCATCCATCCGGTGACCAGAGCGCCGGTCCGCTCATCGAAGCAGTACCACGCGCCGTCGATCAGGCGGCAGCCGGTGAGCACATGGCCGGTCTCGGGATGGATGTAATAGGTCTCGCCGTCGACCTCCACCCAGCCGACCAGCGCCTCCTCAGCGGCGGGATCGGTATAGTAGAGCTGGTCCTCCAGGCGGACGAATCCATCCATCTGCATGCCGGTCTTGGGGTCGTACCAGCGCCAGGTCCCGTCGGTGAGCCAGCGGCCGGAGGGCTTCAGATCCTCGCCAGGCTGCCAGTCCTCCTGCAGCTTTCCGTCGCTGCCGAAGTTATAGAGCTCCTCGCCCACGTACCGCACGCCGACGGCCAGCCGGCCGGTGTCGTCCTCCAGATAATACGTGCCGTCCTCCAGCTCCATCCAGCCGGTGACCATCTGGCCCAGCGCGGGACGGTGCCACACGCCGCTCAGCTGGGGCGGCTTGCCCTCGCCGTCATAGAAGTAGTACCGGTAACCGCCGATCTCGGTCCAGCCGGCGGCTCTGGCGCCGTCGGAGCCATAGTACTCCCATCCGTCGCCGTCGGGCCACTGCGTGCGCCGCCAGGTATCCTTGATCGCGGCGCCGTCCGCGCCGGCGAAATAGGTGGCTCCCGTGCTGGGGTCCTCAAAGGACTTGTTGACGTACTTGCCGCCCAGCGGGGCATGCTCGTCGAAATAGTACAAGTCGCCGTCGATCAGGCGCATGCCGGACACGGCCATGCCGTTGACGAAATAGCTGGCCCCGTCAGGCGCCCAGCCGGATACCAGCCGGCCCTTGAAGTTCACGGTATACTCCCTGCCGGCGTCCTGGAAGGTAACGCCCCTGAGCAGCGCGCCGTCCTCCTTGAAGTAGTAATACCCGTCGTTCAGCAGCACCCAGCCGGTCTGCATCACGCCGAAGGAGCCGTCATGCTGCTCGCTGAAATAGTACTGCTCATTGCCGATGGTCTGCATGCCATAGGTCATCCGCCCCGTCGCCGGGTCCAGATAGAACTTCTCGCCGTCCACGGTCACCCATCCGGTCATCAGAGCGCCGAAATGGCCGTTGTGAAGGGGGTTGAAATAGTACCAGTATCCGCCGATCTGCTGCCAGCCGGTCAGCGCTCTGCCATAGGCGCTGGTCTGGCGGGGCTGGAAGTAATAGGTTTCGCCGTCGATGAGCCGCCAGCCGGTCAGGGGATGGCCCTCGTCGTCCACATAGTACCAGCCGTTCTTGTAGCTGCCCCAGCCGGACTTCACGAGGCCGTTGTCCTTGTCCAGGAAGAAGTACTCGTCGCCCACCTTCACCGCGCCGCTGCACATGGCGCCGAAGGAGCCGTCATGCTTCTCGTTGAAGTAGAACGTCTTGCTGCCGATCTGCTGCCAGCCGGACAGGGGGTGGCCCTCGCTGTCCACATAGTACCACTTCTTGCCATCCCAGACCCAGCCGGAGGTGATCAGGCCGTCGTCCTTGTCGAAGTAGCAGTACTCGTCGCCCAGCAGGATCCAGCCGCTGCGCATGACGCCGAAGGAGCCGTCATGCTCCTCGCTGAAGTAGTAGTATCCCCGGTTGCCCACCATGTACAGACCGGTGGCCATCGCGCCCGTGTCCGGGTCCAGGAAATACCAGTTCTTATCCTTCCAGAGCCAGCCATACTGCCGCTGGCCCAGGGTGGGATTGAGCCACATGTCGAGCGACTCGTCGTACGTGCCCTTTTGCTCGTCGAAGTAGTACCACGTATCGCCGATCTGCTGCCAGCCGGTGACCATGGCGCCGTCCGGGCCGAAGTAGTACCAGGGCTCCTCCGCCAGGTCCTCGACGCAGTACCAGCTGTTCCTGCGCGCCGCGCCGTCCAGATCCGCGCAGTAGTACTTCTTCTCGGCCTTATCGTAATAGATGGTGTCGGTGTAGACCCGCCCCCGAGGCTCCGTCTCGGAGAAATAGTACCGCTCGCCGTCGATGACCTGCGCGCCGGTCAGGAGCAAGCCGCGGTCATAATAGTAGTGGTGGTTCTCGCTCCAGCCGGTGCCCTCCGCGGGGGCCGTCGACTCTGCCGGGTCCTCCGCCTCCCACTCCATGGGCTCCGGCGGGGTCCCGGGGATATACGGCGTCGGTTCTTCCATCGCCAGGGCCGGCATGGCGGCAAGCCCCGCCAGGGCCAGCACGGCGACCAGGAAAACGCTGATGGATCGGGCCAAATGCTTTTGCATGGTGATCGCTCCTTTCTCGTTATGCCTTTCGCTTTTATCTTTGTTGCCGCTCACGCGGCGATCTCACTGTCATCAGGCGCGTCTTGCCGCGCCAGCCTCACGCCGCGGGGAACAGCCCGCCGGCGTAGGCGATGAGCTGCTCACGGGTCATGTCCGAGGCCGTGATGCACACCCACAATTGCCGCGTCTCGTCCAGCCAGCAGATGCGGCGCTCGCCGTCTTTGTCCGTCAGGGTCGCCAGCGACCGGCCCACGGCGACTGCCTCGCCCGGATCTGCGTCCGACGGGCCGCGGTCAGGGGCCGTCCCGTCCGTGACGGCGGTCAGCTCCAGCCGTACCGTCTCCCCCTCCGGGCCCGTATACAGCACCTCCAGCCGGCCGGGGACCGGCGCGGGCGAGGGCTCACCCTCCGGCGCGGCCAGGGCATAGCCCTCCGGGACATGCTTTTCCGGGTCAAAATCCAGGCCCTCCTGCTCCGGGGCGGGCGTGGGCTCGGTCCCGTCCTCCGCCGCGGCGTCGGGTGCTTCGGACCGATCCTCCATCGTGAGGCCGATGGCCGTGGGCACGTCCTCTTCCTCCGGTACGACCGGCTCCTGGGTCTCTTCCGGCGGCGCGGCCGACTCTTCCGGGGCCGGGGGCTCCGGCGTCACGGGCGGCGCTTCATCCTCCGCCGGGACCGGGGGCAGCTCCGGCGTCGCCGCCGGTGTGAGGCCGACGGCCACGGGCATATCCTCTTCCGCCGGTATGACCGGCTCCGGGGTCACGGCGATGCTCGCCGGCGCGGTCGGCTCTGGCAGCGCGGACCGCTTCTCCTCTTTCGCCGGGGTCTGGGCCGCGGCCGAAGGCGCAACAGCGGCTTTTATTGGCTCGTCCGTCGCCGCCGGGGGAGCCGTGGGGCCCGCCGCGCCGCTCTGGGGCGGCTCCGTCGCCGGGATCTCGGTCGCCGTCGGCGCGTCCGTCTCAAGAGGAACGGCCGTGGCGGGCATGGGCGCGTCCGTCGCCGCCGGGGGCAAAAGCGCGTCCTCCGGGGCAGGCGGCTGGGTCGGCCCAGCCTCCGCGCTCTGGCGCACCTCCACCCGCCGGTCCATGCCCTGCAGCAGGTCCACCGTGCCCGCCCGAAGCCCCGGCGAGAGGCTATAGGCCCCCGCGGCCAGCATCACGAACACGAGCACTGCCGCCGCGGCCCGGCCGGACGCCTTGCCCAGCTTTCGGGCCGCCGCGGCCATTTTGTGCCGGGCGGCGGCGCGCCGGATGGTCCGCATGCAGCGCTCCTCGTCCGGCCTGGGGGCGTTGGGATCGGCCTGCAGCGCCTCGTTTTCCCGCAGCAGCCGCTCGCCCTCCTCTCTGGCGATGTCGTCCATCAGCAGCGCGAACAGGGCGTCCTCAAAATTTTCTTCCAGTTTTTCCCGATCCGTCATATCGTCCTCGTCCTCGATCCCATCGGCGCGGCTTTTTCCTATCTGTCTATATAGACGCGCTTTTCCGGAAAAAGTTACATGGTTTTCCCGAAAAAATCGATCTCTGAAAAAACGGCCCGATACGCCTTTTCGCGCTTGCCCCCGCCGCGGGGCTGTAGTACAATGTGCTTGTCCCAAACCAGCGGCGCGGGCCGCGGAAAAGGAGGTCCTGCAGGGTGCCCATCGCGATCCTTTCTCCCGAGGAAGAGAACGACCGCGCGTTCATCACGGCGCTGTATGAACAGTACGGCCGGCTGATGCTCGCGGAGATCCGAAAGCTGGTCAGCGACCGCTGGGACGCCGACGACGTGTTCCAGACCACGCTGGAAAAGCTCATCGCCCACGTCGACACGCTGCGGGACATGGAGCCCAAACGGCTGGTCAGCTACGTCGCCACCGCCGCCAGGCACAACGCCATCTCCCACCTGCGCCGGATGGAAAAGGACGCCGGGCCCTCCGTGGACGACGACTGGTTCGACGACGCCGCCCTGCAGGGCAGCCCCTCGGCGGAGGACACCGTGCTGGGCCGGGAGCAGGCCCGCCGCATGGCGGAGCTTTGGCCCCAGCTGGGGGAGAAGGCCCGATACCTGCTGGAGGCCCGGTATATCCTGGGCATGTCCACCCAGGAGATCGCCGACAGTCTGCAGCTCCGGGCGGACACCGTCAAGGTCCAGCTGTCCCGGGCCCGAAAGCAGGCCCGCGCCCTTTTATCCGGCCAGAAAACGAAGTGAGCCCGGCCGCGCCCCGCTCCTGGGTCAGGCGTCCTCGTCCGGCTGCTGGCCGTCATGGGCCGGCCACTTGCATTCGGACAGCTCCATGTGGGTGAACACCGCCTTGAAGGACGAATCCTCCGGGCTGCAGGCATAGACGCCGAAGCGGACCTCGCCGGCGGCCTCCCACATATGACACACGCGCATCTGGGAAAAAACCACGCCGTCCGTCGAGTTCTCGATGCAGAAATCGTCCTCCCGCCGGCTCAGGCGGTACCACATGGACTTGACAGAGGCGTCGATGGCGGTGGTGGCCCAGTCGGAATAGCCGTGATTGGTGACCACGCTGCCCATGTGCTGATAGGCGTCGGTCTCATATTCAATGGAGCCCTTGAGCCAGTTCTCGCTGTCCAGATACAGTACCACGCCGCACTGGTCGAAGCGGTGTTTGCTCTCGAACTCCGTCTTTACCGTGAAGGAAAAATACTTCTCCCCCGTCCGCATCTGCAGGACCGGGGCGTTGTCGTTCCTGAAATGGTAATAGGTGCGCTGCCACAGGTCCGTATGGGGGCTCGTGACGATCTCGATCCGGCCGTCCCCGATGGAATAGGACGCCGGCTCCCTCGTCCACTCCAGCCTGCTCACGTCAAACATGCCGTTTTCCCT
This sequence comes from uncultured Oscillospiraceae bacterium, assembly GCA_947625355.1. Classification (GTDB taxonomy): domain Bacteria; phylum Bacillota; class Clostridia; order Oscillospirales; family Oscillospiraceae; genus CAJOIG01. Next base: position 57,688 of record CANQOA010000006.1, on the reverse strand, counting down.
CCAGCTGCCGCGTTTGCGCCGTTCTCTTCCCGCGGCGGTTTTCTTTATCCTACCACATCTTACCACACCGGACAGACAGTGTCACTGTTTTTCTTCGCATTTCTCCCTGTCCGGGCCGCCTCTTGCCAGCAGGCCCGGGAAGGGGTAAAATGGAGATACAAAAAGCAAAAAGGACCGAGGCGATATCATGAACAAGATCATCCGGCGCGTTTTGACCATCCTTCCGGCCGTGCTGCTCCAGCTGGCATGGCTGGCGCTCCTCTTCTCCTGGCTGGCGCCCTGGGCGGCGGCCATCAACGCGGTGCTGTCCATATCCGCGTTCATCTTCGTCCTGTATATCATCACCAAGCAGGACGAGGGCACATACAAGATCATATGGCTGCTGCTGATCCTCACCTTCCCGCTGCCCGGCGCGCTGGTGTACCTCATCTTCGGCAACAAGCGCACCACCAAGCCCCTGCGGAAAAAGCTGGCGGAGGCCAAGCCCCTGCCGGACCTTAAGGACGACACCGCCCCGCTCTATGAGGCCCTGGCCGGCGAGGACGCGCGCGCCGCCCAGACCTTCCATACGGTGCAGGCCGCCACCGGCTTTTCCCTGCGCCCCAACCGGGAGGCGGTCTATTATCCCCTGGGGGACGACATGTTCCCCGTGATGCTCCAGGAGCTGGAGAAGGCGGAGAAGTTCATCTTCGTAGAGTACTTCATCCTGGAGGACGGGCTCATGTGGGACTCCATGGTGGACATCATGGCTCGCAAGGCCGCCCAGGGCGTGGACGTGCGGGTGCTCTACGACGATCTGGGCAGCATCGGCACTTACTCCTGGAAAAACGCCGATGACCTGGCGAAAAAGGGCATCCGCATCGCCCCCTTCAACCCGCTGCTGTTCGTCAAGGGCACCCTCAACTGCCGGGACCACCGAAAAATGCTCATCATCGACGGGAAGGTGGCCTTCTCCGGCGGCGTGAACCTGGCGGACGAGTACATCAACCACATCGAGCGCTTCGGCCACTGGAAGGACATCGGCTTCAAGCTCACCGGCGAGGCCGTGGAAAACTATATCCGCATGTTCGCCGCCTTCTGGAACGCTTTCGCCCATGACGACCCGGTCCCCGACGCATTCCTGACCCCGCCCCAGGCCCCGCCGGCGGGCGCGCCCAGCGACGGCATGGTATTGAGCTACTACGACTCCCCTCTGGAGAGCTACGCCGTCAGCAACGAGCTCTTCATCGACCTGCTCAGCCAGGCCAAGCGCTACGCCTGGTTCTATACGCCCTATCTCATGCCCGGCGACGCGCTGCTGGGGGCCTTCACCCGGGCCGCCCGCCGGGGCGTGGACGTGCGGATCATCATGCCCGGCATCCCGGACAAAAAACTGGTCTACCGCATGGGCCGCAGCTTCTATCCCGTGCTGCTGGAGGCGGGCGTGAAGATCTACGAATATACCCCCGGCTTCGTCCACGCCAAAGCCAGCGTGGTGGACGACGTGATGGGCACGGTGGGCACGGTCAACCTGGATTACCGGAGCCTGTTCCTGCACTTCGAGAACAACTCCCTGTTTTATAAGGCGTCCCTGCTCCAGGATCTGAAGGCGGACTTTCTGGCCACCCAGGCCAAGAGCCAGGAGCGGACGTTGGACAACATCGACAGGGGCTTCTGGCACTGGATCGTGGACGGCGTGCTGCGCATCTTCTGCCCCCTGTGCTGAGCGCCGGCCATGCGAATTAGGATAAAAAACTCCCGGAGGCCTTGATCTTCAAGGTCTCCGGGATCTTTTCAGTCCGTTCGCAGGCTGCGGCCGTCACGACTCGAAGGTGTAGATGACCCTCGCGCCGTCTCGGTCCTCTCCCTCCATCGCCAGCATGATATGCTGGGTCAGATCCGGCGACTCGATGCCGATGCCGATCTGGAACCCCTGGCGGAACACGTCCGTGAACGGGATATGGGACACCGTCTCGATGTTCTCTCCCGGCGTCAGCTTCCGCAGGTCGATGTCCACCGTCTCCCAGTAGATCGCCTTGCCGGTGTTGTCATAGACGTACATCGTCACCGGCCAGTCCCAGTACAGCGGCGCCAGCCCCACGTTGCCCCAGGTCATGCGCACTTCCAGCTGGCTCTTGCCAAAGACATACGACGTCTCCAGGTGAGAGACATACAGCCGGTAACCCAGCCGCTCCCGCAGCTCCTGGGCCGCCTGGCTGTCTTTCAGCTCTCCCGAGGGGCAATGCGGCCCGATGAAGGACATATGGGTGCTCTCCACGCACTCCATGGTCTCGTCCTTCCAGCGGCCGAGCATCTCCTCGTCGGTGCGGTCGCCGCCGAATTCGCCGCCCACGGGGGCGTCATCCCAGAAATGCTCCACCGGGACCAGCTCCAGCGCCTCGCCGTCCGTCTCCTGGACCCCGCCGTTTTTCAGCCAGTCCAGCCATTCCTCGGTCTCGTCCGGGTCGCCCGTCATGTCGTGATACAGGCCCAGGCCGCCTTCCACGGCGATGGAATAGTTTCTGCGGGTCAGCAGCAGGGCGTTTGTAAAGGCATCGGAGTAGTCCAGCACATACTGGCCGCAGATCTCCGCGTCCGGCATGGGCAGCGCGCCGCCCTCCTCGTTGGTATGCCACTCGCCCCAGTGGCCCAGGCTGCCCAACTCCACATAGGCCACGAACTCGTCCTGGTTGCAGTATTCCGCCAGCGCCCGGATGGCCAGGGCATGGCGCTCCCGGAAGAACTCGTTGCTGTAATCCGGGCAGTAGCCCTTGCCGTATTCGCCGTCATAGAACGCGCCGTCGCCGGTGCGCATATACAGCCAGTCAGGGATATCCATATGCCGCTCGTCCCCCGGCATATCGCACACGAACCGGAGCACGGCGTTTTTCCCTTCCTCTTTCCAGCGCTCGATATGGCAGCGCTCGATCAGCCCTTCGAGGTCAAAGCTGTCCATCGTGGGCTCCCAGTCGGCCCAGCGGAGCTCGATATAGACCAGCTGGCTGTCCTCGCATTCCTCCACCTTCTCCGCCCAGGGGGCAAAGCCGATCAGAGGGTTATTCAAAGGCTCGTCGGAGGCGGAGTAATCCACAGAGGCATTCAGCCCGTAGCGGAAGGGGACGATGTACAGCAGCAGTCCGATGAGGATGAGGCCCAGGACGATGATCACCACATAGGGCGCGGTACTGTGCTTGGGAGGACGCTCAGCCATGGTACTCACCGTTATACTGGATCAAAGTGGCGTCGCGCACGCCCTCCTGCTCCTGGATCTTCTCCAGGAACACCGTATTGTTGTTCCGGCACAGCACCTCCAGCGTCATCTCCGTGACGCCGTCCCGGATGGTCTTGGACTTCAGCTGCACCTTCATCTTGCCCAGGATGCGCATGATCTCGTCCCCGGCCCGCTCGTCGGAGTAGTGCACGACCAGGATGAAGATGGCGCCGCGCTTGCGCCGGTGATAGAACACATGGACCACGAAGATGATCACCGGGAAGGTGATGATGGCCAGCACATACAGTCCCGCGCCCAATGTGATGCCCACGGAGATGGCCCAGAACAGATAGAACAGGTCCATCGGGTCCTTGATGGCGGTACGGTAACGGACGATAGACAGCGCGCCCACCATACCGAGGGAGATGATGACGTTGCTGCTGATGGCCAGCGTCAGCGTGGTGGTCAGCACGGTCATGCCCACCAGGGTGGTGGCGAAGGAACTGGAAAAGACGACGCCGCCGTAATAATGGCCGTAGACCTTATAGATCAGCATGCCCAGGATCACCGCCAGCACCATGGAGATGCCGGCCTGGATGGCGAAATCCAGGGTCAGCCCCTGGCCGCTCATGAAGCTCTCCCAGACCGAGTCCTTGAAATAGTCGCTTATGCTCATACTCTTCTCCTCCTGTTTGTCTTGACCACACCGGCCAACGGGTCCGATAGGTGGAACGCCTGCTCGTAGCAGAGGGTATATTTGCTGACGGCGGTGAACTGCTGGCCGTCCAGCGGCAGCAGCTTATGGATCAGCGCCGGCAGGAATTCCGTGAATTTGACTTCCAGCACCAGCATCCCCTCCGGAAGGGTCTCCAGAGTGGGCAGCGCCGGGTCGAACATATCAAAGCTTCCAATGGCGGCCCGCACGTTCCGGTCGAAGGTGATGCGCACATCTCCCTCCGGCAGGATCAGCGGCTCCCGGTCATAGTCCACGATCACCTTGGGCCGGAAGAGCTTGGTGCGGCACTCGTAATAGAACTCCCGGCACAGCTGGGCCGGATGCTCCAGCAGGAAATCGACCCGGCCGGCGGTGATGTCCTCCGTCTCCTGACGGGTGATCGTGGCGGAGTCCTTGTGGATGTACGCGCCGCGCTTCAGCTTCCGCTCCAGCTTGATGGACGCGTCGGAGCAGTTATAGCACCGGATGCGCCACTTGCACCGGTCCTCCACGCCCATCAGCTTCTCGTTGTAGGACGAGTCCCACATGTCGTCGAAGTAGAGGCTGCGGATCATATAGGTCCCATTTTCGGCGTGGCTGTCGTGGCGCATGAACGGCTCCAGCCGCTGGCAGAGGGTGAACGCCTCCCACTCCGAGATCAGGTACTTCCACTCGTTCCGGAATTTCAGCCGGGGCGGCGACAGCGCGTCTTGCTCTTTCATGCCGCTCACTCCTCGATGTACTCGTTCGCCTGCACGGAGCCGTCGGCCAGCACATAGAAGCACAGCGTGCTGTGGATGGTCCGGTCCGTCTCCGTGAGGTAATATTCATAGGCGTCCTGCCAGGACCCCTGGCCGTCGCCGGCCCGGACCCGCAGGAAATACTGTCCCTCGGGCAGCAGTTCCGTCTCCAAGCTCGTCTCCGTCTGGCTGTCCACGTCCACCAGCTTGTCGGTAAAGTTGGGGTCGCGGCTCAGCTCCACAGAGTACACCGGCGCGTCCCCCGGATAGAGATAGGACGGCTCCCACTGGAGCGTCAGCTTCTTCCCCTGAACCTCCGGGGCCAGGATATGGAAGGGCCAGGGCTCATTGAGGCTGGCCTTATAGGCCTCATAGTTGCTCTCGATCTCGTCGGGGATGGCCCGCACCAGCCGGTCATAGTTGGCGCTGGACACCCGCTGGTACATCTCGTCGGGCATGTCGTAGACCAGGTCCTTGATGAGCTCGGCATACCGCTCCGTCCGCTCGTTCAGCTCGTCATCTGTCAGCCAGCCGCCCAACACGTTCTCCACCGCCTCGTCCAGGGCCGCCCGGCACCGCTCGTCCTTCAGCATCCGCTCATAGAGCCGGGCGCTGACCAGGGTGAAGATGCCATGGTTCCAGGAGGGGTCATAATCGGCGTCGCGCAGCCGCGCGTAGGCCTCCGGCAGGATGCCGTCGTTGTCCCAGCTGAGGATGTACCATTTCTCCGTCCCCTGGGGGCTGTAGAGATAGTAGTTGCTCTGCTCCACATCCCGGTTGCCCATGAGGATATGGAACGCCATCCAGTAAAAGAGATTGTCCTCGTCGAAATACCTGCGGACCACCGTCCAGATGTCCTGGCTCTCGTCGTCCACTGCCGAGAGCAGCGACAGCAGCTTGGAGTGGTCCACGTCGCCCTTGACCTCCAGCAGCGCCTCGAAGGCGGCCTGGTCATAGTCCGCCGAGGTGGCCAGCGTCAGCGCGTCCTCATGGGGCCGCCAGTCAAAGGTCCCGGCCTTATAGAGGCTGCCGCCGGAGTCCAGGCCCCGGTTTTTCAGATAGCGCTTGTTGATCTGCTCCACGGCGGTATACAGCCCGTAATCCTCGAACTGGCCGTCCTTGCCCTCGGTCCGATCCTTCACGTACAGGTGCACGAACCAGGTCCGGGCGCTGAACATCGTGGGGATCTCCGCCATCAGGTCATAGGCCAGCTTGTTGCGGAACTTGGTGGGATCGGCCGCGTGCTTGTTGAGCACCACCACCTTCTGGTCCTCCCAGGAGCCCTTGCCGGTCTTGATGTCGATGCGGTAGCTCTTCTGGGCCTGCTCCGAGGCCCCCGCGCCCCGCAGGCGCACGGTGGCGTTGGCGGTAAGCTCCCCGTAGCCGAACTGGCCGGACAGGGGGCCGATCTCGTCGCCCACCTGCAGCAGCGCCTCGCACTTATAAGGCTCCACGCCCAGGCTCTCATAGTAGCTCAGAGGATGGGCGTTCACCTCGGTCCAGGTGTGGTCTGTGCCGTCGGAGGCTGCCCCCTGGCCTACGGTCAGGTACATGGTGATGACGCCGTCGTCGGCCAGGTCCGCGTAGATCTCCTTGTCGTCCTTCACATCGTAAAGGTCGGCGTGGGAGCTCTTTTCATATGTCTCGTCCGGGCGCAGGAGCGTGGCTATGCCCTCGCCGATGGGGTCCGTGCAGCCCGTCAGGCCCAGGACCATGGCCAGGACCAGCACCACCGCGCCGGCCCGGCGGAATACAGTTTTCATCCTCATCCCTGCTCTCCTGCAACTTTCCCAACAGCCGTAAACGTCCCGTCCTCGTTCTTCATGAACGTATAGCAGCCGTATCGCTTACCTTCGATCGTCTCGTCCAGGTTCGTATAGTCAAAGCAGTCCTGGGTATACCCGGACTCGTTGGTGGCCTGGACCCGGATATAGTACTCCCCGGGCTCCAGGTCCGCGTCGAGATAGCACGACGGGACCCGCATGCCGTCGGCCCGGGCGATCACGTCGGTGAAGCCTGGGTCGTTGGCCAGGATACAGGTATAGGTGATGGCCTCCCCGTCCATGTCGTAGGCCACGTCCCAGTTGACGCGCAGCCCATCCTCCGTCTCCTCCGGCAGTCCCACATAAAATGGCCATGGTTTTTCCAGGCTTTCCAGATAGTATTGGTAGTTCAAGTCGATCTCGCCGGGAAGTGCGTTTGCGATGTAATTGAACTTTTCTTCATCCCCGCTCCATTTGATAACATCCGGTTCGCTGACAAGATAGGGGAAAACAAGCTCGGAGTAAGTATCCACGTACTCTTTGATCCGTTCCTTCGTAAAATAATTGCTCCGCAGGTCCTCCACCGCCATGGTCAGCGCATCCCGGTACGCCTCCACCCTGTACATCCGGTTGAACAGCACCGAAACCACGAACTGCGTCAGCCCTCTTTCCCAGGATGATCCCTCATTATAATTCGTCAAACTGTTCTCCGTCCGTTGGAAGCCGGCGTCGCAGTCCCAGGACAGGAAGTACCACTTGTCGGAGTTGAGGGGACTGTAGAGATACTCGTTCCGGGGCCCGCAGTCGTAGTTGCCGACCAAGATATTCGCCGCCAGGAAGTAGGATATGTTCTCCACGTCGAAGTACTTCTCCACGATGCTCTCGATGGGGACGGCGTAGTTATTCACCGCCTCCAGCATCTCCCGGAGCTTGGTGTTGTCGGTGTCCCCCTTGGGTTTCAGGATCTCCTCGAACGCCCATTCGTCGAAATCCTGGTTAGTCCCCGCCATCATCAGCGGCTCATAGAGCAAAAACTCAAACACGACCATCTTGTAGAAATGGCCCTTGCTGTCCAGGCCGTGGTTCTCCAGGTAGTCCTTGTTCATCTGCTCCAGCCGGGTGTAGAGGCCGTAATCCTCAAATTCCCCGCTGCCGCCCTCGGTCTCGTCCTTCACGTACAGGTGCACGAACTGGGTGCGGATGGACGTCAGCTGGGGCACTTCCTGATACAGATCGAACACCAGCTTGTTCCGAAAACGCAGAGAATCGTATACACCTTTGTTGAGAGGTATGGTCTGCATATCCTTATAGGTGCCCATGCCGTCCTTGATGCGGATCTTGTAGTTTTTTTGCTCTGCCAGCGACGACGTCTGGCCCCGGACGCACACCGTGGCGTTGGGGACGGTCTCCCCGTAGCCGAACTCCCCCTCCACGGGGCCGTTCTCGTCCCCCACCTGCAAAATGGCCTCGCAGGCGTAGCGGTCGATCTTCCGGTCGGAGTAATAGTAGGTGTCGTGGGAGTTGATCTCGGTCCAGGTGTGGTCGGTGCTGTCCTCGGCGTTGCCGGGCCGCACCGTCAGGTACATGGTCACCACCTGGTCGAACTCCGAGGTGTCGGCGTAGACGCTCTTATCCTCCCGCAGGTGCTCTTCTTCCGGCTCCGGCTCTTTCGTGGCCACGTCCCCCACCCGGGGGGTGGGTTCGGGCGTGGGGCTGGGCCCCGGCTCCCTCTCCGCGTCGGACCGGCGGGACAAAAGCCAAGTGGTCCCCACGCCCAGAGCCAGCGCCGCGAGCAGGATCACCACCGGCGCCATCACATGCCTTTTCTTTTTTCTTACGGGCCTTTTCATCTGTCAGTTGCTCCCATCCGCGGCCGCGGCCTGCTCCGTCTCGCCCAGCTTTTCCATGCGTTTGGCCCGGCGTCTGTCCGCCTTGGCGTCCTGCTTTGCCTGCCGCTTGGCCTCCATCCGCTCCTGCCGGGCGTCCAGCCGGTCGCACAGGGCAATGAGCGGCCCATGGTCCAGACCCGGCACCACCGCCTGGCGGCACAGCAGGAAATAGGGCAGCCGCCGGATATACCACTCCAGCCGTATCCACACGATGAAATAGAAGCAGAGGCCGCCGGCGAAAAAGCCCAGGCCGTAGTAGTTCACCGGCACATACAAAATGGAATAGATCGTGGCGCCCACGCTGACGGCGGCAAAAGCGAACGTGCCCAGCAGCGCGCCGGTATAGTCCTCGAAGTACAGGAGGATCAGCATGAGGGAGTTGCTGATGGCATACACGCCATAGCCCGCGCACAGGAACCGGAAGATGCTGAGGGCCAGGTCGCTGAAGCCCAGCTCGGTCCGCTCCAGCAGATACGACCCCAGCACCACGAACAGCACCGTGCAGAGGAACTGCTTGTGGCCGGCATAGGTCAGCTCCTGGCGCAGCACGCTCACCATCTCCCGCCCCGCCTGCTCGATGTCCCGGATGGAGCCGTTGTCGTTGAACAGGCTGTAGTAGTTGCGGTACTTGGGATAGAAGCGCACCTCCACGGAGGTGACGAAGTTCACGGTGGTGATCAGGATGGAGAAGAACGCCACCAGCGCCGGCACGTCGTGCAGCGGCGCGCCGTAGAAAAGCCCCTCCACCTGCACCCGCAGCGGGCCGAAATACATGATCACCAGATGGGCGAAAAGCCCCACGTTCACGAACCCGCCGATCAAAGACAGGCTCCTGTATTTGTCCGCCCAGCGCAGGAAGGCGAATTTGCTCTGCCTGCTGTTCGGGAAATAGTCCAGCAGCAGCTTATAGTACCAGGTCATCAAAATGCCGTAGGCCACGATCACGCACAGCATCAGCGTCGCGATGGTGGCTATGCCCAGGATCACCAGGATCAGCGACAGGATGAACCCGATCATCAGGGAGATGGCAAAGGCCAGCACGATGCCCTTATAATCCTTGATGGCCGTCAGATACACCGTCTCCGTCCAGACCACCACCAGCACCAGCGAGAACCACAGGCACTCCAGCTGGTACACCAGCCGCACCCCGGAGAAGTGCAGGAAGATGCCGTAGGTGATGGTGACGATGGTCAGCATGATGGACAGGCTCCCATAGAAGGAGGGCATGATCGTCTCCGGCTTTTCCTCGTAGAGCATGTCGGAGGTATACCGGGTCACCACCATGTTGAACCAGCTGGTCACCGTCAGGGACCAGAGAAGGCTGTATGTGAGCATGCTGTTCATCAGCTCCCGGTCGTGGCCGCTGACGCCCGCCAGCCGGGCGATCAGGGCCATGCCCGTCAGCAGGATCACGCCCAGCACCATGGGCCCGGCGCAGACGACTCCCGCATAGCCGTAGGCCCGGCACAGCGCCAGCACGCCCTTTTGGGAGAACAGCCGTTTTAAACTGAATCCGATGCCTGCCATCTGGTCAGGACCTCCTCATAGGCTTCCAGATAGTTCGTGACCATATCTTCGTGGAGGAAATACCGCCGGACGCGCTCTTTTCCCACGCGCCCCATTTGGTACCGCTCCTCCGGGTGCGTACACAAATACTCCATGGCGCTGCTGATTGCCTCCCGGTGCATGGGCGGCACGCACAGCCCCGCCGCGCCCAGATCGTCGCCGGTCATGCCGCCGATCAGCTCCTTGCAGCAGCCCACGTCCGTCGTCACGCAGGGCCGCCCCGCGGCGAAGGACTCCAGCACCGACAGCGGCTGTCCCTCGGAGATGCTGGTGAGGATGGTGAAGTCGAACTGCTCCATCTTCTCGATCACGTTCACCGTGCCGGGGAACTCCACGTCCTCCAACCGCAGCTGCTTCGCCAGGTCATAGCACTCCTGGGCGTACTCCGGGTCGTCCTCCGGTCCGCAGACATGCAGCCGCGCGTTGGGGATCCGTCTTTTCAGATCCGCGAAGGCGTACAGCATGGTCTTGACGTCCTTGATGGGCGCGATGCGCAGCACCGCCCCGATGTCCACCCAGCCGTCCGGCTTCTTGTAGGGGATGTCCTTGAACCGGTCGAAGTGGACCCCGTTGACGATATACCGGCACCGGTCCGGCTGGCAGCCCATGCCGATCTGCAGCTGCTCGGCCCGCTCGAAAAGGCTGGTGATCATGGTGGCCTTGGCATAGGCGCCGGCGGACAGCATGTAGAAGAACCGCACCCACATCCGCTTGAACGCCGGCAGCACCCACTTGGCCCGGATGATCTCCTCCTCCCGCTCACGGGTATAGATGCCGTGCTCGGTGAGCATATAGGGCACATGGTTGACGTAGCTGCCCAGCCGGGCCAGGACGCCGGCATAGCCGGTGGCGATGGCGTGGTATATGTCCGCCTTGGGCACCTCCGACTGGATGGTGTACAGCACCGGCAGCATCATGGACCGGACCGTGTGGAACAGGTCCGAGAACGCCGTATAGGGGTAGTCCTCCCGGCAGATGCGGGTGAGGATGTTGAGAAAATCCTCGCTCATCAGGAACGCGATGGGCGAGACGCCCTTGTCGTGGTAGATGTGGTACAGCACGTCCCAGTCCGGGCTGCCGCACTCGATGAACTGTCGCAGCTGCTCCTGCTCCTCGTCATTGAACTTATACCGCTGCTTGCGGAAGCTCATGGTGAGGGCGTCGTTCAAAAACAGCTCCTTTACCTCCACCACGTTCTCCGGCAGGGTGTATTTGAACTTGCCCTGGTCCTTGGAGTTGGCCCCGATGGTCCACAGCACGAATTCGTGCTGCGGCATGGCCTGTATATACTGATGCATCCAGGAAGACACGCCGCCGGTCACATAGGGGTAGCACCCTTCCAGTATCACGCATATCCGCACGGCTTTTCCTCCTTCCCGTCCGTCAGTCCAATTCGATGGTCACCCGGTCGCTCTCCGCCTTCAGCAGATAGAGGCCGTCCAGCTGTTCCTCCAGCGTGCCGCCTTCCACGGCTCCGGGCTCATGGCCGTTGAGCCGCACCAAAAACCACGCCTCGTCCACGAAGTTGCCCAGCTCCAGCACCATCCGGTCATCCTCCAGCGTCCGGCGCACCGTGACCGCGTCATAGCGCTGCACTGCCGCCGCCAGCTCGCTGGCGGTCATATTGCGGATCGTGGGCACGGTGGCATACAGCCAGTCGGCGTATCCGCACAGCCGCCGGTACATCTCCGCCCAGCCCAGGTCCGCGCCCCGGTCCTCGTCCAGCACGTCGTCCGGGTGCTGGAAATGGGTGTTCACAAAGTGGAAATTCAGCTCCGCAAACGCCGAGAGATAGGAGAACTCATCCAATATGCACCCGGATATCACCCGCGGCATTTCGACGACGCCGTCCTCCGCCACCTGGAATTCCTGGACATAGGCGTTGGCGTCATCCAGATAGGTGCTGGCGATGACTCTGATCTGGGGGAAACGCGCCGCGATCAGCGCCCGTCCCTCCTCGGAGAGGATGTTGGACGGCGGCACGTAGACCCGAAAATCTCTCTCGCCGAACAGGTCCGTACAGAATTCGTCCAGCTCCGTGAGTCCGGCCTCCATGTCCGCCTCGCTGGCCCAGGGGACGTATTCCCTATACTCATCGTCGTATTCGAAATTTCCCAGTACCAGGGGCATGTGGTTATAGCCGTGGAAACCGATCTCTCCGCCGTCGCCCAGCAGATCGTAGCCAAAATAGTCGTACCGGTTCACGTTGAGATTCTTCTCAAAGGGCGCTTCCGTCACGTTGGAATACTGCTCGATGACCATGCCCGTGTAGCTGAACCCGTGCTTCTGCGCCAGCTCCTTCAGGTCCTGCCACCAGTTCCGGACGAGGAAATCACCTACCGAGACGCCGTAGTCCGCCGTCACATATTCGTCGTTCCCAAAGGGGACCGGCGCGGGAAAATCGTCCAGGAAAAACGCGGACCCGTTGATCACCGGCCAGGCGAACCAGTCGTCCAGCAGGCTGTATGCCGCTGCATACAGCCCCCGGTAGATCTTGTCATAGAACCCCAGGTTACACACCACCACGGCACCGTCGCCCAGTTTCCTGCGCCATATCAGGGGGATGTGTTCGTCCCCGGTGGATTCCATATATACCTCGCACTGATCGTCCAGCAGCACGTCGATAGAGGACTCATAGGGGTCCGTGATGAAATAGTCCTGGTCTCCCCCGATCATGAACGGCTTGACGCACCGGAGCCCGTGTACGACGGAAAGCCGTTCATCCATACTGAGGATGCCGAGCTCCCCAAAGATCAGTTCCGTATAGACGTCCTTTGTGGGAAGGCTCAGGAGCATCAGGCTCCCGCCGGCCTTCACCCAATCCATCAGATCCGGCAGGTTCTCGCCCAGGCCGTCCAGCTCGACCAGATCCAGTAAGACTGTGCCACACTGGTCGAGATACACTGGGCGAAACGTCTCCTGGGGCATGGGCCGGACGCTGACCTTCATCTGCTCCAGGGCGGAGCGCATCATCTCCTCCCCCAGCAGGGACTGGGGGGCCTCATCGTAAATGAGCAGGCATTCCGCTCTGTCTGTCCACTGCTCCTGGCTCACGGCGTCCAGCTGTTCCCATTGCGGTCCGTCCAGCAGCGGCAGCTTTGGCGCCGATCCCACCGGCCTCTTCCACAGCAGCTCCCGGCCCAGCAGCGCGATCACCAGCAGCAGAAACGCGGCAAACAGATAGATGATGCCCCGGTAGAGCAGTCCTAACTTTTTGATCCTCATCGCCTATCCTCCCAGGTCGGTCAGTCCAGCCCGATCACCACGCGGCTCTCGTCCGCCCGCAGCAGATACAGCCCATCCAGCAGCTCAGTCAGCTCGCCGCCCTGGACCTGGCCGGGCTGGCGGCCGTTGAGCCGCACCATCAGCCACGCCTCGTCCACGAAGCCGCCCAGCGTCAGCGTCATGGCGTCCTCCGTCAGCTCGCGGTCCACCCGGACATTGTCATACCGCTGGACCGCCGCGGCCAGCTCCGTACCGGTCAGGTTGCGGATGTCCGGCGCGGAGGTATACAGCCAATCCATATAGCCGTCCAGCCGCCGGCTCATCTCCGCCCAGCCCAGCGCCGCGCCGCGGTCCTCGTCCAGCACGTCGTCCGGGTGCTGGAAATGGGTGCTCACGAAGCGGTAGTTCAGCTCCGCCACGGCGGACAGATACATAAAGTCGCTCATGATATACCCGGAGATGACACGCGGCGTTTCCACGACTCCGTCCTCTGCCACCTCGAACTCCTGGTCATAGCAGACGCCGTCCGCCAGATAGGTGCTGGCCACGGCCTTGATCTGGGGGAAACTCTCATGGAGCATGGCCCGCCCCTCGTCTGACAGGATGTTGGAGGGCGGCACATAGACCTGGAACTTCTCCCCGGGAAACAGGGACGCGCAGAACCGGTCCAGCTCCGCCACCCCCGCGACCATGTCCGCCACGCTGCCCCAGGCCTTATACTCGTCGTATTCGCCCCGGTAATCGAAGTTCTTCAGCACCAGCGGCATGTGGTTATAGCCGTGAAAGCCGATCTCCCCGCCCATATTCAGCAGGCTCCGGCCGAAATACTGGTATCGGTTCAGATCGTCATTGGCGGGCACAGGCGCTTCCGTCTCGTCGGAATACAGCTCTATCACCAGCCCGGTGTAGCGGACCCCGTGCTCCAGCGCCATTTGCTGCACGTCCGGCCACCACACCTGGGTCATGAAATCCTTCACGGACATGTTGTAATCCTTGGAGATATGCTTGTCGTCCCCCTGGGGCACCGGGGCGGGGAAGTCGTCGATATAAAATGTGGCGCCGTTGATCACCGGCCAGGCGAAGCCATCTCCCAGCAGGCTGTACGCGGCCGCGTAAAAGCCCCGGTAGATCTTGTCGGCGAAGTCCAGATTGGACACCACTACCGTCCCCTCTCCCAGGGGACGCCGCCACAGGATCGGCACCGGATCGCTGCCGGTAGACTGGATATACACCTCGCTCTGGCTGTCCAGCAGCACCGGCACGGAGGACTCATAGGGGTCCGTGATGCCGTAATCCCGCAGCTCGCCTCCCAGCATGAACGGGCGGCAGAAATGCAGCCCTCTCACCACCACATAATCGTCGCGCATCCCCGCGACGCCGATCTGCGCGAACAGCAGATCCAGATACCCGCTCCGGGAGGGGATGTCGAACAGCATCAGACCGCCGCCGGACGAAGCCCAATCCATGATATCGATCACGCTCTCGCCCAGCACGCTCAGATCGTCCACCGCCAGCACCACCGTCTGGTACCGGTCCAGCTCCTCCGCCGCCGAGGTGCTCGCCTCCTGGCTGACATAGGGGACCTTCGTCTGGTCCAGCACATCCTCCATCAGGTCCCTGCCGGCCCGGCCGTGGGGGTCGTCCTGCCACAGAAGAAGGCAGACAGGCTCCTGCTCGGCCGTCTCCGCGGCCGCCGCGGCCAGCGTCTCCGGCGCCAGCAGCTCCAGCTGACTGGTGCCCTGCGACCGATAGGACACGCTTTTCTGCACCAGATACAGCACGATCGTCAGCAGCACGAACAGCACGATCACGATCTGCATCCGCTTGAAATTGAGCCGCTGCCGCTCCGCGCCGCCGGCGGCGTGTTCTCTCTTCATACCGTGACCTCCGCGATCTCAGCCTCCTTCGGGCTCCCGGCGTTCCAGTCGACCTCGCCGCCCCAGAACAGCACCTCGGACCGGCCGTTGGGAGAGAGATACACATTCTTCTCCCGGATCAGATCCAAGGCCCGGTCGATGCCCTCCCGATCCTTCACCTGGGCGTGATACCGGATGAGGAACAGGTATCCGCGCTCATCCTGGGGCCACTGCTCCAGCATCCGCCGGATGCCCTCGTCCGCTTTGTCGTACTCCCCCAGCTTCAGGTCCGTATCCACCTTCCGCGCCCAAAGAGACGCCGTCTCGCCCTTGGCGAGGCGCTGCGCCAGAAGGTCGCTGTAGCTGCGCAGCTGCATGATGCGGGCATTGCCCTCCAGCAGGCCGCTGCCCAGATACCGCTCCATCAGCGAGATCTCCTCGTTCAGCGCCCCGTCGTCGTCCGGATTCAGGGCCACGATCCGCTCCAGGCGCTGGAACTGCAGGTCGTATTCCTTCTGCAGCTCCACCAGCGCCGTCACGGCGTAGTGGACCACCTCCGTGTCGTCGTTCATACGGGCGGCCTGCAGCTGGGTCACGTAGTCGCCGGGATCGGCGTACATGACCTCCATCATCAGCCCCCGCCGGGTGGAGACGTCGTTGACCAGCAGCGCCTCCTCCAGAGGCACCACGCTCTCCGCGTCCGCGTCCTCGTCCACCACGATGCTCCGCTGGATCTCATCGTCGATCAGCAGCTTTTCGATGCCCACATCCTTGCTGGGGTCGGCATGGAGCCGCGCGCGGATCTCCTGCACCAGCAGGCACAGCATCCCCCATACGGGGACCAGCACCACGATGGACATAGACAGCTGGCTGGCCCGCAGCGCGCCCAGCTTCTCCAATATGTACACCACCAGGCACACCGCCAGGTGGATCAGGAGCAGCAGCACCGCCAGGCTCATACGCCCACCTTCTCCACGATCTGGTATCCGATGCCCTTGTCCGCCAGACGCTGCCCCACGATGCCGAAGTTCTTCTCCGTCATCTGGGTCAGCAGCAGATACATGCACCCGTCGCTGCCCTGGCCCAGGGTGTCGCTGCCGCGGACCATGCCGGTCAGCGCCTCGCTGACATGCACCGGGTCGCGGTCCTCGAACCGCAGCAGCAGATATTCCGCCGCGCCCGCCTGCCGCATCTCCTCCTGGACCGCCAGGATCTGATCCAGCCGCTCCGGCGTCACGGCCCGCGTGCCGGGCACGGTGGTCTGGTCGTGGCGCAGCTGCTCATACTCCATGGCGCGCAGGAAGGAGGTCTGGACCAGTCCGCAGAGGATCTGGAAGATATTGGTGTAATGCGTGCCGTACTGCTCCGGGCTCGCCTCCCACAGCAGCACCATCATCACGACCTCGCCGTCCTGGAAAACGCCGCAGGCATACATGGGCATGTCGGGCAGCAGCTCCACGTTGCGCCACACGCCGCCGCCCTTCACCGTCTCGAACATCCGGGCGTACTCCTCCAGCCGCATGGACACGGTCAGACGGCTGAGCAGGCTGCCGGAGCAGGCCACCAGCCGGGCGAACCGCTGCCAGGCGTCCACCGTATAGATGGCCACGGTGTGGTTCTCCATGATCTCCTCCATCACCTTCAGCCCTTCCAGGAACACGCTCTGGGGCAGCTCGCTGTCCAGCTTCTGGACCGCGTCGAAGATCTTGCCGAAGCTGTCCTTGAAGCCCAGGATCTGGCGCTTGAAGTCGCCCTTGTTCTGGATGGCGCCGTGGTAGACGTTGGTGAGGAATACGTACTTATTGCGCAGCAGGTCATATTCCTTTTTGCCAAAGGAGATCTCCTCCGTGGCCTTATCCCGCACATAGCCGGGGATGGACCCGGCCATCAGATAGATCACGAAGGGGATCCAGTTTTCGATGTTGTAGAACAGCAGCGTCCCGCTCATGCCGATCTTCATGTATTGGCCCACCAGCACCAGTCCTTCCAGGATGGACGCGACGATGCCCAAGCGCATGCCGTGGACCGTGCCCATGATGACGATGAACGCCAGACGCACGTCCACGAACCGGAAATAGACGGACTCGGAGGTATACTGGGCGATGAGCTCCGTCAGCAGGAACACCACGATGAGCTCAAAGTACTTGAACACGCCGCTGCCCAGCCGCCGCAGGAAGCGGCGCAGGAAGCCCTCCTCGGAGGCGTAGACCTCGTCCACAAAATATTTATAGTATTCCCCGATCCTTTCCGGCACGAAGTCCAGCGGCACGAAGCCGTACCGCCGGCGCAGCTGCGCCGGATAGTCCGGCCAGCGGATATCGTCGGGCCGGTTCTCATAATCCACCTGCACTGTCGGCTCCGCCTGGCGGAGGGCGTCCTCCAGCTGTCCGTATGTATAGAGGTATCCGCTGACGGCAAAGTAGCTGGCCGTATCGTCGTCCGTCTCGTCCGTGATCTGCAGCAGCAGGTCCGTCAGATCGGAGGCGGACAGGATGTCGACCCGGTCGTCCCGGCTGTGGGGGAACGTCACCGGCTCCTTGCGGTGCATCTTCCGGAACACCTGGCCGAGAAAGTTCTTGTCGTTGAGCCGGTCGGCCACGTGAGGCAGCCACAGGGTGATGACCTTCATACCGGTCTTGTCCGCGAAAAAACGGCCCAGCGCTTCCATCTGGGCGGCGCTGAAGACGCGGCTGTCGGGATAGGAGCGCTCCGCCATGCCCCCGGAGGCACTGTAGCGGACCGAATAGTTCTGGGTCTCGATCGTGGACAGGAGAACGAACTTCTCCAGCTTCGCGTTGGCGCTCTCGTTCAGGGCCCGCTCCAGCATCTGCACCTCGCCGAAGGCCCCTTCGCCGCCGTCCACATAGCCGCTGACATACCAGAGCGCCTCAAAGGCGTATACGTCGAACAGCTGGGCGAAGCTCTCCTCCATCGGGGTCGTCTCATAGACGCGGATATTGCGCAGCTTGCCATCGTAGGCGGCATCGCTGCCCGCCAGCACTACGGTGTTGTCCGCGGCGACGCGCTCCAATGCCTCCTGCGTGAATAGACCAGTATTTCCCGCGATCAGTACCGTTGCCATGAATTGACCGCTCACATCCTTTCCTCGTTCCCGCCGACATACACAGCGCACGACGGCCCGCCATGGGGAGCGTCCGCTCCCGCCCGGATCATCGGCGCAAGACCTCAAAACGCAAGACGCCCGTCCCGCCATGGACGGCGCTCCGGCCGCCCCGGACGCCAGCACCCGCCCGGGCGCTGCCGCCCGGGAATGAATTGGAAATTCATGTTAAAGGTTTTTCCCGGGGTGAAATCATATGGGAAAAGTCATCTAATCAGACCTATTGAGT
The DNA here is from genome assembly GCA_947625355.1 of uncultured Oscillospiraceae bacterium. Taxonomy (GTDB): domain Bacteria; phylum Bacillota; class Clostridia; order Oscillospirales; family Oscillospiraceae; genus CAJOIG01. The sequence goes on along the minus strand of CANQOA010000006.1, from coordinate 39,394 downwards.
GTAACATATACAATTACAAAATTCAATATCACTGTGGATCACAATCTCTACTTTTTGCGTCAAAATCGTGGCCATTCGCGTCAAAGCGGCCCCCGGAGCGGGCCGCGCGCCGGCATGAAAATACCCCCCCCCCGCGAGACTTTGAAACGGCAAAAAATTCCCGGCGGTCTTGACTTCCAAGACCACCGGGAATGGTGGAGCTGAGGGGGATCGAACCCCTGTCCGAAAGCACTTCAGCGGAACTTTCTCCGGGCGCAGACGGTTATTTTGCGCTCACGCGCTTTTCCCCTTCCCGGCGCAAGCCGTCACGCGGTACGGGTCAGGTAGCTTCATGATGCATGGTGCGCTCAAAGCTTTGCGCACGCACGGACGCTGCTGATCGACGCCCAGGTCCCGGGCCGCAGCGCTCCCGGGCTGGACGGGCCTGCCTTAAGCGGCGGCCAGAGCGAGATTATCGTTCTCAGTTAATTTGAAAGGTTCCCAGTTTTAAGGATGTCCGGGTCATCCGCCCGCTTATTCCGCCCCCACGCCCCCGTCGAAACCATTGCAGCCCCTCGTCGGAGCACGGGCCGCGGCCTCCCTTTCCCGCCAAGGCGGGAAAGCTCGAAAGCGGCCCGGCTCCTCCTCTTCAAACCGCACCCGCTTCGCTGGGCTGCGGTTTGAAGAGGAGGAATCATGTGAGAACGATTTAAATTACGCTTTTTTTGGCTCTGGGTAGGTCTGGCCGAAGGTCTCGGCGGTGACCTTCTGCATGATCTGGGGGGTCAGGGGCTTATCGCCCCAGCCGGTCTTGGCGGCGGCGATCTTGTCCACCTCGTCCATGCCCTCCAGCACCTGGCCGAAGGCCGCGTACTGGCCGTCCAGATGGGGGGCGTCCTCATGCATGATGAAAAACTGGCTCCCGGCGGAATCCGGGTCCATGGCCCGGGCCATGGAGAGCACCCCGCGGGTGTGGCGCAGGTCGTTGGGATAGCCGTTGGCGGTGAACTCGCCGGGGATGGAGTAGCCCGGACCGCCGGTGCCGTTGCCCTGGGGGTCTCCGCCCTGGATCATGAAGCCGGGGATCACCCGGTGGAAGATCAGGCCGTTATAAAACCCCTTCTGCACCAGAGAGAGGAAATTGTTCACCGTATTGGGCGCGATATCCGGGTACAGCTCCGCCTTGATGACGCCGCCGTCAAACATGCGGATGGTCACGATAGGGTTCTTCACAGGAATGTTCATGCGTTTGCCTCCTTGAATTTCCGGTCCATTTCCCGGCGGGCGCTCTTTTCCGCCGCGTCGTCCCGCTTGTCGTAGAGCTTCTTGCCCTTGCACAGGCCCAGCTCCACCTTCACGAGACTGTCCTTGAAGTAAAGGCTCAGCGGCACCAGGGCCAGGCCCTCCTGCTGCACCTTCGCCCCCAGGCGGACGATCTCCCGCTTGTGCATGAGAAGGCGGCGGTCCCTGTCCGGGTCGGCGTTGAAGTAGCTGCCCTGTTTATAGGGGCTGATGTGCATCCCCCGCACCCACAGCTCGCCGTTTTTCACCCGGGCATAGCAGTCCTTCAGATTCAGGGTCCCGGCCCGGACGGATTTCACCTCCGTGCCGGTCAGCTCGATGCCCGCCTCAAAGCGGTCCAGGACGAAATAGTCGTGGCGGGCCTTCCGATTCTCCGCGATCAGCTTTGTCCCGCTGCCCCGCGCCGCCATAGCGTCCACCGCCTTCCTTCCCATCGGCCCGGCTGCCTCACGGCGGCCAGGGACCGGTCTATGGTCCGATTATACAACAATCCCCGGCTTTTCGCAATTATAACCTACCCGGCGTGAAAAAAGTTTACATTCCTGTCACATGCCGCTTTCCAGATGAAACACCCGCCGCAGCCTCTCCAGCGCGTCCCCGTCCAGCAGGCATCCGCCCTGTTCCCGGACATGGAGCTCCCACTCCCCGCCCGGTCCCAGGGCCCGTCCATATTCCCAAAGGGCCGCCCGGCCCGCCTCCTCCGGCAGCGTCAGCACGTAGCCGTCTCCGTATGTATATAAGCTGCTCTCTCCGTCCGGCAGCGCCCGCGCCGCCTCCAGCAGCGCCTCCAGGTCCCCGAAATAGAAGGCCAGGCGGCGTCCGGGGCCCGGACGGGCGATGAGCAGCGTCTCCTCCCCGGCGGCGAAGCACTCCGCCTCCGTCTGGGGCCACGGGGTCAGCCCCCGGTCCGCCAGCGCCTGGCGCACCAGGCAGAGCATCTGCTCCCGGGTGGGCGCCTCCTCCCTGTCGATCCAGATGGATACCAGCCTGTCTGTGGCCTGTACAGTCCTCATATCTACTCGTCCTCCCGGCACAAATGGTCCGCTTTCTGATTATAATGCAAAGAAACGGTCCGCGTATAGAATAAAAATGTGGTAATTTCCGAGAGAACGTGTTATACTGAGTGAGATTTTGGTATTATGTAACCTGTCCGCACGGGTTTTCGATCCAAAGGGGGCATTCGATGGAACTGACGGAAAGGCCGCTCCGGCGGGTGAGCACCTACCGGGGCGTAGTGGTGGAGCTGACGGAGGACATCGTCCAGCTGCCCAACGGCGCCACGTCCGTCCGGGAGGTGGTACACCATCCGGGGGGCGTATGCGTGGTGGCGCTGGACAGCGACGGCATGGTGGCGCTGGTGCGCCAGTACCGCTATCCCTTCGGGAGGGTGCTGCTGGAGCTGCCGGCCGGGAAGCTGGAAAAGGACGAGGACCCGGACGAGGCCGTCCGGCGGGAGCTGAGCGAGGAGACCGGCCTGGAGGCGGAAAAATGGGTCGCCCTTGGCCCCATCTATGTCTCCCCCGGCATCTCCACGGAGACGCTGCACCTATATCTGGCAACGGACCTGCGCCAGGGGCGGGCCCATCCCGATCCCAATGAGTTTTTGGATGTGGAGCGCATGCCCCTGAAGGAGCTGGTGAAAATGGTCCTGGACGGCGGCGTCCGGGACGCCAAGACCGTGGTGGGGGCCCTGAAGGCGGCCGCCTGGCTGGCTGACAATTGATTTTTCCGCGCATCCATGGTATACTGTTCAGACATATTTGCCATATAACATCCGGCGGCCGTCCCGCGGTCTGTCGACCATTACATATCAACGGGAGTTTTTATGGAAAAGTACGTGATACACGGAGGAAAGCCTCTGCACGGTGAGGTAGAGATATCCGGCGCGAAAAACGCGGCGGTAGCCATCATCCCCGCGGCCATCATGGTCCGCGGCGTCTGCCGGCTGGAGAACCTTCCCCAGATCAGCGATACCGATACCCTCCTGCATATCCTCACTTATATGGGCGCGAGGGTGAACGCCATCAACCGCACCACCGTGGAGGTGGACTGCACCGACGTGCAGATGGACTGCCTGCCGGAGGAGATGTGGTCCCTGACCCGGAAGATCCGGGCCAGCTATTATCTCGTCGGCGCGATGCTGGGCCGGTTCGGCCGCGCCTGCAGCACCATGCCCGGCGGCTGCAACTTCGGCGTGCGGCCCATCGACCAGCACATCAAGGGCCTGACCGCTCTGGGCGCGGACATGGACGTGTCCGGCGGCTTCATCCGGGCCGAGGCCGGCGGCGGGCGCCTGCGGGGCAACACCGTCTATTTGGATAAAGTCTCCGTCGGCGCCACGATCAACATCATGATCGCCGCCGCCACGGCGGAGGGCCGCACCGTCATCGAGAACGTGGCCCGGGAGCCTCACATCGTGGACCTGGCCAACTTTTTGAACTCCATGGGCGCCGACGTGCGCGGCGCGGGCACCAACGTGATCAAGATCCGGGGCGTGCGGCAGCTGCACGGCGGCACCTACGCCCTCATCCCCGACCAGATCGAGGCCGGCACCTACATGGCGGCGGTGGCCGCCGTCGGCGGGGCCGTCCGGGTCTCCAACGTGATCCCCAAGCACTTGGAATGCATCTCCTCCAAGCTGCGGGAGATGAACGTGGAGGTGGAAGAGGGCGACGATTATGTCCTGGTCCGCCGGGCCGAGCCCCTGCGGGCGGCCGACATCAAGACCATGCCCTATCCCGGCTTCCCCACCGACATGCACCCGCAGATGACCGCCGTGCTGTGCTGCGCCCCCGGCAGGAGCGTCATGACCGAGGGCGTGTGGAGCAGCGGCCGGTTCAAATACGTGGGTGAGCTGCGCAAAATGGGCGCCGACATCCAGGTGGAGGAGCAATCCGCCTTCGTCCAGGGCGGCAGACGGCTCACCGGGGCCGTGGTCCGCGCCTGCGACCTGCGGGCCGGGGCGGCGGTGGTGATCGCGGGCCTCGCGGCCGAGGGCACCACCGTGGTGGAGGACATCAACTACATCGAGCGCGGTTACCAAAACCTTGTAGGAAAATTCCGCGCTCTGGGCGCGGACATCTGCTGCGTCGACGAGCCGGACCTGCCCGGCGAGCGGACTCTGGGCTGGATCGCCGGCTGATGCGGCTGATCATCTTCGCCAGCGGCTCCACCGGCAACTGCGCCCTGATCCGGGGCGGCGGCCGCAGTGTGCTGCTGGACGCGGGCATCTCCGCCAGGCGGATCTGCGAGAGTCTGGCCGCCGAGGAAATGGTCCCCGAGGATCTGGACGGCGTTTTCATCACCCACGAACACGCGGACCACGTGTCCGGCCTGGCGGTGTTCCTGAAGCGGCATCCCCTGCCTGTCTTTGCGCCCGGCGGGGCCGCGGACGCGCTGCGCCTGTCCCTGCCGGAGCACGCGCACCTCATCCGAACGGTCACGCCGGAGCAGCCGGTCAGTCTGGGCTGCATGACCGTCACCGCTTTCTCCACCCCTCATGACGCCGCCGCCAGCGTGGGCTACCGCTTCGAAGCGGACGGGGCCGTGCTGGCGACCGCCACCGACACCGGCTGCGTCACCGACGGGATGCTGCGCCTGTTCGCCGGCGCGGACGCGGCCCTCATCGAGGCCAACCATGATCTGGATATGCTGCGCCGCGGCCCCTACCCCGCCTATCTGAAGCGGCGCATCCTCTCCGACCGGGGCCATCTGTCCAACGCCGAGTGCACCTGGCTGGCCGCGGTGCTGGCCCGGCAGGGCACGGGCAAGATCGTCCTGGGGCACATCTCCAAGAACAACAACCTGCCCGGCCTGGCCCGGCGGACCGTATGCCGGGCGCTGGAGGGCACCGGCGCGGAGCTCTATGTGGCGCCGGAGTCCGGCCGTCTGGCGTTGGAGGTATCGCCGTGCTGCGTGTGACCGTGCTGTGCCAGGGCCGGCTGAAGGAGCCGTATTACGCGGACGCCTGCCGGGAATATCTCAAGCGCCTGGGCGCCTATTGCCGGCCCGAGGTCATCGAGCTGGCCGAGGACGGCCCCATCGTCAGCCGCATCCCCAAGGGGGCCTGGACGGCCGCGCTGTGCATCGAGGGGACAAAGCTCTCCAGCCCCGCTCTCGCGGCGCTGCTGGAAAAGCAGGCCAGCCTGGGCCGCAGCCATCTGTGCTTTCTCATCGGCGGGTCCGAGGGCCTGCCGGAGGATGCAAAGCGCCTGGCGGACTTCCGCCTGTCCATGTCGGACATGACTTTTCCGCATCATCTGGCCCGCGTGATGGTCCTGGAGCAGCTCTACCGGGCTTTCACCATCGCCGCGGGAACAAAGTACCATAAATAAAAAGGGGTCTCTGCCATGTCGAATTGGGGACTGCATAAACACGGCGAGAATCACGACGCCTGGCCCAGGACGGCCGGGGACAGCCCGGAGGAAGCGGCCTTCCTTGTCCACTGCTCGCCGCTGGATATGGAGGCGGATATGGTCCGTTCTATGCTGAAAGCATTCGGTATACCAAGTGTCCTGCGCTATCCCGGAGACGGAGCTTTCGGGAAGGTCATGCTCGGCCTGAGCGGCAGCGGCGCGGATATCTACGTGCCCGCCAGTATGCTGGCCGACGCCAAGGAGCTTTTGAAAGGAGAGCCTGAAGATGATGGATTACAGGAAGGAATATGAGCGCTGGCTGGACAGTCCCGCTCTGTCCAACGAGGAGTGGCATGAGCTGGACGCCATCCGGGACGATGACGACGAGATCAAGAGCCGCTTCCGCGGCCCGCTGGAATTCGGCACCGCCGGTCTGCGGGGCGTGATGGGCGCCGGCCTGGCCCGGATGAACGTGCACGTGGTGCGCTGGGCCACCCAGGCTTTCGCCTCGCTGATCGTGGCCGAGGGCGACGAGGCCCGCCATAAGGGCGTCGTCATCGCCCACGACTGCCGCATCAACAGCCCCGAGTTCTCCCGGGAAGCGGCCTGCGTATGCGCGGCCAACGGCATCCATGTGCGCATCTTCGACGCGCTGCGCCCCACCCCGGAGCTGAGCTTTGCCGTGCTGCACTACGGCGCCACCGCTGGCATCAACATCACCGCCAGCCACAACCCCAGCGCCTACAACGGCTATAAGGTCTACTGGTCCGACGGGGCGCAGCTGCCCCCCCACCACGCCGAGGTCGTGGCCAAGAACATGGCCGCCATCGACGTTTTCACCGGCCCCTCCGCCATGGACTATGACGAGGCCGTGGCCAAGGGCCTGATCGAGACCATCGGCGCCGAGACCGACGAGGCCTTCCTGGAGAACGTGCTGGGCCAGGCCATCGATCCCGCGGCCGTCCGGGAGGTGGCCGACGAGTTCCAGGTGGTCTACACCCCCTTCCACGGGGCCGGCCACATCCTGGTGCCCGAGGCGCTCAAACGCCTGGGTCTGAAGCACATCCATCCCGTCCCCGAGCAGATGGTCATCGACGGGCACTTCCCCACGGTGGAGAGCCCCAACCCGGAGAACCCCGAGGGGTTCTACCTGGCGGTGGACCTGGCCCGGAAGGTGGGAAGCGACCTGATCATCGGCACCGACCCGGACTCCGACCGGGTGGGCGTCATGGCCCGGGGCAAGGACGGGGATTACCACACCATCACCGGCAACCAGATGGGCGCGCTGCTGGCCGACTATGTGATCACCGCCCGCCAGCGAGCCGGCTCCATGCCTGCCAAACCGGTGATCCTGTCCACCATCGTGTCCACCTCCATGACGAAGGCCATCTGCGAGGCCAATGGCGTCGCCTATGGGGAGACCTTCACCGGCTTCAAATTCATGGCCGAGCGGCTCAGCGGCTACGCCGCCGCCCACACCGGCGAGGAATACCTGCTGGCCTTTGAGGAGAGCTACGGCTACATGATGGGCGACTATGTCCGGGACAAGGACGCCGTCACCGCCTCCATGATGATCGCCGAGATGGCCGCCCACTACTATAAGCAGGGCATGACCCTGCTGGACGCCCTGGACGCCCTCTATGAGAAATACGGCTTCTTCTCCGAAAAGACCATCAACATCTACATGGAAGGGGTGGACGGCCCCGAGCGCATGGCGGCCCTGATGGCCCGGCTGCGGGAGAACACCCCCGCCCAGTTCGCCGGCCAGCGGGTGGTCCGCATGCGGGACTACCGGGACGGCACCGTCTCCGTCCCCGGCCTGGGCACCGTGGGGCGCACCCCCATCTCCGGGTCCAACGTGCTCTATTTCGAGCTGGAGAGCGACACCAGCTTCATCATCCGGCCCTCCGGCACCGAGCCGAAGATCAAGATCTATATCCTGGTCAGCGGAAAGGAGAAGGCGGAGTGCCTGGCCAAGACAGCTGCCTGCGCCGCCGCGGCGGAAGCGCTGGGAAAGGAATAAGGCCCCCTCTTCATGAAAAGAATCCTCAGCCTCCTTCTCGCCCTTGCCGTCCTCCTGTCCGCGGCGGCGCCGGCCCTGGCCCTGACCGAGGGGCAGGAGCGGGTGGTCATCGGCGCGGACCTGACCCAGGAGCAGGTGGAGACCGTATACAGCCAATTCGGCCTGACCCGCGGCGCGGTGACGGAGCTGTATGTCACCAACGCCGAGGAGCGGGATTACCTGGAGGGGCTGGTGGACGAGAGCATCATCGGCCACAACAGCATCTCCTGCGTGTACATCCGGACCCTGGCCCCCGGCACCGGCCTCACCGTGTGGACCAACAACATCACCTGGTGCACCCAGGACATGTATAAGTCCGCGCTCCTGACCGCCGGCATCTACGACGCCGAGGTGAAGGTCACCGCCCCCTTCGGCGTGTCCGGCACCGCCGCCCTCACGGGCATCTACAAGGCCTACGAGAGCATCACCGGCGCGCCGCTGCAGCAGCAGGCCAAGCAGACCGCCGCCGACGAGCTGGTGGTCACGGCGGAGCTGGCCGACCAGATCGACGACATCGACGCCGTGGCCATCGTGGCGGATCTGAAGCTGCTGCTGGACGAGACCCAGACCATGTCCGACGACTCCCTCCGTTCCCAGGTCAACGACATCGCCTCCCAGTACGGCTACACCCTGGACCCCGGCATGGTGGATGAGCTCATCGGCCTGTGCCGCCGGCTGGAGGGACTGTCCACCGATGATCTGCAGAGCAAGGTGGAGCAGTTCAAGGCCACCCTCTCTACCGTCACCCAGTACGCCCAGCAGGTCCAGAGCTTCGGGCAAAAGGTGGCCGGCGTCGTGGAGAGCGTCGTGGCATTTTTCCAGAGCCTGTTCAGCTGACAAACACACCGCATAAAACGAGGACCCGCACCGGCGGGTCCTCGTTTTCCTATTTCATTATGTATCCGAGGCGCAGTCCAGCACGATCTTGAACACGCCTGGGGGATTGCGCAGCGCCAGCCGGAACGCCTCCTTGTAGTCGTCCAGCTTGAAGGTGTGGCTCACGAAGCCGTCCACGGTGTACTTCCCGTCCCGGATCCACTCCTGGACCAGGTCGAAGGTGTACAGCCGCCGGCCCTCCCACTCCTCCATGCCGTGGGAGTCGATGCCGATCACCGTCAGCTCCTGCCACCAGACCGGCGTCTCGTCGTACTTCACCGCGTTCATGTGGTGGCCCACCTTCACGAAGGTGCCCCGGGCCCGCAGCAGCCGCACGCCCATGGTGTTGGCCCAGCCGCCGCCGATGCAGTCGAAGGCCCGGTCGAAGCCGCCGAAGAAGAAGCGGTTCTTCTTGCTCATGCCCTTGTAGACCGGGCTACCGCCGCAGGCGTTGGAGGCCGCCTCCAGCGCGTCGCCCGAGAGCACATGGTCCGCCCCCAGGCGCATGGCGAAGTCCAGCTTGTCCCGGGTCCGGCTCATGGCCCAGACCTCGCACTCCGGCTGGATCACCTTCAGCGCCTGGATGATGGCCAGACCGATGACCCCGCAGCCCATGACCAGCACCTTCTCCCCCGCCTTGGGCGGGGCCATCAGCACCGCGTGCACCGCCACGCTGGCCGGTTCGATCATCACCGCCTGCTCCAACGTCAGCTCCGGCAGGATCTTATAGAGCTGCTGCTGGGGGGCGATGAAGCTGTCGGACCAGCCCGCGCCGGTCCACTCCAAGTCGAACCGGGGCTTAGCGCCATAGTTGGTGCAGATGCTGTAGTTGCCCGCCGCGCAGTTGGGGCACCGGGGCAGGTCCTTGTTGTCGCACCCGGCCATGTAGGCCCGGATGCCCACCCGGTCGCCCACCTGAACCTGGGTGACGGCGGGGCCGGCCTCCACCACCACGCCCACGTTCTCATGGCCCAGAAAGGTCTTTTTGCTGGCGGGGATGGGCTCCAGGGCGGAGTTGGTGCCGGTGGTGGCCTTGAAAAAGCTCACGTCCGTGCCGCAGAGCCCGCAGGCGATGTTCTTCACCCGGACCCAGTTGTCCGCCGGCAGCGGCGGGTCGGGGATGTCCTTGGCGTACTTCACGGCGTTGATGCCGGTGAACAGCAGTCCCCTGGTAGCCTTGAACCGGGCCGCGCCCTTGGTGGCCAGCACCCGGGGGATGTCCTTGTCGAAATAGATGGTCTTCATGTCGCGCCTCTTCCCGCAGGTATTGTCAGGGCGATGGTACCATATTTCCTCCCCTATGGCAAGGGTTTATATCTAATTCTGGATATATTTGGCCAGGATATCCTCCACGGCCCCGTCCGATCCGGCCGCCGCCCGCACCGCCGCCGTGAAGTCCGCCGTGGCGGCGATGCCCATCCAGTGGTCCTGGCAGTACCCCCGCAGCACGGCGAGGAACGCGTCCCGGCCCATGGCGTCCATCAGTTCCTTCAGGCACAGGCACCCCCGGTCATAGACGCCCCACTGGTAGACCGGGTGCTCGTCGGCGGGCAGGTCCACCTTGTCGTCCTTCACCTGCTCCGCGCCGGCGGCGTTGGCGGCGATCTCCCAGCAGGGCCAGTCGCTCCCCGCCGCCTCCAGGCACAGGTATCCGGCGAACTCGGCGAAGGCCTCGTCCAGCCAGGGCTCCCTGTTCTCGTCGCTGCCCACGGCGGCATAGAACCACTGGTGGGCCACCTCATGATAGGTGACCATCTCCTTGCCGGACGTGGACCCGTCCCCGTCAAAATAGACGGTGATGAGCCCGGAATACTCCATGCTCACGGCAAAATTGGTGCCCAGGGCGGCGTTGGTGACCACCAGCGTTTGGTGGGGATAGGGCCCGAACAGCTCCCCGAAATACTGAAGCGCAAAGGCCGCGGCGTCCATCACCTGGTCCATGGCCGTCTCCGTCACCATGGCAGTGTTGGGATCGAAGTACCCCAGCACCCGGACGTCCCCCGCCTGCCGCTCCCGGCGCACATAGCCCTTGCTGGCGATGAGGACCAGGTCCCGCCGGTCCAGACACCGGTACCGGTACTCCGTCACGCCCGCCAGGTCGGTCACGGCCAGCTCGTCCCCGTTGCAGGCCAGGGCATATCCCTCCGGCGCCCGCACCGTCACGTCATAGTCCGCCGTCCGGGCATAGCGGCCGTCCCCCTCCTCCTGGAGCGGGTCCGTGTCCCAGCCGTTCTCATCGTATACCGCCAGCTGCAGGTTGAACCCCGGCAGCTGCAAGTCCCCCGCTTTGGACACACCGTATTTCTGCGCCAGGTCCGGGATCGTCACCTCGCAGCCGAACACGACCACCGCCGTCTCCCCCGGCGCCAGCGGCACGGCCAGCTCCACCCAGTACAGCACGCCCTCCTGGCTGCGCTCATAGCGCAGCGGCGCCCCCGCTCCGTCGGTGACGGACGTGACGGCCACGTCTCCGTCCTCGGTCTGGAAAAGGCCCTTATACATGTTGGCGTACAGGTGGAACCACAGCTCCTTCGTCTCGTCCGTGCCGGTGTTGGTGATCTCCGCCCGCTGGGTATAGGTCATGGTCCGGCCCGCCGGGTCCAGGTCCCCGTCGATGGCATAGCGCTCCTCAAAGGCCAGGTCCGCCCGCCCGCCGCAGCCGGCCAGTGCCGTCAGCGCCAGGGCCAGCAGACACAGAAGCATCGCCCGCTTCATCCGTATCCCTCCCGATGTTCTATTTTGATAGAATTTCTATCGTAATAGAACATATCACATCCGCCTCCCTCTGTCAAGGAAAACTGTTGCGCTCCCCTGCCGGCGGTGGTACAATAGCCCGGCGCGGGAGCGCAAATCCCCTTAAGAGGTAGTTGGCCATGGAACATATCCGCGCCTTCGTCCGGCGGGAGCCGGTGCTGACCATCGCGGCGATCGCCGCGGCGGTGAGCTGCTTTTTCGTGCCGCCGGACGGGGCCTATCTCGGTTACATCGACTTTCGGACCCTGGCGTTGCTGTACGCGCTGATGACGGTGGTGGCGGGCCTGGGCAAGGCCAACGCGTTCACCGCCCTGGCCCACGGTCTCTGCGGCCGGGCCGGGAGCATGCGCGCCATCGGCCTGATGCTGGTGAGGCTGTGCTTTTTCAGCTCCATGCTCATCACCAACGACGTGGCGCTGCTGACCTTCGTGCCCTTCGCGGTGGTGGTGCTCACCATGGCGGACCGCCGGCAGGACCTGATCCGGGTGGTGGTGCTGCAGACCGTGGCGGCCAATCTGGGCAGCATGCTCACGCCGGTGGGCAACCCCCAGAACCTGTATCTCCACTCCTATTATGACATGTCCGCCGCCGATTTCTTCGGCGCCACCGGGCCGATCTGGGCCGCGTCCCTGGTGCTGATCGGCGGCTGCTGCATGACACTGTCCGGCGACGCCATCCGGCACCAGTTGGGCGAGGGCCCCCAGGTGGACAAGCGCGCCCTGGCGGTCTACGCGGCGCTTTTCTGCCTGTGCCTGACGACGGTGCTGCGGGTGCTGGCGTGGCCCATCATGCTGGCGGGGGTGGTCGCGGCGGTGCTGCTTTTCGACCGGGGCACCCTGCTCAAGGCGGACTTCATGCTGCTATTGACCTTCGTGGCCTTTTTCATTTTCGCCGGGAACCTGGCCCGCATCGAGGCGGTGGACCGGCTCCTCAAGGCGCTGCTCACCGGCCGGGAGTATCTGACCGGCCTTCTCACCAGCCAGGTCATCAGCAACGTGCCGGCGGCGCTGCTGCTGTCCGGCTTCACCGACAACGCCCGCGCCCTGCTGCTGGGGGTGAACGTGGGCGGCCTGGGCACGCCCATCGCCAGCCTGGCCAGCCTCATCGGCCTGAAGCTCTACGCCCGGAGCGAGGGCGCCCATACGGGGAAGTTCCTGCTCCTGTTCACGGCGGTGAACCTGGCGCTGCTGCTGCTCCTGTCCCTGATGGCGGCCCTCATCCTGTGAGCGGCCTGACAGCGCCCCAAAAGCAAAAGTCCTCCCGCCTTTCCGAGGAAAGGCGGGAGGACCTATATTTTGCGGTCTTTGGTTCAGGACCCTTTCGGCAGCCGGATCTTCTCGATGACCTGGCGGAAGTGCTCCCGGGTGAACACCTGGGGCACCGGATAGACGGGGTTGGCCTCATGCATGGCCCAGGTGATCATCTGGTCGATGTCCTCGTCCCGGATGAAGTTGAAGCCCGTGGGGATGCCCATGCGCTGGTTCATCAGGTCGATCTCCTGGATCATGGCGTTGGCCCGGTCCTCGTCGGTGCCGCCGGTGAGCACGCCGGTCAGCTCCGCCAGGTGGCCCAGGCGCTTGTGGACCACGGGCCCGTAATCCCGCAGCACGTGGGGCAGGATCACGGCGTTGGCCAGGCCGTGGGGAGTGTTGTAGAGCCCGCCCAGGGTGTGGGCGATGGCGTGCACGTTGCCCACGCCCACCCGAGAGAAGGCAAAGCCCGCCTTATAGGCCGCGAGCTGCATCTGCTCCCGGGCCTCCATATCCGAGCCGTCCCGGTAGGCCCGCTCCAAATACTGGAAGATGAGGCACACCGCGTCCTCCGCCAGCTTTTTGGTCTCCTTGGTGTTGTTGCTGCGGGAGAAATACGCCTCCAGGGCGTGGACCAGCGCGTCCATGCCGGTGGACGCGGTGACCGCCGGCGGCAGGCCCTCGGTCAGCTCCGGGTCCAGCACCGCGTACCGGGGCATGAGCACCGGGTCCATGATGGCCGCCTTGTGGCGGGTCTTTTCGTCCACGATGACGGCGGCGATGGTGGTCTCGCTGCCGGTGCCGGCGGTGGTGGGCACGGCGATGAGCACCGGGAGCTTCTTCCACACCCGGAGGATGCCGTTCATCTGGGCCACGGTCTTGTCCGGCCGCACCAGCAGGCAGGCCGCCGCCTTGGCGGTGTCCATGGGCGCGCCGCCGCCCAGGCCGATGAAGCTGTCGCACCCGGCCGCCAGATAGGCGTCCCGGCATGCCTCGCAGTTGGCGGAGGTGGGGTTGGGCTCCACGTCGGAGAAAACGGTATAGTCGATGCCCGCCTCGTCCAGCAGGGCCGTCAGCCGGGGGGCCAGTGCCTCCCGCAGGAACGGGTCGGTGACGATCAGGGGGTGCCTCAGTTTGGCGGAGCTCAGCAAAAACGGGATGCGGCCGATGCTCCCCGCCCCGGTCACCAGCGCCGGATGGCGCCAGTGGATGGCCGCCTTCACCAGGGCGAAGCCGCCGTGATAGACGCGGTTCGCGCCGATATAGAGCTTATCGAGCAGCAGCATCTCAGGTCACCATTGCCTGGATGATGGCCATGTAGTCGTTCAAGAGGCAGGCGTATTCCGGGCTGCCCACCAGCTCCACATAGCCCTGTTCCTCGGCGGCCACGAACTCGACCTCCTTGTCCAGCACCTTCAGCGCCCCGTCCACGCTGGTGAACCGGAACAGCACGAAGGGCGTCCGGCGGGCATAAACGCCGTGGCCGGACTTGCTCTTGCCCTGGCACACCCGCAGATAGCAGGCGATCCTGGCCGGGTCGCCGTCCTCCTCCACCCGGAACTGATAGATGCGGTCCGGCTGGCGGTGGCAGAACTCGTGGAAGTCCGGGTCGCCCAGCTTGTTGTATGTACTCATGGCCCGGCAGATCATGTACAGGGAGCACTTGACCTTCAGATACTTCTCCAGGTCATTCTGGGGCTTTTTCGTCATCACCTTCAGCCCCATCAGATAGGTCAGCAAAAAGTAGAACGCCACGGCCACGTTGCCCCGGATGGCGGGCAGATGGGTGCCCGTGCCCTTCAGAAGGGCGTTCATCTTCTCCACGCTGGAGAAGGTCATCACGATGTCTGCGTCCCCGGAGGGCCCCTGGACCACGTCCAGATGGCCGTCCCGGAAGGTCATGGTGCAGCAGATCAGCTCCTCGCCGTTTTTCGCGCCGAACTGGATCACATGGTTGAACTTCTTTCCCTTGAGCTTGGGGCTCTCGTCCATGAGCACCTGCAGCACGGGCATGGCCGCGTTCAGGAACAGCTTCGCGGTCATGATCTCCTGTTCAGTGGCCATATCATTCGTCCTCCCAGTTGTCGTCTTCCGGGGTGTCGATGCCCATCATGCGCCGGGCCTCGTCGGCGATGCCGTTGGCGTCCAGGCCGTAATAGGCGTACAGGTCCTCGGCGTAGCCGATCTCGGCGAAGATGTCCTTGACGCCGTGCTTGTGGAACTTGCAGCCGATGCCCTCCTCGGCCAGCACGCTGGCCACCGCGTCGCCCAGACCGCCGATGATGTTGTGCTCCTCCACCGTGAGGATATGGCCGGTCTCCCGGGCCGCGGCGATCACCGCCTCCCGGTCCAGGGGCTTGAGGGTGTGCATGTTCACCACCCGCACGTCGATGCCCTCCGCCTCCAGGGTCCTGGCGGCGTTCAGGCTCTGCAGCACGCCGATGCCGCAGGCGATGATGGTCATGTCTTTGCCCGGCCGCATGGTCACCGCCTTGCCGATGGCGAAGTCGTAGCTCTCGTCCTCATAGCAGGGCGGCTCGAAGCCCCGGCCGATGCGCATGTACACTGGGCCCGGCACGTCCAGGCAGGCCCGGACGGCCCGGCTGGTCTCGATGCCGTCCACCGGGCAGATGACCGTCATGTTCGCGATGGCGCGCATGACGGCGAAGTCCTCGGTGCAGTGGTGGGTGGTGCCCGCGTGGCCGAAGCTCATGCCGCCGTGGGTGGCGATGATCTTCACCGGCAGGTTCTGATAGGCGATGTCGGTGCGGATCTGCTCCCCCGCCCGCAGGCAGGCGAAGATGGCGAAGGTGCTGGCGAAGGGGATGAGCCCCGTCTTGGCCATGCCCGCCGCCGCGCCGAACAGATCCTGCTCCGCGATGCCCACGTTGAAGATCCGGTCCGGGAACACCTCGCCGAACTTGTTGAGGGCGGTGGATTTCTCCAGGTCCGCCGTGAGGGCCACGATCCGCTTGTCCTCCTTGGCCAGCTCCGCCAGGGTCCGGCCGTAGATCTCCCGGCTGGTCATGGTGCTGGAGTCATAGCACGTCCAGTTGGTGCCGGTGACAGCGCTGTCCGCCATGTCAGCCCACCTCCTTATAAGCCCGCTCGATGGATTCCTTGGCGCGGGCGCACAGCACCGAATCCCCGGCGGCGTAGTGGTAGGGGATCTGGTTCTCCATGAAGTCCACGCCTTTGCCCTTCACCGTGCGGGCGATGATGACCACAGGCCGGTCCTTCGCCGCCCACGCTCTGTCCAGCGCCCCGCCGATCTGCACGAAGTCGTGGCCGTCGATCTCGACGGGGTCGAAGCCGAAGGCGCGCCACTTGTCCGCGAAGGGCTCCAGCGCCATCACCTGCTCGGTGGTGCCGTCGATCATCAGCCCGTTGCGGTCCACGATGGGGATCACGTTGGTGAGCTTATAGTGGGCGATGGCCATGGCCGCCTCCCAGATGCTGCCCTCGCAGCTCTCCCCGTCGCCCATCAGGCACACCACCTTGTTGTCCCGGCCCTGGTACTTGAAGCCCAGGCCCATACCGAAGGCGATGGGCAGTCCGTGGCCCAGGCTCCCGGCGGACACGTCGCAGCCCACCACCTTGTTGCTGTCCGGATGCATGGCGAAGGGGCTGCCGAAGTGGTTGAAGGTCTTTAAAAGGTCATGGGGGAAATATCCCCGCTTGGACAGCACCGGGATATACCCCGCCGCGGCGTGGCCCTTGGAGAGGATGAACCGGTCCCTCTCCTCCCAGTCCGGCCGCTCCGGATCGATCTTGAGATATTTGAAATACAGAGCTGTCAGCAGATCCAGACAGCTCAGCGAGCCGCCGATATGGGCCCCGCCCGCCCAGGCCATCACGTCCACCACAGTCAGACGCAGTTCCTTGGCGATCTGGCGCAGCCGGCGGTCCTCCTCAGGGGTGACTGGCATGACAACGCCTCCTTTGCGCAGCTTTCATGTCACTCTGATTATAACACAGGAAAATGTAAATTACATAAATTTCTGGAAATAAAAATGTTAAAAGATTCTCATCTCCGAAGGCCGTTCTTGGTCTAAAGCATACAATTGGTCACACACTCCCTATTTTCCCCAAGAGACGCGCGGCCGGCCCGCTCATCCCGAGCGGGCCGGCCGATCTTGTTTCTCTCCCGGACGCGGCGTCACGGCTGTCCCCTCTCGCGCCGCAGCAGCCTGACGGCCCCTTCCGAGGCGTCCTGTGCCGCCGGCACGATGCGCACGTCCGGCCGCCGCTGGCGGATGTACCGGCACACCTCGTCCCGGATCGGCTGGTTTTTCAAGAGCACGCTGCCGGCCAGGGCGAGCTCGTGATGCTCCGGCATGCGCGAGAGCACGGTCTCCGCCAGCAGTCCCAGCTCCCCGGCGCTGCTTTTCACGATCTCCAAAGCGGCCCCGTCCCCCGCCGCGGCCGCCTGGTCCAGCACCACCGCCAGCGACGCGATCTCCCGCTTGGTCCGGCCCGGCGCGTAGAGATACCCGACCACCTCTTCTATACCGGCGGCGCCCAGCCTCTCCATGGCCAGGCGGCGCAGGACCGTGGGGCCGGTCCGGCCGTCCTCCGCCCGCGCCACCGCCGACAGGATGGCGATGGCGATGGCATAGGCGCTGCCGCCGTCGTCGATCAGGTGGCCGTATCCGCCGGCGCGCACAGTCTCGCCGTTCTCCCTGCGGCCCAGGCAGATGGAGCCGGTGCCCGCGATGAGGATCACCCCGTGGCAGGCGGGAAACGCCGCCGCCAGGGCGGTCTCCCCGTCGGAATAGGTGTGCACCGCCGCCCGGTATCCCCCGTCGGCAAAGGCCTCCGCCAGAAGCTGTCTGGCGCTGGGATTGCTGACGCCGGCCGCCCCGACGGCCACGCCGCCGCAGTCCCCGGGCGGGAAGCCTGCGGCCAGCAGCCATTCCAGCGTCTCCGCGATGGTCCGGCGGAACTGGGCCGGGCTCTGGCCGTTGACGTTCAGCGGTCCGGCGGTATGGCGGGCCAGCACGTTCCCCCCGCTGTCCGTTACGCATATCTTCGTGGCGGTGCCGCCGCCGTCCATGCCGAGAAGGTACTCCATGGGCGCCGTCTCCTTTCCATGACCCGTATGCGCTCAGTATAACCGCCCGTCCGGGAAAAAGCAAGCCGCCGAGGCGAGGTCCCGGCATGGCCCCCTTGCCCCGCGCCGGTTGACAATCCCCGCCCTCCCCTGCTATACTGGCCGCAGCATCGGGGCCGTCTCCGGCATCCGAACGGGGAAAGAGGGCGTTTCTACGGTGAGACCATTTAAGAAAACGATCGACCTGGTACGGCAGGCGGTAGACGGCGGAAAGCTCGCGGGCGCGGCCCTGGCCATCGGCGACCGGGACCGGCTCTATGTGCAGGAGACTTTCGGCCGCACATCCTTTCCGGAGCTCACCGGCGACAGCACGCCGGTGGACAGCCGCACCCTCTACGACATGGCCTCCGTCACCAAGATCATGTCCACCACCATGGTCGCCCTCCGCTTCATCGCGGACGGGCGGATGGACCTGGCCGACATGCTGCCGGTCTATTTCGGGGACATGGTGCCCCCGGACAAGGCGGAGATCACCCTGTTCCAGCTGCTGACCCATACCTCCGGCTTCCCGGCGGAGATCCGGCTGGAGCGATTTTTAAAGCCCGGGGACGACGTGGCGGATTTCCTGCTCCACGCGCCGCTGGCCTATGCGCCGGGCAGCCGGGTGGAATACAGCTGCATGGGCTTCATCCTCCTGGCCAAGGCCCTGGAGCGCGTCGGCGGGCAGTCCTTGGACGAGCTGGCCCGGCGGCTGGTGTTCGAGCCCCTGGGCATGGCCCGCACCGGATACCACCGGCTGGATAGGCCCATCGACCCGTCCAACACCGCCTACACCGAGCGGGACCACCTGACCGGTGAATGGCTGGTGGGCCGGGTGCACGACGAGAACGCCCGGTTCCAGAACGGCGTGTCCGGCAACGCGGGCGTCTTTTCCGACCTGGAGGACTGCGTCCGCTTCGCCCGGATGCTGGCCGGCCGCGGGACCCTGGAGGGCGTGGAGCTGATCCCGCGGATCATCTTTGACCGGGCCATCCAAAACTACACGCCGGGCATGGACGAGAACCGGGGCCTGGGCTTCCACCTGGCCAACGGCCACTTCAGCTATTCGGGTCTGTTTTTCGACCAGAGCGCCTTCGGCCACACCGGGTTCACCGGGCCCCATATGCTGGTGTCGCCGGAGACCGGGCTGTATGTGGTGCTGCTCAACAACCGGGTGCATCCGGACCGGACCCGGGACAGCGGCAACCTGCGGCTGCGCCGGCTGGTGCACACCCAGGCCGCCATCGAATACGCGCGCATCACAGCCCAAAAGCCTTCCACATGACAATGCCCCCCGCGATCGGGCGCCGCTATGGCACTCCACCGTGGGGGGACTTTTTAGGCCATTTTGTCTTTCCTGTGCGAAATTCATAGTTTTCAAAAAGAAATCTCCATTACATATTGACAAATTGAGCAAAAAACCATAAAATTAACTAAAAGTTTCTATGCGCAGTTGTATTTCCGGGAAAAAGTTCCATCAGACCGTCGATCCACTACGAACATTATGAAGGAGGAAAAAAGCATGAAAAAGGTCATATCCCTGCTGCTGGCGCTGGTCATGCTGCTGTCCCTGACAGCCGTGGCGATGGCGGACGGCGAGGCCGACAATCCCTATGGCCTCGTGTACGCTGAGGACCAGACGCTGCACACCGTGTACAACCTGGAAGCGTCTACCCTGCACCCCTATAAGGGCGACAGCTCCGCGGGCACCTGGGTGGCCATCTCCAACCTGACCGAGGGCCTGCAGACCGTGGATCAGTACGGCAACTACATCCCCGGTCTGGCGGAGAGCATCGAGATCAGCGAGGACGAGCTTACGTACACCTACCACATCCGCCAGGGCGTGCACTGGGTGGACTGGGAAGGCAACGAAAAGGATGAGCTGACGGCTCAGGACTTCGTCACCGCCGCGCAGTATGTCTGCACCCCGGCCAACGCCGCCGGCTCCGTGGATTACTACGACGGCATCGTCAAGGGCGCCACCGCGATCCTGTCCGGCGAGGAGACCGATATGGACGCCCTGGGCGTGAAGGCGCTGGACGACTACACGCTGGAGATCACCCTGGAGCAGCAGGTGCCCTACTTCGGCGACTACGGCGGGCACTTCCTGCCCATGTGCACGGCCCTCTATGAGGAGCTGGGCGACAGCTACGGCATGGACAATGAGTCCCTGTACTACATCGGGCCCTATCGCCTGACCGAGTTCGACCCCCAGAGCCAGAGAGTCTATGAGAAGAACTACAGCTACTGGGACGCGGACAACGTACATATCGAAAAGGTCATCGCCACCTATAACGCCGAGGCGTCCACTTTGGCGCCGGAGCTGTTCCGGCGCGGCGAGATCGACCAGGCGAAGATCAGCGCCGACATCGTGTCCGAGTGGCTGAGCAGCGAGGAGACCGCGAATATCACCATCCCCGGCCAGCCTGACGGCACCTATATGTACTACTACCTGTTCAACTACAAGCCCGCCTTTGGCACCGAGGCGGAGCAGGAGAAGTGGAACGCCGTGGTGGACAACGAGAACTTCCGCCAGTCCATCTTCTACGCTCTGGACCGTGTGAAGGCGAAGATGGCCCAGGAGCCCTACGATCCCGAGCTGTTCCTGTCCAACTCCATCACGCCGGTGGGCTGGTGCTCCGTGGACGGTGTGGACTTCACCGAGATCGGCCCCATGAAGGACATCACCCACCGCGAGAACTGGGGCTTCGATCCCGACAAGGCCATCGAGTACCGGGATAAGGCCATCGAGGAACTGACCGCCGCCGGCATCAGCTTCCCCATCGAGATCTATCTGCCCTATGATCCCACCACCATGAACCTGGACATGGAGACCCAGGTGGTCAAGCAGCAGCTGGAGGAGCTGCTGGGCACGGATTACATCACCATCCAGATCGAGACCGGTCCCTCCACCGGCTTCCTGGATTCCGTCCGCCGCGCGGGCAACTACGGCATGCTCAAGAGCCGCAACGGCGCCGCGGAGTTCGATCCGGAAAAGTGGACCATCGCGTTTGAGAAGGGCAGCAACTGGTGCTTCCTGGATCAGGCTGTCGGCCCCAACGTGAAGGCCCAGGCGGATGAGTACGAGGCCCTGCTGGAGAAGGCCAGAGCCATCACCACCAACTCCATGGAGCGCTACGAGGCCTTTGCCGAGGCGGAGGCGTACCTCATCAACCACGCCCTGGTGATCCCCGTCAGCGCGGATTCCACCGGCTACATGGTCACGAAGCTGAACCCCCTGGAGGGCATGCACAACACCGACGGCAGTTACAAGTATTACCACCTGCTGGCCGAGCCCCTGACCGTGGAGCAGTACGACCAGATCTACGCCGACTGGCTCGTGGCCCGGGAAGAGTCCCGCAAATAAGCCCGGACGATCGTTAAGCGTGGGTTCCCGCGTGCATGTCCTGCGGCATGCACGCGGAGCTAATAAATCTATTTCAAAAAGGGGAACGAACACATGAAGAGAGCTATTTCCTTGCTGCTTGCCCTGGTCATGGTGCTGTCCCTGTCGGCCATGGCGCTGGCGGACGACGGTGTCACCGAAGGACCTCACGGCATCCAGTACGCGGAGGATCAGACCCTCCACCTGGTGTATTCCACCGAGGCGGAGACCCTCCATCCCTACTCCGGCAGCAACGGCGCCGGCACCTGGCAGGCCATCTCCAACCTGTGCGAGGGCCTGACCAGCGTGGACCAGTACGGCAACTTCATCCCCGGCCTGGCCGAGGACCCCGAGATCAGCGACGACGGCCTGGTCTACACCTATCACATCCGTGAGGGCGTCCACTGGGTGGACTGGGAAGGCAACGAGATGGACGAGCTGACCGCCCAGGACTTCGTCACCGCCGCTCAGTACGTCTGCGATCCCGCCAACGCCTCCGGCGCCGCGTCCTACTATCAGGACATCGTGGCCGGCGCCACGGAGCTGCTCAGCAGCCAGACCACCGATTTCAGCACTCTGGGCGTGAAGGCCATCGACGACCACACCCTGGAGATCACCCTGGCCAAGCCTGTGCCCTACTTCTACGGCTACGGCGGCCACATCATCCCCGTGCCCACCAGCTACTTCACCGAGCTGGGCTCCAGCTACGGCATGGACCCCGAGTCCCTGTGGTACATCGGGCCCTACCGTCTGGTGGAGTTCGAGCCCCAGATGAGCAGAGTCTATGAGAAGAACGAGAGCTATTGGGACGCGGACAACGTACATATCCAGCGGGTCGAGATGACCTACAACGCCGAGGCCGACGCTCTGGCTCCCGAGCTGTTCAAGCGCGGTGACATCGACGAGGCCACCATCACCGCCGCCATCGTGTCCGAGTGGATGACCGCCGACGACACCAAGGACATCACCCTGCCGCCGCAGCCCGATCCCACCTACACCTACTACTACGGCTTCAACTACGTGCCCAACATCGACGAGAAGTACGATCCCGACACCTGGATAAAGGCCATCGACAACGAGAACTTCCGTCAGTCCTTGTACTGGGGCATCGACCGCATCAAGGCCGGCAAGGCCGTGATGCCCTTCAACACCGAGAACTTCCTGATCACCACCATCACTCCGGTGAGCTGGTGCAGCATCGACGGCACCGACTACACGGAGATGGAGCCCATCGCGGAGATCACCCACCGGGAGAACTTCTCCTTCGATGCCGACAAGGCCCTGGAGTACAAGGAGAAGGCCGTGGAAGAGCTGACCGCCGAGGGCGTCACCTTCCCCATCAAGGTCTACATGCCCTATAACCCCACCGTCACCGGCTGGGATCAGGAGATCCTGATCGTCAAGCAGCAGCTGGAGGAGCTGTTCGGGCCCGACTATCTGGACATCACCATCGAGGCCGGCCCCTCCACGGGCTTCTTGGCTGACGTGCGCCGCCCCGGCAAGTTCAGCTTCATGAAGCTGAACAACGGCGCCTCCGACTACGATCCCCAGGCCTGGACCGTGGCCTTCTCCGAGGACAACAACTGGACTTTCCTGGACAAGGCCGTCGGCCCCAACGTCCAGGCGCTGGCCCAGGAGTATCTGAAGCTGCTCAACGAGGCCAAGTCCATCACCTCCCTGTCCACTGAGCGCTATGAGGCTTTCGCCAAGGCCGAGACCTTCCTGCTGGAGCACGCGCTGGTGATCCCGTTCTCCTCGGATACCACCGGCTACACGGCCACGAAGGTCAACCCCTTCGAGAAGATGCACAACAGCGACGGCGGCTGGAAGTACGCCCGGGTGATGGCCGAGCCCATGACCGTGGAGCAGTACAACGCCTGCTATGCCGACTGGCTGATCGCGCGCGCTGAGTCCATCAAATAAGTTAAACGGGGAAAAACGCCAAAGGCTGGCTATCGGGTCTCCGATAGCCAGCCTCTTGGATTAAGAAGCGGTAAATACCATCCTCCCCGCGAGGGGACATTCGGCAATGGAAGGAAGGAGGAGAGAACGGTAACATGCTGAAATACTGCCTGAAGCGGATCATGCGGGCCTGTATCAGCCTGATCATCATCATCGCCGTGGTGTTCTGCCTGCTGCGGCTGATGCCTATCGACAGCTACTTCCCGAACCTGGACGATATGACGGAGATCCAGCTTTACAACGCCAAGGAGAAGCTGGGGCTGAACGACCCGGTGCCGGTGCAGCTGGGCAAGTTTTACGTGCAGCTGCTCCACGGGGACATGGGCGTCTCCAACCGATACCGGGTGGACTATCCCATCATGAAGATCCTGGCGAAAAAAGCGCCGATCTCCATCAAATTCGGCCTGCTGGCCATGCTCATCAGCCTGCCCTTGGGCCTGCTGCTGGGCGTATTGATGAGCCGGCACCGCAACGGCCTCATCGACCGCATAGGCACGGGATACGTTGTCCTTATGCAGGCGGTGCCCGCGGCCGTATATTATCTGATGCTGCAAATTTACGGCAGCAGCTGGACGGGGCTGAACATCCTGTACAACAAGAGCATCCCGTCCAGCATCATCCTGCCGGTGGTATCCCTGGCTCTGCCCTCCATCGCCTGGTACGCCATGTGGCTGCGGCGGTACATGGTGGATGAGGAGAACCGGGATTATATCCGCATGGCCCGGGCCAAGGGCGTGCCCGAGCGGGCCATCGGCTTCAACCACGTGTTCCGCAACGCCATCGTGCCCCTGATCCATGGCATCCCCTCGTCTCTGCTGCTGACCATCTCCGGCTCCATCTATGTGGAGTCCCTCTATTCCATCCCGGGCATGGGCGGCCTGCTGGTGGAGGTCATCAAGATGCAGGACAACTCCATGGTGCAGGCGCTGGTCATCGTGTACGCCGCTCTGGGCATCATCGGCCTGCTGATGGGCGATATCCTGATGGCCCTTGTGGACCCGCGGATCAGTCTCACGAAGAAGGAGGGAGCTCGCTGATGGCATCGAAGTATTCCATGTCTGAAAACGTCGCCGCGAAGCTGGAGAAGAGCCTGACGGAACAGGACCTGGCGGAAGCGGGCCGGCTGCCGGACGTGCTGACGAAGGAACAGATCGACGCTCTCCCCCCGAAGCTGTTCTCCCGGCGGGAATACAGCGAGGAGGAAGCGGAGCGGACCGGCTACTCCGACTATTCCTACTGGCGCAGCACGCTGCGGGCGTTCTTCAAAAACAAGATGGCGGTGGCGATGCTGCTGATCGCCGCGGGCCTGGTGCTGTTCTCGGTGATCCAGCCCTACCTGCCGGGGCAGTACGACCCCAACTACATCAACAACGACCCGGCCACGGGCATGCAGATCATCAACCAGCAGCCCGGCGGCCAGTTCCTCCTGGGCACCAACGCCATCGGCCAGGATTTCTGGGCGCGGCTGTGGGCCGGCACCCGGACGAGCATGTTCATCGGCCTCACCGTGGCCGTCATCCAGACCGTGGTGGGCATCGCCCTGGGCATGATCTGGGGCTATCTGCGCAGCGTGGATGTGTTCTTCACAGAGCTTTATAACGTGGTGACCAACATCCCGTCCACCATCATCCTGATCCTGGCCTCCTATATCCTCAATCCGGGCATCTGGACCATGATCTTCGCCATGTGCGTCACCGGCTGGCTGGGCGTGGCCCAGTATATCCGTACCCAGGTGATGATCATCCGCGACCGGGACTTCAACATGGCCTCCCGGTGCCTGGGCACGCCTCTGGGCCGGGTGGTGATGAAGAACCTGCTGCCCCACATCGTGTCGGTGGTCATGCTGCGCATGGCGCTGGCCATCCCCTCCGCCATCGGCAGCGAGGTGTTCATGACCTATATCGGCCTGGGCCTGCCCATCGAGACGCCGTCCCTGGGCAACCTGGTCAACGCCGGCCGCGTCATGCTGATGAGCCCGTCCCTGCGCTATCAGCTGATCTATCCGGCTCTGGTGCTTTCCGTGATCACGGTGTGCTTCTATATGGTGGGCAACGCCTTTGGCGACGCGGCCGACCCGAAGAACCATCTGTAAGGAGGGCTCGCCATGAACGACAATGTGATCTTATCCATTCAGGATCTGAACATCAAATTCACCCTCCGCGGCCAGATCCTGCACGCCATCCGGGGCGTGTCCCTGGACCTGTACGACGGGGAATGTCTGGCCATCGTGGGCGAGTCCGGCTCCGGCAAATCGGTGCTGGTGAAAAGCTGCATGGGCCTTTTGGACAAAAACGGCTACGTGGACTCCGGCTCCATCCTCTATGACGGCAAGGACCTGGCCGCCTACACCAAGAGCAAGGACTGGGAAAAGATCCGCGGCGGCCAGATCGCCATGGTCATGCAGGACCCCATGACCAGCCTCAACCCCCTCAAATCCATCGGCTGGCAGATCGGCGAGTCCCTGAAGTACCACCAAAACCTGACCGGCGAGGCGGCCAAGCAGAAGGTGCTGGAGATGCTCGCGGACGTGGGCATCGACGACCCCAAGCGCCGCTACAGCCAGTACCCCCATGAGTTCTCCGGCGGCATGCGCCAGCGGGTGGCCATCGCCATCGCCATCGCCTGCAACCCCCGGATCCTGGTGTGCGACGAGCCCACCACCGCCCTGGACGTGACCATCCAGGCCCAGATCCTGGACCTGGTCAAGGGCCTGCAGAAGAAATACCACCTGACCACCATCTATATCACCCACGACCTGGGCGTGGTGGCCAACGTGGCCGACCGGGTGGCGGTGATGTACGCCGGCGACATCGTGGAGATCGGCACCTGCCGGGAGATCTTCTTCGAGCCCAAACACCCCTATACCTGGGCGCTGCTGTCCAGTCTGCCCCAGATCGCCACCTCGGGCGAGAAGCTCTACTCCATCCACGGCACGCCCCCCAACCTGTTCATGCCCGTGCGGGGCGACGCCTTCGCGCCCCGGAACCCCTATGCCCTGGACGTGGACTTCCTCTACCGGCCGCCCTACTTCGACGTCAGCCCCACCCACAAGGCAAAGACCTGGCTGCTGGACGAGCGCGCGCCGAAGATCGAGCCGCCGGCGGCACTGAAGGAGATCAGGAACCTGAAAGCGCTGGGAGGTGACTGGGGTGAAGAATGAGAAAAAGGAAGTGCTGGTCAGCGTCAAGGACATGCGCGTGACCTTCGGCAGGGGCCGGAAGGCCTTCGAGGCCGTCCACGGCGTCAGCTTCGACATCTACAAGGGCGAGACCTTCGGCCTGGTGGGCGAGTCCGGTTCCGGCAAGACCACCATCGGCCGCGCCATCATCCGCATGTATCCCATCCAGGGCGAGGTGCTCTACAACGGCGAGCGCATCAGCGGAAAGATCTCCCGGGAGCTGGACAAAAAGGTCATCCAGCAGATCCAGATGATCTTCCAGGACCCCATGGCCTCCCTGAACGAGCGGGCCAAGGTCAGCTACATCGTCTCGGAGGGCCTGCTCAACATCCAGAAGGGCCTCAGCAAGGAGGAGATCAAACGGCGGGTAGACGAGGTGCTGCTGGAGGTGGGCCTGCTGCCGGAGTTCTCCAGCCGCTTCCCCCACGAGTTCTCCGGCGGTCAGCGCCAGCGCATCGGCATCGCCCGGGCACTGATCATGGAGCCCTCCTTCATCATCGCCGACGAGCCCATCTCCGCGCTGGACGTGTCCATCCGCGCCCAGGTGCTGAACCTGCTGTCGGACCTGCAGGAGCGGCGCGGCCTGACCTATCTGTTCATCGCCCACGACCTGTCCGTCATGCGGTTCATCTGCGACCGGATCGCCGTGATCCAGAAGGGGCGCATCGTGGAGCTGGCGGAGACGGAAAAGCTGTTCGCCCACCCCATCCACCCCTATACCCGGGCGCTCCTGTCCGCGATCCCCATGCCCAACCCGGAGGTGGAACGGGACAAGGTGCTGCGCGTATACGACCCCGAAAAATATTCCAAGTGGGAGCACGGCCACACCTGGGGCGAGATCGAGCCCGGCCACTGGCTCCTGGCGGACGACGAGACCATCCGGCACTACCGCGAGACCCTTTGAGCCCCCGGAAAACGGGAAAATAACGCCACATCAGCGATCATCAGGAGGGCGGCATGACGGAACAAGAGACACCCGAACAGCTCCGGCTGGAGATCGGCCAGCATTTCATGGCCGGCTTCGACGGCTGGGAACTGACGCCGGAGCTGGAGCGGTATCTGGCGGAATATAAGATCGGCAACATCATCCTTTTTAAGCGCAATGTGCGCGACAACGGCCAGCTCCGGCGGCTGTGCGCCGACATCCAGCGGTGTGTACTGGCGAACACCGGCCGCGGCGCCCTCATCGCCATCGACCAGGAGGGCGGCTCTGTCGTCCGCCTGGGCGAGGACGCCGTCAACGTCCCCGGCGCCATGGCCGTGGCCGCCGCCGGCGGACCGGAGCTGGCCCGCGAGGCGGGCCGGATGACCGGCCGGCAACTGCGCGCGCTGGGCGTGAATTTCGATTTCGCGCCGGTCATGGACGTCAACTGCGACCCGGCCAACCCGGTCATCGGCGTGCGCAGCTACGGCGACACGCCGGAGCAGGTGAGCGCCTATGGCGCGGAGATGCTCCTGGGCCTCCAGGAGGAAGGGGTGCTGGCCTGCGCCAAGCACTTCCCCGGCCACGGCGACACCAACACCGACTCCCATGTGGGTCTTCCCCGGGTGGCAAAGCCGGCCCGGATGCTGGAGAGGACCGAGCTGCCCCCCTTCGCCAGGGCCGTGGAGGCCGGCGTGGCCGGCATCATGACGGCCCACGCCCTCTTCCCGGCGCTGGAGCCGGATGAGATCCCGGCCACCATGTCCCGGCGGATCATCACCGGCCTGCTGCGGGAAAAGCTGGGCTACGACGGCCTGGTGACGACGGACTGCATGGAGATGGCGGCCATCGCCGCCTATTACGGCACGGCCCGCGGCGCGGTGGCCGCGCTCCAGGCCGGCGCCGACCTGGTCCTGGTCTCCCACACCCCCGACGCGGCGAAGGAGGCCATATGCGCGGCGGAGGCGGCCGTGCGGGAGGGACGCATCGACCGCGAGGCCCTCCGGACGAGCACGGAGCGGCTCCTGCGCGTCAAAGAGACTTATCGCATCGGCGCGGAGCCGCCGGAGTACGACAACGCCCAGGACATGGCTGCGGCGGAGGAGATGTTGCGCCGGTCCCTCGCCGGATACCGGCTCCCCGGCGGGAGCCTCCCGGACGTCGGCCCCTGCCCGCTCTTCGCCTCGGGCTATTCCTATCGGAACGCCATCGTGAACAACGAGCAGGCGCAAAAGCTCAGCTTCGCCGAGCGCATGGCGGCGTGCCTGGGCGGGGACAGCCTGCCGCTGGGACAGGCGCCCTCCGACGAGGAGATCGAGGCGCTGTTCGCGGCGGCGGAGCGCCACAGCGCCCTGGTGCTGGGCTCTTTCAACGGCCATCTGAAGGAGCGGCAGCGGGTGCTGCTGGGACGGCTGGACCGGGTGAAGGTACCGGTGCTGGTGGTGGCCTTCGGCCTGCCCTATGACCTCTCTGACACGCCGGCGGGCGTGGCCGGCCTCGCGGCCTGGGAGTACACAGAGCGGAGCATCGAGGCGGTGCGCGCGGTCCTGACGGGCGAGCGGCGCGCCGCGGGGCGCATCCCGGTCCGCCTGGCGTAAAGGGGGACAGCCAAGTTGAGAGTCATCTTGGGCGCGGAGCGCCTTTCCAAGTATGACCGCCTTTTCCGTGGCAGGCGCATCGGCCTCATCACCAATTTCAGCGGCATCACGCCGGACTGGTCCCGGGACACCATCCATCTTTTGGCGGACGCGGGCTATCACCTGGCGCGCATCTTCACCCCGGAGCACGGGCTCTACGGGGCCGAGGCCGGCTCGGCCGTGGCGGACATGCGCCACCCTGAGCTGGGCATCCCGGTGGTCTCCCTCTACGGGGAGCGCCGGGCTCCCGCAGCGGAGGACCTGGCGGACCTGGACGTGCTGGTATACGACATCCAGGACGTGGGGCTGCGCTACTACACATACATCTACACCATGTGCTATTCCCTCCGGGCGGCGGCCGACGCGGGACTGCCCTTCGTGGTCCTGGACCGGCCCGATCCGCTGGGGGGACGGCTCGTCAGCGGCGCGCGGATGGACCCGGGGCTGCACTGCTTCGTGGGCGACTACGAGCTGCCCATGCGCTATGCCCTGACGGCGGGCGAGACGGCCCGGTACTATCTGAAATACACCGGCGTCAGGGCCGACCTGACGGTCATTGAGCTGGAAAACTACACCAGGGACATGCTGTTCCCCGACCAGGGGCTGCTCTGGAACACCCCCTCCCCCGCCCTGCCCACCTTCGCCAGCACGGTCTGCTACAGCGGCGGGTGCCTTTTTGAGGCGACGAACATCAGCGAGGGCCGGGGCAGCGACAAGCCCTTCCAGATCTATGGCGCGCCGTTCATCGACATGGACGCGCTCTACGCGGACATGAAGGCGCAGCCCCAGGACGAGGCGCTCGTTTTCCGGCGCCGGTCCTTTGTCCCCAGCGCCGGCAAATACAAGGGAGAGCTGTGCTTCGGCCTGGAATTCTGCCCGCTGCGGCCGGACTTCGATTTTCTGCCGACAGCCCTGAGGCTCATGAAGGCCATTTTTGACCGCTATCCCGACAGGACGGCGCTCCAAAGCATCCCCGAGGACGGCGGAGAGAACCGTCTGACCGTTCTCTCCGGCGGCCGCTGGGCGGAGGGATACCTGGCCGGCCGCGTGAGCGAGCGGCAGCTGTCGGAGCTGTGGGCGGCCCAGCGCGCCGAATTCGAGGCGTACGCGGCCGACGTCCGGCTGTACCCCTGACCGGCGCATCAAGCTGATAACGAGGAGGATTTCGTGTGGAGACGATAGAGAGCATAAAGACCGAGCAGCGCAACCCCAGCACCCTGGACATCGACCGTGTGGACACCCTGGAGCTGGTGCGGCTCATGAACGCGGAGGACAAGAAGGTCGCCGCGGCGGTGGAGCAGGTGCTCCCCCGCATCGCCGAGGCCGTCGACCTGATCGCCCGGCAGATGAGCCAGGGGGGGCGGCTGGTCTACTGCGGCAGCGGCACCTCCGGACGTCTGGGCATCCTGGACGCATCGGAGTGTCCCCCCACCTTCGGCGCCGATCCGGGCATGGTCGTGGCCCTCATCGCGGGCGGCCCCGCCGCCATGACCACGGCCATCGAGGGCGCGGAGGATATGGCGCAGGAGGGCGAAAAGAGCCTGCGGGACATCGGCTTTACCCAAAAGGACGTGCTGGTGGGCATCGCGGCCAGCGGCCGGACGCCCTATGTCCTGGGGGCCATGGACTACGCCCGCAGCCTGGGCGCCGGCGTGATCGGCGTCACCTGCTGCCCCGGCTCCAAGGTGGACCGCGCGGCGGACATCGCCATCTCGCCCCAGCCAGGGCCGGAGGTGATCACCGGCTCCACCCGCCTCAAGAGCGGCACGGCGCAGAAAATGGTGCTGAACATGCTGTCCACCGGCGCCATGATCCGCTTGGGCAAGGTATACAGCAACCTGATGGTGGACGTGAAGGCCACCAACCAGAAGCTGTACGCCCGCGCCGCCACCATCGTATGCTCCGCCACGGGGGTCGACCGGGAGACGGCCGTCCAGGCGCTGGAAAAAGCGGGTTACGCGGTCAAAACGGCCATCATCATGCTCCTTTGCGGCGTGGACGCCGGCCAGGCGGACAAGCTCCTGGCGGAGAAGGACGGGCGCATCGCGGACGTGGTGCTGGCCCAGGAGGACGGCGCGCGTAAGGACGCCTACGTCCGCCGGCTCCGGGAGCCGTAACGGGAGGAGTGCACAGCCATGCCGGATATGTTGGTAAGATTATACGACCTGCCCGCGGGGGCGGAGACGGCCATGCCGGAGGCGGAGGGGGTCCAGATCCGCCGCGCCATGGCCCCGGACAAGTTCCGGGTGGTGGAATGGGTCCGGGAGCACACCGGCCCCTCCGCCGCCGGCGAGTGCGACGTGTGCTTCTCCCACCCGGCCGTCTCCTGCTTCATCGCCACAAGGGGATGCCAGATCGTGGGCTATGCCTGCTACGACGCCACCGCCCCGGATTTCTTCGGGCCCACCAAGGTGCTGGAGTCGGAGCAGGGCAAGGGGATCGGGCGGGCGCTGCTGCTGCGCAGTCTGGCCGCCATGCGCGCCGAGGGCTACGGCTACGCCGTCATCGGCGGCGTGGGGCCCCAGGCGTTTTATGAAAAGTGCGTGGGAGCCATCCTGATCCCGGATTCCACGCCGGGGATATACCGGGACTTTCTCGGCGGCATGGGCCGCTGAGTCTGACCGTCATAAGGAGCAGCCATGGATATTACAAAATGGGACAAAAATTTCCGGACAGGTCTGAGCCTTCCGGAGGATGTGACGTTTTATGACAGCCGGCAGCGGCCTTTTGCCGGCTACGGGCTCTGGGATTACCGGAGCGAGGGCCCCTTCCGGCGGATGCCCCAGCAGGTCGCGGACGCCGTGAGTCCCGGCGTGAGCCAGCTGAGCCGGCATACGGCGGGCGGGCGCGTGCGCTTTCGGACAGACTCCGCCTACCTGGTCATACGGGCCGTGCTGGCGGACTGCGCCTGGATGGGGCATATGGCGTTTCTGGGCTCCTGCGGCTTCGCGGTGTACGTGGACGACGAGAGGGGCGTCCCCCTGTTTTACAAAAGCGTCATCCCGGCGGCGGAGCACGGCGCCGAGGCCCAGGAGCCTCTGGAGGGCATGATCGCCTTCCCGGACAGGCGGCCGCGGGATATCACCGTCTATTTCCCGCTGTACAGCGGCGTGGAGGAGCTGTGGTTCGGGCTCCAGAAAGGCGCGCTGCTGGCGGAGGGCCGCCGGTACCGGTACGAGGTCCCGGTGCTCTATTACGGCTCCTCCATCACCCAGGGCGGCTGCGCGTCGCGGCCGGGCAACTCCTATGAGGGCTTCATCTCCCGGCGGCTGGACTGCGACTATATCAACCTGGGCTTCTCCGGCGGCGGAAAGGGCGAGCTGGCCATGGCGGAGCACCTGGCGGGACTGCGCGCCAGCGTGTTCGTGATGGATTACGACCACAACGCGCCGGACGCCGCGTGGCTGGAGCAGACCCATGAGCGGCTGTACCGCGTTTACCGCGCGAAAAATCCGGCCGTTCCCATCATCATCGTATCCCGGCCGGATTTCATGAACGATCCCCTCAGCGCCCAGCGGCGGCAGGTGATCTGGAACACCTACGACCGCGCTAAGAAGCAGGGCGATCAGAACGTATTTTTCGTGGACGGCGAGAAGCTCTTCTGGGCCCCGGACGGGACGAGAGCCGACTGCACCGTGGACGGATGCCACCCCAACGACCTGGGCTTTTTCCGCATGGCGGAAAAGATCGGCGCGGCGGTGGAGCGCTGCCTGACCCAGGCGCGGGACGACTCAGAATAATCCCTGCTCCCGGTGCGGCTGGGTCCGCTTCAGACTGTTCTCCAGCGTAGGCACGGCCCGGTCGTAATCCAGCCGGGCCACCGCGGAGAACAGCACGTCCACCGCCAGCATCTGGGCGATGCGGCTGCTCATGGCGGCACTGCGGGGCGCGACCTCCGGCGAGGAGCTGTAAAGCTGGATATCGGAGCCCAGAGCCAGGGGGCTCTTGCTGAAGGACGTCAGCGCGATGACCTGCGCGCCGCACTGGTTGGCGATGTCCAGGATCTCCAGGCTCTCCTTGGTCCGCCCGGAGGTGGAGATGATGATCGCCACATCCTCCGGCGTCATGTTGGCGGCGTAGGTGAGCTGGCCGTGAAAGTCCACGAAAAACCGCACGTCCAGATCGATGCGCAGCAGCTTGGAATACAGGTCCTCCCCCACCAGCGCGGAGGCCCCCATGCCAAAGATGCGGACCGACCGGGCCGCTAGGATCTTCCTGGCCGACAGCTCCACGCTGGCCGGGTCCAGCAGCTTCGCCGTGTCCTGGATCGCGCAGATGCTGTTGTTGCGCACGCTCAGGATCATCTGGTCGATGCTGTCCTGCTCCGACTTGAGGATGTCCGGGAAGACGATGTGGTTCTCCTCTTTGTCCTTGGTCTGATAAAGCTCGTTGAAAAGACTCTTTTTCAGATCCTTCAGCCCGCCGAACCCCAGGGACTTGCAGAACCTCACCCAGGCCACCTTGCTGGCGCCGGACTCGCTGGCCAGCTGGGAGATGGGCTTGTTGAACACGTCCTCCACATTGCTCAGAAAATAGGACGCCGCCTTCTTCTCCGCATTGCTCAGGGTATCGTATATCCCCTGGATCCGCAGTTCGATGTTGGTCTGGGACAGGCTCTGCCCCCGCTCCCCTGTATGGGCACCGGTCATCTGCCCTTCCCCTTCGCCCGCCGCGGCCGATCGCACGATATCCATAAAGCGCCCTTCTCTTTCCCGTCTGTCTTTTTTTACCCAATTATATACTGCCGTCCGGCGCTTTGTCAATCGAGGGGCAAACGGCGCTCCGACGGCAAAAAGGCATGGCCGCCAGCGCACTGGCGGCCATGCCTTTTGTCCGCTCCCCGGCTCAGTCCAGGTATACCAGCCCCTGCACCCCGTGGATGCCCAGGCCGGGATCGTCGGAGACGGTGATGTTCCGCTCGTCGAACACCGCGCCGCCCAGGATGGGGTCCTCGCTGCACAGCACCGGACCGTCCAGGTCGATCTTGGTGACGATCTGCCGGGCGCAGGCCACGTGGACGGCGGCGTTGACGCTGATCTTGGCCTCCAGCATGCAGCCGATCATGCACTCCACACCGTAGACCTCGGCGGCCGAGGCGATCCGCAATGCGTTGGTGATGCCGCCGCACTTCATCAGCTTGATGTTCACCAGGTCCGCGGCCCCCATCTGCATGATGGTCAGCGCGTCGGCGGGAGAGAACACGCTCTCATCCGCCAGCACGGGCACGTAAGACCGCTCGGTGACGTATTTCAGGCCGGCCAGGTCGTGGGCCTTCACCGGCTGCTCCACGAACTCGATGTCCAGCCCCTTGTCCTGCATCCGGTTCAGGATGCGCACCGCCTGCTTGGGCTGCCAGGCCTGGTTGGCGTCGATGCGGATACGCGCGTCGGGACCGGCGGCCTGGCGCACGGCGGCCAGCCGCGCCACATCCAGGGCCGGGTCCACGCCCACCTTTACCTTCAAAGTGTCATAGCCCCGCTCCACGGCGTTCACCGTGTCCCGGGCCATCGTCTCCGGGTCGTTGACGCTGATGGTGATGTCGGTGACGATCCGCTTCCGGCCGCCGCCCAGCAGCTGATAGACCGGGATCTTATGCAGCTGCCCATAAAGGTCCCACAGGGCCATATCCATGGCGGCCTTGGCGCTGGTGTTCTTCACCACACACTTGTCCACAGCCGCCGTCAGGCCCTCCAAGTCGTCCACCTCCCGGCCCGTCACGGTCTTGATGATGTGGTCCCGGAGCGCGCCCAGGATGGCGCCGGTGGTGTCCCCGGTGATGGCCCCGGTGGGGGGCGCCTCGCCATAGCCCACCGCGCCGGTATCGGTATGGATCTCCACGATCACGTCCTCCACGCTGGACACCGACCGCAGCGCGGTCTTGAAGGGCACCCGCAGGGGGACGGATATGCGGCCCAGTCTCACCTCTGTGATCTTCAAAGAACTTCCTCCTTTCCCTGGCTCAGAGCTCCTGCCAGGCGAGGACCTGCCGGTCCCGCTCATATTCGCCGTACCGCAGTCCCCGGTCCGCCGTCTCCATCTCCCCGGACTGGTTGTCATAGGGGTCGGCCCGCCAATGGGCCTTGTCCACGGTGAAGGGGGCCTGGAACGCCCGGTTGGCCGCCATGCGGTAGGGGTCCATGTAGCCGAAATAGAACTGCCGCCCCTCCTCGTTCCCGATGCGGGCCGCCGACACGCCATAGGACGGGTCGGCGAACAGCCAGCCCTGGGCGGGATCGTAGAACCGGGCCCAGTCATGGGAGCCGCAGCTGTCCGGCTCCACGCCCATGCCGCTCTCCCACCGGGCGGGGATGCCCGCGCACCGGCACAGGGTGATGAACAGCAGCGCGAACACGCCGCAGTCCCCGGTCATGCTGCGGGCGCACTCCGTGGGGATGTCCTCCAGGGAGAAGTACTCGGGCATGTAGGTATAGCGCATGTGCAGGGTGATGTAGTCATAAAACCGCCGCGCCTTCTCCAGCGGGTCCGCCACGTCCCCGGCCAGCTCCGCCGCCAGGGCGCGGATGGTGGGGGTGAACACGATATGGGGGGCCTGCTCCGCCGTGTCGGCGGGCTCCACCGGGCCCTCCGCCGCCCCATAGCGGGCGGTGCGGGTGTAGGAATACTCCACGGAAAACGCGTGGTCCTCCGCCATGGTCTCCTCCCAGCACACCGTGCGCTGCGGCGCGTCCGCCGGGGCCACGAGCCCGCCGGCGGGAAATATCTTTTCGATCCGGACGTCGCTCTGCTCCCAGCTCTCCAGAGGGATGGGCAGATGGGCCCGCACGAACATGCCGGGGGCGAAGAGCCCGTCGTGCAGCCGCAGGGACGCCCGGATGCGGATACGGGTGCTGACCTGGCCCTCCTCCTTCATCCGGCGCATGCAGCGCTCCAGCCGCTCCGCGCTCTTCGACGCGTCCTCCCCCGCCCGGCGGGCGATGTCCGGCAGGGACTTGCAGATGGAGTCCAAAAACCTGTTGAAATACCGCATCTCGCCGTTCACGTAGATCCAGCGGATCTGTCCGGCGTCCGTCAGGGCGTCGAACTCCGCCTCCGTAAAGCCGGGGATACGCTCCCGCGTCATAGCCAGCGCCTGGGCGCGGGTATAGGGGAAGTCCGCCGGCAGCCGGCAGATCAGCTCCCGGTGGACGGTGAGGCAGCGGCGCATGCCCTCGGGCAGGTCCCCCGCCAGACGCCGGTCGATCAGCCGCACGGCCCCGTCCAGGTCGCCCCACAGCTTCCGCCGCCGGATGTCCTCCGGCAGGCCCTCGTTCAGATCACAAAAGAAATCGTTGCATCCCATGGTCGTTCTCCTTATCGCGGCGGTGTTCAGTCGCAAAGCACGAAGTGGGCGAAGCGGAGCATCTCATACCAGTCGCCGGAGGCGAACACCACATTCTTCTCGTCCTCCAGCCGGGCGCCGGGATAGAAGCTCTTGGAATAGGCCGTCTGGTGCTCCCGGAAACGGATCGCCATCTCGAACCGGTCCGGCATGGGCACGGCACAGTCCTTCGCCCCGCGCACGGCCCGCTCTGCCCCCTCCCGGATGGCCCTGACGGCCGCGTCGGGGTGGATGGAGAGGCTGGCCCCGCCCAGCCCCTCGTTGACCGGCACGGTGACGATGCCGGGGATCAGCTCCCGGGCGAAATCGCACAGCGTCCTGTCCCCGGACAGGAACGCCACCGGTACGCCGTAGTACCCGGCGGTGTACGCGTTCATCAGAAACTCGCTCATGCGCACGCCGTTGAGGGTCACATAGTCATTTCGCAGATTCATGGTATGGCTCAGGGGATTGCCGCCGCTGGAGGCCCAGGCGTGGTAGCCGGTGAACAGCACCGCGTCGTAGCTGTCCCGGTCCAGGCCGCTCATCATGCTCAGCGGGTCCCCCGTCCAGCCCCGCAGGATGCGGGCGCATTCCGGCAGCGCGGCGGGCTCCAGGTTCCGCGCGGAGTCATGGGCGTCCCGGACCAGGAGCCCGTCGGCCCCGGCGGCCAGCGCGCCGTCGCATGCCGCCCGGACTTCCCGGGTCATCTGCTTCTGGAAGGGGGTGTAATCCATGGCGGTGGAGCGCTCCGTCTCCGCCCAGCTGGCGATGCCGCAGGTGCCTTCGATGTCCGCGCTGATGAATACTTTCATACCTTTAAGTCCCTTTCTTTTTTCATACCGCGTCGATGACGACGGCGGTCCGGTCGTCCATCCAGCCCTCGCGCTTCCGGAACTCCATGGCCCTTGCCAGGAGGGTCCCGCTGTCCATGGCGCAGAGCGCCGCCTCCCCGGCGTCGGAGAGGAACGGGTCCAGCCCGTCCGTGCACAGCAGCACCCTGTCCCCCGGCGCCAGGACCGTCGAGCCCGTGCGCAGAAAGTCCATGGCGCCGGCCTGTCCCGTCCACACGCCGTAGCCGCAGGGATGGCGGGCGTTGTTGCAGATATGTGCCCGGATCTCATAGGCGGAGAATTCCCCTCTGTGGTCGTGGACGGCCCTGGTCTGGGGCTCGGTGAAGGCCGCCGCGCGCCCCTTGGAGAGCACGACGCCGTTGGAGTCCCCCACATAGGCGTAGTGCAGCCAGCCCTCCTCCACCAGCGCCAGCACCCCCACGGTGCCGGGCAGGAAATCGGCGGGCGCACCCGCGTTGGCCCGGGCCACGGCCGCATTGCCGGCCCTTACCGCCGCCAGCAGCCGCTCCCTGGGCGTCCCATCCGGCGCCGTCAGCGCCGCGCCGGCGGCCTGGGCGAACCGCTCTGTGGCGATCCGGGCGGGGCTGGGATCGGGATAGGCCCCGTTCTCCCTGTCCCGGGTGACGCCGTCCAGCACCAGCGCCGCGCCGGCGGCCTCGTCGAACCAGAAAAAGTCCTCGTTGGGCTTGTCGGCGTAATGGTCATTGCGCCGGGTGTCGCCGATCATGGTGAATCGCATGGTAAGATGTGCCTCTTTCCGCGAAAATGCCGGTCAAAAAAGACTGCCTATGGCGGTGATCTTCTCCGCCAGGTCCGCCCGGAAGCTGGCGTGGCCGGGGTCCAGGCTGTTGACCACCACCCCGTCGCTGCCGTTCTTGGCGGTGGAGTGGACGTATAGGCCGTCCCCCATGTACACCGCCACATGGCCGGGGAAGAACAGCAGGTCGCCGGGACCCAGACGCTCCCGCTCGATGGGGCGGATGGGGTAGCCCTCCCGGATGGAGGCGTCCCGCCAGATGGTGACGCCGCTGAGCCGGTAGGCCATGAAGGCCAGCCCGGAGCAGTCGATGCCCAGAGGGGTCTTGCCGCCCCAGAGGTAATGGGCGTCCTTATAGAGCAGCGCCATGGCCGCGACGCGCTGCCGCAGGGCCTGTTCCGTGTCCGGCCTGGCGATATCGAAGAGGAAGCCCGTCTTGGTGTACCCCTCCCGGCCGTCGGGCAGGGATACCCGCTGCCAGCCGTCGGCGTCGGGCGCGCCATGGACGGCCACCGTAGCGCCCCGGAGCAGCCCGGCGATCTGCCAGCCCTGGACCCGCGGCCCGGAACGCACCGAGCACACGCCCCGCAGAACAGTCTTATGCTCCAGCGCCTCCCAGCGGGCGGCGTTGCCGTCCCCCACCGTGAGGGCGTCGGCGGGCGCGTAGCCGGTATAGCCGTAGTCGGTCCGCACCTGATACCAGCCGGGGGCGGTGTCGTCCAGCAGCTCCACGGTCCAGCCCAGCAGGGCCTCGTCGGCCAGCTCGCACTGGGTGCTGGGCCGCAGATACAGCGGACAGATGGGGGATGAAACGACGGCGCGCATGGCGTTCCCTCCTTGCAGATACGCATCGATGGCGATAGAGCGCGCCGCGCCCTTCCGCGCGGCGCGGGGCCCTTTCCTTCCAAAAAAAGGTCTTTCCGCTCCAGGACCCATCATACCACGTTCGGCGGCTGATTTCACTAACTTTTTGCGAAAGCGCGCCTGACAAACCCACGAACGCCCTTACAGACGCAAAAAATCCCGGAAGCACGGAAACACGTACTTCCGGGTTTGGTGCACCACGGCAATCCAAATCCGAACCCGCGGCCTGTTCATCCAGTGCCGCTTTCATCTCGTCAAAGGTGACGGTCTTTGTCCCGTCCTTATAGTTGATGTGCAGCGTCAGCTTGTCATCAAACAAATAGACCGAATTGACGAACGTATCTATGAGCTGTTGCCGGTGTTCTTTCTTCCTCATGTCCAGCTTCCGAAACCGTTCCAGCCACATGGTCACGAACTCTGCCGTCAGCTTCGGCTTTGCCAGCTTCTCGTTGGCGATCCTGATCTCCAGGTCCTCTTTCGCTGCCTCCAGTTCCTCCAAGCGGTTCTTGGTCGATGGTGTCAGGATGCCCTGCTGGATGGCGTTGAGCAGGTTGTTGATGCCGGTCTCCGCCTCTTTCAACTGCTGTTCATACAAGGGGAGTTGCCAAACTTCTTGATTTTTTCAATAATACGAAGACTATGGCGCTCAAGCTGTTGTATTTGGTCAGGGCTGGAATTGCTGACTTTTTGATAGTCGCTAGCTTTTCCCCAGCCGTTGGCAGTATTGCTGAGAGAAATATTCCTCCGCCGTATAACCGTCAATCTCACCACTCTTATACCGTGCAATGATTTGCTTCCAGTAATCGCCACCGGCGATTCTGTTTAATGACTCTATTGACTTATCCGA
>CANQOA010000005.1 GCA_947625355.1 uncultured Oscillospiraceae bacterium | reverse complement strand
TTCGCAGCACGGGCGATGATCTTGTTTTTTCGGTTGCTCATTGCCGCTGCGGTCGGCAGTTTCCCGGTCCGTGCGGCTTCTGCCTGGCGCATCTCCTCAAGCTGCGTGCAGCAGCCGAAATGCTCAAAGAAAAATTCCTGCTGTGCGCCGGTGCAACCCTCGTCAATGACGCGGCGCACCTGAACAGCCATCGGGTTCTCCGGCTCGGGTTCAGCGCATAGCACATCTTCCGGGCTTCCGGCCTTGTCAGTGATCGCGCTCCAGGGATCGTCGGCACACTCCATTCCAGGGTCGTTTTGGTGTCGTTTACTCCTCTCGTCAAACAACGTGTCGCGGAGTTCCCCCTGGTAACGGTCATTCAGGTCCATGTCGCGATCGGAGGAATCGAGGAACAGCGTCAGCTCTAACGACAGATCCCGACCAACTTCGAGCTGCTGAGTGACAACTCTGTGCTGGTCCGGGTCCCAAACCTCATAGCAGTAAAACCTGCCATCTGCGGATAGGTAGCTGGTGCGGTTGGGGTTATAGGTGCTTTTGCGGCTCTTGGAATCGTTGTTTTTCATTTGAGTGTCCTTTCCGCCCGGTTGCCTGGGCGGAAGGACACTCAAATGCCAGCGGTCTCCATGTCCACCGGCTGGATGTCAAAATGTGCGCATGACAAAGCTCGGTGGGTACATGTCGGTTTACATAAGTTTCTAACTCGTGTTCCGCTGTATGTATCCCGCCGCCGTCGTGCGCACTCAGGCATTGGTATTTTGTTTTAAGGTACCGTCTGTTGGGCCACGGTCGGAGGGCGCTCACCTCCAGAGCACCCAGCCACCGCCCATCAGGGCGGGAATTTCATGGCTTTTCTATACGGTGGTTTTGCTATCATGTTGTTTATCCCCATGCGAGAGAGCATGTCGGGATCAACGTGTTCCATCTTGTCGATGGCATAGGAAGCGTGGTATTTCACTCTTTCATAGCGGCCAGGCTTGCGCCGGTAAATACCTCCCCGGAAAAAAAGAGAAAGCCGGAACGATCACCAACGGTACATCTCGTACCGTTGATGCTCGTTCCGGCTTGACTCGCTTGGTCTAGCTCGTAATGAGCGCGTTATCCTGTTTTCTGCTTCTGCGGACGTCTCGCTTGGACTTCCTGCAGTGCCCCCTTGCCGTATATCCCATTGAGAAGTGTCCCTATCGTCACATCCTCATAGACATCGGTGTTCTGTTTCTTGACCCGGAGCATAGGTTCACCGTCTTTCTCGACGGACTCACCTATCGGTATATGCTCCCGTGGCGTGTAAATCATATTCTTGGATCTCTTCATTTTGGTCTCCTTCCGCTACACTCAAGATATCATGTGGAAAAATGTGATAACGTGTCAGCTTATCGGCTTACACAACTTGGTTAATAATAAGCGGCGCGCTGTCCGCTTATTTTTATGGTCATTTGACTAGATCATGCACATTTCCTCGTCATCTTCATCGATGATAACATCAAGGAAATCAAATAACGTTCGTGGGTTAAGCTTCTGGGGAATTAGGCCCAGATCCTTCAGCCGATACACAACAGCCTCCGTGGACACATCAAAAATCTCCACCATGTCCTTGATAACTCTGGCGTTGCGTATAGGACTGCGTGTGTTGCCATACCGCTCCGCCACCAGCCGAACTGCGGTTGCTGGCATGAGCAGGGCAGAGGAGAGACGATCCGCTTGCCACTCCATGCGATCCTTGTCGCTCCAGTATCTTGGGTCGCCTCTTCCTCGACCACTGTCCAGGCGGCACTGGATTACCGGCATCTGTTCACTATCAAAGATGCTCGTCTGATAGGGGTTGCTTGCATAAACACCCGTGTGGAAAATGTCATGAGAACCCTCATGCCCTACCGTAAAACGATACCTGTGATGCTGGTTCTTCTCCAACAGACGATTATCTATGATGACCGTCCGCGCCCTGGCTGAAACATATTCTGCCCGATTCGTCTCCGGGCACCAGACTGGTATCTTGTCCGTATCATTGAAAACCGTCATACCCAGGTAGATCCCATTATGGGATAGAAACTGGAAATCCGTGGCCATGCCCAAGTAATACTCCACGAAAGCCTCAATATCTACCGGCTCCGGCTTGCTCAGTACTTTGGGCTGAAAGTCCCGTATAAAACACTCGCCTATAATGTCGATCTCCGACTTACGCAATATGGGGACGCCCTTACGGTTTGTAGCGAACGTGGGATGATACATCTGCCGCCATCACCCCTTTCGCTGCCGGAGTTCCTCAACAAAACGCATCCAATCCGCCTCGTCAGCATCCAGGTCACGGGCTGTTCGCAGAGCTGCGGATACATAGTTCCTGTTCATGATATACTCAGGCAGATCTGGCGCGACCGAATTCCGCTTCTTGCCCGCTAAATCAAACATGAGTGTTTCTTCCTCATCGGAAAGGTTGAGGATCGCGCTGATTTGGCACAGTTTTTCTATTTCGGGGGGATTCCGTCTGTCCTTCTCAATATCACTGAGATACGGCGGTGTGATCCCCATCTTCTCGGCCATCCTGCGCAGAGTTATTTTCCGCTCTTCACGTTTCTTCTGCAGGAACTCCCCAAAATTCCGATAACTCTCGTTCATTTCGTTCACCATTTCTTTCATTGATGGGCATAGCTGCATGCCAGAAGCATCACAGCGTTGCTTATTAGCTTGTTAGCATACACACTATATCATGTTTTCGCTCGCCCGTCAAGAAAAACTTTTCACGACCTATCAAGATCGGAGTTTTTGGCCGCTGGCATCGGTTCGAAGTGGCCGCTGAGATAGGGCACCAGTGGCCGCTGGACATGGCATTATGTACTTTGGGTAGACAAACGGGCCATTTCAGTTGTAGTGAAATGACCCGTCTCGTTGCTCATACTTACTTTTTCCGTTTTGCGAGGACCATGACCAGAATAATGAAAAAGGTAAAAAGAAGGACAAACAGTGGCACCACAATTTTCGGGGATACAGCTTTCACATCATCATTCTCTATGCTATCTATGTCCTCTATATCTTCGGAATCACTACTTTCCATAGTTTTCGATATGTGAGTTCAACCGACTGCTCCATCTCCAATAGTCAGCTCAAGATTTCTTATTTGCATTCGGAAAACGGACCGGTTTGTGAGGGTTATATACACCCAGGAATTATCATCAATGACAAAACTCGGATCACCCACAAGTGCGAAAGTGTCATCTGTCAGCGTCAATGTAGTACTGAAATGCTGCCACTCTGTACTGAGCTTGGGATAGGATATTTGGTCAAGAAACACCCACCGTTGGCGTATGCCGGGTTCCGATCCGATATTGATATCCATCAGGAACCCGCCACCGTCATCACCCAGCGCATTGTCGATTAAATCTGCGTCGTCGCTACGTACATCAAGCGAGATGGTGACCTCCTGACCGCGCAACTCCGAGTATCTAATAGAAGGAGTAATGGCGGCGTTCCATTCAAGCACAGGATTTGCCTGCCAATCCATAACAGCCACGTCATCACCATCAACGACCACGCTCATGGGGCCGTTTTTCACCCATTTCTCCATCGAACTTTTCCCTGGTGCATAGCGTCCATCTACCAGAGAAGTAATCTCCCGATCGCGGACGGTCACATTATAGCCTCCTGAAGAAATGGAATTATCCCATGTTTTGCACACGATCGTTGTCGAGCCTGTCCCCACGCCCGTTATCTCCCCTGTGGGCGATACTGCCGCAATTGACGGGTCGTAGCTCATCCAAATTAACTCTCCCTCTATTTCTTTTCCTCTCAACACCGTCGCAGCCAGACTCTTTTTCTCACTCAACCATAATTCAACCCCATCGCTCTTGCCTGATTTGTCGGACACAGAAATCATCGGCGCAGATACTTTTGGACCCACGGAGATAACGGTCTCTTCAGCCGTCACCGCTCGAATCGGCAAATCCAAAGTCACCAATCTGCCCCTTGCGTCCTCTGCAACCAATATCCAAGTATACATTCCCTCCGTTTGGATCTGTGAGAACGGCACATATTCATTCAACCCAATAACCTCAAAGTACTTCACTCCGCTTTCGAGCGCCAAGGTATACGGCGCTCCAACCAACTCGCCGTTTTCTGCTTTTACCGTGCTTGTAATAGTTTTCAGGTCATCGACCGAGGTAATCACACCTCCTCCAAGACTCCATCCTTGGGATATCTGCAAGGTTGAGGGATATTCCACATCCTTGATCTGTAATGTCTCAGGCGGGTTAACTGTCACATCAAACGTGCGAACCTGTTCACCAACGGAGCAGGTAATCGTTGCGGTGCCGCCGCCGACACCCATCACCGTGACGCTCCCATCTCCATTATCACCGACAGTAGCCACCTTCTCATCGCTGCTTGACCAAACAGCATCTACTCCATTGGGTACCAGCGCAGTCAACAACACGCTTTGATCACAATCAATAGTGACTGGCTTTGGGTCAAGGGCAAGGGACGCTAGCCCTAATGAGAAATCCGTGCCAACATCATTCGTTCCTTCTTCCACCGGAATGGAAGTATCTCCCGCTTCTCCTTCCGCATATCCGCTCATTGAAGGCAGAAACGTAAATACTGCCAATACCGCCAATATGCTCACGGTATTCTTGATTTTTTCAGTAATTCTCATGTATGTGTCCTCCAATAATCATCGTTTCCAAATGCGGTTTTCCAATGAAAGGGGCATCTCTTTATCTTATGTGTTTGCCGTCCACTCTGCGGGTTCATCAAATATGTCTTTGCTCCCATCGC
The DNA here is from genome assembly GCA_947625355.1 of uncultured Oscillospiraceae bacterium. GTDB lineage: Bacteria > Bacillota > Clostridia > Oscillospirales > Oscillospiraceae > CAJOIG01. The sequence continues at coordinate 77,951 of CANQOA010000005.1, read as the reverse complement.
TGTTCTCAACACCAGAGGAATACATACTCACCAGGACTGTATCCTCCAAAAAACGGAAGCTGTGGCTCACATTTTCCGGTATTTCAAAGAAAGAGCCGGGACCAAAATGATATACGTCTGTAGTTTTTCCATCGGTAAAGAATACATCACCTTCACCGGAAAGGATATAAAACGCTTCAATATTCTGTTTATGATAATGTCCGCCTCGGAATGTATTCTTTTTTGAAGTGATCACATTGACCTGACTGAACCCCTCATGAATTAGTTGATTAAGTTGCCCACGGTCATCTTCATGGACAAAATCAATCTGCCTAAGCCTATAAAGCATTTCCGCCTCCTATTCAGATGAAAAAACATCCCTATTTAACATAGATAGAATCGATTATCCTCTTTCCAAGATTCAGGCCATCCCGAATGCACAGATCCATGTTGTTGTAGTTCCATTCGCCCCACCGGCCCAGTAGTTCAAAACCAGGAACCTGCGTGAAATACTCTTTGATCAGCGTTGTATTCTTCCGATAATCCGTGTCATGGATCACGTATGCAAAGGGAGAGAACTCGCTGTCCAGAATCTTCTCCGCACCCAATTCCTCTGGGATAACGCACTCCGCTTTGAGATATGTCTCCGGATCAAAATCGAATCTCTCGCCAATGATCTCGATACCGCCGCAGTTTTTCCCCTCCGGCGCGGCATCAGGCGCAAGTTTCCCACTGAAACAAATTCGGTGGCCCCGGTACTTTTTTTCTGGAATATACAGGTCCGTAAGCCCGTTGTCAGGACAGCTGAAGAAAACAGTAGTAAGGCTATTAAACTTTAGCGCCTTAATCGCAGCGCTGACACTTTCCGGCATTTCCATGGCATCCGGCAGACAGGGCAGCGGTATCGTACAGATAACGATGTCATATCCGGTGTCTCCATTCACCGCCCACTTCCCATTGGAGAGTTTCTCAATGGATCTCACTGGCTCACCGCACTTCATGCACAGCGGTGCTGCCATGGCGTCAATAAAAGTTTGTATACCACCAGACATTGGATAATAGAGGTTTGTATGGGGCATGCGCTGTTTGTCTGGGTCATGCTTCAGAAGCAGAGAGCGAAGTATATCCTTCTTTTCCGGCAAGGGCATTTTTCCCCGTACCCAGCCGGTTTCCATCTTCTCCAACGGGTAATTCCAAATCTTGGTGTTATATGGGAGCAGATAATAATCAGCGATTGCTTTACCGAAGTTCCAGGTAAGCCAGTCTCGGAAGTTGTCTGGTTCCTCCCCCTGTTGCGCCATGATATAGTCATAGGCACACTCTACCGCTTGCTCAATAGGAAGTTCATGCAAAGAAAGCTCAAAAGGATACGAAACGTACTCACCGCCTATGTATATTTTTGCAACCCTGTCCCGGTAATTCCATTCTTGCCGGGGCATGATGGAAAAGACCCAGTCGATTACCTCCTTCAACTTAGGACTGAGTGAATGTCCACCCCCGATATTAAAGATATATTCGCCGACCCAGCGGGAGCGCGATAAACCGCCTACCTGATCCTCCATTTCATAGAGTGTCACATCACAGTTTTCGTCGTGAAGATATCTTGCAACGGATAATCCAGAAACGCCTCCGCCCAACACAGCAATTTTCATTTCTATTCCTTTCCATCCTTTAGGATTTGTTTTTTTGTCTCAAAGCGGACCTTGAGTGCAATACGAAGATATTTAAATGTCTGCAACAGTGTATTCTGGCTCTCTCCTTCTTTTCTCGCTACCCACTCTGTAGAAATCTCCTGGAAAGGAACATGAAGGCGTATCGGTTTTAGTGTCAGCTCTAAGAAGAACGGATGCTTCCACTCCTCCCAGCGTATAGCCTGATACAGTTTGGTTGGTGCTATTTGATAAGAATACGTTAGGTCAGTAAGATGCACACCGTAGTAGACTGAAAATATCTTTTGAAAAAAGAAATTCAGCACATATTTGATTTTGTTATATCCTTGGAATGATCCTTTTTTCAACCATCGGGAAGCAGTCACGATCCCATTCGGTGCATCCTTTTCGCCTTCAATCAGGTCAACTACTGTATGGGGATTCGTCTCCAAATCCGTAGACATAGTGATAATATGACTTCCCTTGGCTATATCGATCCCGTCCCGCAGCGCACCACCGGCCCCTGGGGTTGTCTGCCAGAGGATTTGAAAAGGAATACCCGCTTTTTCCACTTCTTTTTGGGAATACTTTATCGAGTCCAGGCATTCTTTTGTGGTTCGGTCGCACACGATCGCAATCATCTCACAGATATCTTCGTGGTGACATTCGTCTAAAATGATTCTTACCGTCTCCTCAAAGGAGAACGTCTCGTTGAGCGCCGGCAGCATAATAGACACGTTCTCAAAGCAATCAGCCCACATCCGAGTTTTCCTCCTCTACCAATTATTTTCTCTATGCGCGGTAAGGCGGCCTTTTGCCCTCAGCCAGCAAGCAATGCCCATCAACTGCGCAAACTGACCAGAAGCAATCACCGCATCAAAATCCTCAATAGGAATACGAAGCCTTTCGATTCTTTCCGTTGGATCAAGTTCTTGCTCCCGCATCGTATCGCACTCCGCCAAATAGAAGTAGACTCTGCAATCCGAAATGCCTGCTCTGGCGTAGCAGTCCCCCAGCGGCGTCAACTGCTCCGTCACACATCCAGTTTCTTCAAGAAGTTCGCGTGCCGCTGCGTGTTCCGGATGCTCGCCGTACTCGATGGCCCCGCACGGCAGTTCCAGGCACCAGTCATTTACCGAATAGCGATACTGCCGAATCAGAACGACGTCCTGTTCGAAGATAGGACAAATACATACGCAGTTTTTCTCGTGCAGGTAAGAATATGGATGCTCCTTTCCTCCCCGCATGACATGGCCGCAGACGACGGCGAAGCGTCCCAGCTTCGTCGTCGTCACATTTTGCAGCTTGTATCCTGCGTTATCCATAGTTTTTCCTGTAATAATCACAGGACATTTTAAGACCAGCCTCAAACGTAACTTTTGGTTCCCAACCGAGAGCGCGGAGCTTATCTGAATTCATCATGGCAAACTCATTAGCTTCTGGTTTTGTACTGTCAAACACGATTTTTCCCTGATAGCCAGTCTCGTCCTTGAGCCGCTCCGCTAGTTCCCGAATGGAGATCATACGGCCCGAGGCGATGTTATACATTCCCTCGGCACTGTCATCGGCCAAAAGGAGAATATAAGCATCAGCCACATCTCTAACATTAACAAATTCTCGACGAAGTTTACCTGTGCCCCACACTACAACCTCTGGGGTGTTGTCTCTCGCTGCGTCGCAAAAACGCTTGACCAGTGCGGGATAGACCGGCATACGCTGAGGATCATTATAATAATAGGCGTCACCATAAACATGCGCGGGAAAAACGGTAACAGTCTTCAGTAGTTTCGCTTTGCGAAGCGTCTCACAAAGCTCCGCACCCAGGAGCTTTGGCATAACGTAATAGCGCTCTGATTCACGATCGATCCGTCCTGGGCGCACGGCAGTTTCTCTGACCATCCGCTGGCCGTCAGGCAAAATCTCCACTTCAGCGTCGGAAGGATAGCATCCACCGCTGGCGACAAACAGCATCTTTTTCGCGTGGTATTTTACCGATGCTCCAATCACGTTACTGATCATGGCAGTGTTGTCCATCATGATGCCCGCAGGATTAGTCGAAATATTTACCGCGTTAGACATGACGCCAGCATTCATGATTACATACTCTGGTCTTTCCTCTTCAAAAAGCGCCTCTACATCAGCCTGCCTAGTCAAGTCCAAATCACTATGAGGCTTATATACTAGATTGTTATAGCCTCTTTCTCGCAGCCTCTTTATCAGTTCAGTCCCAATCATTCCTCTGTGGCCGGCAACATAGATTTTGCTGTTTTGCTCCATCAGCCCATGCCTCACAGTTTGGCGGAGAAGATGTCGTAGCGGTTACCGGTAATGGCCTTGTTGGCCCGATACCACTCCACAGTCTCCTTGATGGCCTGGTCAATGGGAACCTCGACCTTAAAGCCATAGGACGCAGCGCGTTCCACGTTCATGACACGCTTGGGGTCTCCAGAGGGTTTGGAGGTATCGAACTGCAATGTGATGCTGGGGTCCACATGCTTGACCACCAGTTCTGCCAGCTGACGGATGGAATAACCATTGCCGCTACCCAGGTTTACAGGCTTGTCCGGCATCTTGTCCAGCATCATCATCATGCCGCGGGCCAGTTCCTTGCTGTAGATGAAATCGCGGACAGCGGAGCCGTCACCCCAAACGACCAGGGGATTCTGTCCCGCCACAGCGCGGTAGATCAGTGCGGAGACGACCATACCATCCGGGGAGAAAATATCGTAGGGACCGAACACGCTGGAGGGGCGCACGATGCACACGTTGTCCAGCTTCAGTTCCCGGCGGTAAGCCTCAATATGCAGCTCGCCCACACGCTTGCCCCAGGCGTTGCCCCAGTCGTTGTCGGAGGGGAACGTGGTCAGTACGTCGTCCTCATTGAACACCTCTGCGGGAGCGTAGACACTGTAGGAACTGGTGAAAAGATACCGCTTCACGTTCTTGGCCCGGACCGCGCGCAGCATATTCATGGCCAGAATGGCGCTGTGCTCAAAGTAGATGCCCGGACGCTCCCGGCACGTGATCTGCGAACCCTTCGCGCCCGTCAGATTGAACACATAGTCCATACCCTCACAAAGCTCCAGGCAGTTGTTGAAATTCATGAGGTCCGCTTTGTGATAGGTGACGCCCTCCGGCGCGCGGCTGGGTTCGTCCATACCGGCTACGAACACCTCTGCGCCGGCCTCCTGGAGCATCTGGCAAAGCACATGGCCCACCATCCCGCTGCCGCCGGGGACAAATACTTTCTTTCCTTCGTAGATGTTGCTCATGATAATCCTCCTTTTGACCGATTTAAGATACGGTCAACTAATAAAATAATTGGGAACTTACTTATAGCCTGCGAGCCTATTTAAAGCGCAAATATGCTCCTTAGATTGAACGCAGCACCTCTATTGCGGCAGTATAAACGCCGTCAGCATCGTAGCCATAACGCTTATATATGTCCCCCGGTTTTTCACCCTGAGCAGGATAACAATCCGGAACGCCCAGCCTTACCACGGGAACATGTGACCGGGAATCCAGCGAGGCAGTAATCACCTCTGCCACTGCCGAACCTAAGCCACCCGTCACCATGTGGTCCTCACAGGTGACGATCCCCTTCGTCTCTACGGCAGCCCGAAGGATCAGATCCTCGTCAATGGGCTTGATGGTGTGTATATCCAGCACCCTGGCACTGACACCTTCCTGCTCCAGTTTCCACGCTGCCCGGAGGCATTGATAAACACCGCAGCCGCAGCCGATCAATGTTATATCGTTGCCTTCCTTTGCCAAGATCCCCTTGCCGATATGTACGTCCACATCATCCGCATAGACCAGCGGCTCTACGCCCTTGGGCAACCGGAGATAGATCGGCTCCGGCCAATACATCGACTGCTCCATGATCTTGGCGGAAACGCGTGGATCGGAGGGGGCGATCACTGTCATGTTGGGCATTGCTCTTGTATAGGCGATATCCATCAGCGCAAAGTGCGTAGGACCGGATGTGGAGGCCGTGACGCCACAGTGTGTCCCCATGAACACAATCGGCGCCTTGTTATAGGCCGCGTCCAGATACATGAATTCAATGGACCGTGTAGTCAAAAAGCAGGCAAAACTCTGGCAAAACACTTTCTTCCCCGACAGGGCAAGTCCTGCGGCCATTCCGACCGTGTTTTGCTCGGCAATGCCAGTGTCGATAAATCGTTCCCCGAACTCCTGAGAGAATCTGTAGAGAGGCGTGCCCTCCTGGGAATTATCACAGGTCATAACGACCACGTTGGGATACTTTCGCGCCAGTTCAAACAGCATATCGTTGGCCGCAAAACGGGCCGAGCCCATCTTGGACTCACTGTCTCTTTCACTAGTCAGTGGCATTGTTTCTCCCTCCTCAGTTCGAGACTGGCAAGCTGGCTGCCTTTTTCTTCTCTTCTTCCAGCCAGCGGTCGATAGAAGCATGCGCTAGTTCCAACCGATCTCCTTTAAAGCCGCCTGCATGCCAGTTGGCCGGATCTGCCTCCATAAAGTCCACGCCCTTGCCCTTTACCGTGTGCAGGACCACGCAGACCGGTTTGGCCGTTTGGTCGGGCTTCGGAAGGGCTTGGAACGTCTCGCAAAGCTGGAACATATCGTTGCCGTCCGGTACACTGAATACGTTCCAGCCAAAATCCTCCAGCCGTCGCTCCAGGTTTTCATCGTCACACAGGTCGGATACCATGTGGGTACCTTGTGCCTGGTTCTTGTCCACGATCAGGACAAGGTTGTCATATCCGTGCCGCGCCGCGCACATGATGGTCTCCCAGTTGGAGCCCTCCTGCAGCTCACCGTCGCCGGTCAGGCAGTAAATTCTGTTCTTGCGTTTATCCAGCTTGGCCGCCATCGCCATACCCGCTGCCAAAGGGAGCCCATGGCCTAAGGACCCAGTGGAACACTCAAATCCTGGATTATAGTGCCGGTTAGGATGTTCGCCCCACTGACCCCCGTTCTTTTTAAACTGGTCCATCAGCAAATCGAATGGATAGAAACCCAAATCAGCAAAAACGCAGTAAAGTAGGTCGCCGTTATGACCCTTGCTGAGAACGAAGCGATCCCGATCCGGACTGTCCGCATTCTTTTTTGAATAATTCAAAAAACGATAAAATAACGCCGTGACCACATCACAAGCAGAAAGAGGCCCGCCAATATGTGAAGAACCGGCTGAGTTTACCAAGTCTACCAGCTCGTGTCGCAGTTCTGCCGATTTTTCCTGAAGCCATACGACATCGGATTTATCCATCATATAGTACCCTCCCTATGTTTAGCTTTTGTTGCGCCCACGTTCAACATTTATAAAAAGAGGATTGCATCCCGTGTCATATTACTTGATTTTGAAAAAATCCCTTATAATCGTGGTTATATTCAGTAATAATTTCGTGTCTGGCCCAAAACAAGCAACCGTTCCCCAGAATTTCATATATAACAATATAGCGAATGGAGGTATTGGGAAACCTCGTTTTGGTGGAGTGAATAAGTATAAGTCATCAATCTGTAATGAAAGGTTTTCTTTATGAATTAGCGTAAAGATAATTGCTAAAGCGGCAATCATGATAAAATAGGCAAAACGAAGGTAATCCCATGCCATTAACATACATATCACACCGCCGCAGGAAGACAACAAAAGAATCCAGTATAGAAATTTAACCAGCCAAAACGGTGTATTGCGTTCCCCACTTTGGGGCACAAGCCTTTTATAAACTTGATTTTCCAAGATGGCGAAGTATACTGCTTTCCATAACATCACTACAAGGAGCACGAAGGGAAGAATCAAAATGAAAAACAGTATAGAAGTTATCAGTAATTCGTGATGCTGAAAATACGGAATTTGGCTTCCCATCCAATACGCATAATCTCGAATAGTAGCACTGGAATCTCTATATTCTGCTCTAAAAGCGTTATAGTCTAACGCTATATCTGTATGTAGCGACATGTGAGCAAAACAACTGTCAATCGGTATCAGTTTCTCCTTATCCAGAAAAACGATCCATAAGGTGGTAAAACAGGTGAATGCTGCGCTACTGACGAACGAAAACAGATAGCCAAAATCTTTTTCTTTCACAAAGGAATATAATAGAAGAGCTAGTAGGGGGGCGACAAAGAACACGCTACTTGTCTCATTGAGCAATATCATCAGGACGCAAATAATTGGTATCAATTGTACAAAGCGATTTTTGTTTATAAGGATTACACTTATCAAAAAAAGGATTACAAGATACAAGTCTCGCGTGTCATCAAAAATGTCCAGGAACATTAGCGGAGTTAGTAAATAAAGCAGAACCCAAAAAAGGCCCATCCGCCAATCAGATTCTTTTTTTGCTAGCCTAACAATCAAAATACTAAAGAAAAGGTAGGCAAAGGTTAAGAAAACAAAGACGTAACGGATTATACCTCTTTGACTTATATATGGTCCTCCTAATACTGAAGTAACCGCACCTAGCAGCCCTCTCGACCCAAAGCCACGCTCGTATGGCATTAAATAATATGTAAGAGAGTAAGTATATCCTTCTGGATATCTACCCATAATAACTATGTTAATCCAACTTAACACAAATACGAAGGCTTCATACTTCCATTTCAAGAGACGTCGCCAATTTGTCTTTCTATTTAGAAAACCAGCGAGTAGCGACACTAGAATAACAATCGAAACTTCTAGGCAGGAAAAGACAGCAGCCCGCAGTCCCAAATCTTTTATGAAATCAGCATGCTTAGATGCCGGGAGTTGAACTGGATAATATACTTCTTCCGCGCTATACAGATCAATCTTTTGGGAAATACCCATGCAAGATACCTCCGCTGTCCCGCAGCTTGGGCCAGTTGAAAACACAATTGCACGGTTATCTCCGACGGGGATATCAAAAACAATAGAATCTGTTGGTTCCAGTCCCTTTTCTTCCCAAGGTTCGGACCATACATAACCACCGCCCCACCAAGCCCACTTTCCTTCAACCGGATTCTCAATCCTTCTTTCAGAATAATTGGAATCGATATAGTGTATAATAACATCTAGAGCCAAAGAAGCGTCATTTCGCTCCCGCAAAGCGGTGATAGTCACTTGATCTTTTAGAATGGGATTACATAGAATATATCGCATGGGGAACAAAGCCGAAATTGCAAATGAAACAATGCATATCCCCATTATCATTTGGCGAGACAGCCGTTTCCGCATGACGACTGCGAAGCAGCCCAAACTGATTAACAGAAACAAGCCGCAAAACAACATCAAAAATAACATTTATTTATGTCCCATAACCAGTATTTCGATAAGCAATTGTCATAACACTTCTATTCGATTTTCAGTCCACAGAACTTTGTCAATTTGTTCTTCCTTAACGAGAATTCCAACTCTGTAACTGCCTGCCGAAATCGAATCCTGCGGAATATAAGTGAAAAAAGCTACATTCAGCGACTTGTCCTCAGCATCAGACTGGTCTAGATACGGTATTTCAATTTCTTTCTTCATCTCTGTATCGACCCGGTACGCGCAGTCGTCTGATTCCAGTAGAAGCCCCTTCATATTTGAACCCCAGCCTTCTTCTTGTTTGGCAACTTCCCAGCCGGATATCCGAATCAGGCCGAAATAGTCGGAGATGTTGCCTACGTCATCTCTAACATAGTCAGCGTAATCAATTTCATATCTGTATTGTTCAGTTTCTTCTACTGCGGGATAACCGTCTATCTCTGCATCATGGACATATCTGCTGTAATTGCAGTGAGGTTCAATCTGGAACAGGTAATAAAGAGCAACGCTCAACGCAACGGCCACGATGACCGCAGATAACAAAGAAAGCGCTGTTTTTTTCTTGTTGGCCGTTGATACAGTATGAACGCCCGTAGCGATTACCCCCCTAGCGGTCGATGTATGCGCCCGTCTGTTTGATTTTCGCACGCCAGTGGTTCAACAGGTCCAGCATTGTCTGTTCGTAGGGGATTTCAGGCTTCCAACCGGAATGAGCGGTGAACTTAGAACAGTCAGGGACCTGGAGATCCGCGTCAATGGGCCTGAGCCGCTGAGGGTCCGTTTCTATTCTGATATTCTTGACTGTAGAAAAAGACAACAGTGTGTTCAGTGTGTCACCCACCGTACAGGTATAAGTCCCGCCGATGTTGTAATACTCGCCCTTTACCGGATTCACCGTCACAAGCATGTAATAGGCCCGAACTGCGTCCCGCACGTCGGCATACGTCCGCAGGGAATCCAGGTTCCCTACTTTTACCACCGGTTCCTGCAGCCCAACTTCGATCATGGCGATCTGTTTGGCAAACGTGGACTCATGGAACACATCGCCGCGGCGGGGGCCGGTGTGCGTAAACATCCGCGTGGTCATTACCGTCATGTCATACGCCTCGGCATAATAGCGCCCGACCAGATCCGTTCCGACCTTGGAGATCGCGTAAGGGGACGCAGGATGGAACGGGCAGTCCTCATGGATTCCGGCTTCCGGCAGCTTTTCCCGCGGTATACGACCAAACACCTCAGAGGAAGCGCAAACGTGGATGATAGGCTTCTGGCCCAACAGCCGCACGCTCTCCAGCAGGCGACAGGTTCCCAGTATGTTCGTGTTCAGCGTATCTATCGGGGCGGTAAAACTGGTCAGCGGATAGCTCTGCGCAGCCAGATGGAAAATATAATCCGGCTTCACCTTATCCAAGACCGTGATCAGAGACGCTTGATCGTTCAGATCGCCATACTCAATAAATACACGATCGTGGTGATTGATTCGATCCATCAGATGCATGATGTTGTCCAACGGACTGCGCCAGCGCTGCATTCCATAAATATCCCAGTCTGTGTTCGCCAGCAGATAATCTGCCAAATGGGAGCCAACCATTCCCGTCATGCCAGTGATCAGTGCTTTCATAATGCAATTATCTCCTTCACACGTTTACAAGTTCATCTATTGCATCGGCCCGTGACCATTCTTCCTGTTCATAATGCATGATACTGGTCCCGCCCGTCTCGAACTTGAACGGGACCCTGAGCAATGGTCCCACGGCCTTCTGGACCGCCGACTGTTTGTCTGGTTCGACAAATAAAAGCAGAAATCCTCCGCCCCCGGCACCCAGCAGCTTCCCACCGATGGCGCCGGCTTTTATCGCATCTGCGTAAATTTTGTTTATTGCCTCATTTGTTACCTTGCTCGTAAGGCCGCTCTTCAGTTTCCATGTATAATCAAGCAAGCGCCCAAATTCACAAATGTCGCCTTTCCCCGTCAGAATTTCCTGGCTCACATCCACCAGCTTCAACATCTCCAGCAGATCCTGCCGCTTATCTTTCATGGCGGACATCTGAGCCGTGGCAATATCGCTGCTAAACCTGGAAAAGCCGGTAAAGAACAGCATGAGGTGTTCGTTCAATGACTGCATCCTCGCTTTGGGAACGACCAGAGGATGAACGGCAAAACCCTCGCTGGAGAAATCGATGCGGTTAAGACCGCCATATGCGACAGCGATCTGATCCTGCCAACCGCCGCTTTCTCCACACAGCTCACGCTCAATATAGATAGCCTCTTCGGCCAGGGTCCTTTTGCTTTTGTTTTTCCCTTTCAGTGCATAAAAGCCGTTGAGCAGCCCCACTGTAAAAGAGGAACTGCTGCCCAAACCGGAACGAGCAGGCAAGTCCGCGTCATAGGTGATACGAAGCTCATGCATATCCAGCATCTTCATAGCGTTTCGCACTACAGGATGCTCTATCTCATCAACGCTCCTTGTTCGCTCAATGACGTTATAGGTGACCTGGTTTGCATAGTCAAAAAAACGAGGTTGATGTCTGACCGTCACATAGCAATACTTATCAAACGTGGTCGATATCACACTTCCGCCGTATTCCCGAAAAAACGGCTCATAATCTGTTCCCCCTCCGAAAAAAGACATGCGGAACGGGGTCTTTGTAATAACCACAGGTATTCTCCTAACTTTTCTCGTAATCGAACAATGTATTTATAAACGCCGACAGCGACTCAAACCTGCCGCTTTCCCCGATGCGAACACTCTGGCAGCCCGCTGCTTCTCCTGCAAGGGTATCTCTTTCACTGTCCCCGACCATATAGGATCGGGTCAGGTCAATGTTGTATTTTTTCGCCGCCTCCAACAGCAGACCTGGTTTGGGTTTTCTACAGCTGCAGTCGATCTTGTACTCGGACCGTTCACCAGGGAAACCTTTGTCCGGATGATGAGGGCAGATTAAAATATCGTCCAGATACGCACCTTTCTCGCCCAGCTTCATCTGCAAGACCCGGTGGATATCCCACAGTTCTTCCCAGGTACACTCACCTCTGGCAATGACCGGCTGATTTGTCACCACAATTGCTAAATACCCGCTCTGATTTATACGAGCAATTGCCTCCGCTGCGCCCGGCAGCAACTCGATCTGCTCCCAGCGCGTCACAAAACCTTTATGTACGTTGATTGTTCCGTCGCGGTCCAGAAATATCGCTTCTTGTGGGTGGGAAAGATTTCGGCGGGCCGGAAGCCCGTTCTTCACCGCCTCGCATACCTGTCGATAGCGCTCCGGTGTGCCCATGTCATGAATGTACTCAGGGGAGTCATAGGAAAACACATCGCCTTCTGGAATCCTTGGCTTTAAGACCTCCCTGTCTAAATCGATCCTTTCGACCTTTGTAAACCGGTCGAACAGCCGGGGTGAAAGAATGTGTATCCCAGAATTTACTCTGTTCTCATACAGGCCGCGATCTTCCTCTTTGTTGAGCCAACGGATGATCCTGTGATCTTTGTCCGCTTCTATGATCGCCCCATCGTAAGGGTGGCTGTTCGGATGCGTCAGCAGTGTAGCAGCGGCATTCTTCTGCTGGTGGAAACGGATCATCCGCCCTATATCCACGTCAAAAATCAAATCACCGTTTATCAGAAGATAATCTTCTTTCAATTGCTCCCGAAGCGCCACCAACGCCCCAGCAGTTCCTAGAGGTTCTCTCTCGACGTAATATGTAATCGTGACGCCGAATCTTGAGCCGTCCCCAAAATAATCCTGTATCTGCTGTCCCAGATGCCCCACCGTAAATATGAAGTCACGGAAACCCTGCCGGCGAAGGCATTCAACCTGATGTTCCAGTACCGGCTTTCCACAGATAGAGATCATGGGCTTCGGAATGGTGCTGGCCACACTGGAGATCCGCGTCCCCTTTCCGCCAGCCGAAACCACCACTTTCATATCGCCGTTCTCTCCGCTTACTATTTTCAAAGCTCCAATTCTATCCGTTTCAGACCCAACACGGACTTGAGGAGGCTGTTGTCCATCAGGGTGGACTGCGCACGGGCGGTCTCAAAAATCCCTTGCTTGCCGCTTATAGAAATAGGTACGATTAGATCCTTCGGGACATTTAGTTTTCGTGCGATCATCAGTCCCACATCATACTTGCTCAAATCATCGTCCCCACAGATGTTTATTATCTGCGGAACCGGGGCCACCATCTCTATCAGATCAACAACAAATCGGGCGGCAGAGGCGAACGATAGAGTAGACCGGTATGAATCCTGAAACATCTCCATAGGCTCTCCACGGAGAATCGTCTCCGCAATGCGGTCATAAAAATGCGGTTTCCCCGGAACCAGGCTGGGTCCGATAAGGAAGGGGAAACGAGCCACATTGTATCCATAACCGTTCACCAACTGCTCTGCGACCGTTTTCTGCCTGCCGTAAATGTTGACAGGCGTGGTCTTGTCTCCCTCTTGAAAGTGGTGCCCGCCCTCGCTTTCTCCATAAACACTATCCGTAGATGGATAAAACAGCCGTTTCACATTTTCCAGGCGATTCAGAAGATATGAAAGAGACGTCACATTGACGTTCCAAGCCTTTCTGGGCTGCTGCTGCACGGCATCGGGGTGGTGGAACGCCGCGCAAACTACCACCTTTAAGGACTCACCAGCCAGCTTGTCCGCCAGCCGATCCACCGAATCGCGATCCTCAATATCGCATGCCTCCCAACAGATACGGGATGTCGGGGGAAAAGGTGGGATATTTCTTGCAGTGGCACAAACTGCCTCATCCGTTTTCTCCAGAACTGCCTCTATCAGATTCGTGCCCAAATACCCCGCACCGCCAACGATCAGATACATAGCTGCACCCTCCGTTTACGAAATACCGCTTTGTATGCCGCGGCCATTCATTCCTCGGCCTTCTTCTTGAACACCCAGAGTTTTCGCAAAATATAATTCAAAATAATAATAACTACATTATCTGTGAGCTTTGATACCGTTCCGTTGATCTTCATAAGATCCACCATGGCGTACAGCAGTCCCACATCCACGATGCCGGTAAAAACACTGCTGGTAAAGAACTTTGAAACTTCCTTCAACAGTGCGTTGAATGTCCATGTAGCGCTTTTGAATACATAGAGTTTGTTCGTCACAAACGAGAAAACAAAACAGATGACCCAAGCGATAATATCCGACAGGATGTAATGAACGCCTAACCAGGATGTGAGGACAAAATACACCACCAGATTCAAAAGTGTCGTCAATACACCTACGATCCCATAGGCGATCAGTTCCTGATACTTTTTCAGTAAATCTCGCACTGCCATAACAAAAATCACACCCTGACCCTATCGCGTCTACTCGGAAGAACATCGGTTATCCGTCCGTTCTGCTGTCTGAAAAAGTGAGCCTCTAGCATTGCGCATAGGGCATGGTACACGGGAAGATGCAGTTCTTGAATGAGATATGTTTCATCCTCCGGAACATGTATCGTCACATCGGCAATGCGCCCACAAGGCCCACCGTCTCTGCCTGTTAAGCAAATCGTAGATATTTCTTTCGCGCGGGCGATCATCAACGCCTTATATATGTTTTCCGAATTACCGGATGTAGTAATGGCCAAGAAAACATCTTCTGGACGACCGCACCCGTATAGCACCTGAGCGAAAGCCGCAGCGGGATTGGTATCATTGGAGTATGCTGTCAAAACAGATGTAAACGATACGAGCGGGATCACGGGAAGCGCACCCTCCAACTGCGTGCCAAGACGCTCTCCTTCAGCACCGAATAGCTCTTTCAGAGAAAATCTGGTTTTGGGGTCTATTCCTCTCCGAAAACGAAAAGACTTCATCAATTCTCCGGAAATATGTTCGCTGTCAGCCGCACTCCCTCCGTTACCGGCTACCAGCAACCGGCCCCCGTTCTGAAAGCATTGGACCAGTACGTCATAGGCCCTGTCGATTTCCTCGATACAGTCAGTCATCTCTGGATATCTCGTCAACAGCCTTTCGACGATCGCTTCCGGTTCATCTCCTATATTTGTCTTATTTCTTTCTACATTCATCCTGATAAAATAAAGCCGTCTCAGTATTTCTCCGAAATTCACCGCCGCCTCAGTCGATTCGTATGCGTTTTTCGCGTATATCTTTATCACCATGCTCACTCGCAGACTTCCGGCAAAACACCAGAGCCAACACAAGTGTCATAAGGCTGACGCAAGCGGCTACAGGCAGGCTGTCCATCCTGTACTCAAACTCAATGCTGTGATTCCCCGGAGACAATGTTACAGACAGCAGCGCATCGTCCCAACGATCCGTTTGAACTGTTTCACCATCCACGACGACGTGCCAGTTGTGATCGTATGGAATGGATGTCCACAGCAGACACTCCTCATCACAGGAGATCAACCCATTGATATGTGTGCGGTCGTAGCTCTCGACATGAAAGCTGCGGTTTTTTAGCTGTGTGATGCCCTTTGCGTACAAGTCCATATCCAGCCGGGCCGCATGGACGGTAAGCACACCTTGCCTCACCATTTCGCGCTCTCCTCCGTCTGGAATGGAATCGAGATCAAGCACGATCTCCACCGTGTCGCCAGCTTCCACAAAACCCGCGTTCAGGCCGGTATTCCCCCAGGGGACAGATAGAGAAGAAACAGTCTCTCCGTTGACGCGCGCCACCGCTCTGGAAACGCTCGTACCATGAACATAAAACGAAATAAACCCGTCCTCGTCGGGCGCGTAGCGTATCACTGCCCGCGGAAGGATGCCAGAAGCGATATCCTCATAGGAGAGATACCCCGGCAGCTCAAAGATGTATTCTCCCGTTTTCTCCCCATAGGAGAGATCCAGGTTCTCCGACTGGAGCAGGCTCGGCTCTACATCGTCCCATACATTCGGTTGTCCCGACATGCTGCCGAACAGCGCATTTTGTACGTCAAATGGATCGGCATGCTCGTCCGGCGTCCACGCGCTGGCGTCCAGTGGGACCGCGAAGCCTATCGGCAGAACATAGGGGTTTTCATATACATCAACGCTGCCTGTGCTTTCCAGATAGCGAAAGGCCGTTGCGTTCTCGCTGGCCAGCGTTCCCGCGTCCAGTAGATATTTCTGAGCGAACAGGCTCGACACAACAGGGGAGGGGTCCTGCCAAATCAGATTATTGAAACTGGAACACAGCCCAAGACGCCGCATCAGTGTTTCCAATCCGTCAGAGTATCCTCCACTGGTTCCGCAGAGAGCTGAAAAACCGTTGTAGCCGTACACGCGGCTGTCACTCTGAGAACGGTTTCGATGAAACTCCGCTCTGTATAGCTCCGACTCTTCATCCAAGCGTTTGGTAATGACTTGCATGTCACCGTGCAACTCCTGATTGAACCATGACCGCTTGACTTCCTGAAGGTAGCTAACGCCGTTTTCACAGCTAAGAACTGCCTCTGCGCACACGCATATCAACAGCAGCGAGGTCAGGACTTTGTGCGCCAGCGGCTTTGCCGCGGCTTCGTCCGCCCAAAGCAACGCCACATACACACAGATCAGTGCGATATTAAGCGCCAGCGACCCAGAAGAAATCCGGCCCGGCACGAGCGGTCCGACTGTGCTTTCAACACCCGGAAACAGCTTTGTGTGGAGAGAGGCGCTAGCAGCGTCGCGCTGGGGCGTGAGCAGAAACAGGGAAATGACCAGCAGACACAGCCCCGCTGCCAGCAGAATCGCAGCTTTCCGTGAAATACGTTGCCTGTTGCCGTATGTCCGCGCCGCTGCGGACAGCAGTGCGAAAGAGTACACATAGGAGTACCGATGTGGAAACATCACGGGAAAATGTAGTCCGTGCAAGACATACGTTGCCAAGCTGATAAAGAAACAAAGCAAGACTGTCCCGGTGAACACGCACCATGCCAGTTTTTCCCGAATCGAAACTCGCCTGGACCCCAGAAACAGCGGTACCAGCACAAGTGTCAAAACGCCGCAGTAGATGTTCGGCGCACTGTCGCTGTAAAATCTGACGGAGGGAAAGCCTCCCAGAAAATGCGCCGCCAGGAATCGGAGCGGAGAAAAATTCAGAGCAAGCTCCGGCGCTGTCTCGTGGAAATATTGCGTGTTATCAAAGCTGTCCGCTACCACGAACAGCGTGACCGCGCATAGTCCCGCTACTAGGAGAGAAGCCGTAGCGAATCGCAGGAAAGAGCGCGCACGGTATCTCTTGCGCAGAATGCATCCGCATAGCAGATACAGTCCGCAGAAGAAACAAAGCTGGAACGCCGTTCCGTAGCTCGTAAAAACAGCGTAGGTCAACGCTGCCAGATAGAGCCGGGCGTCATCCTCATCCAGCAACCTGTCAATGCCGAGAAAGACAAGAGGGAGGGCGATCACGGTGTCCAGCCACATGATATTGAAATGGAACGCCGCTACATAGGCGCACAGCGCATAGGAAACGGAGAAGTAAATAGCGCCGGTGCCCTCGCAATTCAGACGCTTTTTGGCATACACGCAGAAACTCGCCGCCGGACACGGGATCTTTAAAAGTGTCAGGACCGAGAAAAAATCCGCTTGATACCGTTCGGGAAAGAGAGCAGCCAGCAAATTGAACGGACTGGCTGCTTCAGTCACAATGCCGCTCAACAGGTTTCTGCCCAACATCCCACTCCAGGAGTACAGCGCCCATCCGTCCTCTGCCAACGCACGGCGTATCTCCAGATAATCCGGCGCATATGCGTGAAGCAAATCCATTTTGAGCAGACTGTACGAACCAAATGGGTAGATCCCTGTCAGCCAGAGCGCGAGTAACACACACATGAAAGTGATTGCGTATGCGCCCACGGCCTCATACCAGTTCCCTGCATGGTTTCTTACACGCTGCATTTCATCCGACTCATATCAAACATAAGATTCATGAACAGAGCGCCATTTCAGATCCCCTGAAATGACGCTCTTTCATATCAAAGGTCACATATTGATTGTGGTTACGCGCAATCAGTTTTTTAATTGCTGCCGCTGGAAATAGTTCCGTCTCCGGTCCCCGTCGGCGTGCCCTGCGTCGTGCCGTTGCCGCCGCTCGGAACCACTACGGTGCCGCCCGAATTGGTCACGTCGCCAGCCCCAGGAGCAACCGTTACCTGCGTGCCGCTGGTATCGATAACGACACCGCTCTTTGCGTTATCGGTCACATCAGCCTTGCCGACTGTGCCCGTGCCGGTGAGCTGCACGCCACTCGCATCAATCGTAACAGCGGTAACAGTCGAGCCGCCGTCCACCGTCAGGGCAGCGTCCGCCCCGTTGATCGTAACATCCCCAACGCTGGCGAACTGCAGCTCAACGGACGCTTTCTCTCCGACAACCAGCTTCTCTACTGTTCCGTTCATGATAAACTTGCTATTGTCATCAACGGCGACCGTCCCAACAACAGCGCCATCCTCGACCTTCACGCGGACAGGATCGCCCTCCGTCTTGCTGACGATCACCTTGCCCACAGTGGAGTTGCCGCGCACGACCACAGAGTTGGAGCCGCCGCCAAGAACGACCAGATTCCCCTCAACGGAAACATTGTCCAGCGTGACCTCGCCATCGCCAACACCCTGGCCGATGATCAGATCGCCGCCGATCTTCGCGTCAGCCAGCTCAACATCCTTGCTGCGGATGACATAGCTCTTGTCGGTCTCCACGCCGCTGGCGCTCTCATCGGTGACGTCCTCGATCATCGTGCCGATAATGTTCAGGGCGTCGTCCTTCGTAAAAGCAGCGCTGGTGTCGAAGCTATCGTCGATATATCCGACCTGTTTCATCACATCGGCATAGTCGATGGGCTCGGCGGAGTCCGTCTCCTCCGCAGGTTCCACATGGAACGCCTCGGCGATGTAGGTCAGTCCATCTGCCCCGGAGAGCTGCTGACCGGCATTGGGCAGAGCCTCCTCCTCAGCACCCAGAATCTCGTTGCAGATCTGGGCAAGGTCCTCGGCTGTGAGGACCCCGTCGGGAACGCTGTCAAACGTGGGCATTGCGGCAAAAGCACTAGTCGCAAGTACCGTGAATGCCAGCAGGACCGCAAGAACGCAGATCCCCTTCCTCATGATACGCATTTTGATTACCTCCTTGAAATACATGTATTTCTTATGTGATCGCTCAAGCCGAACCATGCGTAAGCTCAACTTCAACAATTACATAGCAAAAAAGAGAAAGCTCTAGGTATCGCTTTAGTGACACGGAATAAAGAGTGCGTGCGTTCTCTGCGCGGCGATCTTAAGCGCATGACAGAGACAGCCGCCCTACATGCGGACATGCAGGGCGGCTGTTAGGAAATCAGGACGCAGTTATCCAGGCCGTTGAAGACCACTTTTTCAACGGTCTTATTGTATTGCCCTTTGAGGCACAAACAGGTCAAATAATTTGGAAACAGGGGGCTTTTCCCTCTTGCCAGATGTGTGGGAAAGTGCTAGAATAGGGTAACTTGTGGGATTTGTGCCTACGTACTCTTTATTCCGTGTCTTGCTAAAAGTCTCGGAACGTGTTATAATTATGTGCATTTCAAAATGAGACGCTACGCAATCTTTATTCCGTGTCTTTCACTAGCTGACCAATCCTAATTGGTTCAACATGCGGGCATGTTCTTCGCCAGTGGTGATGAGGTAGATCCGCGTTGTCTCGATGGACGAGTGCCCCAGCACGTCCGCCAGCTTTACGATGTCATGGCAGGATCGATAGAACACGGTGGCGAACAGATGCCGGAGGTTGTGAGGGAATACCTTGCTGGGGTTCACCCCCGCCGCAGCGCATACGGATTTCATCTCCGACCATATCTGATGACGACCTAAGCTCTTACCGCTTCTGGTGAGGAATATCTCACCAGAGGCGATTTTCTTTTTTCTGGCATACTTCAGCAGCTTTCGGCAGAGCTTCCCCGGTAGCATAATGGTGCGGATCTTTCCCTTCAAGCGGATCTCCGCTTTCTCGCGCTGGACCGCTTCCACGGTGACAAACCGTAGCTCTGACACTCGGATGCCTGTGGCGCATATCGTCTCCATGATGAGCGCCAGCCGGGTCTTTCCAAGGGAATATGCCGTGTCTACCAACTGGTCGTATTCTTCCTTGGTCAGATCCCGGCCAGGGTCCCTGAACGCTCTGCGCTGGAGCCGCAGCATCTTTACGATGCAGTCATGCCAGCCATAGTGCTTGAAGAAAACATTCACTGCAGTCAGCATCCCGTTTACCGTAGCCGGAGCATAGTTCCGTTCAAGGATATGCTCCTTCCATGCTACCACCAGTTCCTTGGTTACTTCCCGTCCGCCCATCCAGAGCATGAGATCCTCAATGGTCCGCTTATACTTTGAAACCGTCGCACTTGCGTGTTCCGCCTCTTTCATATACAGGCAGAAGTCTGTCAGTTGTTTTTCCTTGATGATTCGCATGAATAATACCCCCGTTCAGTGTAATGATGATATTTTACCCAGCCCGAGAGCACATTCCCACTCTTGCTCCAAATACCAAATAAGGCCAAACGCCTATGCCATGTCCATAACGCCCCCATCCTGTTCCGAGCGGTAGCCGCTCAGGTAATAGAAGCATAGTAAATAAATTACGCACTGTTATCAATACGATTACTACACAAAGTCCAGCCCATGGTTTTGGGTAGTATAGCAAAGGCCGCCAGGGGAGTAAGATTACTCCATCCTGGCGGTCTTCCCTAGTTATTAGAATATGTAACCGCAACGATAACAAGTGTCCAACTTCCAGGGTGCATATCATTTCACCCGGAACAATTGTCATGTCCAGACTTTGGGTCCCGAACAATTACACTGTCCAGAGATTGGGTTCTGAACGATAACAAGTGTCCAGTTTCTGGGATACATTTTAGTGCATAACATCATGATTACACGATAGCTCCCATGATTACACGATAGGCAGCCATAACTACACGATACAACCCATACTTACACGGTAGGGGGCCATGGTTACACGATAACCACCATGATTACACGATAGCGACCCTCCGCATCAATCCCACCAAGGGGCAAAACACCACAAACCAGATTAACCGGCTGGCGTTATCCCCCGGCTGGTCATAAGCAAAAAGCCTGAAAAGCCCAGAAATACCGGGCTTTTCAGGCTTTTTCAGATAAATGAAAAGAAACGGCGATTGTATCACAATCACCGTTTCTATTTGGTGCCGGTGGCGGGGGTCGAACCCGCACGGTGTCGCCACCGCCGGATTTTGAGTCCGGTACGTCTGCCAATTCCATCACACCGGCACGGCCCACCCATTATACATACGGCAGGGCCAAAAATCAAGTCATTTTCAGCCCGCCTTCATGGCCAGGAAAGCGTTGATGAACCCGTCGATGTCACCGTCCATCACCGCCTGGATGTTGCTGTTCTCATAGCCCGTGCGGGTGTCCTTCGCCAGGGTGTAGGGCATGAACACATAAGACCGGATCTGGCTGCCCCACTCGATCTTCATCTGCACGCCCTTGATGTCCTCGATCTTCTCCAGATGCTCCCGCTCCTTGATCTCCGCCAGCTTGGCCCGCAGCATCTCCTTACAGTTTTCCAGGTTCTGGAAGTGGCTGCGCTCCACCTGGCTGCTGACGACGATGCCGGTGGGGATATGGGTGAGGCGGACGGCGGAGCTGGTCTTGTTGACCTTCTGGCCGCCGGCGCCGGAGGAACGGTACACATCCATCTTGATATCCTCGTCCCGCAGCTCGATCTCGCCGGCGTCGCCGATCTCGGGCATGACCTCCACGGCGGCGAAGCTGGTCTGGCGGCGGCCGGAGGCGTCGAAGGGGCTGATGCGCACCAGGCGGTGCACGCCGTGCTCGCTCTTGAGGTAGCCGTAGGCGTTTTCGCCCTCGATCTTCATGGTGGCGGACTTGATGCCGGCCGGGTCCGCATCCTGCCAGTCCATGAGGGTGCACTTGAACCCATGGCGGTCGCACCACATAGAATACATCCGGTAGAGCATCTGGGCCCAATCCTGGGCCTCGGTGCCGCCGGCGCCGGCGTGGAGGGTGACGATGGCGTTGTTGGCGTCATACTCCCCGGTGAGCAGGGTGGACAGCCGGGTCTGCTCCAGGTCGGCGGCGAACTTTCCGAAGCTCTCCGACAGCTCCGGCAGCAGGCTCTCGTCGTTTTCCTCCAGCGCCATCTCGCACATGGTCATCATATCGTCCCAGGCGGCGGACAGCTTCTGGTACCGGTCGCACTTGCTCTGGAGCGTTTTCAGCCGCTGCTGGGCCTTCTGGCTCCGCTCCAGGTCGGACCAGTAATCCGGTTCCTCCGCCTCGGCGTGGAGCTTCTCGATCTCCATCCGGGCGTCGGTCAGATGCATGGCCTCGGCCAGGTGGTCCAGCTCGGGCCGGCAGTTGTTCAGCTTGGTCTTGTACTCTTCAAATTCCAGCATTGCCATTGATCAGACCATTCCTCTCCATGATTGACCTTTGGATTATACTATAAATGTTTCCTTTTGTAAACGCCCGGCCGCCGATTTGCAAAACCGTCCGAGATGTGATATGGTAAGGGTGCTATGAAAAAACACATTTCTCTTTTGCTTGCCGCCGCGCTTCTGATCGCGGCGCTGCTGGCCAGCTGTATCATCCGCGAGCCGGAACCCACGCCCACGCCGGTGCCCGCCCCCACCGTGGACCCTCATGAGGGCGAGGTGGAGGTGCTGAAGGGCGGCGGCGGGACCATGTGGGTTCCGGAGCATCCCACGGTCCGGCCCTTCGGCCGGGAGGCCACGGATTTCAACGTCGTCAACCAGGTGCCGTATTATGCCGGCAGCGACCTGACCATGCGCCGGGGCATCGACGTGTCCGATCACCAGAAGCAGATCGACTGGCAGCAGGTGGCGGACTACGGCATCCAGTTCGCCATCATCCGCTGCGGCTGGCGCAGCTATGGAGAGGGCAATCTGAACGAGGACTCCCGCTTCCGGGAGAACATCCAGGGCGCCCTGGACGCGGGGCTGCAGGTGGGCGTGTATTTCTTCTCCCAGGCCACCAACATCGTGGAGGCGGCCGAGGAGGCGGTGTTCGCGCTGCACCTGATCGAGGATTATGATGTGACGCTGCCGGTGTTCTACGACTGGGAGACCATCGACGTGGCCCCGGCGCGCACGGATGAGCTGGACGACGACACGCTGACCGCCTGCGCGCTGGAGTTCTGCCGGCTGGTGGACGCGGCCGGCTATGAGGCGGGCATCTACTCTTATTTGAATCTGGCCTATTACCGCTATGACCTTGACCAGCTGCGGCACTATACCTTCTGGATGGGCGACCCGGGGACCAAGCCTATTTTCTACTTTGACCACGATTTCTGGCAGTATTCCTTCACAGCCTCCGTGCCGGGCATCGAGGTGGACGTGGACCTGGACGCCATGTACATAAAGGGCGGCGAGGAGCCCGTGTTCCGCCATCCCACCCCCAAGCCCTCTCCCACTCCGGAGCCCGGGACCGAGGACGCCGCCGCCGGAGAGGGGGCCGCGGGATGATCCGGCTGGACAAAGCCGACCTCACCTCCCAGGAGGGGATGGAGCGGGCACTACGGGGCTATTTCGAGCGGCTGAAATCCCAGCCGGACATCACCTTCAACGGCATGCTGGGGGCCAGTCTGGTCCGCTGCGATTATGAGAGTCGCTCTCTGGTGCTGCGGATCGAGACCAAGCCCTGGATGGAGAACCCCAACGGCGCGCTCCACGGGGGCGTGGCGGCCGCCATGCTGGACATGACCATGGGCACCCTCTGCCGGTACTATGCCGGCGGGGGCATGACGCCCACCGTCAGCATGACGGTCAACTACCTGCTGCCCACGCCGGTGAACGCCGCCATCTACCTGCGGGCGGATCTGACGAAGCTGGGGTCCTCTCTGTGCCACACCACCGGCTCCGCCTGGGTGGAGGGATGTGAGGACAAGCCCACCTGTACCGCCACCGGCGTCTATTTTGCCGCGCGGCGCTGAGCGAAGATCTCTTCGGCTCCCGGATGACCGGGAGCCGTTTTTTGCGCCCGCCGGTCCCGGCGGACGGATTTTGTGTTTCTTTTTTGGCGAAAACATGATATGATTTTGAGGAACACGATAGGAAAGGGCAACTCTCATGGGCGACACTGGGAAAAAGATCATGGTCCTGGATGGGAACTCCATCGTCAACCGGGCGTTTTTCGGCATCCGGATGCTGAACGCCCCGGACGGGACCCCTACCAACGGCGTCTACGGCTTCATCGCCATCCTCCAGCGGCTGCTGGACCAGGAGAAGCCGGAGGCGCTGTGCGTGACCTTCGACGTGCACGCGCCCACCTTCCGCCATGAGATGAGCGACGCCTACAAGGCCACCCGAAAGCCCATGCCGGAGGAGCTGCGGGTACAGATCCCGCTTTTGAAGGAGCTGCTGGACGCCATGGGCATCCGCCGGTATGAGCTGGCCGGCTGGGAGGCGGACGACCTGCTGGGCACCATCGCCGCCCGCTGCGAGGCGGCGGGCTGGGCCTGCCGGCTGGTCACCGGCGACAAGGACGCCTTCCAGCTCATCACCGACGGCACCCACGTCATCCATATCAAGACCCGCCTGGGCCAGACGGAGACGGTGGAATATGACCCCGCCCGTTTCCGGGAGGAGTACGGCCTGGAGCCGCTGGGGATGGTGGACCTGAAGGCCCTGATGGGCGACAGCTCCGACAACATCCCCGGCGTGCCAGGCATCGGCGAAAAGACGGCCCTGGACCTGCTGCACCGGTTCGGCAGCCTGGAGGGGGTTTACGCCAATCTCCCGGACCCCGCCGTCAAGGCCGGCCAGCGGACTAAGCTGGAGGCCGGTGCGGACAGCGCCCGCCTCAGCTATACCTTGGCCACCATCCGCCGGGACGCCCCCATCCCGTTCGAGCCGGCGGAGGCCCTATGGACCCTCCGGCCCACCCCGGCGCTGTACGGGCTGTGCCGCCGGCTGGGCTTCGGCCGGTTCATCGAGCGCTGGGGCCTGGTCCCGGAGGACGACGCCCCCGCGGAGAGCGCCGTCCCGGCCCTGCCCCATGTCACCGGCGCGGCGGCGGCCCTGGCCGCCCTGCAGGGGACGGGGCCTGTCGCCGTGCTGGCGCCGGAGGGGCTGGACAGCCTGTCCCTCTGCGACGGCAAAGCGGTCTATGACGCCTCCTGGACCGACGGCGGGGAGGACTATACCCGCCTGCTGCGGGCCCTGTTCGCCCCGGAGGTGAAAAAGCTGGGCCACAACGTCAAGGACCTGATGGGCCTGCTCCTGGCGGAGGGGCTCCCCACCGAGGGGTTCATTTTTGACACGGCCCTGGCGGGATACCTGCTGGACGCCATCGCCTCCGACTACAGCCTGCCCCGGCTGAGCCAGCGGTATCTGGGCCGGGAGCTGGACGGGGCGGAGGCCGTTTTCGCGCTGTACGGCGTGCTGCCGGGAAAACTGGACGAGCTGGGCATGCATGAGCTCTATTACGACATCGAGCTGCCTCTGTGCGCCGTGCTGGCGGATATGGAGCGGGCGGGCTTTCTGGTGGACCGCAAGGCCCTCTACGATTTCGGCCAGGAGCTGACCGACGGCATCGCCGCCCTGCAGGAGGACATCTGGGCCCAGGCCGGGGGCCAGTTCAACATCAACTCCCCCAAGCAGCTGGGCGAGGTGCTCTTCGACCGGCTGGGGCTGCCCGCCGGGAAAAAGACCCGCACCGGCTGGAGCACCAACGCGGACGTGCTGGACCGGCTCCGGGACAAGCACCCCATCGTGGACCAGGTGCTGGAATTTCGGGAGCTGAGCAAGCTCAAGAGCACCTATACCGACGGTCTGCAAAAGGCCATCGGCCCCGACGGCCGCATCCACACCACCTTCCAGATGACCGTCACCGACACGGGGCGGCTGTCCTCCCGGGACCCCAACCTGCAGAACATCCCCGTCCGGCGCAAGCTGGGCGCCGGCATCCGGCGCATGTTCGTGGCCGGGCCCGGTAATGTGCTGGTGGACGCGGATTACAGCCAGATCGAGCTGCGGCTGCTGGCCCACATCTCCGGCGACGAGACCATGCGCGCGGCCTTCCTCTCCGGCGAGGACATCCACGCCGTCACCGCCAGCCAGGTGTTCGGCCTGCCTCTGGAGAACGTGACCCATGAGATGCGCAGCCGGGCCAAGGCCGTCAACTTCGGCATCGTATACGGCATCTCCGCCTTCTCCCTGAGCCAGGACATCGGCGTCAGCCAGGCGGAGGCCAAGCTCTATATCGACACCTATCTCGAAAAATACCACGGCGTGCGCGAGTATATGGAGAGCACCATCGCCCAGGCGAAGGAGCGGGGCTATGTGTCCACCCTGTTCGGCCGGCGGCGGGCTCTGCCGGAGCTGCACGCCTCCAACTTCAACCTGCGCTCCTTCGGCGAGCGGGTGGCCCGGAACATGCCCATCCAGGGCACGGCGGCGGACGTCATCAAGCTGGCCATGATCCGGGTCCATGACCGGCTGGAGCGGGAGCTGCCCGAGGCAAAGCTGCTGCTGCAGGTCCACGACGAGCTGATCGTGGAGTGTCCGGCGGCCATGGGGGAGCGGGCGGCCGCCATACTGACCGAGGAGATGGAGCACACCGTGGCCTATTCCGTCCCCCTCACCGCCGACGCCGGCATGGGCCGCAGCTGGGCGGACGCACACTAGAGTCGATCGACTGCGAGGCAATGGAGAACATGATCGTCCGGAAGGCCACAACCGAAGATATCCCCGCCATCGCGGCGCTGGAGAGGGTATGCTTCCCGGCGGAGCCCTGGCCGGAGCGGTTTTTTGCCAATGTCCAGCGGACGGACGGGCTGCTGGCGGCCGTTGAGGACGGGGCGCTGGCCGGCTACGCGGTGCTCTCGTCGGTGCTGGACGAGGGGAGCCTGGACAACATCGCCGTGGCCCCGGACCGCCGGCGGCAGGGGATCGCCGACGCGCTGCTCACCGCGGTGGAGGCCCGAGCCCGGGCCATGGAGCTGCGCTTCATCACCCTGGAGGTGCGCGCGTCCAACGGGCCCGCCGCCGCGCTCTATGCCAAACACGGCTTCGTCCCGGTGGGCCGCCGGACCAATTACTATGAAAAACCCAGAGAGGACGCCATTTTGATGACGCTGGTGCTGTAAATATGCTGATACTGTCTTTCGAATCCTCCTGCGACGAGACCGCCGTGGCGGTGGTGGAGGACGGCCGGCGGGTGCTGGCCGACGAGATCTTCTCCCAGGTGGCCCTGCACGAGATCTACGGCGGGGTGGTGCCGGAGATCGCCGCCCGCAGCCATCTGGAGGTCATTTCCCTGCTGGCGGACCGGGCGCTGGAAAAAGCGGGCGTCACCCGGCGGGATATCGACGCGGTGGCCTGCACCTATGCTCCCGGCCTCATCGGCGCGGTGCTGGTGGGCGTCAACTTCGCCAAGAGCGCGGCCCTGGCCCTGGGCGTGCCCCTGATCCCAGTGCACCACGTCCGGGGCCATATCGCCGCCAATTACCTGGCCTATCCGGAGCTGGAGCCGCCCTTCGTGTGCCTGGCCATCTCCGGGGGCAACACCATGCTGGTGGATGTGCGGGGCTATACGGACATGTCCATCCTGGGCCAGACCAGGGACGACGCCGCCGGCGAGTGCTTCGACAAATCCGCCCGTGTGCTGGGTCTGGGTTACCCCGGCGGCAAGCCCATCGACGACCTCTCCAAGCGGGGGGACGACCGGGCCTATGATCTGCCCCGGCCCACCGTGAACGGCGGCAGCCCCTACGACATGAGCTTCTCCGGCCTGAAAACGGCGGTGGTGAACCTGGCCCACCACGCCGAGCAGACCGGCGAGCCGCTGGACAAGCCCGGTCTGGCCGCCAGCCTTTGCCGGGCGGTGAGCGAGATGCTGGTGGGCCGCACCATGGACGCGGCGGCGCGGCTGGGCTATGAGAACATCGCCGTGGCCGGCGGCGTGGCGGCCAATTCCCGCATCCGGGCGGATTTCGAGGCCGCCTGCCAAAAGGCGGGAAAGACCCTTTTCGTGCCGCCGCTGCGCCTGTGCGGCGACAACGCCGCCATGATCGGCGCCCAGGGGTATTATGAATATCTGGCGGGGCACACGGCCGGCTCCGACCTGAACGCCTACGCGACGATGGAGCTGTGACGATGACATACATCACCCATTCTGAATCGGAAACGGAGGCCCTGGGGGCCGAATTCGCCAGAGACCTGCCCGCGGGCGCGGTGGTGGCTCTGTACGGGGAGCTGGGCTGCGGCAAAACCGCCTTCGTCCGGGGCATGGCCCGGGGCATGGGGCTCGACTGCCTGGTCAACAGCCCCACCTTCACCATTGTCAACGAGTACCTGGGCGAGCGGCCGCTGTTCCACTTCGACATGTACCGCCTGGGGAGCGCGGACGAGCTCTACGACATCGGCTGGGAGGATTATCTGGGCCGGGGCGGCGTGTGCGCCGTGGAATGGAGCGAGAACGTGCCCGGCGCCTTCGACGGGGACGAGATCGAGGTCCGCTTTGAAAAGACCGGCGAGAACGAGCGCCGCATCACCATCGGGGGAGGGACCAAGCTATGCTGACACTGGCGCTGGAGAGCTCCGCCAAGGCCGCCTCGGCGGCGGTATTCGAGGACGAAAGGATGCTGGCCTTCGCCATCCAGAACGCCGGCCTCACCCACAGCCGGACCCTGCTGCCCATGGCGGAGGGCCTGATGCGGCAGCTGGACCGGCCGCTGAGCGCGCTGGACCGGGTGGCGGTGAGCCGCGGCCCCGGCTCCTTCACGGGCCTGCGCATCGGCCTGGCGGAGGCCAAGGGCCTGTGCTGGGCCCTGGACATCCCGGCGGTGGGGGTGTCCACCCTGGAGGCCATGGCCTGGGGCGGACCGGTGCTGGACGGGCAGATGCTGTGCTGCTGCATGGACGCCCGCCGGGACCAGGTCTATAACGCCCTGTTCACCGTGGAGGGCGGCAAGCCCGTGCGTCTGACGCCGGACCGGGCCATCTCGGTGCCGGAGCTGGAAAACGAGCTGGTGGCCCGCCAGGAGCCCTGGATCCTGCTTGGCGACGGGGCGGAGCTGTGCTATAATGCCATGGACCGGTCCCTGGTGACGCTGTTCACGGCGCCGGAGCCGCTGCGGGTGCAAAACGCCCGGGGCGTGGGTCTGGCCGCCATGGGAAAGGACGCCGTTCCCGCCGGGGAGCTGCTGCCGGTGTATCTGCGCCTGAGCCAGGCCGAGCGGGAGCGGCTGGCCCGCATGGAAAAGGAATCAATTACCTGAAAAGGAGAAACTGATATGAGCAACGTCATGGTTTTCACCCATCCCCTCATC
Source organism: uncultured Oscillospiraceae bacterium (assembly GCA_947625355.1). Lineage (GTDB taxonomy): Bacteria > Bacillota > Clostridia > Oscillospirales > Oscillospiraceae > CAJOIG01. The sequence goes on along the minus strand of CANQOA010000005.1, from coordinate 48,808 downwards.
CAGCACAAGCTGTCCATCCTCCGGGATGAGAACACCAGCGTGAAGGAGTTCCGGGAGTTGATCAGCGAGATCGCCAAGCTCATGTGCTACGAGGCCACCCGCGACCTGCCCCTGGAGGAGGTCAAGGTCCAGACGCCCGTGGCCGAGGCCACCTGCCACCGCATCGCCGGCAAGAAGCTGGCCATCGTGCCCATCCTTCGGGCCGGCCTGGGCATGGTGGACGGCATGGTGGACATGATCCCCAACGCCAAGGTGGGCCACATCGGCCTGTTTCGGGACCCCAAGACCCTGGAGCCGGTGAAGTACTATTTCAAGATGCCCCCCGACATCGCCGAGCGGGACGTGATCATCGTGGACCCGATGCTGGCCACCGGCGGCAGCGCCGTGGCGGCCGCCACCTTCATCAAGGAGACCGGCGTCAAGCACATCAAGCTCATGTGCATCATCGGCGCGCCCGAGGGCGTGGCCGCCATGCAGAAGGCCCATCCGGACGTGGATATCTATGTGGCCGCGCTGGACGACCATCTGAACAACCATGGCTACATCGTCCCCGGTCTGGGCGACGCCGGCGACCGGATCTTCGGCACCAAGTAAATCAAAAAATGAGTTATAGAGGCCCGGTTTTCTCAGGAAAACCGGGCCATGCAACTGTCAGTTGACACATTTCCCAGCCGGATTGGTTGCCGTTTTGGGCGGCGGCCGGTATACTGAGGGCCAAGGTGATCGCCTAAAAATGATAAGGAGGGTTTCCCCCATGCCTTTGGCAGACAAGATCATGGAGCTGCGGAAAAAGCAGGGCTGGAGCCAGATCGACCTGGCCGACCGGCTGGACGTGAGCCGCCAGTCGGTATCCAAGTGGGAGATGGCCCAGGCGGTGCCCGAGCTGGACAAGATCATCAAAATGAGCGAGCTGTTCGCCGTCACGACGGACTATTTATTAAAGGACGAGGTCCCCGGCCCGGAAAGCGCCGACGCGCCGCCTCCCCCGCCGCCCGAGGAGCCACCCCAGCCCGAGGCGGAGCCGGGGCCCGGACCGGAGGCGCCCCCGGCGGCGCAAAAGCCCCGGCGGCGGATATGGCCCTGGGTGCTGGCGGCCTGCCTGGTGGTGTTCGTGGTCATCCCCGTGGTGGCGAGCGTGTTGCTCTATATCGTCGAGCCCTACAGCGGCCCCGTACAGGTATCCCGGATCTGGGACACGCCCGTGGAGCAGACGACGGTGTCCGGCTCGAATGCCGTAGAGGACGGCATGACGGAGTACGTCTACGAGGGCGAGTCGGTCACCTCCGGCGGCTTCGACGATGCGGCGCTGGCGGCCATGGCCGCGGAGTACGCGCCCTACGGGCTCACCTGCGACGAGGACCATCATTGGTATCTGGACGGCCAGCGCATCCGCGTATTCACGGACGTCCTCACCAGCAACGGCGAGAGCCTGACGAGCGGGGATTTCCACGGGACCCTGCGGACCTTCAGCGGGGAGGGCTTCATCGACGTGCGCGCGGTCCGGGACTACGAGCACTGCGACGAGCACGGTAGCGGCACGCTGCTGTACCTGGAGAGCTGCGACATCCGCCTGGACGGCGAACACTGGGTGGAGCACCACGCGCAGGAGCATGACGAGGACCACCATGACTGAAAAAGCCCCGGAAATGGGCATTTCCGGGGCTTTCGCAACCACAGGGCGCGGGATTTTCAAGTTTTCTTTCTTGCCTGCAACGGGAAAAATGGGTATGCTGTTGCCAGTAAGAAAGGAGGTCACAAGCGATGACCATGGGAGAAAAGCTCATCGCCCTGCGCAAGCGGGAGTGCTGGACCCAGGACGATCTGGCGGAGCGGCTGGACGTGAGCCGCCAGTCGGTGTCCAAGTGGGAGGGGGGCCAGGCGTACCCCGCCACGGACAAGCTGCTGGAGCTGAGCCGGCTGTTCGGCGTGAGCACCGATTATTTATTAAAGGACGAGCTCCAGTCGCCGGAGCCGGAGGAGCCCGCCCTTCCGGAGGCGGCCGGGGAGCCTATGCGGCAAGCGACCCTGGAGGAGGCGGCGGCGTTCCTGGCGCTGAAGGAGGCGTCAGCCCGGCCCATCGCCCTGGGCGTGGCGCTGTGCATCCTCTCGCCGGTGTGCCTCATTTTGCTCAGCGGGCTGCACGCGATCCGCCCCGTCCGGGAGCAGATCGCCGTGGCAGTGGGCCTGGTGGTGCTGTTCGCCTTCGTGGTGCCGGCGGTGGCCCTGTTCGTGACCTGGGGCGGGCGGCTGAGCAAATATGAATACTTTGAGAAAGAGGTGTTTTCCGCCGCGCCCGGGGTGACGGCTCTGGCCCGGGAGGCCATGGACCGGGACCGGGAGAGCCACAGCCGCCGGATCGTGGTGGGCGTGAGCCTGTGCGTGGCATCGGCGGTGCCCCTGCTGGTGTGCGTGGCGGCCCCGGAGCACGAGTTTTTGCTCACCTGCGGCGTCGGAGCGCTGCTGGTGCTGGTGGCGGCGGGGGTGTACCTCATCATCACCGCGTCTATCCCCTGGGACGCCTGCCAGATGCTGCTGCAGGAGGGGGACTACGCCCCGGAGGAGAAGTCGCCCCTGCTCCGGACGGTCTGGGTCGTGTACTGGTGCACGGTCACGGCGATATACCTGGGCTGGAGCTTTACCACCCGGCGGTGGAACGACACCTGGATCGTCTGGCCGGTGGCGGGAGTACTGTTCGGGGCGGTCTCCGCAGCCCTGCACCTGGTGCATAAGCGGAAAAAATAACGCGGAAAGAAAGACGCCGCCCCCGGCCGAGCATGGCCGGTGGCGGCGCTTCCGCGCTCATACGACGAAAAACTCCAGGACGAACACCACCGCGCAGCAGACGACGGCGGTCTTGAAAAGGTCCGCCCCGAACCAGGCGGCCGCCAGGCCCACCACCAGGGCCAGCGCGCCGGATATGGGGCTCTGGGTGGCGTCCAGGATGGCCGGGAAGGTCATCACCGCCAGCGTCACGTAGGGCACGTAAAAGAGGAACGACTGGATGAACCGGCTCTTGATGGGCTTGCGGAACACTGTCAGCGGCAGGGCGCGGATGGCGTAGGACACCCCCGCCATCACCAGGATGTAGAGATAGATCCTCATGTGCCGTCCTCCTTCCCTTCGCCGTCCTTCCGGGGGAACAGGGCCGCCGCCCCGGCGGACAGGATCACCGTCAGGATGATGGTCCGGGTGCCGTCGGACAGGTCCGATACCACCGGCAGGGAGGCGAACCCCCAGCTGGCCGCGAAGGCCAGGACCACCAGCACGGCGATGACCTTGTCCTTGCGGGCGGGGGGGATGAAGATGGCGATGAACATACCGTACAGGGCCACGCTGAAGGCGCTGACCACCCGCAGGGGCAGGATGCTCCCCGCCAGGGTGCCCAGAGCCGTGCCGATGGCCCAGCCGGGGATGGCGGGGATCATGCCGCCGTACATGTACCAGGGGCTCAGATAGCCCGGACGGGCGATGGTGATGCCGAACAGCTCGTCGGTGATGTCGAAGGCCATGAAGAGCCGGTGGCGGAAAGGCATGGCCGGGTCCATCCGCTGGCTCATGGCGCAGCTCATGAGCAGATACCGGGCGTTGGTGATGAGCGTGGCCACGGCCATCTCCCAGAGGGTCGCCCCGGCGGCCATCATGGTCAAGCCCATGTACTCCCCGGCGGAGGCGTTGTTGAAAAGGCTCATGATCGCCGCCTGCAGCGGCGTCAGGCCCACGTTCTTGGCCAGGATGCCCAGAGAGAAGGATACGGCGAAATAGCCCAGCCCGATGGGCACGCCGTCCCGCATCCCCTGCAGCAGCTCCTGGCGTCTGGTGGTGTTGGCAGTCATCTCTGTAAGTACTCCAATAGCATCTCGTCTGTGGTGTCGTTGGTCATATTCAGGCGGCCCAGGCCCCAGAGGCTGTCCGGGTCGTTCCGGGTCACGGTGTTCACATGGCCGCTGTCGGTGGTCAGCGTCACGCGCACGCCCAGCTCGCGCAGGACGCTGTCCGCCAGGTCGGAATGCCGCCCCAGGGGATAGGCCAGCGCTGTGATCCGGTCCACGCCGCCCTGGGCCAGCGCCTCCGCCTCCAGGCGGAAGTCCTCTTCCAGCGCGGCGGCATAGGCTTCCTCCGACTCCCCCTCCAGCGGGAGGATCGAGGTCCGGGCGGGCCCGGTCTCATAGGCGGCGGTCTGGTGCATGTCGAAGGTGTGGGACTGGACCTCCATCCGGCCGGAGGCGGTCATCTCGGCCATCTGGTCCGTGCCAAAGTGGGGGATGATGCTCCGGCCGGTGTCCTTGTAGGTGTCCCGGCCCACGGAGGAGCCGATGACGAACACCGCCGCCGGATAGCCGTACTCCCCCAGGATGGGAAAGGCGGTGTCGTAGGTGCTCATGTAGCCGTCGTCAAAGGTGATGCACACCGGCTTCTCCTGCAGCGCGCCCTCCCCGTCCGCGAACCCGATCAGCTCGTCCAGGCTCACCGGCGTGTATCCCGCCGCCTTGACGGCGTCCAGCTGCCGGCGGAAGTGCTCCGGGGAGATGGTGGCGTCGGTGCCGCCGGTGTCGGTGATGTGGTGGTACATGAGCACCGGCACGTTGACGCTGTCCGGCCCGGGCCAGGGCTCGGATACCGCCGGCGGTCCCGGCGCGGCGGCGCATCCGGCCAGGAGCAGCAGCGCCAGGCACAGCGCCGCCGGCCTCATGAGCCCCGCCTCCCGGGATGCCGCCGGGGGATGGCGCGGCTCCGGCCGTAGCAGGACGAGCACAGCCGGCCCCGGTAATGGAGCGGCAGCGCCCGGCCGCACTTGGCGCAGAAGCGGATGTTGTTCTTGAGGTTATAGAGCAGGATCTGGTTGATCTCGTCGGCGGTGCGGGCCCGCTCGTCATAGAGCCCGTCCCGGTCGATGTCGCAGCTGAAGGCCTTGGCGAAGGAGAAGAACAGGTCCAGCTTCCGATAGTGCAGCTCCAGCTCCGGCAGCGTATAGGCCGTCTGCTTCTCCCCCAGCGCCGGCCGCTCCAGCCCCTCCCCCGCGGCCCAGGCGCGCAGGAAACGGAAGAAGAGCTCGTTCAGCGCCGGGTCCGTCTCGTCGAAGGGGATGTTGGCTGCCCGCAGCTCCTGCTCCCGGGTCAGCTGGAAGCCCGCCTCCCGCAGGCGGGAGATGATGGTGATGTACCGGCTGATATCCAGCTTGATATAGGGGTCGGCGGTGGGCATCCGGTTCCAGACCTCCAGCACCTCCAAAAGGTCGAAGTCCACCGACGCGATCAGGTCGGAGAAGCCCGCCACCGCGTATTGCAGCGGCGGCACCACCGTCTCCAGGCCCGCCCGGATCAGGGACAGGTCCTCCATGGCCCCCACGAAGCCCTTGTCGTACATCCCGTACCGGCCGGCCCGGCCGGCGATCTGCTGGATCTCCTCGGGCTTCAGCTCCCGGCGGTCATGGCCGTCGAACTTCTCCGTATCCATGAAGATGATCCGCCGGATGGGCAGGTTCAGGCCCATGCCGATGGCGTCGGTGCTGACCACGTACTGCATCCGTCCGGTGAGGAAGCCCTCCACCTGCTTGCGGCGGGTGGCGTAGGGCAGGGCCCCGTAGATGATGGCCGGCTCCTTGCCCCGGGAGCGCAGGTCCTCCGCCACGGACAGCACTCCCACCTTGGAGAAGGTGATCAGCGCGTCGCCGGGGCGGATGTCGGAATAGTCCACCGTGCGGTTCATGCAGATGAGCGGCGTCTTGCGCTTGTGCTCGATGACCTCCCAGGTGTCGCCGCAGCTCTGGATGATGCGCAGCAGCAGCCCCTTGGCCTCCGGCGCGGCGCATAGATGCACCTCCGGCGCCCGCACCCCCAGGATGGCCCTCGTCCAGGCGTAGCCCCGCTCGCTGTCGGCGATCATCTGGCACTCGTCGATGACCGCCACCTCATATTCCTGGCTCAGATCCAGCTTCTCGGCGGTGGCGGCCACATGGGTGTCCCCCTCCTGCCGGTCCTCCTCCTCGCCGGTGGTGAGAGAGCACAGTACCCCCTCGTCCAGCAGCAGCTCCTGGGCCTCCAGGGCCAGCAGCCGCAGCGGCGCCAGATACACCCCGGTCCGGGCCCGGATGAGCCGCTGGAAGCCGGCATAGGTCTTGCCGGTGTTGGTGCCGCCGATGTGCACCACGAAGTGACGGGCGATGGCCCGGGCTTCCGGGTACTCGTCCTTGGGGTTCAGCGCCACCAGAACGTCCAGGCTGGTGCGGATGGCCCGGGGGACATAGAACACGGAATAGACATAGCCCAGCCCGTTGTTGACCAGCTCCTGGAGGGGAAAGCCGTCCATGGCCAGCAGGTCCTCCACCCGGACCTCCGGCTGGGCGGCCATGAACGCCGCCAGCTCCCGCCCGGCGATGGCGTACAATGTCTCGCCATAGCACCGGCGGAGCTTTTGGGCGATGCTGGCGTCCGGATTGAGCCCCAGCCAGGGGGCGGCGGTGACGAAATTCTTCACGATCCGGCCCACCTTGACCTCCGGACGGGCGGCCTGGGCCAGGAAGTTCTCGATGCGGCCCGCGGCCTGGCCGGGGGAGAGCACCACCGCCCACCCCACGGCGGGCACCTGGCGCAGGATGGCCTCGTGGTACCGGCGGGCCAGTACGGCCGCCGGCTCGTCGGGCCGGGCCCAGGCGTCCCACGCCTCGTTCAGAAAGGCGGCCGCACCCTCCAGGGCCGGGCCGATGTCCTCGGCGGTGGCGCCGGTCTTGGCCCGGGCGGCCTCGGCGGCCTTGTTGGACCGGACCACCCGCTGGAACCGCTCGGACTGCTCGGCGGTCAATACCAGGTCCGCCTGCCAGGTCTTTACGTTGCCGCCGTCCTGGTGCCGGTAGCGGGGCCGGGGCAGCAGCTCCCGGATGAGGGCGTTCGTCCATCCCCGGCTCTTCAGCGTGCCAAGGGTCCAATATTTGCTGTTTTTGCCGGCCATAGGCGCCCTCCTTTGCGTGTTCCCTTTAGTTTATCACACTTGTGCCCCATTCATCAATCAAAACCGCATCGAACGCGGCGGGAGACAGGGCGGGGATGGACTATGTTATTCAATAATATGCGAATATGCAGTGAGGGCGCTTTTTCCCGGCCGGATGGCGCCGCTGCCGTCCGAAGCGGAAATATGCAATCAGACGGTGAATATTCACAGCTCGCGAGAAGAGAAATATCCGAACCGTTGCGCGGCGGGAACAGGAAAATATTCATATATTCATTGGCAATATTCAAAAATGTGCATAAAAGAAATGAGCACAAAGGGCCGTTCCTTTGTCAGATAAGATAAAAAATCCAATTTCAGCGAATATTATTCATTTTTTGGTTGACAGCGGCGCTTCCCGGCGCTATACTGACATCACGATCTGGACCGATCAAAAAATCTTCCGGTATATCCGGTATATTAAGGAGAACCTGATACCATGAAAAAGATGCTTGCAATGATCCTCGCCGTCATGATGATCCTGAGCATGGCGGTGACCGCCTCCGCCGAGGAGGAAAAAGAGACCCTGACCGTAGCCCTGAGCCCCGACTTCTCCCCCATGGAGTTCGTGGACACCTCCAAGACCGGCCAGGACCAGTACGTTGGCTTTGACGTGACCCTGGCCAAGTACATCGCCGAGCAGATGGGCAAGGAACTGGTGATCAAGCCCATGAGCTTCGACGCCTGCCAGGCCGCCGTCCAGACCGGGGCCGTGGACATGTCCATCTCCGGCTTCTCCAAGACCGATGAGCGTGCTGAGAACTTCAACCTGTCCGACTTCTACTATGCCGGCGACAATGAGACCCAGCAGGCCATCATCACCCTGAAGGAGAACGAGGGCAAGTGGACCACCGCCGAGGACTTCTCCGGTCTGACCGTGGGCGCCCAGACCGCCTCCCTGCAGCTGAACCTGTGCGAGAGCCAGCTGCCTGAGGACTGCACCATCAAGCAGTTCGTGGACATCGGCACCGGCGTGGAGGCCCTGCGGAACGGCCAGTATGACGCCATTGCCGTGGCCCAGGGCAACGGCGAGGCCATCATCGCCAGCAACGACGCCATCGCCTTCACCGGCTTCCTGTTCGAGATCGACGAGGAGCAGGAGAACAACGTGATCCTTCTCAAGAAGGGCGCCGACGAGCTGACCGCCCAGGTCAACGAGATCCTGGCCAAGGCCTATGAGGAAGGCCTGTACGCCGGGTGGTACGCCGAGGCCAAGGAGCTGGCCGGCATCGAGACCGCCGAGGACGTCTCCTATGACGACGAGGGCAACGCCATCGTAGAGGAAGAGGCCCCCGAAGGCGAAGAAGAGGCCGCCGAATAAATCCCCGGTTCAATGAGCGCATGGCCGGAACCCCGGCCATGCGCTTTGCTGTGAGACGCTGTCAAGGAATGGGAGGAGCCTGCCTTGGAATACATCAATAACATCATCAAGATCCTGCAGGAATACTGGCGGGTGTTCCTGATCACCGGCGTGGGCTACACGCTGCTGCTGTCCTTCGTGACGGTGGCCGCCGGGTCGGTGCTGGGCGTGTTTCTGTGCCTGGGCCGTATGGCGAAGTTCAAGCCGCTCAACTGGGTGGTCATGGCCATCGTGGAGGTGGTCCGGGGCACGCCCATGCTGCTGCAGCTGTACATAGGCTATTTCCTGGTGCCGAAGCTGCTGCCCTTCAACGTGCCGGAGATCGTGAGCATCGGCGTGGCGCTGGTGATCAACTCCGCCTGCTATGTGTCGGAGGTGTTCCGTTCCGGCATCCAGGCGGTGGACCGGGGCCAGACCGAGGCGGCCCGGAGCCTGGGTCTGAACGGTACCCAGACCATGACCAAGATCGTGCTGCCCCAGGCCATCAAAAACATCCTGCCCGCCCTGGGCAACGAGTTCGTCACCGTCATCAAGGAGACGTCCATGGCCTCCACCTTCTTCGTGGGCGAGCTGATGACCAGCTACCTGATCGTGAAGGGCCGGACGTTCCTGACCATGGAGTGCCTGTTCATCGTGGGCGTGCTGTATTTCGTGCTGAACTTTGTGCTGACCCGTCTGCTGGGCGTGTTCGAGAGGAGGCTGAAGGCCAGTGATTAAGACCGAGAACCTGCATAAGAGCTTCCACATCGAGGGCAAGCCGCCCCTGCATGTGCTCAAAGGCGTCACCGAGCATGTGGAGAAGGGCGAGGTTGTGTCCATCATCGGCCCCTCCGGCGGCGGCAAGAGCACCTTCCTGCGGTGCCTGAACCTGCTGGAGACCCCGGAGGAGGGCAAGATCTTCTTTGAGGGTGTGGAGATCACCAACGCCAAGGTGGACATCAACCTCCACCGGCAGAAGATGGGCATGGTGTTCCAGCACTTCAACGTGTTCCCTCATCTGTCCGTGAAGGAGAACATCACCCTCGCGCCGGTGATGCTGAAGAAAAAGTCCCAGCAGGAGGCCGACGAGCAGGCCATGGATCTGCTCAACCGGGTGGGTCTGGCGGAGAAGGCCAACGAGCACCCCGGCCGGCTGTCCGGCGGGCAGAAGCAGCGGCTGGCCATCGTGCGGGCCCTGGCCATGGAGCCGGACGTGATGCTCTTCGACGAGCCCACCTCCGCCCTGGACCCGGAGATGGTGGGCGAGGTGCTGGACGTGATCAAGGGGCTGGTGAAGAGCGGCATGACCAGCGTGATCGTGACCCATGAGATGGGCTTCGCCCGGGAGGTGTCCAACCGGGTGCTGTTCATGAACGACGGCGTCATCGCCGAGAGCGGCAAGCCCGAGGAGCTGTTCCAGCATCCCCAGAACGACCGGACGAAGGAATTCCTCAGCAAGGTCCTGTATTAAAAAACCAAGGCCGTCCTTCCCGGACGGCCTTTTGCGGCAAAGGAGCGCGTACAGATGGAACTAGCGGCGTATAAGCAAAAGATTGGGGCGTATATCGACGCCCATGCCCAGGAGTATATCGACCTGGCCCATACGGTGTGGGGCTACGCGGAGCTATCCCTGAAGGAGCACAAGTCCGCGGCGCTGTTCGTCAAGCTGCTGGAAAACGAGGGCTTCCAGGTGCAGACGGGCCTGTGCGGCATCGAGACGGCCTTTTCCGGCACCTACGGCGCCGGCGGGCCACACATCGGCATCCTGGGGGAGTTCGACGCCCTGTCGGGCCTGAGCCAGAAGGCGGGGGCCCTGGAGCGGGAGGAGATCGTGAAAAACGGCTCCGGCCACGGCTGCGGCCACCATCTGCTGGGGGCCGGGTCCTTCGCGGCGGCCTGCGCCGTCAAGGACTTTCTGGCGGAGAGCGGCCTGCCCGGCACGGTGACGTTCTACGGCTGCCCCGGCGAGGAGGGCGGCGCGGCCAAGGCCTATATGGCCCGGGAGGGGCTGTGGAAGCAGCTGGACTGCGCCCTCAGCTGGCACCCCGGCGACACCAACGAGCTGATGACCGGCACCAACAACTCCTGCACCCAGGTGCTGTATAAGTTCAAGGGCACGGCGGCCCACGCCGCCGGCAACCCCCAGGACGGCCGCTCCGCTCTGGACGCGGTGGAGCTGATGAACGTGGGCGTGCAGTATCTGCGGGAGCACATCCCGCCCCAGGGCCGCATCCACTACGCCATGGTGGACGGGGGAGGGCTGTCCCCCAACGTGGTCCAGCCCCACGCCTCGGTGCTGTACATGGTCCGGTCCCAGCGGGTGAAGGACACCCTGGAGCTCCAGCGGCGGGTGGACCTGATCGCCCAGGGGGCGGCCATGATGACGGAGACCACCTATGAGCGCATCTTCGTGGACGGGACGGCGGACCTGCTGCCCAACACGGCGCTGGAGAAGGTGCTGCACGCGAACATGCTCGCCACGGCCCTGCCAGCCTATACCCCGGAGGAATGGGCCTTTGCCGAAGCGCTGAAAAAGACCTTCCCGCCCCGGGACGAGCTGCCCGGCGACGCGCCCAAATGGTCCGACGAGATCCGGCGCTTCGTCCAGGAGCATACCGAGGGCGGCGCCCGGGCCATCAACGACTTCGTGATGCCCTTCTGCTCCAGCAACGAGTTCACCCCCGGGTCCACCGACGTGGGGGACGTGAGCTGGCTGACGCCTACCTCCCAGATCACCGCCGCCACCTGGCCTTCCGGCTCTCCGGGCCACTCCTGGCAGAACGTGTCCTGCGGCACCACGCCCATGGCCGACAAGGGCATGCTCTACGCGGCCAAGGTGCTGGCGGGGGCCGCGGCGGACCTGTTCGCGGACCCGGCCCTGATCGACGGGGCCAAGGCGGAGTTCGCCCGGCGGACGGCGGGCGGCGGCTATGTCTGCCCCATCCCCGCCGACGCGGTGCCCTATGTGATCGAGGATTGAGCCATGGCGCCATTCGCCCGCGGACCGATCGGCCCGCGGGCTTTCCGCGTTTTATGGGGCGCAAAGGTGTTGTCAACGGCGAAGGAAGCTGATACAATGGACCCGCAATGGCGATCATGAAGAAAGAGAGGGATCACAATGGACGCCAACGAGATCATGAAGATATTTGCCGACACCGCCTATGTGCGCACCGGCGGCAGCGACGAGGAGCTGCGCTGCGCCCAGTACCTGGCAGAGCGGTGCGCCGGGATGGGCCTGACCGCCGCCATCGAGCCCTTCCCCGTGGAGATGGCCGCCGTCCGCAAAGAGCGGCTCACCGTGGACGGCCGGGAGGTGCCCGGCCTGGGCTACCTCTGCTCCGGCAGCGGCACGGTGGATGCCCCGCTGGTGTATCTGCCCAACACCGACGCCTGTGCCCGGGAGGCCTGCCGGGACAAGATCGCGCTCATCGACGGGCGCATGGGCCACTGGCTCTATCAAGACCTGCTGGACAGCGGCATGGTCGGCTTCATCACCTATGACGGCGACACCCATTACGCCGACCGGGACATCGACCGGCGGGAGCTGCGGGATTTCGTCAGCCTGGGCAAGAAGGTGCCCGGCATGAACATCAACGTCAAGGACGCGGTGGAGCTGGTGCGGGCCGGCGCCTCCCACGCGCGGATCGAGCTGGAGCAGGACGAGTATGAGGGCCAGTCCCGGAACGTGGTGCTGGACATGCCCGGCCAGCGGGAGGAGTTCATCCTCTTCACCGCCCACTATGACTCCACCAGCCTGTCCGTGGGCACCTACGACAACATGACCGGCAGCGTGGGGCTGCTGGCCCTGGCGGAGCACTTCGCCTCTCACCCCCACCGCTACGGGCTGCGGTTCGTCTGGTGCGGCAGCGAGGAGCGGGGCCTGCTGGGCTCCAAAGCCTATGCCGCCGCCCATGAGCAGGAGCTGGCCAAGTGCGTGCTGAACATCAACCTGGACATGATCGGCTCGGTCATGGGCAAGTTCATCGCCTGCGTCACCGGCGAGGAAAAGCTGGTGCACTATATCGAATATATGGCCGCGGAGCTGGGCTGGGGCATGGAGCCCCGGCAGGGGGTCTACTCCAGCGACTCCACCCCCATCGCCGACAAGGGCGTGCCCGCCGTGTCCTTCGCCAGGCTGGCCCCCCACAGCGCCGCCACCATCCATGACCGCTACGACACCGCCCAGGTGCTGCTGGCGGAGCGGATGCTGGACGACATCGGCTTCATCACCGCCTTCGCCGACCGGATGGCCAACGCCGCCCGCTGCCCGGTGGGCCGGGAGATGCCGGAGAACATGAAGGAGAAGCTGGATTACTATCTGCTGCGCAAGCGGGAGAAGAAGTGAGAAACGCCCCGCCGTTCCAGACACAAAAAAAGATCGCCGGACTGCACCGGCGATCTTTTTTTCGTGACAGGGATCACTCGCCGAAAACGGCGGTGAAGTCCATGGGGTCAAAGTCGGGCTCCCAGACGATCTCGGCCTCCGCGACCAGGTCCGTCAGCCGCCGGGAGAAGGCCGCGCTGGCCGCGGCGGCGCGCAGGGGGCCGGAGGTGCCGGAGGCGTCCGTATAGGTCCCGTCGGGGTCCACAGGCAGCCGCAGGATGATGTGGTAGCCGTAGCTGGAGTCCACCGGCTCGGACAGGCCGTATTCCTCCAGGGCCATGGTGGTCTGCTCAAAGACGGGCACCATCACCCCCGGCACGAAGATATACCCGTCCGGATAGTGGGCCAGGCCCGTGTCCTCGGAATACTCATTCATCAGCTGGTCGAACAGCTCCAAAAGCGCGTCCCTGTCGTCCGCCACGGCGGCCAGCTGGGCGTATACCTCGTCGGCCTTGGCTTTCTGCTCGGCGACCACGTCGTCCGCCAGGGGCTCCCCGGTGGAGCTGTCCACGGTCATGAACAGGATGTGCTTGCAGGCCATGACGGATTGGTCCTCGGCGAAGGAGAGCACTTCCTCGTCCGAAAGATCGGCCCCGTCCTCGCCGTACAGGGCGGGGAACAGCTTCTCCGACAGCAGCTCGATGCCGCTGATGTAATCAAAATAGGCCCGGTCGATGAACTGACTGTCCAGGTATTCCTCGAACGCGTCGCTCTCCTCCTGGGTGCAGGTGCCATCCCCGTCGCCATAGCTGTCGGCGTTCTGCTCGAAGATATCCCGGATCCCCTCCTGGTCCGCCTCGTCCAGCTGGAGATCCATCTCCTCCGCCAGATCCTCCAGGGCGTGGTGGGGGAACATGCTCTCCCGGGCGGAGGTCACCACCAGGTCCTGGTTGGAGATATCGGCGGCATAGTCATTGCCGTCCCAGCCGGAGAAGGGAGCGCCCATGGCGGTCATGTACTGGACGTAGCCGACATAGTAGTTCAGCCAGTAATAGTACTCCCGCCACGTGATGGGCGTGCCGTTATAGGTCGCCACGAGCTCGTCCGGGTCGAAGGCGGCGTAGCCCAGTCCGGGGTCGGGGGTGGGCGCCGGGGTGCCCTCGGCTTCCTCGGGGGCGTCGGTGGGCGCGGTCTCGGCGGTCGTCTCGGGGGCGTCGGTGTTCTCCGCCAAGGGGTCGGGGGTGGGCTCGTATTCCTTGATCTGGCTGCCGCAGCCGGCGGCCAGAGCCGCCGTCAGGGCCAGGCACAGGGCCAGGGCGATCAGTTTCTTGGTCATGGGGGACCTCCTTTGTGATGTGACCGATTTGAAAAAACCGGTTTTCAGTATACCACGTTCCGCGCGCCGCCACAAGCGCTTGACGGAATTTCTCCGCGGTGCTAATATGTTATCCGTTATAATTGCGCTTTGGTGTGATATGAGGAGGACTTATGAATATCATCGTTGTGGGCGCGGGCAAGATCGGTCTCACCCTGACCCAGTATCTGACCCGGGAGGGCCACGATGTGACCGTCATCGACCGGAACCCGGAGCGGCTCACCCTGGTGAACACCACCATGGACGCCATCTCCATCGCCGGGGCGGTGGACATCGAGCTGCTGCGCCTGGCGGGAGCGGACAAGGCGGATCTGCTCATCGCGGCGACCAACTCCGACGAGTCCAACATCCTGTGCTGCATGATGGGCCGGAAGCTGGGCGTGGGGCATACCATCGCCCGGGTCCGCCGTCAGGAGCACTATGACGCGGTCATGCTGCTGCGGGACGAGCTGGGCCTTTCCATGACCATCAACCCGGATTACGATACCGCCGGCGAGATCAGCCGCGTACTGCGTTTCCCCTCGGCGGCCAAGGTGGAGCCCTTTGCCAAGGGGCAGGCGGAGCTGGTGGAGTTCAAGCTGGCGGAAGATAACCCCCTGTGCGGCATGGAGCTGAAGAACTTCCACAGCCGTTTTGACCGGGGGACGCTGATCTGCGCGGTCCGCCGGGGCGGCCAGGTCCATATCCCCAGCGGCGATTTCGTGCTCCAGGCGGGCGACAGCGTGAACGTGGTGGGCGCGCCCAAGCATATCCACTCCTTTTTCCGCGCCATGGGCGTGTTCAAGAAAAGCGCCAAAAACGTGATGATCGTGGGCGGCGGCCATGTGGGCGTGTATCTCTGCCGGCAGCTGCTGGGCATGGGCATCCGGGTCACGCTGGCGGAGCGGGACCCGGACAAATGCGTCCGCATCAAAGACATAGTGCCCAAGGCGGAGGTCATCTGCTGCGACGGTTCCCGGCCCGATATCCTGGAGGAAGAGGGCCTGCGGGACATGGACGCGCTGGTGGCGGTCACCGGCACCGACGAGATCAACATCATCCTGGCCTCCTATGCCCGGAGCGCGGGCGTGGACAAGGCCGTGGCCAAGGTCAACGAGGAGCACCTGGTGCCCCTGGCGGAGAGCTTCGGCATCGAGGAGCCGGTGCAGCCCCGGTACATCACCGCCCAGCAGGTGCTGCAATATGTGCGCAGCATGGACAACGCCAGCAGTGCCAGCGGCGTGGAGATGCTCCGGCGCATCCTGGACGGGAAGCTGGAGGTGCTGGAATTCCGGGCCGGGGTGTCCAGCCCCTGCGTGGGCGTGGCGCTGAAGGATTTGCCCACCCGGCCGGACGTGCTGGTGGCGGCCATCATCCGGGACGGCAAATGCGTCATCCCCGGCGGCAGCGACGAGATCTGGGCCGGCGACAGCGTGCTGGCCGTGACCACCAGGACGGGCATGACCCGCCTGGAGGATATACTGAGAGGGTAACGGGCCGTGAATTACCGGATCATTACGAGTATCCTGGGCCGCATCCTGGCCATCGAGGCCGGGCTGCTGCTGCTGCCGCTGGCGGTGTCGGTCCTGTACGGCGAGGCGGTCATGCCCTTCGTGTGGACGATCGGGCTGTGCCTGGCCGGCGGCGGCGCGCTGCTGGCGCTGGGGCACAAGCATACCGGCACGCTCCACCCCCGGGAGGGGTTCGCGTCCGTGGCCCTCAGCTGGGTGGTCATCTCCCTGTTCGGGGCGCTGCCCTTCGTGTTCTCGGGGGCCATCCCCAACTACATCGACGCCCTGTTCGAGATCATCTCCGGCTTCACCACCACCGGCGCCAGCGTCCTGCCCGCGGTGGAGGTCGTGCCCAAGGGCGTGCTGTTCTGGCGCAGCTTCTCCCATCTGGTGGGCGGCATGGGCGTGCTGGTGTTCATGATGGCGGTGCTGCCCACCGACGACGAGCACTCCATGCACCTGCTGCGCGCCGAGGTCCCCGGCCCGGTGAAGGGCAAGCTGACCCCCAAGATGCGCGGGACCGCCCGGTCGCTGTACATTATATATTTAGTGATGACGGCGGCGGAGGTGGTGTTCCTGCTGGCGGGCGGGCTGAACTGGTTCGACGCGCTGACCACGGCCTTCGGCACCGCCGGTACCGGCGGCTTCGGCGTGCGCAACGCCAGCATCGGCGCCTACGGGAGCGCCTATGTGGACATGGTGGTCGGGGTGTTCATGGTCCTGTTCGGCGTGAACTTCAACCTCTATTATATCGTGCTCATCCGCCGGTCCCTCAAGGGCTTCAAGAGCCAGGAGCTGGGGGTGTACCTGCTGGTGGTGGCCGCGGCCACCGTCACCATCGCGCTGAACATCAGCCATCTGTACGACGGCTTTTTGCAGGCGATGCGGTACTCCTTCTTCCAGGTGTCCTCCATCATCACCACCACCGGCTTCGCCACGGCGGATTTCGATCTCTGGCCCAGCTATTCCCGGGCGCTGCTGGTGCTGCTGATGCTGCTGGGCGCCTGCGCCGGCAGCACCGGCGGCGGCACCAAGGTGGCCCGGCTGGTGATCCTGGGCAAGACCATCTGGGGCGAGATCCGCAAGCTCCTGTTCCCCCGGGCCGTCGGCCGGGTGACCCTGGACGGGGAGCGGCTGGAGGCCGGCGCCATCCACAATACCATGGTCTTTTACATGCTCTATACCCTGATCGCGCTGCTCTCGTTTTTGCTGCTGAGCCTGGAGGGATTCGATCTGGAGACCACCTTCACCAGCGTGATCAGCTGTTTGTCCAACATCGGCCCCGGCCTGGGACGCGTGGGCCCCACGGGCAACTTCGCGTTCTGGAGCGGGCCCAGCAAGCTCGTTTTGAGCCTGTGCATGCTGCTGGGGAGACTGGAGATATTCCCGGTGCTGACGCTGTTCGCCGCCGGCATCCGGGCCAGGAAGAGCTGACCGCGCCGGAAAAACGGCCCGCCGGTCTATTTGAGAAAGGAGAAAAGACATGCGTTATTATCCGCTCATCGACGTTCAGGAGGACGAGAGCCAGCTGGACAGCGAGTACAAGGCCGCCCGGGAGATCGGCAAGCTGAAGCTGGGAGAGCTGCGGCTGTATTTCCGCGCCGGGCTCAAGACCTATTACATCCCTTACCACAGCATCCATCGGATGTTCCGGCGGGTGCTGGCCGTGCCGGCGAAGCTCTGCTGCGGCAAGGGGGACTTCGAGATCGAGCACCTGGTGATCTGCGGCGACGACGACAAGGAGCTGGCTCAGATCCAGCTGCCGGGCACAAAGGCCGCCAAGATCGTCATGGACGAGCTGAAAAAACGGGTGCCGGAAGCGGAATTCGGCTGCCCGGCGCAGAATTGAAAAAGCCCCTCGAAAATATTACAAAATTTTTAAGAAAAGGGTTGCAAAATCGGTCGCACAGCGCTAAAATGACAATGATTTATTTTGACTTTAATGCTTAAAACAGTTAGCGTGCGAAATTGGAAATTATAGGTATATCGTATGACTCCCAACGAAGCTCTTGAACTGATCCTCCGCTCCTATGTCCGGTATTACGACGTGATCCGGGAGGACGTGGAGGAGCCCTTTGCCGCGGAGGCGCGATTCCATTCCCATGGCGAGACCTATGTGCTGGTGAAGAGCGCCCGCATCTCCGAGGCGGACTCCCACGAGTATGTCTACTTCGCCGTGGCGGACGAGCTGGACGCGGAGGGGGCCGCCGCGCTGGAGGAAGCCGCCTGGGAGCGGGGCCTGGCCCATGTGAAGCCCCACAGCGCCCACCGCAATTCTGACGTCACCCTCATCATCCTGGCGGGGCATATGACGCCGGAGGCCAAGCAGACGGTGAAAAAGTCCCACCGCTCCAAGAGCTACAGATTCAGCCTCCAGGGCTGGAGCAACTATCGCGCGATTGCATTAGAGACCTCTTCCGGCACTCTCACCTATAACCGCCTGGGCGGGGACCTGAAGAAGCTCTTTCGCAATATAACAAATCAAAGGTAGGAGAGAGTAACTATGACTGCTGTATTGATCATCGTTGCGGCTATCGTTTTGCTCGTCATCGGCTATGTTACATATGGCTCCTGGCTGGCAAAGCAGTGGGGCGTCGACCCCAGCAGAAAGACCCCGGCGGTGGAGATGGAAGACGGCGTTGACTACGTCGCCGCCAAGCCCGCCGTTCTGATGGGTCACCACTTCTCGTCCATTGCGGGCGCTGGCCCCATCAATGGACCCATCCAGGCCTCCGTTTTCGGCTGGCTGCCCGTTTTCCTGTGGTGCGTCATCGGCGGTATCTTCTTTGGCGGCCTGCAGGACTTCGGTTCTCTGTTCGCCTCCATCCGTAATGAAGGCAAGTCCGTCGGCGAGATCATCAAGACCTCCATGGGCGACCGGGCCAAGAAGCTGTTCATCCTGTTCGCTCTGCTGGTGCTCATCATGGTCATCGCCTCCTTCGTGAACGTGGTGGCCGGCACCTTCATGACCGCCGAGCCCGCTGGCCTGTTCACCACCGGCGACGCCGTCACCGGCAACCAGACCACCGCTATGGTGTCCGTGCTGTTCATCATCCTGGCCATCATTTACGGCATGCTGACCAACAAGGCCGGCCTCAAGACCGGGCCCGCCACTGTCATCGGCATCATCGGCATCGTGGCCGCCATCGTCATCGGCCTGAACTGCGGCATGGCTCTGAGCCGCAACACCTGGATTGTGCTGATTGGCGCGTACATCGCCATCGCCTCCCTGATCCCCGTGTGGATCATGCTCCAGCCCCGTGACTACCTGAGCAGCTTCCTGCTGTACGGCATGATGGCTGTGGCTGTGGTCGGCATCTTCTTCTCCGCCTTCACCGGCGACAAGACCGCCACCTTCGAGCTGCCCATGTTCACCGGCTGGTCCACCAGCCTGGGCTCCCTGTTCCCGGCCCTGTTCATCACCGTGGCCTGCGGCGCCTGCTCCGGCTTCCACTCCCTGATCTCCACCGGCACCTCCTCCAAGCAGCTGGCCAACGAGAAGGACGCCAAGCCCATCGGCTACGGCTCCATGCTCATCGAGTCCGCTCTGGGCGTCGTGTCCCTGATCGCTGTCGGCATGGTCTTCAAGCGCTATACCGACGGTGAGTTCGGCTCCCCCGCCGTGGCCTTCGCCACCGGCATCGCCTCCATGTTCAGCCTGGATAGCGCCAGCCACGTCTACAACGTGATCTACACGCTGCTGACCCTGGCCGTGTCCGTGTTCGCGCTGACCAGCCTGGACACCGGCACCCGTCTGAGCCGGTTCATGTTCACCGAGCTGTTCCTGAAGGACGGCGAGGCTACCTGGAAGGACGCCACTGGCATTCGCAAGTTCCTGGCGCATCCCCTGGTGGGCACCGTGTTCATGGTCGTCGTGGGCTGCCTGCTGGGCGGCATGAGCCTGAGCGCGATCTGGGGCCTGTTCGGCGCTGCCAACCAGCTGCTGGCCGGCCTGGCTCTGATGGCCGTGGCTGCCTGGCTGGGCAACATCGGCAAGAACAACAAGATGTTCTTCATCCCCACCATCTTCATGCTGGTCGCCACCCTGACCTTCCTGGTCATCCGGATCAAGTCCCTGTGCACCAGCTGCTTCGGCGGCGGCGCCGCTTGGGGCGACTGGTTCATGCTGATCGTCGCCGCGGCGATGGTCGTGCTGGCCGTGTTCCTGATCATCGAGGGCATCAGCACCTTCTCCAAGCAGTCCAAGAAGAAGGCCAAGGCCTGATCCCCGGACGAGGACGATCCGCCTGCACAATGCGGGCGTAAATAGAGACAGGCACATGGGAGACCATGTGCCTGTTTTTTATCTTGGCGGGGCCGGTCGGGAATGACAGAAAAAGGAGCGCGCTCCCGCGCGCTCCGTCAGTGGATGTTCTTCTCCAAGACCGCCCGCAGCTGGGTGCTGCTGGTGCCCCGGGTGTAGGGGAAATAGACGATCTGCACGCCCTTGTCCCGGAAAAATTCCTCATAGCGGTTGAACCGCTCGGTGCCCTGATAGTCGCTGCCCACGAAGAGCTTGTCGAATCGGTACAGCTCCCATGCCTCGCTGTCCTCTACCGGGGAGGTGACCACCCGGTCCACATACTGACAGGCCCCCACGATGGCCATGCGCTCCTCAAAGGGGATGAAGGATACCTTCCCCTTCCAGGAACCGCTCTCATGTACGCCCACGATCAGATGATCGCACTCGGCCCTGGCCCGCCGCAGCAGATTCAAATGGCCGATGTGGAACAGGTCGAAGGTCCCGGACAGGTATCCGACCACCGCGCTGCGATCGGCGCGGACCCGGCCGGACTGCTGCTTGTAGCGGTAGCTGTCCAGACCGAAGGCGTGGCCGTCGGCGGCGTACCGCTCCAGCACGCCCCGGTACGTGGGTTCATAGTTGGGGATATAGAGGGTCTCGCCCGCCAGGAGCCGGTCGGCGATGTCCTCCCCCAGAGAGCCAAGGAGGGCCGGGTCGTTTTCCCCGCCGTTGAAGCGGGTCCCGGGCACGGAGCCGGGGGCCACGTTCAGGATACGGTTGGTCACGCCCGCAGCCTCCAGCTCGATGTTCACGCTCTCGGCGAAGCGGCACAGGGCGGCCTTCGTGGCGGCGTATGCCGAGAACATGGGCGAGCTGACCAGCCCCGCGATGGAGCTGACAAGGCCGCAGTAAAACCGTTCGGGGCATTTGATGCGCCCGTAAAACTGCCGCACCAGCCGCAGCACGACGGAGGTGTTCACCTCCGTCATGGTCTTGATCTCGGCGGGGTGCAGGTCCTCGAAGCACGCCAATCGGCCAAAGCCGGCGCTGATGAACAGCGTGTCCACATCACCATCGCCGCTCAGCCGGTCGAACAGCGCCTCGTCATAATAGCGCAGGTCCGTGGGGATGAATTCCCAGTCTCCCGCCGGCAGCAGCTCCGGCTCGGGGGCGTGCCGGGCCAGGACGCACACGTGCCGGCCCCGGGCCAGCAGCGCCCGGACCACCGCCAGGCCGATGCCGCTGGAGCCGCCCACCACCAGGGCGGTGCGTTTTTTATCCGTCGCTCCCATCTGTCAGTTGGCCTTGGCCTCCTCCTGCTCCCGGATGCGCTTGCGCCAGCACCGGTGGCACATGGCGGTGTAGGTGTCGTTGCCGCCCAGCAGCACCTGCTGGCCCTGGGTGACCACGTTCCCGTCCGCGTCCAGCCGGGCGTTGACCACCGCCTTGCGGCCGCAGGTGCAGATGGTCTTGATCTCCGTGATGGAATCGGCCACCTCCATCAGCCGCCGGGCGCCGGGGAACAGATGGGTGAGAAAGTCCGTCCGCAGCCCGAAGCACATCACCGGCACGTCCGCCTGGTCCACGATGTCCCGCAGTTGATCGATCTGGGCGGGGGTGAAGAACTGGGCCTCGTCGGCGATGATCACATCGCACCAGCCGGCGGACTGATACAGGTCGCCGATGTTGTCCTCCGGGGCGATCACGTCGCCCTCGGCCTCCAGGCCGATGCGGGAGCGCACCGTGGCCACACCGTCCCGGGTGTCGGTGGCGGGCTTGATGAGCCAGCAGCGCATGCCCTGCTCCTCGTAGTTGAACTTGGCGATCAGGGCCTGGGCGGACTTGGACGAGCCCATCGCCCCGTATTTAAAGTACAGCTTTGCCATTTTGTCCTTCCTCCTGCAAATGGGCCTGGATGCGCCGGATGAGCAGCTCCATGGCCACCTCGTTGTGCCCGCCCTCGGGGATGATCACGTCGGCCCGCCGGCGGGACGGCTCCACATACAGCTCGTGCATGGGCTTGACCGTGGTCAGATACTGGTTGACCACGCTCTCCAGGCTCCGGCCCCGATCCCGCACGTCCCGGACGATCCGCCGCAGGATGCGCACGTCCGCATCCGCGTCCACGAATACCTTGATGTCCAGGCTCCGGCACAGCTCGTCGTCCGCCAGGATGAGGATGCCCTCCACCAGCACCACCGGCGCCGGCTCGATGCGCAGGGTCCTTTGGGCGCGGTTATGTACGGTGTAGTCGTACTGGGGCCCGTCCACCGCCTCGCCCCGGCGCAGCGCCGCCAAATGCTCCACCAGCAGGTCCGTCTCGAAGGCGGCGGGCTCGTCATAGTTGAGCTTGGCCCGCTCCTCCATGGTCAGGCCGTCATGGGAGCGGTAGTAGTTGTCGTGGTACAGCGTGCAGACCTGGCCGCCGAACTGCCGCTGGATGCGGCGGGTGATGGTGGTCTTGCCGCTGCCGGTGCCCCCGGCGATGCCGATGGTGAGTATCCTGCCCATGCCCGGACCTCCCTTGGGAGATTTGTCGCTTTATTGATCAAATATGATATCATAAATAAAACCGTCTTGCAAGTGGCGGCGGCTCTTGGCGGTTTTGCAACCAAATTGAGATTTCTGTTTCCAGATTTTTATAGTCGTCCGCATTGAATCCGCGAGGTGGACATGCTATAATTTCTATGTTCGGACAATGGTTTATTGAGTCGAATTTTTAAAATTTTTAAGGAGGAACCCCATGAAAAAGATCCTTGCGCTCATCCTCGCTCTGACCATGGTCTTCGCTCTGTCCGCCGTCGCGTTCGCGGACGCCGAGCCCGTCGACCCTGACTCCATCGAGGACAACATGACCTCTGACGACAATGTCTATGAAGTCGCTTTCGTCACCGACGTGGGCCAGTTGAAGGACAAGAGCTTCAACGAGGGCACCTGGAACGGCGTGAAGAGCTATGCCAACGCCAACGGCCTGTCCTACAAGTACTATCAGCCCGCCAACGGCTCCGAGGCCACCGATGACGACCGCATCGGCGCGATGCAGGCCGCTGTGGACGGCGGCGCCAAGATCGTCGTGTGCGCCGGCTTCCTGCAGGAGGGCGCTCTGCGCGCCACCGCTTCCGCCAACCCGGACGTGAAATTCGTCTTTATCGATGGCTATCCTCTGGCTGAAGATCCCTCGGTCGAGGACAGCCCCATGCTGGCCAACGTCGCCGGCATCTCCTATCAGGAGGAGCAGAGCGGCTACTTCGCCGGCTACGCCGTTGTGAAGGAAGGCTACACGGAGCTGGGCTTCTGCGGCGGCGGCGGCGGCACCAACCCGGCCTGCTGCCGTTACGGCTATGGCTTCGTCCAGGGCGCCGAGGCGGCTGCCGCGGAGCTGGGTGCCGAGGTCAACATCAACTACTCCTGGAACTACGGCGCCAACTTCCAGGCGTCCAGCGAGCTGCAGACCATGGTCAACGGCTGGTATGAGAACGGCACCGAGATCGTGTTCGCCTGCGGCGGCTCCATGTTCGACTCCATCACCGCTGCTGCCGGCGCCAACGACGGCGCTGTCATCGGCGTGGACGTGGACCAGTCCTTCCAGTCCGACTATGTCGTGACCTCCGCTCTGAAGAACCTGCAGGGCTCCACCGAGTGGGCCATCGGCAAGTTCTATGACGGCACCTGGGATGACATCGGCGGCACCGGCACGGTCCTGGGCATCAACGGCGACTACGTGGGCATCCCCACCGCCACCTGGAGCCTGGAGAACTTCTCCGTCGAGGAATATGAGGCTCTGGTCGAGGCCATGAAGGCTGGCGACATCGTGGTGGACAACTCCGTCCTCGAGGGCGGCGCCATTGCTGACGCGGGCACCGATCTTGTGACCATCAACTACATCGAGTGATCTGACAAGCAACGAATGGAAGGGGAAGAGCGCCACTCTTCCCCTTCTTTTCTAAGAGACGTAGTGTTTTTTCCGGCAAGATCCCGACAAAGGAGGAGGAAGCATGGAGCAAAACCCGGAATATGTCATTGAGATGCTCCACATCACCAAGGAGTTTCCCGGCATCAAGGCCAACGACGACATCACCCTCCAGCTCCGCAAGGGCGAGATCCACGCCCTGCTGGGCGAGAACGGCGCCGGCAAGAGCACGCTGATGAGCGTGCTGTTCGGCCTGTATCAGCCGGAGCAGGGGGAGATCCGCAAAAACGGCAAGCCGGTGAAGATAGAGAGCCCCAACGACGCCACCGCCCTGCACATCGGCATGGTGCACCAGCACTTCAAGCTGATCGAGGTGTTCACGGTCCTGGACAACATCATCCTGGGCGCCGAGGACACGAAAATGGGCTTTCTGCAGAAAAAGAACGCCCGGGCCAAGGTGAAGGCCCTGAGCGAGCAGTACGGGCTGCATGTGGACCTGGACGCCAAGGTGGAGGACATCACCGTGGGCATGCAGCAGCGCACGGAGATTTTGAAGATGCTCTACCGGGACAACGAGATCCTGATCTTCGACGAGCCCACCGCGGTGCTCACCCCCCAGGAGATCGAAGAGCTCATGCAGATCATGAAGAACCTGGCCGCCGAGGGCAAGAGCATCCTGTTCATCTCCCACAAGCTCAACGAGATCATGGAGGTCTCCGACCGGGTGACGGTGCTGCGCAAGGGCAAGTATGTGGGCACCATCGACACCGCCGGCACCACCAAGGAGGAGCTGAGCCGCATGATGGTGGGCCGCCCCGTCCAGCTGGTGGTGGACAAGTCCCCCGCCCAGCCCAAGGAGCCGGTGCTCACCGTGGAGGGGCTCACCGTGCCCTCCAAGGTCCACAAGCACGAGGCGGTGAAAGACGTCTCCTTTACCGTCCGGGCCGGAGAGATCGTGTGCATCGCCGGCATCGACGGCAACGGCCAGACGGAGTTCGTCCAGGCCCTTACCGGTCTGGAGAAGGCAAGCGCCGGAAAGATCACGCTCTGCGGACATGACATCACCCACCAGTCCATCCGCTCCCGCAGCCAGACCGGCATGAGCCACATCCCCGAGGACCGACACAAGCACGGCTTGGTGCTGGACTTCACCCTGGAGCAGAACATGGTCCTGCAGCGGTATTATGAGCCCCAGTTCCAAAACCACGGCTTCATCCGCTTCGGCGCGGTGCGCTCCTACGCGGAGGACCTGATCGAGCAGTATGACGTCCGCTCCGGCCAGGGGCCCATCACCGTCGCCCGGAGCATGTCCGGCGGCAACCAGCAGAAAGCCATCGTGGCCCGGGAGATCGACCGGGACCTGCCGCTGATCGTGGCCGTCCAGCCCACCCGCGGCCTGGACGTGGGCGCCATCGAGTACATCCACAGCCAGCTGGTGGCCCAGCGGGACGCCGGCAAGGCGGTGCTGCTGGTGAGCCTGGAGCTGGACGAGGTGATGAACCTGTCCGACCGGATCCTGGTGATGTACGAGGGCGAGATCGTGGGCGAGCTCGACCCGAAAAAGACCACCGTGGAAGAACTGGGCCTGTATATGGCCGGCGCCAAGCGCCAGGGAAAGGAGCGTGAGAGCGCATGAAGGAAAAGACTCCCCTGATGCAGCGTGACGGCACCCGTTCGGTGCTGGCCTCCCTGCTCTCCATCCTCATCGGCCTGGTGGCCGGCGCGCTGGTGGTGTTCCTGGTGGGGCTGTTCAACAAGAGCATGAGCCTCAAGTCCGCCTGGGAGGGCATCCAGCTGATCTTCCTGGGCATCATCAGCACCGGCCGCGACGCCGCCGGCGAGCTGACCTTCGGCTTCAACCCGGTGACCTTCGGCAACATGCTGTTCCGGGCCACCCCCCTGATCCTCACCGGCCTGTCCGTGGCCGTGGCCTATAAGACCGGCCTTTTCAACATCGGCGCGCCGGGCCAGTACCTGGCCGGCACCGCCGCCACCCTGTTCATCGCCCTGGAGATCCCCACCTCTGTGGTGCCTGCCTGGATCGTCTGGATCCTGGCGTTCCTGGGCGGCATGGCCGCCGGCGGCCTGTGGGGCGCCATCCCCGGCATGCTCAAGGCGTTCCTCAACATCAACGAGGTGCTGGCCTGCATCATGACCAACTGGATCGCCGCCAACCTGGTGACCTGGGTGTTCGACGTCAGCAACCTCAAGAACGTGGTGGAGAACACCAAGACCGCTTACATCTACAAGACCAGCTTCAACGGGGTCCAGACCCCCAAGATGTTCCTGGACAAGATCTTCCCCGGCTCCCAGGTCAACGGCGGCATCCTCATCGCCATCCTGCTGGCGGTGCTGATGTACATCATCTTCTCCAAGACCACCTTCGGCTATGAGCTGAAGGCCTGCGGCGCCAACCGCCACGCGGCCAAGTACGCGGGCATCAAGGACAAGCGCAGCATCGTGCTGAGCATGGCCATCGCCGGCGCTATGTCCGGCGCAGGCGCGGCGCTGTATTATCTGGCCGGCAACACGGAGTTCTTCTGGAGTACCTACCAGTCCCTGCCGGCCACCGGCTTCAACGGCATCCCCGTGGCGCTGCTGGCGGTGTGCAACCCCATCGCCGTCATCTTCACCGGCATGTTCATGTCCATGTTGGACATCGCCGGACTGCAGCTGACGAATCTCACGGCATACAATGAATACATCACCGACGTGATCATCGCCGTGATCGTGTATCTGTCCGCCTTCTCTCTGGTCATCAAGCTTTGGCTGGGCGGCAAGGCGAAGAAAAAGGCCGGCCCCAAGCCGGACGCCAACGCGGAACCCGCTGCCCCTGCCGCGAGCGCGGCAGACGGCGGAAAGGAGGGCAAGGAGTAATGGCATTTCTCGTTCGTTCTACGCTGGTCTACGCCGTGCCCCTGATGATCGTGGCCCTGGCCGGCGTGTTCGCCGAGCGCAGCGGCATCATCAACCTGGCGCTGGAAGGCATCATGATCTTCGGCGCGTTCGTGGGCGTGCTGTTCGTGCGTCTGGTCCAGCAATGGGGCTGGTTCGACGCCGCCAAGGAGATGAACAACTGGATCGCCCTGCAGGGCTTCATGATCCTGACCATGGCGGTGGCGGCCGCGCTGGGCGCGGTATTCTCGCTGCTGCTGGCCTTCGCGGCCATCAACCTGAAGGCCGACCAGACCATCGGCGGCACCGCCCTGAACCTGCTGGCCCCGGCCCTGGTGCTGTTCCTCATCCGGCTCATCGTCAACCAGAACACCCTGCAGATGGCTACCGGCGACGCCGCCAGCTGGTTCATGATCAAAAAGACCATGCTGGGCTTCGACAAGAAGGCCAAGCTGGGCTTCTTCGCCAGCGCGTTTTTGGACAAGGTGTATCTGACCACCTATGTGTGCATCCTGCTGTTCATCATCCTGTCCATCATCCTGTATAAGACTCGGTTCGGCCTGCGGCTGCGCTCCTGCGGCGAGAATCCCCAGGCCGCCGACTCGTTGGGCATCAACGTGGTGAAGATGCGCTATGCCGGCGTCACCATCTCCGGCGCCTTGGCCGGCATGGGCGGGTTCGTGTACGCGCTGACCACCACCAACTGCGCCTCCAACGGCGACGTGGCGGGCTTCGGCTTCCTGGCCCTGGCCGTCATGATCTTCGGCAACTGGAAGCCCTTGAACATCGCCGGAGCGGCGCTGCTGTTCGGTCTTTTCAAGTGCATCGCCGCGTCCTATACCAGCATCGACATCAACGGCGACGGGGTGTTCCTGCTGGCCAACATCGGCCTGAACTCCAACTTCTACCGGCTGCTGCCCTACCTGGTGACGCTGCTGGTGCTGGCGTTCACCTCCAAGAGCTCCCGTGCCCCCAAGGCCGAGGGCGTCCCCTACGACAAGGGCAAGAGATAACGGGCAGGGCGCGATGACCCTGCAAAACGCAAAAACTGGCATGACTTTCCGTCATGCCAGTTTTTTATCTGTCTGTCAGTCCCGGCGTTCCCAGTCGTTGGCATACAGCTCCCGGAACCGGGCGGCGAAGGAGGGTGGCTCACCGTGGGCGTAGAGATGGGAGATGTCCCCGAAGCCGCTCATGCGGAACGCGGCGATCCCCTCCCGGCGCTCCTCGCTGATCAGGGTGGTGACGGAGGAGGGAGCGGCGCTGGTCCCGTGCCACAGGATCATGGGGGACACCCCCAGCAGGTGCCAGAGCATCACGCACTCCACCCCGAAGTGGCAGAAAAACACCAGCGTACCGCCGTTGGCCGCCGCCGCGTGATAGAGCTGGCCCTCCCGGACATAGCCATGCTCGGCCAGCACCGCGTCCAGTCCCTGGGCCACCCAGCGGGCCTCCGGGCCCACGCCGGCCTCCGCCATGGCCGGGTGTTCATACCAGCGGTCCTTGTCATAGAACCGCGCGACCGCCGTCCAGTCCTGGGGCAGCCAGTCCCAGGCCACGTTCCGCCGGTCCGGCGCGTCGGGCCGGAGGATGAACGCGGAGAACTCCCGCAGCCAGGGCCGCTGCTCCCAGTGCCAGCCGGTCCGGGCCAGGGTAGGCGCGGCGGTAGCCTTGGCCCGGCCCATGGGGGACACGTAGCAGCCGCGCACGTCCTCCAGCTTTGCCAGCCGTTCGGCCAGATAGTCCGCCTCCCGGAAGCCCTTCTCGGTCAGGGAGTCGTGTTCATAGTCCGGGTCGCCGTGGCGCACGATGATGAGCTTCATAGATCCGTTCTCCGTTTCCTCTTTCTCCCATCACTATAGCACGGCTGTCAAGCGGGGAACGCCACCGTCACGGTGAGGCGGCCGTCCTCATACCCGGCGGCGATGGAGCCGCCCATGCGCTCGGCCAAGGTCTTGGCGATGGCCAGACCCAGCCCTGTGGAGTTGCGGGCGGCCTCCAGGGAGAAGAACCGGTCGAAAAGCCGGCCCACCTGCACCGGGTCCAGGTCCGCCGCCCCGTTGGAGAAGGACAGCTCCCCCCGCTCCGAGAGCGTCACCTCCAGGTCCCCGTCGCTGTACTTGAGGGCGTTGGAGAAGAGGTTGGAGAGGATGCGGCTCAGGGCCGCCCGGTTCAGACTGCGCACCACGCGCTCCTCCGGCATGCGGATGACCGGCTCGATGCCCCGGCCGGTGAGGGCGGCGTAGTAGCCCGCGGCGCTCTGCTCCAAAGCGGCGTTCAGATCCACCGGCTCCGGCGTCATGTCCTCCGCCGTGGACAGCACCACCGAGTAGCGGAAAAGCTCCTCCGTCAGCGCCTTCATGGCCTCGGTCCGCTCGGAGATCCGGTCCAGATACCGGGCGGCACTCTCGCTCATAGGCTCCCGCTCCAGCAGCTCCAGATACCCGCAGATGGCGGTCAGGGGCGTGCGCAGATCGTGGGAGACGTTGGTGACGGCGTCCTTCAGCTCTTGGTCCCCCTGGCGGTAGCGCAGCCGCTGCTCCCGCAAAATCCGAAGCTCCCGGTTCAGCGCCGCCGCGAGATGGCGCATCTCCCTGTCGGAGCTTGACAGGGAGATGAGGGTATTGGTGTCCTCCGAGAGCTTTTCGGAAAGCTCCCGGAGGATGTCCCGGGCCGCCCGGCGCATGGACAGGACCTTAAGTCCCAGCGCCAGGGCGGTCGCGGCCAGTATGGCGCATATGACGGCAAGAGCAGTCATGCGTACACCGCCTTTATTTGATGTCTTTTCGCTTGAACAGCGCCAGCCCCAGCGCCGTGACCAGTACGATCTCAGAAAAAGAGCACAGGGGCATGGTCCATGTGACGGAGAAATCCTCGGGGGTTATGGCCTGGAAGATCTGGGCCGCGGGCAGAACATGGACGAAAAACGACAGCGCCGCCGGGGGCTTTTCGGGCGGGACGTATACGTTTCGCGCCAGAGCGGGGCCCTCGTCCGTCACCCCGTAGGATTCTATGGGAAGCTCGCCCTCAGCGGGCTCCGCCGGGGCGTATTCCACCGTCCAGTACCCAGCGTAGGCCTGCAGCTCGTCATACACGGCCGAGGCCGCCATGACACCGCCCAGCGTCAGAAATACCAGCGCCAGGGCCAGGACGGCCCGCTTGTGCGCCAGCATACACAGACAGACCATCACCGCCGCCACCGCCGCCGAGGCCAGAGCCACCGTGACGATGACCAGCGCCGCCTGGCCGGGGGTATAGCGCCCGAATGGGTATAACCGGGCGGTGACGAGTATGCCGGGGCTGGACAGGGCCAGAAAGAAGAGCATCACCACCAGCGCCGCGGCCAGCGTGGAAAGATAGATCGCCTCTCTGCTGTGCCCGGCGGCCAGCTTATTGCGCATGGTCCCATCGGCGTGCTCCGTCCCGAAGAACAGGCTGAACACCGCCGCACAGCAAAGGGGCGGCAAAACAGCCAGCCCCGCGGCATTCGGGAACCATAAGAGGACCCCTGCCGCCGCCGAGGCTGCCGTGCCCAGCCAGAACACCGGACTGCGCCACAACCGGGCAAAGTGGGCGCGGATCAGATTCGTCATGGCCTCACCGGATGTCCTTTCGTTTGAACAGCGCCAGGCCCAGCGCCGTGGTCAGCACGGCCAGGCCGGCGGAATAAGCCAGCATGGCGGGCGTCGCGTCCAGCTCCATGTACCGGTACGCCTGGCAGACCGGGAGAGCATCGTATAAAAACGCCGTCACGGCCCCGGCGGCGCCCGGCTCGTGGACCACCCACTGCTGCTGGCCGGCCCCGTCGATCATCATCTGCATGCCCCCGCGGGTGGCGGTCTCGTAAGCGTCCTGGGTCTGGATGCCGGCGAAAAACAGAAAAACCATGAGCAAAATGAGCACCACCGCGAGGACTGACCGCCGGTGCACCAGCATGCACAGCATCACGCACAGGGAGCAGTACGCCGCCAGAAGCAGCACCGTCCCGCCCAGGCACAGCGCCAGCCTTCCCGGCTCCGGGGCGGGGAAATTGCGCAGCATCCAGGGCAGCCGGGCCGCCCAGGAAAGCAGAAAGATCAGATACAGCGCCAGCGCCGCCAGAAGGCTCGCCGCGAGGGTCGCCAGATAGATGCTCACCCGGTCGTGGCCCGCGATGAGCTTATTGCGGATGGCGCCGTCGGCGTGCTCCGCGTCGAAAAACAGGCTGAACACCGCCGCCAGGATGATGCCGATCAGCAGGCCGAAGCCGCACAGGGGCTGGCCCCACAGCCCGGCGGACGCGGCGCCGGCCTGAAGGTCGCCTATGGCGCTGTTGCAAAGGCCCAGGCCGTAGGGGAACATGATGACGAGCGCCAGCAGGAACACCCGGCTCTTCCTCAGCCGCGCCAGATGGGAGCGGATAAGACTTGCCATAGCGCCGCCCCCCTATTTCAGGTCCTTCCGGCGGAAGGCCAGGATGCCTCCGCCGGTGGACGCGGCCAGGATGAGCAGGGAGTAAAGGCACATGGCCGCGGGGTGGACCACCATGTCGAAGTTATAGAGAAGCGCCTGGCCCGTGGGCAGGAAGTCCGCGACGAATTGGTAGACCTCCCGCTCCCGGTCCCGGAGATAGCTCGGATTCTCCCTATCCGATGCGTCCAGTTCACCCGCCTCGGTCATCATGATAACCTGATTAAACTCCGGCTCCGCCAACCGGCCCTCCAAATAGCCGCCCACCGCGAGGCCCCCCAGCACCGCCAGCAGCAGCGTCACCGCGAGCACCGCCTTGCGGGAGATGAGCATGCTGCCCAGGGTGCACAGCCCGCACAGGGCCGCCGCCATGAGCAGTTCCCCGCCCAGGACCAGGGCCAGCATCCCGGGGCCGATCCCCAGCCCCGCGGTGAGGAAGGGCCCGACGGTGACCACCGGCACAAAATACGCCCCGATCATCAGAAGGCAGGCGGCCAGGGTCAGGATGAGGCTGGAAAAATACACCGCCGGACGGCTCTTGCCGGCGATCAGCTTGTTGCGGATGGCGCCCTGCTCGTACTCCGTGCCCAGGAAAAGGCCGCAGAACACCGCCGGCAGGAACACCGTGACGATGCAGTGGTAGCGGCACAGATCGCCCATGAAATAGATGATCCCCCTTTGGGAGCCATCGTAGGCGTTTAGGCAGACCAGACCGCCGCAGCACGCCATGACCGCCACGCCCAGCCAGAACACCGGGGCCCGCCACAGCCGGGAGAAGCCCGCCCGCAGCAGATCATGCATGGCGGCCACCTCCCACCAGGGAGACGAAATAGCTCTCCAGACTCTCGTCCCGCTCCTGGATGTCCAGCAGCTCGCAGTTCTGCGCCGCCAGGGCCAGGGTCAGTTGGGACACGTTCAGCTTCTGGTACACGTCCGCCGTCTCGCTGTCCAGGATCTTATACTCCGCGCCCAGCGCGTCCAGCACGCGGGCCAAAGCGCCCGCGTCCGTGACGGTCAGACGCACGCACTTGCGGCAGGCCGCCTCCAGCTCCTTGGCCGACAGCTCCTTCACCATGTGCCCGCCGTCGATGAAGCCGTAGTGGGTGGCGAGGCGGCTCAGCTCGTCCAGGATGTGGCTGGAGATGAGCACGGTGATCTGCTTTTCCCGATTCAGGCGCAAAATGAGCTCCCGGATCTCGATGATGCCCTGGGGGTCCAGGCCGTTGACCGGCTCGTCCAGCACCAGAAAGTCCGGGTCCCCCGCCAGAGCCACGGCGATGCCTAAGCGCTGCTTCATGCCCAGGGAGAAGTGGCGGGCCTTCTTTTTGCCCGTGTCCTCCAGACCCACCAGCTCCAAGAGCTCCGCTATGCCCTCGAAGGAGGGCAGGCCCAGCACCCGGTACTGCTGCCGGAGGTTGTCCTCCGCCGACATGTCCAGATAGATGGAGGGCGTCTCCACCACCGCGCCCATCCGCCGCCGGGAGCGGTCGATGTCCCGGTCGGTGTGCTTGCGGCCGTAGAGCACATACATGCCGTCCGTGGGCTCCTGCAGGCCGCAGATGAGCCGGATGAGAGTGGTCTTGCCCGCGCCGTTGCGGCCCACCAGGCCGTAGATGGCGCCTCGGGGCACGTTCATGGTCAGTCCGTTCAGGGCGTTGAACTGGCGGTAACGCTTGGTCAGCTTCACCGTCTGCAATACGTATTCCATAGGGTCACGACCTCCTTTATGCCCCCAGCATAGGCCGGGGCGGTAAAGAAAGCGGTAAAGGCGGCTGTAAAGATTATTCCGGGGCCCGCAGCTTGAAGCCGATGCCCCAGACGGCCTCGATGTAGTCGTTGCCGTCCAGCTCCCGGAGCTTTTTCCGCAGATTGCTCACGTGCATCTTGAGACTGCTCTCCGTGCAGTCGGGGGTGTCCAGGCTGATCCGGTCCAGGATGGTGGATTTGGTGATGACCTGGGTGGGGTTGAGCATCAAAAGCTTCAAAATGGCGCACTCGGTGCGGGTCAGGCGGGCCTCGGCTCCCCTCACGGAGGCCACGCGGGTGTCCGCGTCCAGCTCCAGCGGGCCGAAGGTGAACCGGGCGGCGTCCGGGGCCGGGGCCTGGCGCAGGCGCACGGCGATGCGGGCCAGCAGCTCCCGGATCTCGAAGGGCTTGGTCACATAGTCCACCGCCCCGCCCAGCAGCAGGTCCACCTTGTCCTGCACGTCCACCTTGGCGGACACCACGATCACGGGGATGCCCCGGATCTGGGGCAGGACCTGCTCTCCCGCCAGCCCCGGCAGCATCAGGTCCAGCAGCACCAGGTCCGGCCGGGCCTGGGGCAGCGCCAGCAGCGCCTCCGTGCCGGAATAGGCCCGGCTCACCCGGTAGCCCTCCAGGGTCAGCGCCTCCGTCAGCATATCGCCGATGGCCACGTCGTCGTCGATGATGAGGATGTGTTTCAAGCGATCCACCTCCGCGCCTTTTATGATCATCCGATGGGGAAACGCCGCGTGGCGCCGCGCCCGCGGGCTCACCGCTCCCGGCATACCTGGAAGATGAAGAATTTGAGATAGTCCGAGTCCGAGGCGCCCCAGAGGATGGGATGGTCCGGGGCCTGGGTGCGGAACTCCACCTGCCGCAGGCGCTTGCGCACGTTGTTGGCCGCCTGGCGCACCGCCTCGGCCAGCATGGCCGCGTCCACGAAGTGGGAGCAGGAGCAGGTGGCCAGATACCCGCCGTCCCGCACCAGCTGCAATGCCCGCAGGTTGATCTCCTTGTAGCCCTTCAGCGCGTTTTTCACCGAGCCCCGGCTCTTGGCGAAGGCCGGCGGGTCCAGGATCACCACGTCGAACTGCTCTTTTTTGCGGATGAGCTCCGGCAGCAGCTCGAACACGTCCGCGCATTGGAACCGCACCCGGTCCTCGAGGCCGTTCAGCGCCGCGTTCTCCCGCGCCTGGGCGATGGCCGTCTCCGAGGCGTCCACGGCCAGCACGTCCGCCGCCCCGGCCTGGGCCGCGTTCAGGGCGAAGGAGCCGGTGTGGGTGAAGCAGTCCAGCACCTTCGCGCCGGCGCACAGGGGCCGGATGGCCCGGCGGTTGTATTTCTGGTCCAGGAAAAACCCGGTCTTTTGCCCCTCGGCCACGTCCACCAGGTACCGCACGCCGTTTTCCGTGATCTCCACCTTGGTGTCGAAGGGCGCGCCGATAAAGCCCTTGGTCCGGACCAGACCCTCCCGTTCCCGGACCAGGGCGTCGCTGCGCTCGTATATGCCCCGGATGGCGACGCCGTCGGCGGCCAGGGTCTCCATGAGCAGCTTCAGGATC
This sequence comes from uncultured Oscillospiraceae bacterium, assembly GCA_947625355.1. Taxonomy (GTDB): domain Bacteria; phylum Bacillota; class Clostridia; order Oscillospirales; family Oscillospiraceae; genus CAJOIG01. Next base: position 14,494 of record CANQOA010000005.1, on the reverse strand, counting down.
GTGTCCTTCATCCGGTCGATGCCCAGGGCCAGGGACTGGACCACCAGCACGTCCGCGAATTTGTCCACCACCAGCCCCGGCAGGAAGTCCGCCTCCCCAAAAATGACGCGGCAGCTGGAGGTGTCCACGGTCCGCTTGCGGTACTCCCAGGCGCTGCGGACCCGCATGCGCAGGAAGTCCCGGTCGATGACCGCGTTCTCCTCCCGGCTCATCACCCGGACCAGCAGCTTCGAGCGGCGGTTGATGAACCCCTGGCAGAGGAACCGGCCCTTGAAATCCCGGACGGTGACCATGTCCCCGTCGGCAAAGGTCCCCTCGATGGAGGCGGCCTCGTTGTCGTATACCCAGGGCCCGCCGGCCTTCAGAGCCCGGCCCTCGCCCTCCTTCAGCGTGACGACGGCGTTTTCCATATCATCCCAGCCTTTCTGCCCGTATTGTACATGCCCCGGGCCGGTACGTCAAGCGGGAGCCATCGTGACGCCCGCCTTGAAATGCGTCGGTCTGCTTGTACTTTCCGGAGAGTATGATATAATATTTTTTTAGCAAGATCGCGTCACAAGGAGGTCATGCCCTATGGAAAGCCGGCCCTTCAAGGTCGTATCCCCCTATGAGCCCGCCGGGGACCAGCCCGAGGCCATCGCCTCTCTGGCGGAGGGCCTGGAGGCCGGGGTGGACGAGCAGGTGCTGCTGGGCGTCACCGGCTCCGGCAAGACCTATACCATGGCCAAGGTCATCGAGCGGGTACAGCGGCCCACCCTGGTCCTGGCCCACAACAAGACCCTGGCAGCCCAGCTCTGCGCCGAGTTTCGGGAGTTCTTCCCGGACAACGCCGTGGAGTACTTCGTCTCTTATTACGACTACTACCAGCCGGAGGCTTACATCCCCCATACGGACACCTTCATCGAGAAGGACGCCTCCATCAACGACGAGATCGACCGGCTGCGGCTGAGCGCCACCGCGTCGCTCCTGGAGCGGCGGGACGTGATCGTGGTCAGCTCCGTCAGCTGTATCTACGGCCTGGGCGAACCGGACGATTTCGCCGCCATGATGGTCTCCCTGCGGGTGGGGCTGGAGATCCCCATCGACCAGCTGCTGCGGCGGCTGGTGAATATCCGCTATGAGCGCAACGATGTGGCCTTCGAGCGCAACAAGTTCCGGGTCCGGGGGGATACGGTGGAGATCTGGCCGGCCTACTGGAAGGACACGGCCCTGCGGGTGGAGTTTTTCGGCGACGAGATCGACCGCATCAGCGAGATCAACGCCGTCTCCGGCGCGGTCATCCGCCGGCTGGGCAACATCCCCATCTGGCCCGCCACCCACTATGTGACCCCCAAGGAGAAGATGGAGGCCGCCATCGTGGAGATCCGCAAGGAGCTGGAGGAGCGGGTGGCCTGGTTCGAGCAGAATGGGAAGCTGCTGGAGGCCCAGCGCATCCGGCAGCGCACGGAGTACGACATCGAGATGATGCAGGAGCTGGGCTACTGCTCCGGCATCGAGAACTACTCCCGGATCATCTCCGGCCGGGCCCCCGGCAGCGCCCCCATGACCCTGCTGGACTACTTCCCCAAGGATTTCGTGCTGTTCGTGGACGAGAGCCACGTGACCCTGCCCCAGGTCCGGGCCATGTACAAGGGCGACCGCAGCCGGAAAGAGACCCTGATCGAATACGGCTTCCGTCTGCCCTCGGCTTTCGACAACCGCCCCTTGAAATTCGACGAGTTCACCCAGCGCATCCATCAGGCCGTCTATGTGTCCGCAACCCCGGCGGAATATGAGAGCAGCCGGGCCGGGAACATCGCCGAGCAGGTCATCCGCCCCACGGGGCTGCTGGACCCGGAGATCGTGGTCCGGCCGGTGGAGGGCCAGATCGACGACCTGATCGGCGAGATCAACGCCCGGGTGGAGAAGAACCAGCGGACGCTGGTCACCACCCTGACGGTGAAGATGGCGGAGGACCTGACCGCATACCTTGCCGACGCGGGCATCCGCTGCCGGTATCTGCACCACAACATCGGCTCCATCGAGCGGATGGAGATCATCCGGGACATGCGCCTGGGCCACTTCGACGTGCTGGTGGGCATCAACCTTTTGCGGGAGGGCCTGGACCTGCCGGAGGTGTCCCTGGTGGCCATCCTGGACGCGGACAAGGAGGGGTTCCTCCGCTCGGAGACCAGCCTCATCCAGACCGTGGGCCGGGCCGCCCGGAACGCGGAGGGGACGGTGATCATGTACGCGGACGAGGTGACGCCCTCCATGGCCGCCTGCATCAAGGAGACGGAGCGCCGCCGGGCCAAGCAGAAGGCGTACAACGCCGCCCACGGCATCGTGCCCCGGACCATCATCAAGGACGTGAAGGACATGATGGAGATCTCCGACGGCGCCGAGCGGGCCGAGGCTCTCACCGAGAAGGGCATCAAGATGACCGCCGCCGAGCGCAAGGCGGAGATCGAGAAGCTGGAAAAGCAGATGCGCAAGGCCGCCCAGATGCTGGAGTTCGAATACGCCGCCGTCATCCGCGACCGGCTGGTAAAGCTGCGGGGAGAAAAATGAACAAAAAAGCCCGGCGCGACCGCGCCGGGCTTTCTCTGTCGGAAAAGCGGGAGCTTACTTCTCCGGAGTCTCGTCCTTCTCCTTGGACAGCATCAGGTTGGCCAGGATGCCCAGGATCAGGGCGCAGGCCACCGTGCGGATCTCCACGGCGCCGAAGCTGACGGACAGGCCGCCCACGCCGGTGATGAAGATGATGGAGGCCACGAACAGGTTCCGGTTCTTGTTCAGATCCACGCCCTGGAGCATCTTGAAGCCGCTCATGGCGATGAAGCCGTACAGCGCCACGCACACGCCGCCCATGACGCAGGAGGGGATGGTCTGCAGGAAGGCCATCAGCGGGGAGATGAAGCTGACCAGGATGCACAGCACCGCCGCGCCCCAAATGCTGACGGTGGAGGCGTTGCGGGTGATGGCCACGCAGGCGATGGACTCGCCGTAGGTGGTGTTGGGGCAGCCGCCGAAGATGGCGCCGGCGATGGAGCCGATGCCATCGCCCAGCAGGGTCCGGGTCAGGCCCGGGGTCTCCAGCAGATCCACGCCGATGATGGAGGAGAGGTTCTTGTGGTCGGCCAGGTGCTCGGCGAACACCACGAAGGCCACAGGTACATAGGCGGTGAACAGGGTCAGCAGATAGGTGGGGGTGATGTCGCCGAGGCTGCCGCCCAGCAGGAAGGTGAAGTCGGGCACGGAGACGAAGCCCACGTTGGCCAGGGCGCTGTAGTTGATGACGGTGAAGCCGGGATTGCCGGTCACATAGCCCAGCAGGGCGAACAGGCTGGCGCAGGCGTAGCCGGCCAGGATGCCGATGATGAAGGGCACCAGCTTGAGCATCTTCTTGCCGTAGGTGGAAGCCAGGATGGTCACCGCCAGGGTCACCAGCCCGCAGATGATGGCCACATACACGCTGCCGCCCTCCACGCTGGAGGAGGTCAGGTCGCCCACGGCATTGCCCGCCAGGCTCAGGCCAATGATGGCCACGGTGGGCCCGATGATGACCGGGGGCATCAGCTTGTTGATCCAGCCCACGCCGCAGAACTTGATGACGATGGCCAGGATCACATACACCGCGCCGGCCATGGCCGCGCCGATGATGAGGCCCCAGTAGCCCGCCGCCATGCTGGCCGCGCCGGAGAAGGCGCTCATCATGGAGCCGATGAAGGCGAAGGAGGAGCCCAGGAACACGGGGCTGGAGTTCTTGGTGAAGATGAGGTACACGAACGTGCCTACGCCGGCGCCAAAGATGGCGGCGGAGGCGGGCAGCGCCGTGCCACAGGCGGAGTTGACCACCGCCGGCACCGCGATGGTGGCGGCCATGATGGCCAGCAGCTGCTGGATGGCGAAAAGGATGACCTCGCCGAATTTGGGCTTGTCCTTGATCCCGTAGATCAGATTCATAGTCTTTCTCTCCCTTTGTTGAATTTGAGTCTATCGCTGTTTTTGCTCAAACAGTTTTACGCAGGTCTCCCCGTCGGTCTCCTCCAGACGCACGGCGACGACCTCGCTGCGGGCGGTGGGCACGTTCTTGCCCACGAAGTCCGGCCGGATGGGCAGCTCCCGGTGGCCCCGGTCTACCAGGCAGAACAGCTGGATCCGCGCCGGGCGGCCCAGCTCCATCAGCGCGTCCATGGCGGCCCGGGCGGTGCGGCCCGTGAAGATCACGTCGTCGCACAGCAGCACGGTCTTTCCCTCGATGGAGAAGGGCACGATGGTCCCCTGGACCAGCGGCGAGTCCGCGATGCGGGACAGATCGTCCCGGTACAGGGTGATATCCAGTTCCCCGACCGGCGGGTCCGTCCCCTCCAGGGAGGCGATGCACGCCGCCAGCCGCCGGGCCAGGGGCACGCCTCGGGTGTGTATCCCCATCAGGCAGAGCCCGTCGGTGGTCTTGTTGCGCTCCAACACCTGATGGGCGGTGCGTACCAGCGCCCGCTCCACGGCGGCCCGGTCCATCAGTTCTGCCCGAAATTCCAAGTCCGTCCCTCTCCCTCCGCCGATGATGCACGGGCGGTACAAAAAAACACCCTTTTGCCGCGGCAAAAGGGTATGGTCACACACCATATCGCGCCTTGCCGACGTCTCTGCATCGGATTAAAGACACTACATCCTGTATCATTCTGTGGTCGATGATACGCCGGGCGGGAGGATTTGTCAATCAGTGTTTTTCACAAATATCGACCCCGCCGCCAGGCCGCTTTTGCTTGACCGGACAGCGCGGCCGTGCTTTAATAGGGACAAGGAAGGTGACGGTATGGAAAAGCTCCCGGACCACATCGCGGCGGCGCTGCTGCCCTGGTATGAGGCCAACGCCCGGCCCCTGCCCTGGCGGCAGGATGTGACGCCATATCGGGTGTGGGTGTCGGAGATCATGCTCCAGCAGACCCGCATCGAGGCGGCGCGGGGATACTTCGACCGGTTCATGGCGGAGCTGCCCACCGTGGGGGCGCTGGCTGCCGCCGAGGAGGAGCGGGTGCTGAAGCTGTGGGAGGGCCTGGGGTACTATTCCCGGGCGCGGAACCTCCACAAGGCCGCAAAGATCATCGTGGAGCGATACGGCGGGGCCCTGCCGGCGGACGAGTCCGCCCTGCGGGCGCTGCCCGGCGTGGGGGACTATACCGCCGGGGCGGTGGCCTCCATCGCCTTCGGCCTGCCGGCGCCGGCGGTGGACGGGAATGTGCTGCGGGTGTGCGCCCGGCTGACCTGCTGCCCGGACAGCATCGGCGACGGGAAGGTAAAGTCCGCTTTCCGGGACCAGCTGCGTGAGCAGTATCCCGCCGGCCGGTGCGGTGCGTTCACCTCCGCGCTCATGGAGCTGGGAGAGACGGTGTGTCTGCCCGGAACGCCGGACTGCCCGGCATGCCCCCTGGCGGCGATGTGCGCCGCCCATGCCGCGGGGCGGGAGACGGACTGGCCCGTGATGCCGGTCAAGCGCCCCCGGCGCGTCCAGCCGAGGACGGTGTTCATCCTGGAGCACGCCGGGCATATCGCCCTGGTGAAGCGGCCCGACAAGGGGCTGCTGGCGGGACTGTGGGAGCTGCCCAACGTGGAGGGAGAGCTGGACGAGGCGGAGGCGCTATGTCTGGCAGACGCGTGGGGCTGCGCGCCGGAGGGCCTGGCCAGCTGCGGCCGGGCCGTGCATATCTTCACGCACCTGGAATGGCATATGGTCGGCTGGCGCGTCCGATGCGCCGCCGCGCCGGAACGGTTTCTGTGGACCGACGGCCCCCAGCGGGAGACGGCTTGCCCGCTGCCGTCCGCGTTCCGGTATTATAAGGCGCAGTTATAGGGCCGAAAGATTCACAAACAGGCTGTTGCAATGGCGTGACGGTTGTGTTACTATACGGAAAACAGGAGGCGGATGTATGAAGCTGAACCCCTACTACACGAAGAAGGAGCTCCAGGAGATCGGGTTCAAGTCCTTGGGCCGCCAGGTGCTGGTGAGCCGCACCTGCCGCATCTATACGCCGGAGCAGATCTCCCTGGGCAATCATGTGCTCATCGATGACTTCACCATCCTCAACGGGGAGATCACCTTGGGCGACCATGTGCACATCAGCTCCAACTGCGAGCTGTATGCCGGCGAGTCCAGCATCACCATCCGTGATTTCTGCGGCATCTCCTCCCGCAACGCCTTTTACGCCACCAGCGACGATTTCTCCGGGGCCAGCCTCAATAACCCCACCGTCCCCCGGGCGTTCCGGTTCGAGAAAAACCTGCCCGTGGTGCTGGAAAAGCATGTGCTCACCGGCACCGGCTGTTCCTTCATGCCGGGAGTGCATATCGGGGAGGGCTGTTCCTTTGGCTCCATGACCCTCATCAACAAGTCCACCGAGCCCTGGGGCATCTATGTGGGCATCCCTGCCCGGCGGATCAAGGAGCGGGAAAAGGGCCTGCTGGAATTTGAAAAAAAGCTGACAGGCGGCTGACGCCTGGATCATCAAGGAGGTTATAGAATGGAAGACCTGATGGAGATTTTGCGCGATCTGCGCCCGGATGTGGATTTTGAAAAGGAGACCGCTCTCATCGACGACGGCATCCTTGGTTCTTTTGACATCACCGCGCTGGTGAACGAGATCATGGATGTGTTCGATGTGGAGATCTCTATGGCCGATCTGGAGCCGGAAAACTTCAATTCCGCCCAGGCGATCTATGAGTTCATCCAATCCCTGCAGGAGAAGTGAGCGAAAGCGGTGGGCTGGGCAGCCCGCCGCTTTCCTTTCCCTTCGACAGAAATAGACCTTGACAACGGTGCGTTTTCATGGTATTATAATGCCCCTGGATGACGCGGGATAGAGCAGTCTGGTAGCTCGTCGGGCTCATAACCCGGAGGTCGGGGGTTCAAATCCCTCTCCCGCCACCATAACTGGTAACGCAGTTTGATACAATGGTATCGACTGCGTTATCGTTATATTGTGCCGACGCGCCAAGGCTTTCCGCCCTGGCGCGTTGCATTTCATGAGTTGTAATGCCTGCATGGCGCGGTTTTGAGAGGGGCTTTCGGATTGAAACGCAGACCCTGGGCGGAGGCTACCGTTAAACGACCGCGATTCGTTAAATTACCGGGGTATCGTTAAACAGCCGGGGTATCGTTAAACGACCGAAAATGTATGCGCCCACCGATTGCGCAGGGTTCGTGTTGCGTGGTATAATAATACATTAGGTAAGTTTACGGCAGACGCATAGTGGAGGCCCATATGTTTTACAGGATGATAGAGAAAAAACGGGATCAGTGGTATGCATCCCCCGATTGCACGATACTGCCGCTGATCGCCTATATGGAAAAGCGCGGCCAGATGCGTGACGCGCAGATCGAGGCTATCAAGACCTATCTCTATCTGAAAATCGCCTGCCAGAGCGCACCGCTGTCGAACCTGTTCTCCGCTGGGGCGTTCAACACCCTCGACTTGGACGCGCTGCCGCTCACGGCCGACGCAAAGGAGTATCTGTGCGGCCAGCCGGCGGCTGCCGCTCTGTTGGAATATGCTCAGCTTAAAAATGACGAAGGTGAACAGGTATCTGCCAAACTGGAAGAGCAACTCAAGATCGCGCCGCAGAGCATCGACTGCCGCAGGGTCTTCCGGGACTTTTTCTATGGCGTCTCTTACACGGATTATCTGTTCAGCCTTCCCATGGGCGCAGGCAAGACCTATTTGATGGCGGCATTCATATACCTCGACTTGTACTTTGCCTCCAACGAGCCGAGTAACTGCGCCTTTGCCCATAACTTCATCATCTTCGCACCCTCTGGGCTAAAGTCCTCGGTCGTCCCCAGCCTCAAAACCATCCAAAACTTTGATCCGGCGTGGGTCATTCCCGAACCCGCCGCATCGAACATTAAACGCCGCATCTCCTTTGAAGTGCTGGATCAGGGCAAGGCCGCCAGCAAATCCAATAAGACAAAAAACCCGAACGTCCAGAAGATTGCGGCGCATCAGCCGTTCGCCGACCTGTTTGGCCTTGTTGCCATCACAAACGCGGAGAAGGTCATTCTTGACCGAGTAGAGGAAAGGAACGGGCAGATCAGTTGGTTTGAGGATAGCGACGATGATCGGGACCGTCAGGCAAACGAGCTTCGCAATATGATCGGCAAGCTGCCGTCCCTCTCCATCTTCATCGATGAGGTCCACCACGCTGTAAGCAACGCGGATAAGACCCAGGAGCGCAAGCTCCGCGCTGTCGTCACCCGCTGGACGGAGAGCGGTGCGATCAATTCGGTCATCGGCTTTTCCGGTACGCCATATCTGGAGAAGGCTGAAAAGACCGCTGTGACGGACAAGCTGTCCGTGGCCACGGCGGAGATCACGAATACGGTATATTACTATCCCCTTGTGAACGGTGTGGGTAACTTCTTAAAGCGCCCCGTTGTGAAGATATCGGACGTGGCCGACAGCGCCCGCATCATTGACAGCGGCGTTCGGGAGTTCCTGGATACATATAAGGACACGGTCTATTCGGATGGCACCACGGCCAAGCTGGGCATCTATTGCGGCAACATTGCAAAGCTGGAGGAGATGGTCTATCCGCTCGTGTCGGGCATCGTGTCCGAATATGGTCTTTCGCCCTTCTGCATTCTGCGGTTCTATCGGGAGTCCAGCAGCAAGGACCCGGCCGCAAGGAAGTACAAAGCGCCGGCGGACAGCCAGATGCTCTTTGATACGCTGGATAAGTCCATCTCTCCCATCCGCATCGTCCTTCTGGTGCAGATCGGCAAGGAGGGCTGGGACTGCCGCAGCCTGACGGGCATCATTCTCTCCCAGGAGGGGGACTGCCCCACAAATATGGTCCTGCAAACATCCTGCCGCTGTCTGCGGCAAGTGGACAAGACCAAGCCGGAGACCGCGCTCATTTATCTCAACGACGACAACGGCGAGAAGCTGATCGCCCAACTGAAAAAGCAGCAGCATATCTCCCTGAAGGAGTTTACTTCCGGCGGCAAAGGCACAGTGGAACTGAAGCGGTATGACAGGATAGTCCACCTACGGCTGCCAAAGGTGGATTTTTACCAGCTTCGGGTCAGCTATGAGACAGAGATCAAAGAAAAGCCCGCCCCGGCGAAATATATTTCCCTTGCTGCTGACGATGCCGCACTTCGGGCGAATATCACCCGCACGGCCAGCGACCTGGGCGACCTGGCAAAAGAACAAATGACCGTCACTTTTGACGACGAGGAGCACGGCGCGGAGCGGGCGCTGTTTTCCGCGTGGCTCTATCGCATCGTCAAAGGCAGTTTTGGTACCCTGTCCATGGACGATCTGAATGCCCATCGGGATATTTTGGAGCAGGTGTTCAACACCGTCACCTATGAGAGCAATGGTGGCCGGTGCTTCAGTTCCAAATACGATCTGTCCCGGGTGGAAGCCAATATCCGCAAGGCATTCTGTGAGCGGCGGGATTTCACCACAAAGGAAGAACTTATCCCGGAGGAAGCGTCGCTGCTGAACATAGCGAACTTCCGACCTGTGATCCATACGGACGAGCCGAAAGAGTATTTCCCGGAGCAGTCTGTGGTGGAGAATATCATCCTGGACGATAAAGGGAAATTTCGTGTCAAGCCGGAGATAGAGACAACGATCAAGGTACTGGAGGAAACGGGCAACCACGAAATGGCCGAGTCCTTCCGCAGGCAGCATTTCTCCCATCCGCAGAAGGATCGATCGTTCCACTATCTGCCCTATCATACCGACAGTGACTTTGAACAAGCGTTTTTGCGTGAAGTCCTGGCGTTTGACGATCTCTCTACCCGTGGCCTTGAAGTGTATTATAACGGTGACCGGGCTATGACGGAGTTTAAGATCAAGTGCTATAAAACCGTCGGCGGCAAGTGGCAGTATATCGGCATATACACGCCGGACTTTCTCATCATCCAGCGGAGGGATGGAAAGATCCATAAGGCGCTGATCGTGGAGACCAAGGGCAAGATTTACGCCAATGACCCAATATTCAAAGACAAACGGACCTTTATGGACTCCGAGTTTATCCGTCAGAACAATGCAAAATTTGGTTATGAGCGCTTTGATTATCTGTATCTGGAGGACAGTATAGAGCCAGCAGATAGACTGACGCTGACGCATGAGAAGATAAAAGAATTTTTTGGGGAGGAATGAAATGAAGTACAAAGGCCTCAAAAAGGTGGCAATACCAATTTTAGTTTTTGTTATTGTGCTATTACTACCTCTGATAATTAATGCAATACTTATATATGCCCAATCAAAAAACGGTGTAAAAGAGATACATACTCTTAACCTAGAATTTTGGTATGATATTGTTGCAATTGCGATTCCGTCATTTCTTACTCTTTTAGTGTTGCTTCAGTCTGAGGAACAGCAGCAAGTCAATGAAAAGATACAAAAGAGAATGGAACGTATCAATGAGCGGATGTTGAATTCTGAGTTAAAGGCTCATCTTGGGTATTTTCTTCCGGAGATTGATGAGGCCGGTATCGGAGGGAAAATTATTCCGGTAAGGCATAATCTTCACAATCGCATTGACCTTATCCATTCCGGGGATGACATTGTGTTTGTGATGAAGTCTACTTGTTTTCACGGGGGAAAAGCATATGTGTCACCGCAAAGTGAACCCGTCTGTTTTTTGAATCAGCCCTCATTTAGAAGATTTCTTGTTGATTGCTGCTTTGATGAATCTGAACTCAAGGCTCCGCGAACTGATGTTGTGATTGAACTTATTTTACAGAATAGCAAAGGCTATCAGTATAAGCAAAGTATTGACCTTGGTTTTGAAAACTTGAATAATAATGAAGATAAACAATGGATAATTAATCGGTTCAATATGCGTATAGAGGAGGTACCCGCTGATGCCGATTAAATATGTTCCGTTTATCCCGGAGCCGGTGGAGGGACAAGCTGTTCTGGCGAACTTCAACCGCGTGCTGAAATACAAGGGCGCCGATGATATCGCATCGACGCTCCGGCGGGGTATGCCCTTATATGAGATGGAAAAACAGGAACAGGTAGGCGAGAACCCGGGCGGCAACATGGTCATCCGGGGCGAGTGCGTCTCCGCCTGCGCCTATCTGAAAGAACACGGTATACAGGTCGATCTTGTCTACATCGACCCGCCATTTGCAAGCGGTGCGGACTATGCAAAAAAGGTCTACATTCGCCGTAACCCCAAGGTGGCCGAAGCCATTGCTCAGGCAGAGCAGGAACTGGACATCGACGAACTGAAGGCTTTTGAGGAAAAGATGTATGGCGACGTCTGGGACAAGGAGAAGTACCTGAACTGGATGTATGAGAACCTTATGGCTATCAAAAGCGTCATGAGCGAGACAGCGTCCATCTATGTACACTTGGACTGGCATATCGGGCACTATGTAAAGATTTTGATGGATGAGATATTCGGAGAGGCCAACTTTAGAAATGAAATTGTATGGAAACGGTTTAATTTCCACTCTGATGCTGGACGCTTTGGGGCAGTCCATGAAACCATCTTTTATTATGCAGTTAACGGGGATAATTGTGTATTTAATACGGTATATGTGCCGTTTGATGAAGAGTATATTAAGAGTCGATTTACAAGCACTGATAATGATGGACGAAAATACCTCACAGATAACCCAACCGCGCCAGCACATGGTATGACGGGTCCGGCCTTATATTTTGGGGATAAGCTTATTGCACCTCCTGCTGGAAGTATGTGGCGCTATAGCCAAGAGAATATCGACAAACTAATGAAAGCTGGTAGAATTGAGTTTACTAATCGAGGATTACCGCGCATCAAAAGGTATTTAGATGAACTGGAAGGAAAAGCCGCACATTCTGTTTGGACCGATATTTTCCCGATTAATTCTCAAGCCGGTGAGCGGATTGATTATGCCACGCAAAAGCCGGAGGCCCTTCTAGAGCGCGTCATCAAAGCATCCTCCAATGAAGGTATGCTGGTTGCAGACTTCTTCGGCGGCAGCGGTGTGACGGCAGCAGTGGCTGCCAAGCTGGGCCGGCGGTTCATCCACTGTGACATTGGTTTGAACTCTCTCCAGACGACCCGCGACCGGCTGATTGCCGATGGCGCGGAGTTTAATGTACTGGAGATCAAAGACGGCATACAGCTTTATCGCAATCCCGTCCAGACGATGGACAAGATCAAGTCTCTTATCCCCGGCCTGAAGAATGAGGATTCTCTGGATTCCTTCTGGGAAGGGGCCATCTCCGACAGCAAGCTGGGCACGATCCCCGTCTATGTGCCGAATTTGATGGATAGTTCCTCCAAGCTGCTGGATAAGGTCATGATGAACCGCATCATCCATCAGGCCATTCCCGACCTGGACGCCAGCGTGAAAAAGGTCATCGTCTATTACATTGACATCACCAGCAAAGAAGAGATCGAGGCGTTTATTGCAGAGGACGATAGTACCACCGTTGAGATCGAGCTGCGGGATCTGAAAGATATTTTGGATGATGTAGTGATCGGCGACTATGCGGAGTTCCACACGGAGGACGTGCATACCGATCTGTTCGGCGGCTATCAGGTGGTGATCGACAAATTCATCAGCGACCGGGTCATGCAGAAGATTGATGATTTCAACAACAAGTCCCGCATGAACGCCACGGCCAAACGCCCATTCAAGCCTATCGAGATCAGCGAGGAGGGGCTAGAGCTGATCGAATTTTTGAGTCTGGACTGCACGGCGGCAGATGGCGAGTGGCATTCCGACAGCGAGGTCAAGATCGACAAAAACGGATATGTCATCGCCAACGGCACCAAGACGCAGGACTTCTGGGACGGCAGCATCCGCAGCGAGAAGCGCCCCCTGCGCCTGAAGATCCGCAACATCTGCGGGGATGAGACGGTTTGGGAGGTCAAGTGATTAATCAGCAAGACCTATTTTCTCTGAAAATATGATAAGCAGAGGTCATCCATAAAATTTATGGATGACCTCTGTGCTGCTTTTCCCGCCTGTTACATCTCCTCCTCAACCTCCGCGCCGTTGCGGAAGCGGAACACCGGCCGGCCGCATCATCCTAGTTGCGCCCCGTATATGCCCTATGGTATAATAATAGCAATGAATTGGGGCGGAAAGAGAGAACAACCATGGATACATATATAGCATATTTCGATGAAGCGGGCGATGATGGTGTCACCACGTCGTCAAGTGCCTTTTTTGTGCTTACCAGCTTATATATGGACGCCAACAAATGGCAGAGTAATTTTGATGCTATACGTGTATGTCGAAAAGAGCTGCGTGACCGATATTCGTTCCACATATCAGAAGAGTTACATACAAAGCACCTGCTCTCTGATAAGGACCCGTATAGGAAGTATGGGTGGTCCCCTGAGCAGAAACAAGAAATCGTGAAGGCGATAACAAAGTGTATTGCTGGCCTGGACGCACAGATTATCAATGTTATTATTGACAAGGCCAAGATTCGAGACCCGAACTACCATGTCCTCGCGAATGCGTTGAAGTATAATATTCAGCGAATCGAAAATGACAGTCATGGCAACTGGAACTATCTCATTATTTCAGACAAGGGGCGTGTAGCTCCCATGCGGAAAACGGCAAGAGCTATTCGTGCATTCAACCCGATACAATCAAAGTTTTCCTTCGGATACAAAAACCAGCCGATCAATAACCTGATAGAAGATATCCTCGAAAAAGATTCGGATGAGTCCTATTTTATCCAAGCGTGTGATTTTGTGTCTTATATTGTGCATCTATACTACAAAACGTATTATAAAAAAGAAACCCTCCCTAACCGTGTTGGGAGAGTCATAGATAGGGCGTTTGTTGGCAGGGCCATGGCAACACTGAAAGCTGGAGGGGTCTTGAACCTCAAAGCAAACAGCAAAAACGGTTACGGCCTCGTTATCTACCCAAGGTAAAATTGCCATAAAAACACCACCTACGAGGCATTCGCCCTTTCAGTGGTTCATATATAGTATAACACTTTTGAACAAAAAGTCAACAAAATTATCAAACAATAGTGAAGAAAACAACAAAAACTGGTTACATCTCCTCCGTGACCTCCGCGCCGTTGCGGAAGCGGAACACCAGCCGGCCGTTGGCGTGGACCGTGACGTGGTCCACCGTGGCAGCCCAGAGGGCCGGGTCGAATTTCAGTGGGAGAGTGTCCAGCGAGTAAACGGCGAAGAGGAAGCCGCTGAGTTCGTCCGCTTGGATCTGCCGCCGCTCCCGCTTCTTCTGCAGCCCATCGTGGCGGACCTGCAGCTTCTCATACCGCGCCGCCAAGGCGTCATACCGGGCCGTGTATTCGGCCTGGTCCATGGCCCTGGCGGCGTTTTCCCTAACGCAGTTTTCCACCAAACCAGCTACTACTGTGATCTCTTGCCGGAGCTGGGCTTGCTCCTTGTCCAGCGCAGAACAGTCCGCCAGCGCCCGGAGAATCAACCGACCATCCTCCAGCAGCGCCTCCCGGTCTGCCAGCAGCCGGCTCAGGGCCGCGATGAAGTGCTCCTTCAGGTCATCCTC
>CANQOA010000004.1 GCA_947625355.1 uncultured Oscillospiraceae bacterium | reverse complement strand
CCGGAACCGGCCCCGCTGGGCCCGCTCCCCCCGGTAGACCTTGCCGATCTGGTACCGGCGGAAGGGGAAGGCCAGCTGGCCGTAATTCATGGCCACATACTTGGCCAGGGGCACCGTCAGGTCGAAGCGCAGCGCAAGATCGCTGTCGCCTTTGGAAAAGCGGTAGATCTGCTTTTCCGTCTCGCCGCCGCCCTTGGCCAGCAGCACCTGGGCCGACTCGATGGCCGGCGTGTCGATGTCAGTGAAGCCATAGAGCTCATAGGTCCGGCGCAGCACGCCCATGACGGCGTCCATCTGGGCCTGGGGGCCGGGCAGCAGCTCCATAAAGCCGGACAAGGTCCGGGGCTTGATCCTCTCCATGGATAGTTTTCCTCGCTTCTTTGGGCGGCCGCGGCCGCCGGATATTCAGGATTTCTTGGGGTTGACGATGTCGCGCCAGGCGAAGTCGCCCCGGCGCAGGCCCTGGATGAGCACCTCCGCCGTGGCCATGTTGGAGGCGAAGGGGATGTTGTGGTTGGCGCACAGCAGCGCGATCTCGTTGACCGGGCCGAACAGCTCCGGGTGATAGGGGTCGGCGAAAAACAGCACCAGATCGATCTCGTTGTAGGCGATGCGGGCGCCGATCTGCTGCACGCCGCCCTGGGTGGCGTTCATATACAGATGGATGGGCAGCCCCGTGGCCTCGCTGACCAGCTTTCCGGTGGTGTTGGTGGCTACGATGGTGTGCTCGGCCAGAATGCCGCAATAGGCGATGCAGAACTGCACCATCAGCTCCTTCTTCCCGTCATGTGCCATCAATGCGATGTTCATTTGTTACCTCCTGTCGTGGTACGCATATGGTCTCGCCGCAAACGCGGCGGCGTGTTCTTACTGCAAAAGGGTCAGCTCGTTCTCCGTATTCAGGGTGCTCTGTTTGAAGTCGAAATAGTACTGCAGCAGCTCCCGGGCCATGTAGCCCAGGTTAGCGCCGCGGGCGCCGTTCTCGATGGCCACGGCCACGGCGATCTCCGGGTCCTCATAGGGCGCGTAGCAGATGAAGAACGCGTCGTTGGTGGCGGTGCCGGTCTCGGTGGTGCCGGTCTTGGCGGCGACTTCATAGGGGAAGCCGAAGAACTCCAGCCGAGCGGTACCGCTGGTGACGGCGCCGCGCATGCCCTGATGGATCAGGTCCCAGGCGAACTGTGGCGCCTCCACCTGGTTGAGCGCCTCCGGCTCCCGCTCATAGACGCTCTCGGAATAGTCGTAGCTGGAGGCGGACTTGAGCATGGAGCAGCTCCAGGTGGTGCCGCTGCTGGCCAGGCCCGCGCAGTACCGGGCCAGCTGGATGGGCGTGACGCCCGTGAGGCCCTGGCCGATGGACGCCAGCAGGGTGTCCGCCGCGAACCAGGATGCCTGCCGGTCGGTGCCGTAGCGCTCCTTCTTGTATTCCGGGGAGGACACGCGGCCCTTCTCCTCATAGAGCTCTATGCCCGTGGGCTCGCCCAGGCCCATGAGGGCGGCGTATTTGTCGATGTTCTTGATGGTGATCGTGTCGCCTACGCTGAAGAAGAAGTAGTTGCAGCTGACGGTCAGCGCCCGGTCCACAGTGAGGGTGCCATGGCTGGCGGTGCAGCCGGGGGCGTAGCCGGCGTCGATGTATTTGTCGAACCGGCCGGTGCAGGTGATCTCCGTCTCCCCGTCGATGAACCCCTCCGCCAGGGCCGCCAGGGCCATGACCGGCTTCCAGGTGGAGCCGGGGGAGTACAGGCCCTGGAGCGCCCGGTTCAGCATGGGCCGGTTCGGGTCCTCGTTCAGCGCCGTGTAGTCGTCCAAAAAGGTCTCCAGGTTATAGGTGGGATAGCTGGCCATGGCCATGGGCTCGCCGTTTTTCACGTTGATGGCCACCATGGCCCCGCCGGTGATCAGCTGTCGGATCTTGTCCAGCTCGCCGGTGGCCCGGGCGATGGCGTTGGCGCGCTCGGTCTCGGAGTTGGCGTTCTCGATGTAGCTGGCCAGGGCCGACTCCGCCGCGCCCTGCAGCTCGATGTCTATGGTCAGATAGATATTGTTCCCCGGCTGAGGCGGTTTCGTATAGACGGTGCTGGTGACGACGCCGTCCTTGGTGCGGGTGATCTCGGCCTCGCCGTCCACCCCGTGCAGATAGCTCTCGAAGGCCGCCTCCGCGCCGGCCTTGCCGACGGTGGCGTCCAGGGGATAGCCCAGCTCCACATATTTTTCCGTTTCCGCGTCGTTCATCAGGCCGGTATAGCCCAAAATGTGGGGGGCATAGGAGGTGTTGTACTCGCGGATATAGCCCACCTGCACGTCAAAGCCGGGCAGGTCCGACTCCATCAGGGAGGTGATGGTGTTGATGTTCACGTCCTGGGCGAAGATATAGCCGGAGGTGTTGATGTTGTAACGGCTGTTGATGGCATAGCGGATGCTGGCGATGATGCGCATCTCCTCGGCGGAGTAGTTGCCGTCGATCTTGTAGCGGGTGCGCATCATGGCCATGACCTCCACGGCGGAGGCGTCCTGCTTCAAGCCGTTGGCCTTCAGCCAGGCGTTCAGCACCAGCCGCTGGGTGGCGGACATGCTGGTGAACTCCCAGGGGGTGTTCTTGGTGATGGGCAGATCGTCGTTGTAGGTGTCGCCGTTGGCCTCGATGATGCGGCACATCTCCAGGATGTCGGCGTTGATCACGTCGTTGTCCAGCCCGGAATAGAACAGCTCGTTCTCGTCGATGAGCAGGTTATTGCAGTTGCGGTTGGACACCAGCAGACGCCCATACCGGTCCATCATGTTGCCCCGGGCGGCGATGACCGTCTCGGTAGAGGTGATGGAGTTGATGGAGTTCTCGTAATTTTCGTTGCCTTCCACGATCTGCAGCTTATACAGCGTCACGAAGAAGGTGGTCAGGACGGCCGCCATGATCAGGGCCATAAATAACAGCCGTCCCGGGCTTATCAGCTTTTTCATGCGTTTGGCCTCATAAGGAGCCGCGTCTGGCGCGGCGCGAAAGGTGCTGGTCTACGATCGGCCGCTCACCGGCCCATGGGCCTGGTGGCGATGGCCTTGCAGGGGAAATAGATGGGCACGGCCCAGACCAGGCTGTATACCGTCTGGATCAGGGCGGTCCGCCACAGGGGCCAGGTGCCGCCCGTCAAATGCCGGAAAGCGCGGGCGTCCTCGCCCAGGAGGAACAGGAACCGGGACATCTGGCCCAGCGCCACGACGCTCAGGGTCAGCGCCGCCAGGAACAGATAGGACACGAAGCCCTTGTGGAGCATATATTTGCCCAGCGCGCCGGCAAAGAAGCCCGCCGCCGAGAGCAGGACGGTGAACAGCACCAAATGATCGGCGTAGGCCATATCGCTGAAATAGCCCGCCGCCAGACCCAGCATGCCGCCCCACATCCCGTCCTCGAAAAGGCCCACCGCCACCACCATCGCCGGGATCAGCAGCGGCCGCACGCCGAGAACGGGGATCCGGGCGGCGATATGGTTCTGTACCAGCAATATGCCCGCCAGCAGCAGCCCATAGACGATGGCCCGCCGCAGCTTGCTCAGGTCGATCAGGTCTAGCAGCATGGCTCTTACTCCTGGATGGTGAAGTCGGTGATGATGAACACCTGGGTCAGGCTGCTCAGATCGCAGGCAGGCTCCACCACGCCGTAGATGGTCTGGCCGTTGCCCTCGCTGAGCACGTTGCTGATGTAGCCGATGATGAGCCCCTGGGGGATGGAGCCGCGGCCGGAGGTGAGCACCGCTTCTCCCTCCACCAGCTGGGCGTTCTCGGACAGGTAGGTCAGCCGCAGCTGATTTTCCTGCATCAGGGAGAAGTCGCCCACGCACATGCCCACGGCACCGGCCTCGCCCACCAGCGCGCCCACGTCGATACCGGAGTCGATGACCGTACGCACGGTGCACCAGCTGTCGCCCTCCTCGATGACCTGGCCCACCAGCGCGCCGTACTCGGTGATGACGCAGTCGCCCACGTCGATGGGGTTGGCGGCGTTGGCCGAGCCCTTGGAGATGCGGAAGGTGCTCTCCCAGTTGGAGCTGGACCACTCGGTGATCTTGGCCGGCTCCAGCACATAGTCCGTGTGCTTTTGCCGGAACTCCAGCAGGCCGCGGAGCTGCTCGTTCTCCGCCTTATACTCCGCCGCGTCGATGGCCGCCTGCTGGGCCTGAGCCAGCTGGGCCCGGAGGGCATTGTTCTCCGCCAGCAGCTGGTCGTATTGATAAATATAGCCGTAGATGCCCTCGATCCACTCCACGGCGGAGGAGGCGGCCTGGCCCACGGGGCTGGTCAGGGCGCCGGTCACATTGGACAGCAGCCCGGCCCGCCCGTTCAGCAGCGCGGCGGCCAGCGCCACGATCAGCGCCACGGCGATGACGGCCAGGGCTATCCGCAGGCCGTATTTCTTGATGTATTCCTTCAATGCAGCTTGACTCCCGCTTCTGAAAGCATGTTCCCCAAAAGGCACAGGGGCAGGCCCACCACGTTGAAAAAGTCTCCCTCGATCCGCTCCACGTACATGCCCGCCCGGCCCTGGTAGCCGTAGGCCCCGGCCTTGTCCATGGGCTCGCCGGTGGCGATATAGGCGCCGATCTCCGCGTCGGTCATCTCCCGGAAGAACACCCGTGTCATCTCCATGCGGGTGCGGCTGTAGGAACTGACGGCCGGATGCACGCCGTACCGCACCAGGCTCACGCCGGTATACACCCGGTGCTCCCGGCCGGACAGCAGCCGCAGCATCCGGGCCGCGTCCGCCTCGTCATGGGGCTTGCCCAGGATCTCGCCGTCGATCTCCACCACCGTGTCCGCGCCGATCACCAGCGCGTCGGGGTGGGCCTTGGCCACCTGCCGGGCCTTTTGCAGGGACAAAAAACACACCGTCCGGCCCGCGTCCGCCTCGGCGGGCGGCGTCTCCGGCCCCCGGGCGGGGATCACCTCGAAGGGCAGGCCGAAATATCCCAGCAGCTCCCGCCGGCGGGGCGAGGCCGAGGCAAGGATCAGCTCCATAGCGCTCCTTTCACATAGGCCCCGCGGCTGGCGTTGATGGGCACATAGTCGTTTTTCTCCTTATATCGCTCCGTCACCAGCACGCACTCCCGGGGACTCTCGGCGGTGAACAGCAGCCGCAGGCCCCACAGGCCCGCTTTCGTATACAGCTCCGGGTGGTCGGCCAGGAAGATCTTCCGGCCGTCATAGACCGTGTTCCGGCAGCCGAACTCCTTCTCCACCGGATACACGCCCCCGAACCCGTCCCCCATGCTGGTGGGCGTGGAGCAGGAGCAGCGCCCGGCGCTGTTGCGGATCAGGCATTGGTCGGTCACCATCACCGGCAGCCGGCCATAGACGATCATCTCCGCCGGGGCGGACTTGGGCATGTCCGCGATCTGGCGGGCGGTGAGCTCGCAGGACACGGTCACGGACCGGAACCCCGCCCGGCCCAGCCGGTCCAGGGTCCAGGCGTTGGCCACGTTCAGGGCGAAATCCCCCCGGACGGCCATCCCCTCCTGGCGGGCGGCGGGCAGCAGGCCCATGCTCCCGGCCACCACCTGGACAATGCCCCTGGCCTTCAGTGTGGCCAGAAGCTCCCGCAGCACCGGTCCCTCTGCCTCCGACACCACCGGCGGCAGCACCGCCGCGATCTGCGTCCCTCTGGAGAGGAAATGCTCGATCCCCTTGGCCCCCGCGGCCAGCAGCTCCGCCGGCACGTACAGCAGGTCGGGCTCCGTGGCGGCAAGCTCCGCCGTCAGCTGGGTCTCGCTGGTGATCTGGATGATCAGCTTCGGCGGGCCGGAGCTCTCCCGGGGCTCCGGCGGGGCGGGGCGTTCCCCCTCCGTCACCGGCGCGGGGTCATGGCTCTTGTCGGCCAGCTGGGCCAGCAGCGCCCGCCGGGCCTCCTCCACCGCCTCGTCGGGGTAATCCAGATCCGGCCCGATGGCGCAGTTCACCCCCTGGCAGTTATAGGGCGTGCCGCCGGTCCGGTACATGATCTCCCGGACCCGGCCCTCGGAGATGCCCTGGCGGCCCAGATCGATGGGCTCGAAGCCCTTATACACCGCCCGGCGGCCCATGCCGTCCTCGGCGGCGAAGAGCGCGGGCTTTCCCTGCTCCAGCACGGCGTAAAAGGTCACCGGCACCCGGCGCAGCTCGCCGTTCATATAGCCCCGGCGCACCTCGCTGTAGAACCGGGACGGGATCTTTTCCTCCGCCGGCACCCGGACGAACATGTCCGGCCCGGCCTCGCCGTTCAGATAGCCGTCGGAAAGGCCCACGGCCCCAAAGGCGTGCTGCAGATAGTTCCGCTCCTCCGGGGAGGGCAGCACCTTCTCCCGGATGGCTCTGGCATACATCCGCGTGGCATAGGCCACATACTCCGGCCGCCGGCCGCGGCCCTCGACGACCGCGGCGGCCACGCCGCAGCCCTCCAGGCCCTCCAAATGGTCGATCAGGCACACGTCCGCCATGGACAGCGGGTGCTCGTCCATCCGCCCGCCCAGGGAGAACCGTCCCCGGCAGGGCTCATGGCACCGAAGGCAGCTGTCGCTGGTATGCTCGTGGGCCAGCGCGCCTATGTAGCAGCGGCCGCCGTGTGCCGCGCAGACCGGCCCGTGCACGCACACCGCCACCGGGATCGGCGACGCCTTCGCGATGGCGGCCACCTGCTCGCCGCTGAGCTCCGGGGCCAGCGTCACCATCCCCAGGCCCATGGCCGCCGCGGCCGTCACGCCCTCCAGACTGCTGATGCCCAGGCGGATGTCCCCCAGCAGGGGCATATCCGGCAGCATCTGCCGCAGCAGGAAGATGAGCCCCTTGTCCCGCACCAGAAGGGCGCTGGCTCCCTCCCGCGCCGCGAACAGCGCCAGCTCCACGGCCTTGTCGATATCGCTGTCCGGATACAGCGCGTTCAGCGCCACCGCCGCCCGGCAGTTTCGGGCGCGGCAATACCGCAGGCTCTGGGCCAGGGTCTCCCGGTCCAGCGTCCGCTCACCCTTCCCGGGCGCCGTCAGGCGCACGCCGATATATACCATGTCCGCCCCGCTCTGGACCGCGGCGATGACCGCCTCCATGGACCCTGCGGGCACAAGAAGCTGCAGCATAGTCTCTCCCCGGCGCCCGCTCCCACGGCGTCCGCCGGCCATAGAACTTGAATATGATTCTCTTTATTATAAACAATGCGAGACAGTAAAACAAGAGAAAATCCCAATTTCCTGCCAGCTTTACAAAAACTTAAAATTTCGCCTTTTCCAGGCCCTCCAGCACCGCCGCGGGCACGAAAAGCCCTCCGTCCACGCCGGTGCCCATCCGGATACGGGGCTTGCGCGCGCCGTGAAAATCGCTGCCGCCGGACACCGCCAGCCCCAGCCGGTCCGCCGCGGCCAGGAGCATGGCCTGGTCCTGGGGCGAGTGCTCGGAATAATAGGCCTCCAGGGCCCGGCAGCCGGCGGCCATCCCCGCCCGCAGGTAATCCTCCAGAGCCTGGCCCCGCCAGCCGTACTGGAGCGGGTGGGCCATCACCGCCACGCCGCCGGCGCCCCGGATCGCGGCGGCCGCCCGGTCCAGGGCCATCCAGGGCCGGGGGCGGTAATACCGCTGCCCGGACCGGAACCAGTGATCCATGGCCTCCTTGGCCGAGGCCACATAGCCGTGGCCGGCCAGCCATGCGGCGATGTGGGGCCGGCCCAGCACCGCGCCGGGGTTCTCCGCCTGGACCGCCTCCGCCGTGATGGGGATGCCGTCCGCCGCCAGGGCCTCGATCACACGCCGGTTGCGCTCGTCCCGGCCGCGGGCGGCCCAGGCCGCCGCCTCCAGGATGGAGGGCGCCTTCGGGTCGAGCAGCAGCCCCAGGATGTGCACCTCCCGCCCGGCGTGCTCCGCCGCCAGCTCGATGCCGGGTATGACGCGCACGCCCAGCTCCGCCCCGGCGGCCATGGCCTCCGGCAGGCCCGCCAGGGTGTCGTGGTCGGTGACGGCGACGGCCGCCAGGCCCAATTCCCCGGCCAGCGCCACCGTCTGGCGCGGCGTCAGCGTCCCGTCCGACGCCGTGGTATGCACATGCAGGTCTACTCTCTCCATTTTCCCGCGCCCCCTTTTGGGCCCATTATACCACCGGCCGGCCGCCGAAGCAAAGCTTGTAACTTCCCGTCGGGAATGGTATAATAGCAACAAAATTGCTATTATACCCCAAAATACCGGTCGCGCTCCCGGCTATCGCCGGAACCGCGCGACATGGTATAATAGCAACAAAATCGCTATTATACCCCAAAATACCGGTCGCGCTCCCGGCCATTGCCGGAACCGCGCAACATGGTAAAGAGCGACGAAGTCGCTATTACGCCAAAGACAAGGACCGTGCCATGGACGACGCCAAGCTGAAACTGAACAGCCCCCGCCTCCTGGCCGTGCCCCAGCAGGCGGCCGACCGCCTTTTGGAGGCGGGGGACGGGGAATGCGCGCTGCTGTACCTGTACCTGGTGAAAAACGGCGGCGTCCTGGACACGGAGCGGGCCGCCCGGGAGATGCGCCTCGCCCCCCGGGCCATCCAGATCACAGCTCTGCGTCTGGAGCGGCTGGGGCTCCTCTCTTCCGGGGAACGGGAGCCGCTGCCCAGCCGGGAGCTTCCCGAGTACCGGGCGGCCGATCTGGTCCGCCGGAGCCAGTCGGACCCGGCCTTCCAGGCCCTGGTGGAGGAGACCCAGCGCATCCTGGGCCGGGTGCTCAGCTCGTCCGATCTGAAAAAGCTCTTCGGCATCTATGACGACCTCTCCCTGCCCGCGGAGGTGATCATGCTGCTCATCCACCACTGCAAGGAGGAGTATGAGGAACGCTACGGCGCGGAGCGCCATCTGGGCTTCGCGGCGATCGAAAAGGAGGCCTACAGCTGGTTCGACCGGGAGATCATGACCTATGAGCAGGCGGAGAGCTGGCTGGCGGAGCTGGCCCGCCGCAAGGGGCTCGTCTACGAGACCCAGCGGGCCATCGGCATCCGGGGCCGGGAGCTCACCGCCTCGGAGCGGCGGTACATCGACAGCTGGATCGAGCTGGGCTTCGGCCCGGAGGAACTGGCCGTGGCCGCCGACAGGACCGTCACCAATACCGGCGGCCTGAAATGGAAATATATGGACTCCATCGTCCGCTCCTGGCACAGCAAGGGCCTGCACACCGTCCAGGCCATCGAGCAGGGGGACCGCAGGCCCGCCCGGGACTCCGCCCCCGCCGCTTCCTCCGCCCCGGACGCCGGGGAGCTGGAGCGGATGAAAAAGCTGCGCGAACGGATGAAGAACCGCTGAGAGGACATCGCCATGGACGGAAGGCTGCTGGCCCAGGCCAGAGAGGAAAAAGAGGATATCCGCCGCCGGGCGGTGCAGACCGACCGGCTGCGCCATGAGCAGGCGTACGCCCGCGTGCCGGAGCTGCGCCGGCTGGACGAGCAGATCGCGGCGCTGGTGCCCCAGGCCGCGGCCTCCGCGCTGGGCGGGGGGCGGCCGCTGGATCAGCTGCGGCGGGAGAGCCTGGACCTGCAGGCCCGCCGGGCGGAGCTGCTGGTGGAGAACGGCTGGCCCTTCGACTGGCTGGACGGGGCGTGGGACTGCCCCAAATGCCGGGACACCGGCTATGTGGAGGGGCGGATGTGCTCCTGTCTGAAAAAGCTCTACGACGAGGCCCAGGCCAGGGATCTGTCCGCGCTTTTGAAGCTAGGCAGCGAGAGCTTCGGCACCTTCGACCTGGGGTTCTATGACGACCGGCCCGATCCGGCGTCCGGGGTGGCCCCCCGGGCGCAGATGGAGACGGTGTTCGGCATCTGTTACGACTACGCCCTGGATTTCGGCCGCCGGCGGGAGAACTATCTCTTCCGGGGCGGCACGGGACTGGGCAAGACGTTCCTGTCCGCCTGCATCGCCCGGGAGGTGGCCCGCCAGGGCTTCTCCGTGGTGTATGAGACCGCCGTGGCGGCGCTGGAGGCCTTTGAGAGCCAGCGGTTCTCCCGGAATGAGGAAGCCGCTGCCTGGGCCGACAGCCAGGTCCGGCGGATGTGTGCGTGCGACCTTCTCATCCTGGACGATCTGGGCACCGAGATGGTGACGGAATTTTCCCGCAGCGCCCTTTATACCCTCATCAACAGCCGGCTGCTGGGCCAGAAAAAGACCGTCATCAGCACCAACCTCACCGCCGCCCAGACAGCCAAGCGCTACACCCCCCAGATCGTGTCCCGGCTGGAGGGGGAGTTCCAGGTGCTGTCCTTCGCCGGCAGCGACATCCGGGCGCTGAAAAAGGAGCGGGGCCTGGATTGACAGCGCCGCCGGGGCGCTGTATAATGCGGATACGAGGTAATCATATCATGGTGCTATCGGCGTAGAAAACAAAATGACCCACGACGAAAAGGCAAGCCTCGGCTTGTCTTGTTGTCGTGGGATTTTTGCGCCCATTTCCCCTTTCATTTTGTTTTTTACGAGGTCAAAGCACCATGAAAATAAAACGAAATATCCATCTTCTCTACGCCATCGCCTTTCTGCAGGGCATGGTGTTCTACGCCCCTGTGGCCTCCCTGTACCGGCAGGTACGGGGCCTGACCCTGGGGCAGATCGCCCTCGTCGAGAGCATATCCTTCGTCATATCCCTGGCCATGGAGCTGCCCTGGGGCATCGTGGCCGACCGCATCGGCTACAAAAAGACCATGATCGCCGGCTGCGGCATCTACGCCCTTTCCAAGCTGGTGTTCTGGCGGGCGGACAGCTTTATGGACTTTTTCTGGGAGCGGGTCCTTCTCAGCGCCGCTATCGCCGCCCTGTCCGGGGTGGACGAGAGCATCCTGTACTTGAGCTGCCCCGACGATGAGAGCCAGCGGGTATTCGGCCGGTGGGGCGCCTTTTCCACGGCGGGGCTGCTGGTCTCCTCCGGAGCCTTCGCCCTCTTCATGGCGGAGGACTACGCCCTGGCCGCCCTGGCCACTCTCGCCGCCTACGGCCTGGCGGCGGCGCTGACGCTGCTGCTCACGGAGGTACGGCCGCCGGAGAGGGAGCGCCGGGAGCCAGTGCGCGCCTTCTTCCGGCTGCTGGGCGGCACGCTGCGTCAGAGGCGGTTTCTGCTGCTGGTGGTCTGCTGGGCCATGTACGGGGTGGTACTGAGCACGGTATGCACCTGGCTGAACCAGAACCAATACCTGCGCTGCGGCATGTCCGGCCGGGCCATCGGCTGGGTGTACATCGCCGTGTCGGTGGTGTCCCTGTCCGGCACGTTCTCCCAGCGGTTCACCGACAAGATGGGCCGGGCCCGCTCGGCCATGGGCGCGGTGGCGCTGGCGGGCCTGGCGTGCCTTGCCCTGACGCTGACCCGCTCGGCGGCGCTCTCCGTGGGGTGCATCCTGCTCATGGAGGGCAGCTATGCCATCATCGGCCCCCTGGCCAGCCAGGTCTGGAACCGGCAGGTGACCGGCGCCGACCGGGCCACCCAGCTGAGCATCTACGCGGTGCTGGACGAGGCCGTCTCCGCCGGGGGCACCCTGGTCCTGGGCCGGGCGGCGGACGTGTCCCTGGATACGGCGTTTTTGCTGAGCGCCGGGATATGCCTTCTTTGCGCGGCCGCCGTCGCCGCCTTCTGCCGCCGGTTTTTTCAATGATCGGCCCCATGCCGGATCGACCGGCGGCAGGATAACGTAAACGAGAGGACGCGGAGTTTTTCCGCGTCCTCACTGTTTTTCCAGTTCCTCTTCCAGCTTTGCGATGACCACGCTCATCTTCACGTCCAGCGCCGTGCATATCCTGTAGAACGTCTCCAGCGTCGGCTTTCGCTCGCCGCGCTCGATGGCGCTCAGATGGCTGCGCCCGATGTCGGCCAGCCCGCTCAGGACCTCCTGCGATACGCCGCTGCGCTGGCGAAAATAAGCAATGACTCTTCCGACCGCCACAGGGTCGAGCGTAGGAATATACATAGTTCCACCTCTATGTATATTCTATGAGGCACGGCGTCCGCTATTGAACACATATGTTGACAAATGAATACATATGTGTTAGAGTTATGCCACTCTTATCTAGACGGAGGGACGCGCGATGGATCAGGAAACACAGGAAAGAACAACGACGAAATTCTGCAAACACTGCGGCGCAAAAATACCGGCGGACGCCGTCGTCTGCACGGCGTGCGGCAGGCAGGTGGAGACCGTCAAGAGCGAGGCCGCGCAGCCGAGCGTGGTGATCAACAACAGCAATACGAACTCCAACGTCAACGCCAATATCGGCGGAAGATACGGCCGGCCGAAGAATAAGTGGGTGGCGTTCCTGCTGTGTCTGTTTCTGGGCTTCCTGGGAGCGCACAAGTTCTATGAAGGGAAGACAGGGATGGGCATCTTATACCTGCTCACGGCGGGCCTTTTCGGCGTGGGGGCGCTGATCGATCTGATCGCGCTGCTGTTCAAGCCCAATCCGTATTACGTGTAGCTCCGGAGAAAAACTATGTCCCCGGGAGGGCCAAGGCCCTTCCGGGGACTTTTTCACAGCGCCACGGTCTTGGTGGCGACCTTCTCGCAGAAGGTCCGGTCGTGCTCCACGAATAGGAGCGTGGGCTTTGCCCGCAGCAGGAGCTGCTCGATCTGCATGCGGCTGATCAGGTCGATGTAATTGAGCGGCTCGTCCCATACCAGCAGGTGGGCCCGCTGGGAGAGGCTCCGGGCGATGAGCACCTTTTTCTTCTGTCCGGCGGAGAAGTCCGCCAGGTCCTTTTCAAACTGGCTCCGCTCAAAGTCCAGCTTGCGCAGGATCGCCAGAAACAGGCTCACATCCACGCCGCACCGCTCCGCGTATCCCATCAGGCTCCCGGCCAGGCCGGAGGTGTCCTGGGCCACGTAGGAGATGACCAGACCGCCGCCGGCCTCGAACGTGCCCGTATGGGGGATATCCTCCCCGCAGATGAGCTTCAAAATGCTGCTCTTGCCCGCGCCGTTGGCTCCCAGCAGCGCCACCCGGTCGCCCCGCTCCACCGTGAAGGACACCGGCGCGCACACGGGACCGGCTCCGTAATCCACCGCCACGTCCTTCAAATACAGCAGCCGGGGGCTGCGGTATTCCGGCTGGGCGAGCTTTAAGTCCTCCGCCGTGTCGATGTTCTTGAGGAGCTTCGATCTCTCGTCGATGGCCCGCTCCTGACGGGCCTGGATGGCCTTGGAGCGCTGCATCATCCGGGCGGCCTGGTGGCCCACATATCCCCGGTCGCAGGGGCCGTTGCCGATCTTGGTGGCCTCGACCCGGTCGGACCAGTCCGCCTTCTCCCGGGCGGTCTGTTTGAGGCGCTTGATCTCCTTCCTGAGCCTTTCGTTCTGCTCCGTCTCGAACTGGTCCTGGCGCTGCTTGTTGGCCCACCAGGTGGAAAGATCCCCCCGGCAGACCTCTATGCTCGCCCGGTTGATGGACAGGATATGGTCCACGCAGCCGTCCAGGAAGGCCCGGTCGTGGCTGACCAGGATGAAGCCCTTCTTGCGGGCCAGATACCGGCTCACCAGCTCCCGGCCCCGCATGTCCAGGTGGTTGGTGGGCTCGTCGATGAGCAGAAAGGCGTTCTCCCGCAAAAACAGCGCCGCCAGCAGCGCCTTGGTGCGCTCGCCGTTGGAAAGGGTGGAAAAGGGCCGGTACAGCGCCCCCTCGTCCACCGCCAGCTTTCCCAGCTCCCGCTCAAACTCCCATTCCGGCGCCTCGGGACACACGGCCGCCAGCACATCGGCGGTGTCTGCGTCCATGTCCGCCACCGGATAGGGGAAATACTCAAAGTCCACCGACGCGGTGATCGTCCCCTGGTACTTATGCTCCCCCATGAGCAGCTTCAAAAAAGTGGTCTTGCCCCGGCCGTTGCGGCCGGTGAAGCCCAGGCGCCAGTCCGTGTCGATCTGGAAGCTGGCGTGGTCGAAAACATAGTCGTAGCCGTCGCCGTAGGCGAAGGTCAAGTTGGAAACGTCGATCAATGACATGTCATGCCCTCCTTAAAAATCAGAATCGGCCGCGGGAGAACGTCTCCCACAGCCGACGGAGGGCATGGTGCCCCATGCCGCAGATCAGTTGAAAAGAATGCCGCTCCCCGCAAGGCCGGCATGACGAGAAGGCGGCGCGCGCCGCCGGGCATTTTTGCCCCATCATGCCAAAGCTGTCAGCAGGAAGCAGAGATCATCTTTTCACCTCAAATCGTATTTGATGGGAACAATATACCATGTCGCGCGGAAAAGTACAAGTCAAAGCAAAAATATTTGCAAAGTTTATATAAATCGCTTGACAAAGTTTATATACCGGTGTAACATTGTTGTCGAGGTGAGAGATATGAAAAAGACCCTGTACAGCCTGATGCTTTCGGACGACGTGGTCCGGGCGGTGGACGCCCTGGCCCACCGGATGGGCACCAACCGCTCGGCGCTGGTCAACCAGATCCTGGCCGAGTACACGGATATGGTGACGCCGGAGCGGCAGGTCCAGGACATCTTCCGGCAGATCGGGGAGATCCTGGGCACGGACCAGGACCTGGTGCCCTTCGTGGCCCCCAACGCCATGAGCATGAGCATGAAGTCCAGCCTCCAGTACCGCTACCGGCCCACGGTGAAATACTCCGTGGAGCTGTACCGGGACCGGGAGGGGACCCTGGGGGAGCTGAGCGTGGTGTTCCGCACCCAGTCCCAGGAGCTGCTGGACGCCATGGGGCGGTTTTTCCGGCTCTGGAAAGAGGTGGAGGATGAACTGATCTCGGCCTATCACCCCGTGCCGGTGGAGTACGCCCTGTACCCCGGCCGGTTCACCCGCACCCTGGATCTGCCCGGTCGGCGGGATTATTCCAGCGCCGATGTGGCCGGAGCCATCAGCGCCTACGTGCGGCTGTTCGACCGGCTGATGAAAGGCGTGCTGGCCGGGAGCCTGTCCGCCCGGGACGTGGAGGCGGAGTATATCCGCTGGCTCCGGGAGGGCAACACGATCCTATAAACCATCACGGCATGCGGCGAGGCAAAAGGCGGTCTCGTCCGACAGGACCCCTCCCGCTAAAGTTCGCGATGCTCACCAACCGCGTGCGGGGCCCTGCCGGTCCTTGCCGCCCGTTAGGCGAGCAAAATGCTGCCCTATGCACAGCCAGGAAAGTATTTCAAAAGGAAGTGACCTTATATGAACAGCGATAAGCTGACACAAAAGACCATAGAGACCATCAACGCCGCCACGGCCATGGCCCGGGAAAACGACAATCAGTACGTCACGCCCGAGCACCTGCTGTACGCCCTGGCGGACGCGGACGGTGGGCTCATCCCCAGCCTGCTGGGCAAGATGGGCGTGGACTGCGACGGGATGCTCTCGGCCCTGGACGGGGCCATCGAGCGGCTGCCCAAGGTCCAGGGGGCCCAGAGCGTCTACCCCTCCAACGAGTTCGGAAAGATCATGGATTTTGCCCAGAAGGTGGCGGCCCAGCTCAAGGACGAGTATGTGTCCGTGGAGCACCTGATGCTGGGCGTGTTCGCCCATCCCACCCCGGCCATCCGAGACGTGTTCCGGCAGTATAACATCACCAAGGACGCCTTCACGGCGGAGCTGGCCAAGGTCAAGACCGGCCATGTGACCACCGACAGCCCCGAGGACACCTACGGGGCTCTGGAGAAGTACGGCACCGACCTGGTCCAGCGGGCCCGGAACAACGAGCTGGACCCGGTGATCGGCCGGGACACGGAGATCCGAAACGTCATCCGCATCCTCTCCCGTAAGACGAAAAATAACCCCGTGCTCATCGGCGAGCCCGGCGTGGGCAAGACCGCCATCGCCGAGGGCCTGGCCCAGCGCATCGTCCGGGGGGACGTGCCCGAGGGGTTGAAGGACAAGACCGTGTTCAGTCTGGACATGGGCGCCCTGGTGGCCGGGGCCAAGTACCGGGGCGAGTTCGAGGAACGGCTCAAGGCCGTGCTGGAGGAGATCGCGAAAAGCGAGGGCAAGATCCTCCTCTTCATCGACGAGCTGCACACCATCGTGGGCGCGGGCAAGACCGAGGGCAGCATGGACGCGGGCAACCTCTTAAAGCCCATGCTGGCCCGGGGCCAGCTGCACTGCATCGGCGCCACCACCCTGGATGAGTACCGCAAGTATATCGAGAAGGACGCGGCCCTGGAGCGCCGGTTCCAGCCGGTGATGGTGTCCGAGCCCACGGTGGAGGACACCATCTCCATCCTGCGGGGCATCCGGGAGCGGTATGAGATCTACCACGGCGTGCGCATCCACGACGCGGCCCTGGTGGCGGCGGCGACCCTGTCGGACCGGTATATCTCCGACCGGTTTTTGCCGGACAAGGCCATCGACCTGGTGGACGAGGCCTGCGCGCTGATCCGCACGGAGATCGACTCCATGCCCTCCGAGCTGGACGACGTCCGCCGGAAGATCATGCAGATGGAGATCGAGGAGACGGCCCTCAAAAAGGAGACGGACCGGCTCAGCGCCGACCGGCTGGAGAAGCTGCGCTCCGAGCTGGCCGCGGAAAAGGAGCGGTTCGCCGAGATGAAGGCCCGCTGGGAGGCGGAGAAAGCGGACGTGGACGCGGTCAAGGGCCTGAAGGCGGAGATCGAGCGGCAGACCGCCGACATGGAGCGGGCCCAGCAGAACTATGAGTACGAGACCGCCGCGCGCTTGAAATACGAGACCATCCCGGCCCTGCAGAAGAAGCTGGCCGAGGCGGAGGCGTCGCCCAAAAAGGGCGGCGGCCTGGTCCAGGACGCGGTCACCGAGGAGGAGATCGCCGGCATCGTGGCCCGCTGGACGGGCATCCCCGTGGCCAAGCTCATGGAGGGCGAACGGGAGAAGCTGCTGCATATGGAGGACATCCTCCACGAGCGGGTGGTGGGCCAGGATGAGGCGGTGCGCCTCGTCACCGAGGCCATATTGCGCTCCCGTGCGGGCATCGCGGACCCGGACAGGCCCATCGGGTCGTTCCTCTTCCTGGGCCCCACCGGCGTGGGCAAGACGGAGCTTGCCAAGAGCCTGGCCCAGGCCCTGTTCGACGACGAGAAGAGCATGGTGCGCATCGACATGACCGAGTACATGGAGAAGTTCTCCGTCTCCCGGCTGATCGGCGCCCCTCCGGGGTACGTGGGCTACGACGAGGGCGGCCAGCTCACCGAGGCGGTGCGCCGCCGGCCTTACAGCGTGGTGCTCTTCGACGAGATCGAAAAGGCCCATCCGGACGTGTTCAACATCCTCCTGCAGGTGCTGGACGACGGGCGCATCACGGACAGCCAGGGCCGGACGGTGGATTTCAAAAACACCGTCATCATCCTCACCTCCAATCTGGGCAGCCCCTACCTGCTGGACGGGATCGGCCCGGACGGGGACATCACAGCCGAGGCCCGCGCCGCCGTCATGGGCGAGCTGCGAAAGGCCTTCCGGCCGGAGTTTTTGAACCGGCTGGACGAGACGGTGTTCTTCAAGCCCTTGACCCGGGAGAACCTGACGGGCATCATCACGATCCTCACCGAGGGGCTGCGCCGGCGCCTGGCGGACAAACAGCTGGGCCTGGAGATCACCCCCGCCGCCTGTCAGCTCATCATCGACCGGGGATACGACCCGGTGTATGGCGCCAGACCCCTCAAGCGGTACCTGCAATCCACCGCCGAGACCCTCATCGCCAAGAAGATCCTCTCCGGGGACATCCCCGCCGGGGCCACCCTGGTGGTGGACGAGCAGGACGGATCTCTTGCCTGCCTGGTGAAGGATCTGGCCGTGTCCTGAAAAGAAAAAGTGCCCGGAGCGACCGCTCCGGGCTTGCTTTTTCCCAGGTTTATGATATGATATCCGCGAATGGATCCTCTCGAAACAAAAGCGTTCGTTTTCCGGGACTGCCCGAGGCTTTTCCCGGAAACCTCCGCAAATCGGGCAAAAAATTCTCATCTACATAAAGGAGCGATACGGATATGGGCAATCCTATCAAACGGATCGGTGTTCTCACCAGCGGCGGCGACGCCCCCGGAATGAACGCGGCGGTCCGGGCCGTGGTGCGCACGGCCCTGGGCCAGGGGCTGGAATGCGTGGGCATCCGCCGGGGCTGGAACGGCCTGGTCAACGGGGACTTCTTCCCCATGACCTCCTCCTCCGTCAGCCACATCCTGGCCAGCGGCGGCACCATCCTCTACACGGCCCGCAGCAAGGAGTTCATGACCCCTGAGGGGCAGGAGAAGGCCGTCGCCACCTGCAAGATGCTGGGCATCGACGCGGTGGTGGCCATCGGCGGCGACGGCACCTTCCGGGGCGCGCTGGATCTGTCCCGCCGGGGCGTGGAGGTGGTCGGCATCCCCGCCACCATCGACAACGACGTGGGCTGCACCAACTATACCATCGGCTTCGACACCGCCTGCAACACCGCCGTACAGTGCATCGACAAGCTGCGGGACACCATGCAGAGCCATGAGCGCTGCTCCGTGGTGGAGGTCATGGGCCGCCATGCCGGCTATCTGGCGCTGTATGTGGGCATCTCCGTGGGCGCCACCGCCGTGCTCATCCCCGAGGTGGAGGTGGACTTCCAGCGGGACGTGGCCGAGCAGATCCGCCGGTCCCGGCTGCTGGGCAATACCCACTTCATGATCGTGGTGGCCGAGGGCGCCGGCAGCGCCATGGATATCGGCCAGCGCATCCACGAGGAACTGGGCATCGATCCCCGCGTCACCATCCTGGGCCACATCCAGCGGGGCGGCTCCCCCACCGCCCGGGACCGGGAGACGGCCACGCGCATGGGCTACGCCGCCGTACAGGCGCTGCTGAACGGCAATGGCAGCTCCATCATCACCGCCCATGACGGCCATCTGGTGACCATCCCCATCGAGGAGGCCCTGCAGCAGACCAAGCACCTGCAGATGGAACGCTACGACGTGCTGGAGGCGCTCCACACCCATCAATAACGGCAGCGGCTTTTATGAAAATGCCCGCCCGGAGCTTTGCTCCGGGCGGGCATTTTTTCTCACCACGCGATCACGAAGGAGTCGTGTCCCTCCGGCATCAGACCCATGATCGGGACGAACCGCACATTCGCGTCGCCGCCGTTCATGACCTCCGTCGCCAGCTCCAGGTCCCCGGCCAGAAGGTCCGGGCTGGTGGGACAGTACAGCCGGGCGAACAGCCGCCAGAAAATATCCAGGTCCTGGCCGGTCTGCGCGCTCTGCCCGGCCCGCAGGCTGGCCGCGTTCAGCCGGGCGGAGACCGCCGTGCCGGTGTCCTGCAGCGCCTCCGCCACCCGCTTGCCCAGCTGGCACACGGCCACCACCGGGTCCGCCGGGGTCCGCAGCGTCACGGTATAGGTGAAGCCGGCCTCCGAGATCGGGTGGTAAAAGTCCGCCAGGATGATCTCGTCAAAGCCCATGGCGGCCAGCTCCCGGGCCATGTCGGTCACATAGGCCCGCACGGTCCGGTTATAGGGGTCCATCCAGGACGCGCCGTTCTCATCCCGGTAGGCGTAGCCCCCCGATTGGAGCGCCACGGACGGGTTCCGGGTACACAGCAGATTGTCGGTAAAGCAGCTGATCTGGGCGGCCACGGTCTTGCCCGCCTCATGGAGGGTGGCGATGGTCCCGGACAGGTCCGTGATGCCGCTGGTCCCGTAGGAGATGGCGGTGGCGCAGCTGGACGGCCAGGCCAGCTGTCCGGACGGATCCTTCACCTGCAGGATGGCCCCGCTGTAAAAGTTCCCGTCGGTCACGCTGGCCACAGCCTCCGCCAGCGCCTGGGGATTCGTCACGTCGCTCAGGGCGACGAACCGGTCCTGCACGGGCTTCAGGTCCTCCCAGCCGCCCATGTCCACGTCCTCAAAATCCGGGTCCTCCCAGATGACCTCCACCGTCAGCGGCTCAAAGGTCGGCGTCGGGGCGGGCTGGCCCTGCTCCTCCGCGGGGGCCTCCTCCCTGCCAAAGGGCAGCTCGAGCCGGACGCCGGCGGCGTCATAGACGATGTACTGCTGCAGGAAAAAGAACAGCCCTATGGCGCCCACCACCAGGAAGGCCATCACGAACAGCAATATGCTCAGAGGCGAGCGGAACTTCCGGTGGCCTCTGTATATGTCCTTGGGACGGTACGGCATTATCCCTCCAGGTCCTTGATCATCGCGATGCGGCGGCTGTGGCTCTCCCCATTGGAGAAGCCGGTGTCCAGATAGGTGTCCACGATCTTTTTGGCCAGCTCCGTCCCCAGCACGCGGCCGCCCAGGCACAGCACGTTGGCGTCGTTGTGCTGGCGGCTCATCCCGGCGCTGTAGCAGTCCCCGCACAGGGCCGCACGGATGCCGGGGATCTTGTTGGCGGCGATGGACATGCCGATGCCCGTGCCGCAGCAGAGGATGCCCCGCTCATACTGCCCGGCCGCCACGGCGCGGCACAGCTTTTCCGCATAAGCGGGATAGTCCACCCGCTCGCCGCCGCAGCCCAGGTCCTCCGCCGGGATGCCCCGGCCGGCCAGGTGTTCCAAAATGGTCTGTTTGAGGGCGTAGCCCCCGTGGTCCGATGCGATCGCGATCATGACCGTCGATCCTCCTTTTTTACAATGGCATGAACTGCGGCTTGCGCTTGGTGAACAGCGCCACATACCGAAAGCCGCATTCCCGCAGGATCTGCTGTCCCCGGGCCAAGCCCTTGGCGGCGTCCTGGGGCCGGTGGGCGTCGGAGCCCACGGTGACGATCTCGCCGCCCAGGCTCTTATACAGCCGCAGGATCTCCTCCGACGGGAAGGGGCCGCAGCCGTCCCGGATGCCGGAGCAGTTGATCTCGATGCCCCGGCCGTTTTGGATCAGGGTCCGCAGCAGGTGCTCGATCCGGTCGCCGTGGCGGGCCAATGAGAGCCCCGCGTCCACGCCCTGGGCCATGGCGTACCGGCGCACATAGCCGATGTGGGCCATCACGTCGAAGTAATCCATCTCCGCCACCTGCTGCAGGTCCCGCAGATAGATATCCCACAGCTTCTCGCAGAACGCCGGCGTATAGGTCAGCTCGTGGTAGTCGCCGTATTCTCTCGTGATGTGGTAGGAGCCCAGGACGAAGTCGAGCCATGGCGGGCTGGACAGCTCCTCCTTCAGCTCCGGGTGGAAGATGAGCTCCGCCAGCTCCACCCCCATGCGCACGGTCATGTCCTTGGGGACCCGGTCGAGGTTTGCCTCATAGGCTTCCAGCTCCCGCCGGGCCACATCCCGGCAGGGGGGATACAGCTCCAGGGTCCGCCAGTCCACCGTGTCGCAGTGGTCCGTGATGCACAGCCACCGCACCCCGGCGGCATAGGCGGCCTGTACCATGTCCAGATAGGACGCGGTACTGTCCAGAGAGATGTCAGTATGGCAATGTTGATCCGTTAAAAAGGCCATGTGTCCGCAAACCATTTCAGGAATATCTTGCTGTACGTCTCGCTCCGGGGCACGCCCGCCAGCACCGGGTAAAACACACAGAACAGCACTACCGTCAGCGCGGTGAAGCTCCCCAGCGCGGCGGCCCAGCGGGCGTCCCGGCGGCGCAGGTCGGCGAAGATGTAGCTGATGGCCAGCACCAGGAACACCAGGCATGGGAAGTAGTGATAGGACCAGGTCAGGCGGGTGACCAGCACCCAGGGCAGCAGGTTGGCCAGATATCCGATGAGGATGAACGCCGCCCGCTCATCCCGCTCCCGCACGGCCAGCCAGCCCATGCCCGCCATGGCCAGCAGACCGCCCCAGGCCACCAGGGGGTTATTGAAGGCCCCAAAGGAGACCGTGACCCCCGCGCTGGGATAGGCGAGATAATACAAAATGGGCCGCACGTCGAACAGCCACTGGTACCACTTGGAGGAATAGGGATGGGTCGCCACCAGGTCGGAGTGGTAGTCCCACATATACTTCTGGTTGTCCAGCACGATCTTCAAATACCCGGGCTTGAACAGCCGGAAGGGCCCGTCCACCCCCTGGCTGGGGGCATAGGACCAGTAGCTGACGTAGTAGATGAGGCAGGGCACCGCCACGAAAAACAGAACGCACCAGCCCACGTTGCGCCAGAAGGCCCCCAGGGGCTTTTTCCAGTCCCCCGCCTTCCCGGCCCGCAGGAACGTCACCGCCCAATGGACCAGCCATATCACGCCCAGGCCCACGCCGGCATAGATGCCCGTCCACTTGCTGGCCGCGCCCAGGCCGAAGCTAGCCCCGGCCAAGCCCAGCCACAGCAGCTTCCATCGGCCCCGCTCCGTCGGCTCGGTGAGCCACAGGTACATGAAAAGATACATCGCCAGGATAAAAAACACCACATACGTGTCGATGGTGGCGATGCGGGTCTGCACGAAGTGCATGAAATCGAAGGCGAATACCGTGCTGCCGGCCGCGGCCACGGCCAGATACCCGAACATCCTCTTCAGCAGCAGGTACAGCAGCGGCAGCATCAGCACCCCCAGGAGCGTGCCCATGAACCGCCAGCCGAAGGGCGTCATGCCGAACAGCCGGATGCCCAGGGACAGGATGGCCTTGCCCAGGGGCGGATGGGTGATCTCATAGGGCCAGATGTTCTCGATCATCTCCAGCGCCGTGCGCGCGTGGTAGATCTCGTCGAAATAGGTGCCGTTTTTGAAAGAGTATGCCTCGGGGATCACGTCCTGCTCGTCAAAGAGCATCTCGCAGCCGGGCGCCACGATCAGGTCCTCCGGGGAGAGGAGCGCGCCGTCCTCCCCATAGATCGCCACCTCCCCCAGATACTGTTCCGCGCCGGAGATGATGCGGATATACCGCACCGGGCCCTGGTCGGCGTTGAGGACGGCGTCGTTCCACCGGAACAGCTGGGTATACCGCTGGGTCATGCCCGAGGTGCCGTCATCCTGGAGCTGGTCGGTCCAGGTCTCGTTGTCCATGGAGAACTGCAGCTGGTAATCCGCCGTGCACAGCCCGGACCAGTACCGGAGCCCGGTGATCGTCTGGGGCTGGCGCAGCTCTATGAGGGCGTAGGTGTTGCCCCCGGCGTAGTGCAGATAGGTCTGGGGCGCCTTGGTGGAGCCCAGGCCGAAAAACGCGACCACGGCATACACGCCGGTGATGACGGCCAGCACCGCCCAATCCTTCCGGTCCATGAGCTTCCGCTTGGGCAGGGCGTCCTCACGTTTCCCGCCGCCTTCGGCCATGCGGGCCGTCCGCTCGGCAAGAGCCTCGGCGTCGGGGACCGCCTGCCGGCGGATCGCCGCCCAGCGGTATGTCCATATCAGCGCGAACAGCGCCACCGCCAGGGGGAAGATGATCGTTAGATACCAAAGCATAGGGGCTCTCCTTCTGGGGAGGAATGATCAAATAGACGTACAAAGTGATTATACACCAAAAGAGGGAGCACCGCAACGCTCCCTCTCCGGAATTTATTAAGGATCCGGCGCCTCAAAACCGTCTCTTTTTCTTGGTGGTCTTTTCCCCGGACAGTTCCGCCAGCTCCTGGAGCAGCTCCTTCTGCCGGTGCGACAGGTTCTTGGGCGTCTGCAGGTCCACCGTCACGAACTCGTCCCCCCGGATGCCGGTACGTACGTTGGGCACGCCCTTGCCCCGAATGCGGAACACAGACCCGGTCTGGGTCCCCTCCGGGATGTTCAGGCTCACCGGCCCGTCGATGGTGGGCGCCTCGATCTCCGTGCCCAGCGCCGCCTGTACGAAGCTGAGGCTGACGGAGGTATACAGGTTCGAGCCCTCCCGCTGATAGGTGCTGCTGGGCCGCACCGCGATCAGCACCAGCAGATCGCCCGCCGGGCCGCCGTTGGCGCCGGCGTTGCCCTGGCCCCGCAGGGACACGGTCTCCCCGTCGTCGATGCCCGCGGGGATGCTCACGTTCAGCTTCCGCTGGGAGCGGATGCTGCCGGCGCCCCGGCATTTGGAGCAGGGGGAGTGGATGATCTTGCCCTGGCCGCCGCACTTGGGGCAGGGGCCGGAGGACTGCATCACCCCGAAGGGGGTCCGCTGCTGGCGCATCACCGTGCCGGAGCCCCGGCAGTCGGGGCATATCTCCGGGGTGGTGCCGGGGGCGCAGCCGGTGCCCTTGCAGTCGGGGCACTGGTCCACCCGGGTGACGCTGATGTCCTTTTTGCAGCCGGCGACAGCCTCCTCAAAGGAGATGGTCAGCCGCACCCGCAGACTCTCGCCCCGCCGGGGCGCATTGCGGTTCTGCTGCCGGGCACCGCCAAAGCCGCCGAACCCGCCAAAGCCGCCGAAGATATCCCCAAAGATGTCGCCCAGGTCGCCGAACCCCTCGAATCCGCCGGCGCCCGCGCCGGCCGCGAAGTTGGGGTCCACGCCGGCGAAGCCGAACTGGTCGTACTTGGCCCGTTTGTCCGGATCGGACAGCACCGCGTAAGCCTCATTGGCCTCCTTGAAGCGGGCCTCTGCCTCCTTGTCGCCGGGGTGCAGGTCCGGATGGTTGGCCTTGGCGGCCTTCCGGTAGGCCTTTTTTATATCATCCTCGCTGGCGTCTTTTTTTACGCCCAGCACCTCGTAATAATCCCGTTTATCTGCCATGCGATCTCACTACCTTTTGATGGGCGGGGCATGTTCTGCCCCGCCCCCGCGATGATTGGTCCCTTACTTATTGTCCGGGTCGACCTCGGTATAATCCGCGTCGTAATAGGTCTGGCCGCCGTCGGTCTGGCCGCCGCCCATGTCGGGGCCGGGGCCGGCGTTGGGGGCGCCCTGATTGGGGGCGGCCTGCTGATAGAGCTTCTCGGAGACCTTGTAGAAGGCCTGGGTCAGCTGCTCGGTCGCGGTCTTGATGAGGCCGGTGTCGGAGCCGGACAGGGCCGCCTTCAGATCGGCCAGCTTCTTTTCCACATCCGCCTTGTCGCCCGCATCCAGCTTGTCGCCCATCTCCTGGAGGGTCTTTTCGGTCTGGTAGACCATCTGGTCGCCGGTGTTGCGCACGTCCACGTCCTCCTTGCGCTTGGCGTCCTCGGCGGCATACTGCTCGGCCTCCTTGACGGCCTTGTCGATCTCGTCCTTGGAGAGGTTGGTGGAGGCGGTGATGGTGATGTGCTGCTCCTTGCCGGTGCCCAGGTCCTTGGCGGACACGTTCACGATGCCGTTGGCGTCGATGTCGAAGGTGACCTCGATCTGAGGCACGCCCCGGCGGGCCGGCGCGATGCCGTCCAGGTGGAAGCGGCCCAGGCTCTTGTTGTAGGCGGCCAGCTCCCGCTCGCCCTGGAGCACGTTGACCTCCACGCTGGTCTGGTTGTCCGCGGCGGTGGAGAAGATCTGGCTCTTGCGGGTGGGGATGGTGGTGTTGCGCTCGATGAGCTTGGTGCACACGCCGCCCAGGGTCTCGATGCCCAGGGAAAGCGGGGTCACGTCCAGCAGCAGGATGCCCTCCACATCGCCGCCCAGCACGCCGCCCTGGATGGCGGCGCCCACGGCCACGCACTCGTCCGGGTTGATGCCCTTGAAGGGCTCCTTGCCGGTGAGGGCCCGGACCTTCTCCTGCACGGCGGGGATACGGGTGGAGCCGCCCACCAGCAGCACCTTGCTCAGCTGCCCGGCGGAGAGGCCGGCGTCGGAGAGCGCCTGCTGCACGGGGCCCACGGTCTTTTCCACCAGATGGG
The DNA here is from genome assembly GCA_947625355.1 of uncultured Oscillospiraceae bacterium. Lineage (GTDB taxonomy): Bacteria > Bacillota > Clostridia > Oscillospirales > Oscillospiraceae > CAJOIG01. The sequence goes on along the minus strand of CANQOA010000004.1, from coordinate 62,343 downwards.
CGGTCAGCTCGTTGAACTTGGCCCGGGTCAGGGTCTTGTTCATGTGCTTGGGGCCGTTGGCGTCGGCGGTGATATAGGGCAGGTTGATCTCCGCCGTGGTCATGCCGGAGAGGTCGCACTTTGCCTTCTCGGCCGCCTCGCGCACCCGCTGCATGGCGGAGCTGTCGGTGGTCAGGTCCACGCCGTCGGAGCGGCGGAAATCATCCACCAGCCACTTGGTGATGGCCTCGTCGAAGTCGTCGCCGCCCAGGCGGTTGTTGCCGGCGGTGGCCAGCACCTCGATGACGCCGTCGCCGATCTCCAGCACGGACACATCGAAGGTGCCGCCGCCCAGGTCATAGACCATGATCTTCTGGTCGTTCTCCTTGTCCAGGCCGTAGGCCAGGGCCGCGGCGGTGGGCTCGTTGATGATGCGCTTGACGTCCAGGCCCGCGATCTTGCCCGCGTCCTTGGTGGCCTGGCGCTGGGAGTCGGTGAAGTAGGCGGGGACGGTGATGACCGCCTCGGTGACGGTAGTGCCCAGATAGGCCTCGGCGTCCTTCTTCAGCTTGGCCAGGACCATGGCGCTGATCTCCTGGGGAGAGTAGCTCTTGTTGTCCACGGTGACCCGGTAGGCGGAGCCCATCTCACGCTTGATGGAGCTGATGGTCCGGTCAGGGTTGAGGACAGCCTGGCGCTTGGCCATCTGGCCCACCATGCGCTCCCCGTCCTTGGAGAAGGCCACGACGGAAGGCGTGGTGCGCGCGCCCTCGGCGTTGGTGATGACGACCGCTTCGCCGCCCTCCATGACGGCCACGCAGCTATTGGTAGTACCCAAGTCGATACCGATGATCTTTCCCATTGCAATGTTCCTCCTGTATTATAAGTCGAATAGATTATGATCTCATGCCCGTGTCACGGGACTTGTTGACAGTGTTAATTCGCCACCTGGACCTTGGCGAAGCGGATGACCTTGTCCCCCAGCATAAAGCCCTTTTCCAGCTCCAGGACGATCTCTCCCTCGCCGTATTTCTCGTCCTCGATGTGCAGCAGCGCGTCATGGAGATTGGCGTCGAACCTCTTGCCAGCGGTCTCGATCTCCTTTACTCCCAGCCCCTCCAGGATGGACTTGAGCTGGTTGAAGATGCCCTCCACGCCCTTGCGGGTCTCCTCGTCCGTCTCGTGCTGGATGGCGCGGGCCAGGTTGTCGTACACCGGCAGGAACTTCTTCACCGTGTCGGCGCGCACGTCGGCATAGATGCTCTCCCGCTCCTTCATGCTGCGGCGGCGGTAATTGTCGTATTCCGCCAGCATCCGCAGGTATTTGTCGTTGGTCTCCGCCAGCGTTTTGCGCAGCTCGTCGGCCTCGGAGACCTGGGGAGCTTCCTCCTTCTCCGCGGTCTCCGTCTGGGGAGCCTCCTCCGCTGCCGGGGCGGCCTCGGTATCCTCGGGCTCCGGCTGCTGGGCGGCGTTCTTCTTTTCCTCTTTCTTACTCATGGTGTTCACTTTCCTTCAGAACCAGTTTATTGTTCAGCCCCTCCGGGGCGTCCGGCCCGGCCAGCACCCGGCTCAGGCCGGCGGCGATGTAGCTGAGCTTGGCCGCCACGCTGGAGTAATCCATCCTGGTGGGCCCCACCACGCCGATATAGCCCCGCATGCCGTCGCCGGCGTCGTAAGAGGCCATGACCACGCTGGAGTCCTTGAGCTCCTCGGCCAGGTTCTCCGGCCCGATGGTGACCCGCAGGCCGTTGTGCTCCTCCCCCATCCGGGGCAGATCGCTCATCAGGCGGCTGCCGTCGGAGATGAAGTTCATCAGCGCGTGGGCCTTGTCCGGGTCCCGGAACTCCGGCTGGCTGAGAAGCTGGGAGGCGCCGGCCACGCCCATGGGCGCCGCCTTGGCCGCCGCCAGGCACTCGATGGTGAAGCTGGCCACCACGGCCACCAGGCCGTAGGTGTCGCCGGCGGCCCGCTCCGTGGAGCGGATGAGGGGATCGGTGATCTCCTGGTCCGTGACGCCGGTGAAGTTGGCGTTAAAAAGGCTGGAGAGGGTCGTGATCTGCTCCTGATGGACGGAGAAGGGCAGGTGGATGAGCTTGTTCTTCACGGTGTTGTCCGTCAGCAGGACCACGATGATGAAGGTATTGGCGTCCACATAGATGAAGTCGAAACGCTTCACCGCGGCGGGCGGCTTCATGGCCAGGGCGTAGGCGGGATATTGGGTCATGGTGCTGGTCAGCTGGCCCACCTCGTTCATCAGCTGCTCGATCTGGGCGTCCTTCTTGGCCAGCTTGTCGTTGATGGCGGCGGCCTCCGCCTCGGTGAGCTTCTGCCGCTCCATCAGCTCGTTCACATACAGCCGGTATCCCGCCGGAGAGGGCACGCGCCCCGCGCTGGTATGCGGCTGCTCCAGATAGCCCATGCCGGTCAGCTCGCTCATCTCGTTGCGGATGGTGGCCGAGCTGCAGCCGATGACCTGCGCCAGGGCCTTGGACCCCACCGGCTCCGCCGTGGCGATGTAGCTCTCCACAACGGCCGTCAGTATCTTTTTCTTTCTCTCACTCAGTTCCATGTCCGCCTCCTGGCAATCCCAGGCGAAATCTGCTAGCACTCCTATCCTTCGAGTGCTAATTTACCACGTCTTTTCGTCTGTGTCAAGGGTCCGGGCGTTATTATTTGTAATTTGTTCACAAATAAAAATCGCCGGGACAGGAGCTGTCCCGGCGGCCGTTATTTCTCTGCCTCGATATAGGTCTCTTCCGCGTCGATCTGCGCTTTTTTCAAGATCCGCTCCGCCCTTTCCGGGTCCCGCTCCGCCAGCGCGGCGAGGGCGTCCGTGACGGAATTGAACAGATGCAAATACATTTTCTTATAATCTGGCATGGCCATACCTCCCGGCACCGTTCGCGGTACATGAAAAATAATACATCAAACGATGTATTTTGTAAACAACAAATGATGTATTAGGGCATAATAGCACCAGCAAGCTGAAAGGAGGGGTGGCGACTGTACTATCGGCGAATACGGGACCTGCGGGAAGACGCCGACCTCACTCAGGCAAAGCTGGCGGAAAAACTGGGCATGCACAAGACCACTTACACCAACTATGAGCAGGGAAAGCGTGAGCCGCCCTTCTCCTTCATCATCCGGCTGGCGGATCTCTACGGCGTCAGCTGCGATTATATCGCTGAGCGGAACGGCCGAAAAAAGAAGTAGCGGAGAAAACGCCCGGGACCAGGTCCCGGGCGTTTTTATCAGTTCAGGAAATCCCGGAGCTTCTTGGACCGGGAGGGGTGGCGCAGCTTTCGAAGGGCTTTGGCCTCGATCTGGCGGATGCGCTCCCGCGTGACGTTGAACTCCTTGCCCACCTCTTCCAGGGTGCGGGTGCGGCCGTCGATGATGCCGAAGCGCAGCTCCAGCACCTTCTTCTCCCGGGGGGTCAGGGTGTCCAGCACGCTCATCAGCTGCTCCTTCAGGAGCGTGAAGCTGGCGGCCTCGGAGGGCTCGGAGGCGCCCTCGTCCTCGATGAAGTCCCCCAGGTGGGAGTCCTCCTCCTCGCCGATGGGCGTCTCCATGCTCACCGGCTCCTGGGCGATCTTGAGGATCTCCCGGATCTTGTCGGCGGGCATGTTCATCTCCTCGGCGATCTCCTCGGCGGAGGGGTCATGGCCCAGCTCCTGCAGCAGCTGCCGGGACACCCGGATGACCTTGTTGATGGTCTCCACCATGTGCACCGGGATGCGGATGGTGCGGGCCTGGTCGGCGATGGCGCGGGTGATGGCCTGGCGGATCCACCAGGTGGCATAGGTAGAGAACTTGTAGCCCTTGGTGTAATCGAACTTATCCACGGCCTTGATGAGCCCCAGATTGCCCTCCTGGATCAGGTCCAGAAACAGCATCCCCCGGCCCACATAGCGCTTGGCGATGGACACCACCAGCCGCAGGTTCGCCTCGGCCATGCGGCGCTTGGCCTCTTCGTCCCCCTCCGCCATCCGAGTGGCCAGGGCGATCTCCTCGTCCGGGGTCAGCAGGGGCACCTTGCCGATCTCCTTCAGGTACATGCGCACCGGGTCGTCGGTGGAGAAATTCTCCGCCATGGCGTCGGCGTTGGCGATCTCCTCCTCGGTGACGTCGGCGATCTCTTCCAGTTCCTCCAGCTCGGGCAGCACGTCATCCTCCAGCGGCGGCAGGAACTCGTCGCCGGCGGTGTCCACGCCCAGATCCTCCAGCTGGTCGTAGATCGCGTCCAGCTCCTCCGGCGCCAGGTTCATGTTGTCCAGCACGTCGCTGAGCTCTTTGCTGGTGAGCTTGCCGTTCTTCTTGCCCTTTTCCAGCAGTTCGGCGATTTTTTCCTCGTTGGTCTTTTCCGGGGCGGCCGCCTCGGCGGGCTCGGCGGGGGCCTCCTTTTTCTTGGATGCCTTCTTCCGGGGCTTGGGCTCCTCCGCGCCGTCTCCGGCCGCCTCGGCGGCCTTCTTCCGGGGGGCCTTCTTCGGGGCGGGCTCCTCCGGCTCCGCCGCGGGGACGGACGGCTCCTGGGAGGCGAGCTGCTCCTCGTCCGGTATTTTTTTCTCTTCAGCCATCTTTATGAACCATACCCTTTCGTTTGTTTCAGCTTCTCGGCATAGCCCCGCAGGTCGTCTGCCCGGGCCGCCTTGTCTCTCTCGGCGCGGATCTTGTCTATGTAATCGCCCATGGCCTGCTGCGCGGCCGCGGCGGATATCTCGTCGTGCTGCAATATCCCCGCCAGGAGCGTCAGTTCCTCGGGGGAGAACTGCTGGCTCAGCGCGGCCATGGACACGCTCCGGCCCTGCCGGACCCTGGCCATCACCGCCTCATACAGCCCGCCCAGAGCGGGGGAGGTGAAGTCCGCGCCGGCGAGGGGCAGAGAGCCGAACTGCTCCGGGAACCGGCACAGCAGGTTCAGCACGCCCTCCTCCGCCATGGCGCTGCGGACATTTTCGAACCGGAGCTCCCGGCTCTGGGGCTGGGCGGCGCGGAGGGGCGCCGTGGCCTCCCGGTCCCGCTGTTTTCGGGCCGCGGCGGCGTTCTGTCTGCGGACCCGGGCCACCTCGCCCAGGAACGCGTCCTTGGACACGCCCGCCTTTTCCGCCGCCCGGATGCCGTAGATCTCCCGCTCCACGCTCCCCGGCAGGGAGGCGATGAGCTTGCCGGCGGCCTTCAGATAGCCCACCCGGCCCTCGTCCGTGCCCAGGTCGAACTGGGCCGCGGTCTGCTCCAGGCGGTACTCGATCTGGTTGCCGCTGCGCTCGATCAGCTCCCGAAAGGCCGTGGGGCCGTTCTGCTGGATGAACTCGTCCGGGTCCTTGGCGCCGGGTATTTTGAGGACCTTGATCTTCATGTCCAGCGGCTGCAGGATGCCGATGGCACGCTGGGCGGCTTTCTGGCCGGCGGCGTCGGCGTCGTAGGCGATGATGACCTCGGTGGTATACCGGCTCATGAGCCGGGCCTGGTCGGGGGTCAGGGAGGTGCCCAGACTGGCCACGGCGCTGTCGAACCCCGCCTGATGGAGGCTGACCACGTCTATATTTCCCTCCGCGAGAAGAATATATCCGCTTTTGGACTTTTTAGCCAGATTCAGGGCGAAAAGGCTCCGGCTCTTGCTGTAGACCAGGGTGTCGGGGCTGTTGAGGTACTTGGGCTCCCCGTCCGACAGGATGCGCCCTGAAAAGCCTATGACGCTGCCCCGCACATCGATGACCGGAAACATCAGCCGGCCGCGAAAATAGTCGTAAAGGCCGCCGTTCCTGCCCACCCGGGCCAGGCCCGCGTCGATGAGCTCCTGGCGGGTATAGCCCTTGGCGGTCATGGCGTCCGTCAGATTCTGCCACCCCTCCGGGGCGTATCCCAGCCCGAAGGGCTTGACCATGGACACGATGCCCCGCCTGCGCACATACTCCTGGGCGGGCGCGCCGGTGGGGGCCATCAGCTGGGCGTGGAAATACCGCGCCGCCTCCCGGTTCAGCTCCAGCATCCGGGCCCGCTTGCCCCGGTCGGGATCGTGGTCGTCCTCCGGCACGGCCATCCCCGCCCGGCGGGCCAAAAACCGCACCGCGTCGGGGAAGGACAGGTTCTCGATCTCCATGATGAAGTTGATCACGCCGCCGCCCTTGCCGCAGCCGAAGCAGTGGTAGATCTGCTTGTCGGTGTTGACGGAAAAGGACGGGGTCTTTTCCCCGTGGAAGGGGCACAGGCCGAACTGGTTGGAGCCGCTGCGCTTGGTCAGCGGGACATAGGCGCTGACCACATCCACGATGTCGTTGCGCCGACTCAGTTCCTCCAAAAATTCCTCGGAAAACGCCATGTCCGATCACCTCACGCTCCAGCTGGCCGGGATGAACAGGTTTTCGAACGTGTAGATGGCGAAGCTGTCGGTCATGCCGGACACATAGTCGGTGACGGCGGTCTGCACGCCCTCGGCGTCGGCGATGGCCCGGTACTCCGGCGGCAGCTTGTCCGCGTGACCGGTATAGTAGTCCATGATGGGGGCCAGGATGCCCTTGACCTTGGACTCCTCCCCCTTGGCGGCAGGGTTGCGGTACACCGCCGCGTACATAAATTCCTCAAAGGCCGCGTAGGCCTCCGCCATGGCGGGGGAGAACGCGACGGCCCCCCCGGCGCTGCTGACGATGGCGTCGGTGACCATGGCGTTGATGCGCTGGGAGTTGCGGGTGCCCACCCGCTCCCGGATGATGTCCGGCACGTCCTCCGGCAGCACGATGCCGGCGCGCTCAGCGTCGTCCAGGTCGTGGTTGAGGTAGGCGATGTGGTCCGCCAGGCGCACCACGTCCGCCTCCAGGGTATCCCGGGGCTCGCCGGTGGTGTGGTTCAATATGCCCATCCGGGTCTCGTGGCACAGGTTCAGGCCCCGGCCGTCCTTCTCCAGCTTGTCCACCACCCGCAGGGACTGTTCGTAGTGGTGGAAGGAGCCGGTCAGTTCCTGCAAAGCCCGCTCCCCGGCGTGGCCGAAGGGGGTGTGGCCCAGGTCGTGGCCCAGGGAGACGGCCTCGGTCAGATCCTCGTTCAGCGCCAGGGCCCGGGCGATGGTCCGGGCGATGCGGGCCACCTCCAGGGTGTGGGTCAGGCGGGTCCGGTAGTGGTCCCCCTCGGGCCGCAGGAACACCTGGGTCTTGTGGCGCAGCCGGCGGAAGGCCTTGGAGTGGGTGACCCGGTCCACGTCCCGCTGGAAGCAGGTGCGCACGTCGTCCTCCGGCTCCGGCTGAGGCCGGCCCCGGCTGGCGGCGGACAGGGTCCCGTAGGGCCCGATGATATGCTGTTCCTGCTCCTGGCGGATCTCGCGGAAAGTGGACATGACGAGCGCCTCATATGTAAAAAAGGTATCGCAAATCATTTTGCAATACCTTTATACGCCGCGCGCCGCTCTTTTCCCTTTTTTGCGCGGAGAAAATTTTATAAAGTTTTTCTCTTTCTTATTTCTTCTTCTCCTGATATTCCCGGACCGCTCTGACGACGGCGCAGACGCCGTTTCCCAGCAGGCCCGCGCCCAGAAACAGGGCGGACACGGTGATGACATCCGGGTCCATGCCGCCAAAGACCTGGACCGTCAGAGGGATCGCGGCAAGGATCATAACAGCGCAAAAGATGATCTGCAACACATAAACTTTCCGCATAATTCCCTCCTGTCAAGGCTCCGTCACCGACGCCCGGCCTCCGGTGGCGTCTGTGAGCCGGCGGGTGAGATCCGCCGTCCGCTCCGCCAGCAGCTCCACGGTCAGAAGCGCCCTTTCCGGGTCTGAGGCGTAGTCGCTGTCCGTGAGCGTCCCCTCGTATTCCCGGATGAGCCGGTGTACCCGGTCCAGGCTGTCCCAGGGGCAGGATATACGCAGGATGCTCTTCTCCGGGTCCGGCTCCGCGCCGGCGTCCGCCAGGGCCAGGGCCGCCGCCTTGGAATAAGCCCGCACCAGGCCGCCGCTGCCCAAAAGCGTGCCGCCGAAATACCGGGTCACCACGCACAGCGCTCCATAGAGGTCCGCGCCCTTCAGCACCGCCGCCATGGGGCCGCCGGCGGTGCCCCCCGGCTCCCCGTCGTCGGACCAGCGGCAGGACCCGTCCGGCAGCACCCAGGCCCAGCAGTGGTGCCGGGCGTCGGGATATTTTTTCTTCACCTGGGCAATGCGCTCTTTCGCCTGGTCCTCGCTGGCGACCGGGAACAGCTCCCCGATGAACCGGGAGCGCTTTTCCTCATACGTGCCGGTGCCATACCCGGCCGGGCGCATCCGCTCACCCATCGCGCAGCGCCTCATAGGGCCGCACGTCCTCCCGCAGGGCCGGCCGCACCACCGCCAGCACCCGCACGGCCTCGTCGGTATACCGGACGTCCAGGACGTTGGCCTCCCGGCGCAGCCGCTCCAGCAGGGCCGCCTTGGCGTAAGGGATGGCCAGCTCCACCCGCCGCAGCTCCCCGCTGAGCTTCCGCCCGATGGCGTACAGCAACGCCCCGGTGCCCTCCCCGGTCCGGGCGCACACGCATACCTCGTCCTCCCCCGCCGGCAGGCGGCCGGCATAGGCGTCGCACTTATTATAGACCCGCAGACACGGGGTCTGCCCCGCCCCCAGGCGCGCGATCAGGTCCTCCACCACCCGGACCTGGGCCTCCCAGTCCGGGTTGGAGATATCGATCACATGCAGCAGGATGTCGGCATAGGTCAGCTCCTCCAGCGTGGCCTTGAAGGCGTCTACCAGCTCCGTGGGCAGCTTGCGGATGAAGCCCACGGTGTCGCTCAAAAGCGCCTGGCCGCCCTCGGCCAGGTCCAGCTTCCGGGTGGTGGTGTCCAGGGTGTCGAAAAGCCGGTCCCCGGTCTGGATGCTGTCGCCGGTGAGGGTATTGAGAAGGGTGGATTTGCCGGCGTTGGTATAGCCCACCAGGGCCACCACGGGCACGGCGTTTCGCTCCCGCTGCCGGCGCTGGGTGCCCCGGACCCGGCGCACCTGCTCCAGCTCCTCGGTGAGCTTCTGGATGCGTCGGCGGATGTGGCGCCGGTCGGTCTCCAGCTGGGTCTCGCCGGGGCCGCGGGTGCCGATGGGGGCGCTGGTGCCCGCCTGGCGCTTCAGGTGGGTCCACATGCCCGTGAGCCGGGGCAGGATATAGCGGTACTGGGCAAGCTCCACCTGGAGCTTGCCCTCGCGGGTCCGCGCCCGCTGGGCGAAGATGTCCAGGATGAGCCCCGTCCGGTCCAGCACCCGCACGCCCATCGCCTCCTCCAGCACCCGCGCCTGGGAGGGGGTCAGGTCGTTGTCGAAAACGACCAGGTCGCAGCCCTCGTTCTGGACGGCCTCTTTCAGCTCCTGGACCTTGCCCAGTCCCAGGAAGCTGTGGGGGTCCGGCTTGTCCCGGTTTTGCAGCACCGTGCACACCGGCTCCGCCCCGGCGGTCTCGGTCAGGCGCCACAGCTCGTCCATGCTGGCCTCGTCGCTGCGCTCGGCCGCGTCCATGCTGGCCGCCGCCAGACCCGCCAGCGCCGCCCGCTCTTTTTTCACAGTCGTGTCTTGTATGGCCGTATCTCCTTGCGTCAAAGCATTTTCTTCTTCTTGAAATAGACGATCTCCGCCGCCGCGATGACCACCGCCGCGGCGATGGCCGCCGGGTAGCCGTACCGCCAGCGCAGCTCCGGCATGTTGGCGAAGTTCATCCCGTACCAGCCGGTGAGCAGGGTCAGCGGCAGGAAGATGGTGGTCACCACCGTCAGGATGCTCATGACCCGGTTCTGTCTGGCGTCCTGCTGGGCCTGCCAGACCTCCCGCAGCTGCATGGCGTACTCCCGCAGCAGGGAGGCATACTGCTTCAGCCGCCACATCATGTTCCCGAACCGCTGCCAGGCCGCCGGGTCCCGGACCAGCTCTCCGGCCTCCTCGCCCATCACGCCGCCCAGCGCGGACAGCTGCTCATAGTGGGCGTTCAGCTCCGACAGTTTCTTGCGGCAGTCCAGCAGCGTCTCCACCGCCTTCTCGCCGCCCTTGGCCAGGATGTCCTCCTCCAGGGCCTCCAGCCGATTCTCGATGTGCTGCAGGTAGAGGATGTCCTCCTCCGACTCCTGCTCCGCCAGCAGGAGCAGCACCCGGTCCGCCCCCGCCTCCGCCGGCATCCGGCCCGCCAGCCGCTCCGCGAGATCATGGAGCCTGCCCACGCTCTCGACGAGGGTCAGGCCCTCCCGGTCCAGGCGAAAGCCCAGGGCCAGATGGGGCTCCTTCTTGCCGCTCTTGTCCGGGAAGCGCAGCACGCCCTGCACCCCGCCGGCGTATACCTCCGCCCGGGAATAGCGGATGGAGCCGATGGCCCTGAGCAGCCGTCCGCCCCGTTCGCCGGCCTGCTGCCGGTATTCCTCCGCCGTCAGGACGGTCACGGCCGCGCTCTCGCCGGTCCGCGCCGGCAGCAGCCCGCCGGTCCCATCTATCCCATATCGAAGCACGCTCTCGCCCCCTCGTCACTTCACCACCACGTTCTCCGGTCCCAGCAGCTCCTTAAGCTCCTCCACCAGGGCCGGATGGATGACGCACCTGGCGCCCAAGCGGCGCTTGGTGTCCTCAAAATACACCACCAGCGGCTCGGCGCCGGGGAACATGGTCAGCACCAGCTCGATGCGGCGCATGGCCGGATCGTCCCGCCCCGGCAGCCGCACCCACAGGGTCCGGGTCCCCGGCCGGTCCGCCCTGGCCGGGGCCGGCGCGGGCGCGCTCCGTCCGGCATAGCCTCCGTCCCTGGCGGCGTTTTTGATGGCGGCGATGGCGCTCTCGTCCAGGCCGTCCAGGGGATAGGCCGCGTCCAGCATCAGCTGGGGGTCCTTCTCGTCCCGCACGGAGATGCGCCCGGTACAGCACACGGCCGCCCGCTCCGTCAGATAGCTGCCCCCCTGATCCAGGGCCCGCTGGAAGGCGATGAGCTCCATGGAGCCGGTGTCGTCCTCCAGGACCACATAGCTCATGAGGGTGTTGTTTTTCGTGGTACGGGTCCGGACCGAGGCCACTACCCCCGCCAGGATGACCCGCTGGCCGTCCTGGAACCGGCGGGGCCCGTCCTCCCCCGCGAAATCCTCCATGATGGCGCCCATGGGAGCCGCCCCCAGCCGGGACACTGTCCCGCGGTAGCTGTCCATGGGGTGGCCGGTGAGATAGAGACCGGTGGTCTCCTTCTCCATGGCCATCTTCTCCGCGGCGGTGAATTCCTCCACCTCCGGCAGCTCCAGGGCGGAGACCGGCTCCTCCTCGTCCAGGGAGAAGAGGTCCATCTGGCCGGCCAGGTTCTTCCGCCCGGCGGAGTTGATCCCATCCAGGACCTTGTCCAGCACCTGCAGCAGCGCCTTGCGCTTATAGCCCATGGAGTCGAAGGCTCCCGCCCGGATCAGGCTCTCCACCGGCCGGCGGTTCAGCTCCCTGCCGTACAGCCGCCGGCAGAACTCGTCGAAGGCCGCGTACGGCCCCCCGGCGTCCCGCTCGGCCATCAGCTGCTCCACGAAGCTGCGGCCCACGCCCTTCACGGCGGCCAGGCCGAAGCGGATGTTGCCGCCGGCCACGGTGAAATCCGCGTCGGACTCGTTCACGTCCGGGGGCAGCAGGTCGATGCCCATGGCCTTACACTCGGCGATGTACTCCGCCACCTTCCCGGCGCTGTCCAGCACGCTGGTCAGCAGCGCCGCCATGTATTCCTTGGGCCAGTGGCGCTTCATCCACGCCGTCCGGTAGGCCACCACGGCGTAGCACACCGCGTGGGCCTTGTTGAAAGCATAGGAGGCGAAATCCAGGATCTCGTCGTAGATGCTGTTGGCCACCGCCTCCGACACCCCGTTGGCGATGCAGCCGGGGATGCCCCTGGTCTCGTCGCCGTAGACGAAGGCGCGGCGCTCGGCGTCGATGACGGCGTGCTTTTTCTTCGACATGGCCCGGCGGATCATGTCCGCCTGGCCCAGGGAGAAGCCCGCAAGCCGCTGGAAGATGCTGATGACCTGCTCCTGGTAGACGATGCAGCCATAGGTCACGTCCAGGATGGGCCGCAGCAGCTCGTGCTTGTAGGTCACCCGCTCCGGGTGGGCGGCGCACTCCAAAAACCGGGGGATGGACTCCATGGGGCCGGGCCGGTACAGGGCGATGACGGCGGTGATGTCCTCGATGGACTTGGGCCGGAGCCCCACGCACACGCCGGTCATACCGGCGGATTCCAGCTGGAACACCCCGCTGGTGCGGCCGTCGGTGAGCATTTTGAAGGTCTCCGGGTCGTCCTCGGGGATCTCGTCCATCCGGAACGCCGGCTCCGCCCGGCGCACCAGCGTCTCCGCGTCCTTCAGCACCGTCAGGTTCCGCAGCCCCAGAAAGTCCATTTTGAGCAGCCCCAGCTGCTCCAGCGTCACCATATCGAACTGGCAGACGATGGACTCGTCGTTTCTGGCCAGGGGCACATAGTCGGTGAGGGGATCGGCCGTGATGACCACGCCGGCGGCGTGGGTGGAAGCGTGGCGGGGCATGCCCTCCAGGGCTTTGGCGGTATCGATCAGGTCGTGGATGCGCTCGTCGGAGTCATACATCTCCTTCAGGGGCTTGGAAAGCCGCAGCGCCTCGTCCAGGGTCATGCCCAGGGCCCAGGGGACGTTCTTCGCCACCGCGTCCGTCTCGCCGTAGCCCACGTTCAGCACCCGGCCCACATCCCGGATGGCCGCCCGGGCGGCCATGGTGCCGAAGGTAACGATCTGGGCCACATGGTCGGCGCCGTACTTGCGGCTAACATAGTCGATGACCTCGCCCCGGCGGCGGACGCAGAAGTCCATGTCGATGTCCGGCATGGTGACCCGCTCGGGGTTCAAAAACCGCTCAAAGAAGAGCTTGTACTTGATGGGGTCCACGTCGGTGATGTTCAGGGTATAGCTGACGATGGACCCGGCGCCGGAGCCGCGCCCCGGCCCCACCGGGATGTCGTGGCTCTTGGCAAAGGCGATGAAGTCCCAGACGATGAGGAAATAGTCCACGAACCCCATTTGGCTGATGATGCCCAGCTCATAGTCCAGCCGGTCCGTGAGCTCCTTCCCGTACCCCGGATAGCGCCGGGCCAGGCCCTCATAGCACAGCCGCCGCAGGAAGGCATAGCTGTCCGTCTCCCCCGCCGGCAGCTGGAAGCGGGGCAGGTGGTAGTGGCCGAACTCGAAGTCGAAATCGCACATGTCCGCGATCTTCACCGTGTTGTCATAGGCCTCGGGGAAGTCGGGGAACAGCGCGCGCATCTCCTCCTCGCTCTTGAGGTACAGCTCCTGGCTCTCGAATTTCATCCGGTCCGGGTCGTCCACGGTCTTGCCGGTCTGGATGCACATGAGCACGTCCTGGATGCGGGCGTCCTCCTTCCGCAGATAGTGGGCGTCGTTGGTGACCGCCAGGGGGATGCCGGTCTCGTTGTGGATGCGGATGAGCCCCTGGGCGGCCCGGCGCTCGTCGGGGATGCCGTGGTCCTGCAGCTCCAGATAGAAGCTGTCCGCCCCGAACAGGTCCCGCAGTTCCAGCGCCCGGGCCTTGGCGGCGGCATAGTCCCCCCGGACCAGCTTTTGGGGGATGTCGCCGGCCAGGCACGCCGACAGGCATATGAGCCCCTCGGCATGCTCGCGCAGCAGCGGCCAGTCGATCCGCGGGCGGATATAGAAGCCGTTGACGAATCCCTCGCTCACCAGCGCGCAGAGGTTGTGATAGCCGGTCTCGTTTTTGCACAGCAGGATCAGGTGGGAGTAGTTGTTGTCCACGCCGTATTCCTTATCCGTCCGATCCCTGGGCGCCACATATACCTCGCAGCCGATGACGGGCTTGATCCCCGCCTCCCGGCAGGCGCGATAAAAATCCACCACGCCGTACATCACGCCGTGGTCGGTGAGCGCCAGAGCCTGCTGGCCCATCTCCCGGGCGCGCTTGGCCATCTCGCCGATGCGGCAGGCGCCGTCCAGAAGGCTGTATTCACTGTGGACATGCAGATGGACAAAGGACATGGTCTAGCTCCTCATTCCAGGCTCCTGCCGATCTCGATCAGCTTCCGGAGCCGGTGGTTCATGCAGCTTTTCGTCACCGGCGGCCAGGCCAGCTGGGCCAGGTCCGCCAGACTGCAGGAGGGATTGGCGATGCGCAGCAGGGCCGTGTCCTGCAGCACCTGGGGCAGGGCTTCCAAGCCCGGTCCCGCCTCGATGGCCCGGATGGCCGCCAGCTGCTCGGCGGAGGCGTCCGTCACCTTGTCGGCGTTGGCCATGTCGCAGTTGGTGATGCGGTTCATGGCGTTGGCCATGTGCTTTTCCACCTTGGCCTGCATGACGCCCATGGCGGATACGCTGGCCCCCAGGGTGGTGAGCAGGTCCTCGATGGCGCCGCTCTTTTTGAAGTAGGTGATCCAGTTCCGGCCACGGCTGGCCTCCCGGGGCTCGAAGCCCATCTCCAGCAGCAGCGCCCGCACCTCCCGGCACACGCTCTCATGGCCGGTGGCCAGCTCCAGATGATAGCTCCGGGCCGGGTCGGTGACGCTGCCGCCGGCCAGAAACGCCCCCCGCAGGAACGAGATCCGGTCGCAGTCCTGTTCCACCACCGCCAGGTTGATATGGTGGACCAGGGTCCGGTCCGCGTCGTAGCCGAACGCGGAAAAAACCGCCCGCAGCTTGTCCGGGTCGGTGATGAGGAATGACCGCTTGCCCCGCTCGTCCTCGCGGGGGAGCGCGTCGAAATCCAGGGAGAACGCCCTCTTGAAAAGCCGTGGCAGCCGGGCGGAAAAGGCGTCGTTCTCCGTCATGATCCGGATCAGCCGGGACGAGAAGGCGTTGGCGTACAGCAGCACGCCGTACGCCTCCGCCAGGGCGCAGCACCGCCGCGTCACCGGCTCCCGGCACAGCTCCGTTTTCACATCCGAGGAAAAGCTCATTTCACGCCCTCAAGCTCTCTGTGGACCGCCGCCGCCAGATAGCCCTTGCTCTCCAGCTCCCGGACCAGCGCCTGGGCGATGGCCACGCTCCGATGGCGGCCGCCGGTGCATCCGATGGCCACCGTCAGCTCCCGCCGGTCCGATTCATACAGCGGCAGGAGGAACTCCAGCAGCTCCATCGCCTTGTCCATCAGCATCCGCGCGTTCTCGCCGCGGAACACATAGTCCGCCACCGGTCTGTCCAGCCCGGTGAGCGGGCGCAGATCCGGCTCATAGAAAGGATTGGGCAGGCACCGCACATCCAACACCAGATCCGCCTCCGGCGGCAGGCCCTTCTTGTACCCGAAGCTCATCACGGTCACGGAGAAGCGCCGGTCCTCCGCCTGGACGCACCGGCAGATATCAGCCTTGAGCTGATTCAGGGAGGCGTCGTCGGTCTGGATGACGAAATCCGCCCGCTCCCGCAGGGGGGCGAGAAACGCCCGCTCCCGCCGGATCGCCTGCTGGATGCTCTCCCCGGCCTTCCCCATGGGATGCGGCCGGCGGGACTCCTTATACCGGCGCAGGAGGGTGGCGTCGTCCGCCTCCAGATACAGCACCCGCATCTGACAGTCCAGGCCCTTCAGCTCCGCCAGCGCGTCCAGCAGCTCCTCCAGGCTGTCCGTCCCCCGGACGTCCATCACCAGCGCCGCGCGCTCATAGCGGCCCCGGGTGGCCAGGCACAGCGAGGCGAATCGCCCCAGCAGGCTGGCCGGCAGGTTGTCCACACAGTAATAGCCCAGATCCTCACACACGTCCGCCGCCCGGGTCAGCCCCGCGCCGGACAGGCCGGTGATAATGAGAAACTCCATGCCCTACCTCCCCAGGATCAGTACCTCCGGCTCCAGCTCGATATGGTCGCGGGCCAGGACGGTCCTCCGGATATGCTCCATCAGGCGCAGGATGTCCGCCGCCGTGGCCGAGCCGGTGTTCACCACGAACCCGGCGTGCTTTTCCGACACCATGGCCCCGCCGATGGCGAAGCCCTTCAGGCCGGCCTCGTCGATGAGTGCGGCCGCGTAGCCGCCTGCGGGACGCTTGAACGTGCTGCCCGCCGAGGGCAGCTCCAGCGGCTGGCTGGCCCGGCGCTTGGCGGCCAGCTCCCCCATCCGGGCCCGAATGGCGTCCCGCTCTCCCCGGCGCAGGGCGAACCGGGTGCGCAGCAGCACCACGTCCCGCCCGGAAAAAGCGCTGCGGCGGTACGCGAAGCCCTGCTCCGGCCCCCGCGCGGTCCGGCGGATCAGCTGCTCGTCCAGATACTCCGTCTCCGCCGCCGCGTCCTTCAGCTCCCCGCCATAGGCCCCGGCGTTCATCATCACGCCGCCGCCCACGCTGCCGGGGATGCCGTGGGCGAATTCCAGCCCCGTCAGGCCGGCCTCCGCCGCCGCGGCCGCCGTGGCCGCCAAGGTGGCGCCGCAGTCCGCTGTCACCTCCTGGCCGGAGACCGTCACCCGTCCCGCGCCGGGACAGGTGACGATGACGAACCGGTCCAGCCCCTCGTCCGGGGGCAGGATGTTGGTGCCGTTGCCGAGGACGAGGGGCCTCACCCCCGCCCGGCGCAGATGGGCGCACAGCGCCTCCAGGGCCTCCGCCGATCCGGGCAGCGCCATCGCCGCCGCGGGCCCGCCCACCCGGAACGAGCAGTGGGCCCGCATGGGCTCGTTCTCCCGCAGGTCCAGGTCCGGGAACGCGGCGCGGATATCTTTGACAAGAGAAGAAAACTCCATAAACACCTCACAGCCGCCGCGGCCGGCGGCTCAGAATATGCCGCCGCTGTCCACGTTGGCGTCCACCTGGCGGACCAGCTCCTCGGCGGCGTTGTAGCCGGTCTTTTTCTGCCGGTTGGTCAGGGCGGCCAGCTCCAGGATGACCGCCAGGTTCCGGCCGGGCCGGACCGGGATGGTCACCAGCGGGATGCTCACGCCCAGATACTCCGTGGTCTTGGTATCCAGCCCCAGGCGGTCGTAGTGCTTGGTGTCGTCCCACAGCTCCATCTGCACCACCAGGTCGATCTGGCTGGCGGGCTTGACGGCGCCGATGCCGAAGATGCTGGGCACGTTGATGACGCCGATGCCCCGCAGCTCCATGAAGTGGCGGATCAGCGACGGGGACCGGCCCTCCAGATGGAAGCTGGATGTGCGCAGGATCTCCACGGCGTCGTCGGCGATGAGCCGGTGGCCCTGCTTGAGAAGGCCCAGCGCCGTCTCCGATTTGCCCACGCCGCTGTCGCCGATGATGAGCATGCCCTCGCCATAGACCTCCATCAGCACCCCGTGGACGGTCTCTCGGGGGGCCAGGTGGTAGCGCAGGGAGTGGATGAGCCGGGCGGAGAACTCGGAGGTGTCCATCTCGCTGGTGAGCAGGCTCACGCCGTATTTCTGGGCCATCTCCAGGCACTCGGGCAGCACCGGCTCGGCATGGGCCACGATCATGGCCGGCACCTGCCGGCTCAGCACTGCCTCGAACCCCGCCAGGCGCCGCTCCCGGTCCTGTTCCTCCATCATGGCGTTCTCGCTCCGGCCCACCACCTGGATGCGGGAGGAGTCAAAGTGCTCCAGGTAGCCCATCAGCTGGATGCCGGGCCGGTTGATGTCCACCGAGCCGATGCGCATGGTCTCATAGTCCGGCGCGGCGTAGGCCACCTTCAGGTCGTGCTCCTTCACCAGCTCCGTCAGGCGCACATAATATTTTTTCTCCAAGGGGCTCCCTCTCCTTTGCAGCGTGTTGAAAAGAATTTAACCACATTTTAATACATAACTATGCTCCCGTGCAATCGGAAACCCTTATTTTTTCAAGATTTTACCGGATTTGAAAAAAATACTTGCAATTTGGCGGCCGGTCTGTTATTATATTGAGGCTGTCCGCCGGACAGTAGGAAGGAGCTGATTACGATGGCAAAATGTGAGATTTGCGGAAAAGGCGTGACTTTCGGCATCAAGGTCAGCCACTCCCACCGGCGTTCCAACCGCACGTGGAAACCCAACGTGAAGCGCGTGAAGGCGATCGTTGACGGGACCCCTCAGCACGTGTACGTGTGCTCCCGCTGTCTGCGCAGCGGCAAGGTCCAGCGCGCTGTCTGATTTTCCGTAAAAACCAAACGCCCGGAGCAGAGCTCCGGGCGTTTTCTCGTTTTTCTCACAGACCGGGGAAGAACGCCGCCAGGTCCTCCTCGTCCACATCGCCCAGCAGCACGAAGGAATACTTCTCCCCGCTGGTCTTTAACGTGAGGGTACCGCTGTTCTCCCAGGGCAGGTTGGCCACCGGGAACGGGTCCAGCTCATAGCCGGTCAGCTCGCTCTTGGCGATCCAGATGTCCTGCTTGGCGGCATAGTCGTGGTCCACATCGCCGGGATACCAGCTGGGGACCATCTTGTCCCCGCCGGCGTTGGCCGCGGCCACGGTCTGGAACTGGATGGCGTACCAGCTGCGGGTCTCGCAGCAGATATACAGCCGGCTGCGCCGGTCCATCAGCCGCAGGAACGGGAACTCATATTCCTCGTCCTCGTCATCATCGTCGGCTTTCTCAGCCTCGGCCGCCTTCGGCGCGGCGGGGGCCTGCGCCTCTGCCCCGGCGGCCTCCTTTTTCTGGGCTGCTTCCTTCACCGCCCGGCGTACCCGGTTGGTCAGCATCATCAGAAACAGCGCCGACGCCCCGAACAGGATCCCCAGCACCGCGGAGACGTTCCGGCCCAGCAGATCGGGGTCAATCCAGATCAGATATGCCGCCGCGGCCGCCAGCACCACCACGATCACCCAGGGGACGGGGCCGGTCCAGAACCGGACCGTCTTGTTGGGGCTCTTTTTCGTCTTTTCCTCTTCCATCGGTCTCCTCCCGTACGCCGTCATTTCCGCGTCACGCGGACCTTTTCCACCCGTTTATCGTCAGCCTCCAGGACCGTGATCTCCAGGTCCTCATAGCGCACCGTGCATCCCGGCGGGGCGTAGCCCTCGTTCAGCTCCATGACCCAGCCGCCCACGGTCTCGCTCTCAAAGTCAAAGGAATCCCGCTCCAGCTCCACCAGCTCCAAGAAGTCGTCGATGGGCAGGTCTCCGTCCAGCTCCCAGCTGTCCTCCGCTGTCTGGACGATGTCCTCCTCCACCTCGTCGGTCTCATCCCAGATGTCGCCCACCAGGTACTCCAGCACGTCCTCCATGGAGATGACGCCGGCGGTGCCGCCGTATTCGTCGGTGACGATGGCCAGATGGGTCTGCTTCTCCCGCAGCTGCTCCAGCACAGCCGGCAGCTTCACGGTCTTGTAGACCCAGCAGGGCTCCGTCAGCAGCGAGCGCAGATCGATCTCGCCGCCCTCCAGCAGCGCCCGGTACAGGGTGTTCAGATGGAGCACGCCGATGATGTTGTCGGTGTCCCCCTCGTAGACCGGCAGCCGGGAATAGGGCACGTCGGCCACCTGCTTCAGGATCTCGTCCAGGCCGTCGTCGATGTCCAGGGCGGTCATATCCACCCGGGCGGTCATGGCCTGGCTGGCGGACACCTCGCCGAAATCCAGCGCCGCCTGCAGCAGCTCCCCCCGGTCGTCGTCCAGCACGTCCTCGTCCTGGGCGGTCTCGATGATGGACTGCAGCTCCTCCACCGCCGCCTCCTGGGCGTCCTCGGTATCCTCGCCCCGCAGCCGGTCGGTGATCAGCCGGTTCAGCCGCACCGCCAGCCACACCAGCGGCAGCAGGATCACGGATAGCCCCTTGATGATCCCCGCCACGGCCAGCGACAGGCGGGTGGCGTTCTTTTTCGCGATGATCTTGGGGATGGTCTCGCCAAAGATGATGACCAGCACCGTCACGATCACGGTGGCCGCCGTGGAGCACAGCCCGTCGGCCAGCTCCGCCCGGGCCGCCACGGTAATGGCGATGACGGAACTGATGGAGCTGGAAGCCACGTTCACCAGGTTGTTGCCGATGAGGATGGCGCCCAGCGTCCCGTCAAAGCTGTCCAGCAGCCCCAGCGCGGTTTTGGCAGAACGGTCGCCGTCCTCCGCGGCGCTCTCCAGACGCATCCGGTTGGCGGAGGAAAGGGCCATCTCCGAGGCGGAGAAAAACGCCGACAGGGCCAGGCACACCAGCAGCGCCAGTACGTATGCCGTCATTTTCCGGCGCCCCCTTCCTGTTCGCCGGCGGCCTTGGCCGCCTCGGGCAGGCGCCGGACCGTCAGCTTGCGGATGCGGTGCTGACGCACGTCGGACACGGTGAACTCCAGATCGTGATAGGTGAAGGTGTCCCGCTGGGCGGGCATCAGATCGAACTGCTCCAGGGTCCACTCGGCCAGGGGCTTGTGGATCAGCTCCTCGTTGTCCTCCGGGTCCTCGTAGTCCAGCCGCTCGAACAGCTCGTCCACGTCCAGCCGGCCGTCGGCCTCATAGCGGCCGCCGCCGATGGGGCGGAAGTATTCCTCCACCTCGTCCTCCTCGTCCCAGATCTCGCCCACCAGCTCTTCCAGTATGTCCTCCACCGTCACGATGCCCAGGGTGCCGCCCCAGGCGTCGGTGACCACGGCCATATTCTGCCGCTTGCGGCTCAGCTCCGGCAGCAGATCGTCCACATTGGTGGTGGCCGGGACGAAATAGGCCGGGTCCAGCAGGGACCGCAGGTCCACCGCGTCCCCCTGGGCCAGCCAGGCCTTGATGTATTTGCGCATCTGCAGGATGCCGATGATGTTGTCGGTGTCGTTCTCATACACCGGCAGCCGGGTATGGCGCTGGGAGCGGATGAACCCGATGATCCGCTCCGGCGGCCAGGCCACGTCGACGGCGGCCATGTCCACCCGCGCGGTGAGCACGTGCTCCACGGTGATGTCGGCGAACTCCAGGGCGGACTGGACCAGGTCGCCCTGCTCCTCGTCCAGGCTGCCGGCGTCGGTCATGTCCTCGATCAGGTCATACAGCTCGTCCTCCGTCACCGACACCTCGCCCTCCCCCTTGGAGAGCTTGGCCGCGGCCTGGCCGATGGCGGTGAGCAGCGCCGAGACCGGCGCGAAAAAGCGCATAAAAAAGCACAGCGAACCGGCGGTGCCCAGGCAGAACCGCTCGCTGTATTTTTTGGCTATGGTCTTGGGGAGCATCTCCCCGAAAAAGAACAGGACCAGCGTGGTGGCGATGGTGCCCCACACCACCTTGCCCACGCCCCAGTGCCGGGTGACGAACACGGTCACCACAGCGGCCGCCGCCAGATGGGCGATATTGGTCCCGATCAGGATGGTGGTGATGGCCCGGTCGAAGTTGTCCAGGACGCTCATGGCTTTTTTCGCCCTGCTGTCGCCCTTCTCCTGCCGCACACGGATGCGGCTGCGGGACACGGAGGCGAAGGCCGTCTCCGCGAAGGCAAAATACATGGCGAAGCCGATCAGAAGGAACAGGAACAGGATAGATAGCCAACTGCCATCTTCCATGGGGAATGACCACCTCTTGCTTTCTCACAAAATTCAATGGTGTATTATATCACAAGGAGAAAATTTCGTCAACCGGGCGAACCGTCCGGCGTCCCGCGGCGATTACAGGGTGTACGGCACCGGAAGGAGGGCGCTCTTGAACGACTTGCGCGCGAAAGTTGATATGGAGCGCCTTGTGGACGCGCACGGCGCGGCGGTATACCGCTTCTGCCGGAGCCTGGCCTTCACCCGGGAGGACGGGGAGGACCTGTTCCAGGACACCTTCCTGAAGGCCATGGAGCGGCCGGCGAAGCTGGCGGAGGAGCCCCTGCGGTTTTTGCTGTCCACGGCTCTGAGCCTGTGGCGCAGCCGCAAGCGCAAATTCGCCCGCCGGGAGCGGATCGCCCCCACCGAGCCGCTTTCCGAGGGGACGGACGCGCCCGCCGGCGGGCCGGAGGAAGCGCTGCTGTCCCAGGAGGAGGCGGTCCTGGTGCGGGCCGCCGTGGCCGCCCTTCCGGAGCGATACCGGCTGCCCCTGACGCTGTACTACGGGGCGGAAATGAAAGTTTATGAGATCGCCGAGACGCTCTCCCTGCCGGTGGGGACGGTGAAACGCCGTCTGCACACGGCGCGGGAAATGGTGGAGAAAGGATTGATGAAGGATGACTGACCATACCGATCTCGATGCGCTGCTCCGCCAGGCTCTGGCCGTGGAGGACCCCTGCCCGGCTCTTCTCCGGCAGGCGAAGGCGTCCATGAGAAAGGAGCAGACAATGCACACTGACCATACGACAAAACGCGTCGTCACCCTGGCGCTGGCGGCGGCGCTGCTGCTGGCGCTGAGCGTGACGGCCTACGCCGTGCTGGGTTCGGGGGACTGGTTCAAGGACTTCTTCGCCGGCTTGACCGGCGAGACCCTGACGGAGGGACAGCAGGCGTATATCGACGGCGCCGCCACGCCCATCGGCCAGTCCGTCACCGCCGACGGCTGGACCCTGACGCTCCAGTCGGCCATGACCGACGGCAAGCGCGTCTATATGAAGCTGGACATCCGCTCTGAGGACGGCGCGGCAGCGGTCCGGAACCCCGTCGCCCAGGGCCGGCTGACCAGCGCTGCCCCGGACGCGCCGGGAGACCTCTTCCTCGGCAGCGCGGCCAGCTACCCGGAGGGGGAGACGGACGGTGTTTTCACCCAGGTGATGGAAAAGTCCGTCCTGGCCCGGCTGGGAGAGGACCCGGACTTCTCCCAGCCCCTGACGCTGACGGTCTACCGGCTGGAGGACGTATACGGCGAGGACCGGGACCTGCTGGGGGAGGGCCCCTGGGAATTCACCTTCACCCTGGCCCCGGCGGAGGACGGGCCGGCGGAGCTGATCGCCGAGCCCATCGTCTGCCACGCCCGGTACGCCCACATGACCCTGGACGGGGCGCCCTACGACCCCGCCAAGGACCCCACTACGCCCGCCCCCGACGGGAGCCCGGTGGAGGTGCCCGTGGAGACCTGGTATGAGGACGTGGACGTGACGGTCACCAGCCTGCGGCTGTATTCCACCGGCGCGGTGATCACCTACACCTACGACGGCGAGGACCCCCAGGCCGGCCCCGATCTGGGCCATGACCTGACGGTGGAGCTGGCCGGCGGCGGCACGGCCCAGATCGCCGCCTCCAACGGCACCTGGAACGAGGCCCTGCAGGCCCGGGTGCTGGACATCGCCTTCGCCGTGCCCATCGACCTGGACGAGGTGACCGCCGTCACCTTCCAGGGCCACGCCCTGGCGCTGCCGGGATAATGAAACGCCCAACAGACGGAAAAGAGGTATCGCCCTCCCGGCGATACCTCTTTTTTGCTCTCTGTGGCTGAGCGCCCGTTACTGCCCGGCGACGGCCACGCCCTGGATGCGCACGGCCAGGGGGCCGTCGTACCGGGCGCTGCGGTACCGCTCGGCGGAGAAGGTCATATGTCCCTGCCCGTCCAGGATGCTGCCGTTGACGGAGCCGCCGGTGACCGGGGTCACCGTGCCGTTCTCATAGAGGAAGCCCAGGCGGATCTCCCCGCCGAAGTGGCCGCTGAGCGGGTCCATCTGGAAGTCGGAGAAGGCCGCCACATGCAGGCACTGCCCCGCCAGCAGCTCCTTAAGCGGCGTGTCCCCCACGGGGACGGACACGGCGCGGTAATTGCCGGTGGGCTCCACGCCCAGGTAGTGGGCAAAGCGCGGCCCGCCGTGGATGGTGCGCAGTACGCCCTGCTCCACCAGCGGCCGGTCGGCCATGGGCACGCCAAAATCCGTATAGGGCTCCGTAGCCGCCAAGGTCACGGTCAGCTTATCGCCGGTGACACCGTCCCCCTGGACATTGTCCCCCAGCTTGAAGGGGGAGTATTTCTGATAGATCATGGCCGAGCCGGAGCGGCCCACATAGTAGCCGAGAAGCTCGCGCATCTGCTCCCGGTCCAGGACAAGATCATAGGTCCCGGTCTTAGGCGCAGTCGTCGCCTGGGCCCTGGCCCGCGTCAGGCCCAGGGCGTGGGCCACGTCGGCGGTGAGCGCCTCCGTTTCGGGCTGGCGGTAATTGAACTGGTGATAGGTCTCCACATCCTGGGGCGCGGGGCACTGGCAGACATATTCGCCCCAGACGTCATACCGCTCCCAGGCCACGTCCGCGCCCTGGGACGTGACGATGCGCGTCTCGTTCCGGCGCATGAACACCTCCGCGGAGTTGAGGAACACGTCCGCCTCGGTATCCGCGGCGAACAGCGCCTGGGTCATGGTCTTCATGCTCTCCGCCAGAGGCTTTCCCGCGAAGCCGCCCTCGTCGGGCTTCGGGGGCTCCTTGACCCCGGCGGGCAGGGGGTACCAGGGGTTGGACACGAACTGGGCCGCGTACCAGGCCCGCTCGATGGCCCCGCGGACCTCTTCGGCTGACATGCCGGGACGGACCGTCGCCTCCGAATCGCCCAGCATCTTCGCCCCGTCCTTCTCGAAGGGGCGGAACACCTGCACCGTGCGCACGGTGGTATCCGCCCGGCGGGTCAGGTCCAGGTTCTTTTTCACATAGAAGCACTCCAGCGAGTCGGTGTGCCTCTCCGTGATGACGTACTGCTCTACGCCCAGCGCACGCAGGGCGGAAATGATCGTTTCCATACGCGCTCCCTCCTTAACCCAGCCGGATGGTGGCCTTGATATAGGGCCCGCCGTCGGAGACCTTCACCCACTCCTTGTGGCCCTTGCCGCAGAAGCCGGTGCCGGAAAGCTCCGCAGCCTCCGACATGGCGGTGATGGACTTCAAAAGGTCCGGCACATAGCCGGTGAGCACCACCGGGGAGAAGATGCGGCCGGTGAGCTTGCCGTCCCTGATCTCCCGGGCGATGTTCACCATGCACTGGATGCCCCAGTTCTTGGGGTCCTCCATGCCGCTGGAGGGGCACTCCAGGTACATGCCGTATTTCACAGAGGCGATCATGTCCTCCAGCTTGTCATGCCCCGGCTCGAACCAGGTGTTGGTCATGCGGGTGTACGCCTTGCGGGCGAAGCTCTCCCGCCGGCCGTTGCCGGTGGGCTCGGTGCCCAGGGTCAGGGCGGACTGCAGGTCGCTGATGCCGGTCTTGAGGACGCCCTTGTCGATGATGACGGTGTCGTGGGCCAGGGTGCCCTCGTCGTCGAAGAAATAGGTGGCGGTCTGGGCCGCGGAGCTGGCCCCGTCGTGCATGGTCACCAGGGGCGAGGCCACATACTTGCCGATGAACTGGGGCGCCTGGGCCCGGTCCTTGACGAACATGTCCATTTCCACTCCGTGGCCGAAGGCCTCATGGACGATCATGCCGGTGGTCTCCGGACTGCAGATGCACTCGTACTCGCCAGGGATCATCGGTTCGCTGTGGAGCAGGTCCAGCGCGGTCTGCACGCAGGGGGCCACGTTCTCCTCCATCTTCGCCAGCAGCTCCATGCCGCCCAGGCCGGAGCAGGGCAGGTACGCCTGCTTCACCTCCTGGCCCTTCATGGCGGCGGCCACCACGCCGCCGGTGAGGTACATCACGCTCTGGGTCATATCCTTCTCCCGGGACAGGAACAGCTTGGTATACCGCTGCCAGGCCGTCCAGGCGATGAAGTCCAGCACCGTCTTGTCCATGCCGAGGCCCTTGTCCCGCAGGGCGGTGAGCCGGTCGATGATATCCCCGTCGCTGAAGTCCTCCGGGTCGATCTCGTAGTCCGTTGCGCCGGAGAACACGGTGGGCTCCGACACCGGCGGGGCGTAGGCGTTGGCCGCGAGACCCGCCGGCCGCACATCGGAGGCCAGCAGCTCCCGCACCGCCGCGACGACGCCGGGGACGGACGCCTCCTCCAGCTCGCTGAAGGAATACTCCGCGTAACGGCCGCCGTCCAGGGCCTTCACCACGAAGCCCCGCACGTTGTCGCCCTCGCCCACGCTGACGCTGTGGCGGCTCACTCGGTAGTCCCGGCCCACGGTGTCCTCCGCCAGGACGGAGGCATATTCGAATTCCGCGCACAGCGCGTCCCGCAGCTTTTCCAGCAGCGGCCGCTTTTCCGCGATAAAGGCGCTCTCCTGTACTTTCAAGGCAAAATCAACTCCTTTTTCGATAGTACATTATCAGACGATGTATTTCCTCTAACAATATATCATCCCATCTCCGCCCTGTCAAGGGGGCGGCAGCGAAATGGGCGCGGCCCTCGCCGCGCCCATGCTGTGTCTCAAATTTTCCAGATGTTCTTGGCGTACTCTGCCACGGCCCGGTCCGCGGCGAACACGCCGGACTCGGCGATGTTCACCAGGCTCATCCGGGCGCTGGCGACGGGGTCGGCCATGAGCTTGTAGAGCTCGTCATGGGCCCGGCGGTAGTCGGCAAAGTCGGCCAGCAGCATATACGGGTCGCCGCCGTACAGCAGGCCGTTCACCAGGTCGGCATAGCTCTTGCCGTCGGCAAAGCCGGAGCGGAACCGGTCCAGCACCGCCTTGGTCACCGGGTCGGAATCATAGTAGGTCTGGGGCTGATAGGCGGGCCGCAGGGCCTCCACCTGCTCCGCCCGCAGGCCGAACAGGAACATGTTCTCGTCCCCAAGCCGCTCGTGCATCTCCACGTTGGCCCCGTCCAGGGTGCCGATGGTGATGGCGCCGTTCATCATCAGCTTCATGTTGCCGGTGCCGCTGGCCTCCTTGCCGGCGGTGGAGATCTGCTCGGAGACCTGGGCCGCGGGCATCAGCTGTTCGGCCATGGACACCCGGTAGTTGGCGGCGAAGATCACCTGCAGCTTGCCCTTGCACAGCGGGTCCGCGGCGATGTCCCGGGACAGGGAGTTGATCAGCTCGATGATCCGCTTGGCGGTCACATAGCTGCCGGCGGCCTTGGCGCCGAACAGGAACGTCCTGGGCAGGAAGGGCGCGTTGGGGTCGGCGTGGATGCGCTGCTGCAGGCTGGTGATGAGCATGGCGGCCAGCAGCTGGCGCTTATACTCGTGCAGCCGCTTGACCTGCACGTCCAGCACGCCGGCCGGGTCCAGGATCACGTCCTGATCCCGCTTCAGCCAGGAGGCCAGCCGGTCCTTGTTCCGGGCCTTGATCACGTTCAGCATGCCCAGCACTGTCTCGTCCTGTTCGAACTGGCGCAGCTTCGCCAGTTCCTCGGGATGGCGGATGAAGCCGTCGCCGATCAGGTCCCGTACCAGGCCGGACAGGTCCGGATTGATCTGGTCCAGCCAGCGGCGGTGGTCGATGCCGTTGGTGACGAAGGTGTACCGCTCCGGGCGCACGGAGCACACATCCTTGAAAAGCCGGGTCTTGAGGATCTGCCCGTGCAGGGCGGACACGCCGTTGATCATATAGCACACCGCCTGGCACAGGTTCGCCATGTGGACCTGGCCGCCGGAGAGGATCAGGTTATACTCCACCTTCTTTTGATCGTCGGGGAACCAGCCGTTCAGACGCTTGGTCCAGCGGATGTTCAGCTCCCGGATGATCTGCCAGACACGGGGCATCAGCGACTCGATGAGCCCCTGGGGCCACTTTTCCAGCGCCTCGGAGAGGACCGTGTGGTTGGTGTAGGCCACCGTCCGGCGCACGCAGTCCAGCGCCTCGTCCCAGCCCAGGCCGTCCTCGTCCATGAAGATGCGCATCAGTTCGGGGATGATGAGGGTGGGATGGGTGTCGTTGATCTGGATCACGTGGTGGTCCGGGAACGAGCGCACGTCGCCCCAGTCCCGGCGGTGCTTCTTCACCAGGTCCTGGGCCGTGGCGGAGACGAAGAAGTACTGTTGCTTGAGCCGCAGCTCCTTGCCCTGCATATGGTCGTCGGCGGGATAGAGCACCTTGGTGATGACCTCGGCCATGGTGCGCTTCTCCATGGCCTCCACGTATTTGCCGCCGGAGAAGAGGTACATGTCCAGGTCCTGGTTGCTCCGGGCCTCCCACAGCCGCAGGGTGTTCACCCGGCGCGCCCCATAGCCCGCGATCAGCATGTCCCGGGGCACGGCCAGAACGCTTGTATAGTCCTTCAGGTGGGTCCGGCACACGCCGGTGTGGTCCCAGACCTCCTCCACGCGGCCGCCGAAGCGCACCTCGCAGGTGTCCTCCTCCCGGGGGATGAGCCAGCCGATGGCGCCGAGGGGCCAGCTGTCCGCTGTCTCCGTCTGGACGCCGTCCTTCATCACCTGCTTGAACAGGCCCAGCTCATAGCACAGCGAATACCCGGACGCGGGGATGTCCAGCGTGGCCATGCTGTCAGAGTAGCAGGCGGCGAGCCGTCCCAGGCCGCCGTTGCCCAGCCCCGCGTCCGGCTCCATCTCAAAGATGTCCGCCGCGGAGCGGCCCATGTCCTCCAGGGCGCCCACCAGCTCCCTGCCAATGCCCAGGTTATAGGCGTTCTTCATCAGGCTCCGGCCCAGCAGATACTCCATGGACAGGTAGTGGACCTGTTTTTCCGGCTTTTTCTCCCGCTGGAAGGCGATGACCCGGCTCATGATCTCCCGGATCACCTGGGCGGAGGCCAGAAAGACCTGTTCGTCGGTGGCGCTGGTGCCGGTAGTGCCGAAATGGGCGCACAGTTTGTCCTCGATGGCTGCGTGCAGCTCATCACGCGTGATCTCTGACATATATAAAAATCTCCTTATGAAGATAAGATTGCAAGTTAAAATGACAAGTCTTGCCCCCGTCCGGCGG
This sequence comes from uncultured Oscillospiraceae bacterium, assembly GCA_947625355.1. Classification (GTDB taxonomy): domain Bacteria; phylum Bacillota; class Clostridia; order Oscillospirales; family Oscillospiraceae; genus CAJOIG01. Next base: position 33,880 of record CANQOA010000004.1, on the reverse strand, counting down.
GTACTCCCGCAGGGCGGGGGCAAAAATTCATTGGATGACGCGCCCGGCGGCGAGGGGTCTTTCCGTCAGGCGACGCATGGCGGGAAGTGACCCGCCCCGCGGCGAGGGATTTTTGCGTCAGGCGAGAAGGACGGCGCAGGGAATACTTTGTGTATTTCCAAGCCGTCCGACGACGCATGACGCAAAAAGACCCGTCGCGGTTTGTATAATAGCGGCTTTGCCGCTATTATACGTGCTCCCCTTTGGGGATCACCAAAGGCAGCCGGTTCGTCCCGGACAGGACACAGCCCTCCGTGACAACGCAGTCCTTGTCGGAGATGACGCTGTTGAGGCTGGCATTCTCCTTGATGACGGTGTCCTGCATGATGATGCAGTTTTTCAGCTTCGCGCCCTTTTCCACCCGGACGCCGCGGAAAAGGATGCAGTGATCCAGCTCGCCCTCCACATAGCAGCCGTCGGCCACCAGGGAGGACCGGACCTTGGCCGCGTCGCTGTAATAGGTGCTGACCTCGGCCCGCTCCTTGGTCCGGATGGGCAGCCCGTCCGCGGGGAACAGCTCCGCCATCATCTCGGGCTGGAACAGCTCCATGCTCGCGTCAAAATAGTCCTGGACGCTGGTGATGCGCCGGGCATACCGGTTGTGCTCATAAACGGCGATCTTGCCGCCCTTGGCCAGATAGTTGGCCAGGGCATCCCGGTGGAAGTGGTTGTGGACCGCGTCGGAACAATAGTCCATCAGCTCCAGCAGGAAGTCCCGCTTGAGGATGTAGATCTCCCGGGAGAACAGGCCCGGTCCGGGGCCGCCCTCGGAAAACAGCAGCGTCCGGGCAAAGCCGTCCCCATCCGGCACCAGCCGGTGATGGGGGAAGGGGCCGAAGCCCTCGGAGCAGACGGCGGTGATATCCGCGCCGGTCCGCATATGCACATCCACCGCCTTGTCCAGGTCGATGTTGCCCACCCAGTCGGCGGCGCACAGCACCACATTCTCCTGGGGGATATCGCGGATGTAAGAGCTGACGGAGCGCAGGGCCTCCATGCAGCCGTTGAAGTGGCCGGAATGGGCCTCCCGCAGCCCGAATGGCGGCAGCAGGCGCAGGCCGCCGCGGTGGCGGGCCAGGCCCCAGTCGGCGCCGTTGGACAGGTGGTCCAACAGGCTCTGGTAGTCCCGCTCCATGATCACGCCCACATCATGGATGCCGGCGTTGACCATCATGGACAGGGCAAAGTCGATCAGGCGATACCGCCCGCCGAAGGGGATGGAAGCGCTGTTCCTGTGCTCTACGAGCTCCCGCAGCGCAAGCTCGGAGTGGAGCGTATAAATAATTCCGTGCAGATCGTTTCTCATGTCGCCACCAAATCATCATAGAGCATGGCGCCGGGCGCGACCATCGCGCCGGGGCCAACAGTCACATCCGGGCCGCAGGTCGCTACGCCCCAGCTATCCGTCCCGTCCGGCTCCGTGCCCACATGGGCGCCCTTGCACACCCGGACGTTCTCGCCCAGAATGGCGAAGCGCACCTCCGCGCCGGCCTCCACATAGGCGCCGGGCATCAGGACGCTGTATTCCACATGGGCGCCCTTTTCCACCGTCACCTGGTTGGACAGCACGCTGTTAAAGACCGATCCGTCCACCACGCAGCCCTCGGTCACGATGCTGTGGCGCACGTCCGCTTCCGGTCCCACCACATGGGGCGGCCGGATGGGGCTGCGGCTCATGATGGGCCAGCTGCTGTCATAGAGGTCGATCAGCTCCGGGGACAGCATATCCATGTTGGCGTCCCAGAGGCTGGTGATGGTGCCCACGTCGCGCCAATAGCCCTGGAAGCGGTAGGGCCAGATCTTCTCCCCGCCGTTCAGGAGCCGGGGGATGATGTTCTTGCCGAAGTCCCGCTGGCTGTTGGGATCGGCCTCGTCCTCCACGAGCGCCTGCCGCAGCTTCTTCCAGGTGAAGATGTAGATGCCCATGGAGGCCAGGTCGCTCTTGGGATGGGCGGGCTTCTCCTCGAACTCGTTGATGTAGCCGTCCTCGCCCACGTTCATGATGCCGAAGCGCTTGGCCTCGGCCATGCTGACCTGGATGACCGCGATGGTGCAGGCGGCGCCTTTTTCCTTGTGCTCCCGGAGCATGTCGGCGTAATCCATCTTATAGATATGATCGCCGGACAGGATCAGCACATATTCCGGGTCGCGCATGTCGATGAAGTCCAGGTTCTGGTAGATGGCGTTGGCCGTGCCGGAGAACCAGTTCCCCTTCTCTCCCGCGGACATATAGGGCGGCAGGATGAACACGCCGCCGTCGTCCGCGCTCAGGTCCCAGGGCTGGCCGGTGCCCAGATAGGCGTTGAGCTTCATGGGCCGGTACTGGGTCAGCACGCCCACGGTGTCGATGCCGGAGTTGGCACAGTTGGACAGGGGGAAATCAATGATGCGGTACTTGCCCCCGAAGGGCAGATTTGGCTTTGCCACGTCCGCGGTCAGAGCGTACAGCCGGGAGCCCTGGCCGCCCGCGAGAAGCATGGCAATGCATTCTTTTTTCACTGACGAGCCTCCTTATATATCAATTGCGCTCCGCCGAAGCGCTTGGGATACAGGATCAGCGGCCGCCGCAGAAAGCTCACGGCTGCCCGTTATACAGCTCCATGGCCCGCTCCGGGCCCGATAGGATATAGGTCTCCACGGCCTTGGCGGCCCGCTTGCACGCGCCGTCGAACGCGTCCCAGTCGGCGTTTTTCGGCACGCCCAGCACCCAGTCGATCTGCTCGTCGCCGCCATGGGGCGGGGCCCCCACGCCGATGCGGATGCGGGGGAAATCCTCGCTGCCCAGATGAGCGATGACGCTTTTCAGGCCGTTGTGGCCCCCGGCGGAGCCCTTCGGGCGCACCCGCAGACGGCCGCAGGGGAGGTTGATGTCGTCCGAGACCACCAGCACGCGCTCCGGCGGCAGCTTATAAAACCGCGCCGCCTGGCCCACGGCCTGGCCGGACTCGTTCATATAGGTCTGGGGCTTCATCACCAGCACCCCGACCCCGTCCAGGTCCAGCCGGCCCGTCAGCGCCCGGAACCGCAGCCGGTCCACCTTCAGGCCCTGTTCCTTTGCCAGGGCGTCCGCCGCCAGAAAGCCGGCATTGTGGCGGGTGCCGTTATACCGGGGGCCGGGGTTGCCCAAAAACACCGCCAGCCATTGGACCGGGCCGCTCCTGCCGAACATCAGTCGAACAGGGACGCCAAAGACTCGTCCTCATAGATGCGGTGGATGGACGCGGCGAAGATGGGCGCCGCGGAGAGATACCGGATCTTCTCCACCTGGGGCTTCCCCTCGGGATAGGGGATGGTGTCGAACAGCAGCAGCTCCTCCAGGTCGCTGGCCTCGATGCGCTCCAGGGCGGGACCGGACAGGATCCCGTGGCTGGCGCAGGCATAGACCTTATTGGCGCCGCCTATGTGCTTGATGGCCTTGGCCGCCCCCACCAGGGAGCCGGCGGTATCCACCATATCGTCCAGGATGAGGACGTTCTTGCCCTCCACGTTGCCGATGATGTTCATGACCTCGGACTGGTTGGCTCTCTCCCGGCGCTTGTCCACGATGGCCAGGTCCAGGCCCAGCTTCATGGCGAAGGTGCGGGCGCGGGCCACGCTGCCCACGTCCGGGGAGACCACCATGAAGTCCCCCTTGGAGAGATCGAAGCGCTTTTTATAGTGGTTGGCGAACAGGGGGCCGCCGGCCAGGTTGTCCACGGCGATGTCGAAAAAGCCCTGGATCTGGGGGGCGTGCAGGTCCATGGTCAGGACCCGGTCGGCCCCGGCCCCGGTGATCAGGTTGGCGACCAGCTTCGCGGAGATGGGATCGCGGCTCTTGGCTTTCCGGTCCTGACGGGCGTAGCCGAAATAGGGCATCACCGCCGTGATGCGTCCGGCGGAGGCCCGGCGCATGGCGTCGATCATGACCAGCAGCTCCATCAGGTTGTCGTTGACCGGTCCGCAGGTGGACTGGACCAGAAACACATCCGCGCCGCGTACCGGCTCGTATACCGATACGGAGCACTCCCCGTCCGCAAAGCGGGTGCAGACGGCGTCGCCCAGCGAGATGTTCAGATTGTCGCAGATCCCCTGCGCCAGCGGCCGATTGGCGTTCCCGGAGAAGACTTTGATCTCTTTCCCGTGTGAAATCATACATTACCCCCTGCCTGGTTGGCATGTTTTTTTGTCCTGTTTCGTCTATATCGCAGCACGAGCGTGATGATCTTCTATGTGCATTATAACAAAGGCTCCCACTAAATGGAAGGGCTTTGTTATTTTCCTTACACAGAAAATTTACACAAATCTTTTCCAATTTTTTGGAATCCATCCACCAATCGTTCCCCTCCCGCCGCCGGTTGACAGCGGCCGCCGCCGGGCATATACTGCTGGAAAGAGCATCTGCGCGGGAGGGCGAGAGCATGAAACACACGGCGCCGGGGGCCATCCCCTATTTTGACGCACACTGCGACACCGTCAGCAGGTGCGCCCATCAGGGCTGGTCCCTGCGGGAGAGCAGGGGCCAGCTGGACCTTGTCCGGCTGGGCCGGTTTCAAAAGGCGGCCCAGGTGTTCGCCATCTTCGCCCCCGCCGCCGGGTTTCCGGAGGGGACGCTCTGGGACGAGTGCCGGAAGCAGCGCGAGGTGTTTTGCGCGGAGCTGGCAAAAAGCGCCGACCTGGCCATCCAGTGCCGCACGGGGGCGGACATCGCCGGGGCGAACGCCGCCGGCAAGGTGGCCGCGCTGCTCAGCGTCGAGGGGGCGGAGCTCTTGGGCTGCGACCCGGAAAGGCTGGAGACGGCCGCCGCCTGGGGCGTGAAGCTCATCAATATCACCTGGAACTACAAAAACGCCCTGTCCGGCTCCAACGTGGAGGACGCGGACAGGGGGCTCACCGACCGGGGCCGGGCTTTTGCACGGGAGGCGGCCCGGCTGGGCATTTTGATGGATGTGTCCCACCTGTCCGACCCGGGCTTCTGGGACCTGGCGGAGATGGGCCTGGGGCCCATTGCGGCCTCCCATTCCAACGCCCGGGCCCTGTGCGGCCACCCACGGAACCTGACGGACGACATGTTCCGCGCCATCCGGGCGAGCGGCGGCGCGGTTGGCTTCAACGTGTGCGACGAGTTCATCGGCGGGGCCTGTTCTCTGGAGGACGGGGTGCGCCACATCGAGCATTTTCTGGAGCTGGGCGGGGAAAAGACCGTGGCCCTGGGGGGCGACTGGGACGGGTGCGGGCCCTTCGCCGGCTGGAAGGGCGTGCAGGACCTGCCGCAGCTGTGGGACGCCCTGGCGTCCCGGGGCTACGGCCGGGAGCTTCTGGAGGACATCTTTTGGGGCAACTGGCTGCGAGTGCTGGGCGGCGCGGCGTGAGAGAACGGCCGGGGGCGAGGCGATCTCTTTATGGAGCGCTTCCCTCCTGGCCTTTTCTTTTTTCGTCCGATATGGTATGATTGAAAAAACGAATCGTAGGGGGACCCGTTATGCTGCAAGACAACAAGATCCTCATAGGAAAAGGTGAAGATCCCGTATATCTGCTGCCGGGCATGGCCAACCGCCACGGCCTCATCGCCGGCGCCACCGGCACCGGCAAGACCGTCACCCTGAAGGTGCTGGCCGAGGGCTTTTCCGACATGGGCGTGCCCGTGTTCCTGGCGGACATCAAGGGCGACGTGTCCGGCACCGCCCTGGCGGGCGCGGACAGCGAAAAGATGCAAGAGCGGCTCCAGGCCGTGGGCGTGGACCCGGCCGCCGTCCGGTACGGCGGGTATCCCTGCCGGTTCTGGGACGTGTTCGGCAAGGGCGGCATCCCCGTCCGGGCCACGGTCACCGACGTGGGGCCGGTGCTGCTCAGCCGGCTGCTGGACCTGACCGACGCCCAGGAGGGCGTGCTGAACATCGCCTTCCGGGTGGCCGACGACAACGGCTGGGAGCTGATCGACCTGAAGGACCTGCGGGCCATGCTGGCCTGGCTGGGGGAGCATCGGGCCGATTTCGTCAACACCTACGGCAACGTCTCCAGCCAGAGCGTGGGCGCCATCCAGCGGGCGCTGCTGGCCTTGGAGAACGACGGGGCCGCGGATTTCTTCGGCGAGCCGGACCTGGAGATCGCCGACTGGCTGACCCAGGCCGCCGACGGCCGGGGCACGGTGAACATCCTGCACTGCGTGGAGCTTGCCCAGCGGCCGCTGCTGTACGCCACATTCATGCTGTGGATGCTGTCGGAGCTGTTCGAGAGCCTGCCGGAGGTGGGCGACCAGGACAAGCCCAAGCTGGTGTTCTTCTTCGACGAGGCCCACCTGCTCTTCTCCGGCGCCCCCAAGGCCCTGGTGGACAAGGTGGTCCAGGTGGTCAAGCTCATCCGCAGCAAGGGCGTGGGCATCTTCTTCATCACCCAGACCCCCTCCGACATCCCCGACGAGGTGCTGGCCCAGCTCAACAACCGCATCCAGCACGCCCTGCGGGCCTATACCCCCGCGGAGCAGAAAGCCGTCCGGGCCGCCGCCCAGAGCTTCCGGCCCAACCCCAAGTTCAAGACCGAGGACGCCATCGGCGCCATGGGCACAGGCGTGGCGCTAGTGTCCATGCTGGACGCCGACGGCGTGCCCGGCGTCGTGGAGCAGGCCACCATCTGCCCGCCCCAGAGCTCTCTGAACGCCTTGGACGCCGCCGCCAGGGCCATGCTGGTGGTCAATGACGCCCTTTACGGCAAATACAGCCAGGCCGTGGACGACCGCTCCGCCTATGAGATCCTGACCGAGCAGGCCCAGGCCCAGGCCGCCCAGCAGGCGGAGATCGAGGCGGAAAAGCAGGCCGAGGCCGAGCAAAAAGCCGCGGAGAAGGCCGCCCTCGCCGAACAGAAGGCCGCCGAACGGGCCGCCCGGGAGGAGGAACGGGAGCGCCGGGCCGAGGAAAAGGCGCTCCAGGCCCAGTATAAGGCCGAGGGCCGGGACAAATACGGCCGCACCAAGATGGAGCAGAGTCTCATCAAGGCCAGCCGCAACACCGCCAAGAGCATGGGCCGCCAGCTGACCAAAAACATCACCCGCGGCCTGCTGGGCAATTCCAGCAAGACCGTCCGCAACGCCGCCGGCCAATTCGCCGGCAACATCGTCAGTGACCTGATCGGCGGATTCTTCAAATAACACCCGCTTTCCCAACAGAAAAAGGACCGGATCTTCCGGTCCTTTTTTCTGTTGGATGGGGACTCCCCCCCCCCGCTGAGTCTCTACAGGGAAAACGGACGCTCGCACCGCAGCTGGACGCGCTCCGGCGCGCAGCCCGTCAGCGCGCGGCTGCGGCTGTCCGGCTGGGAGAGGCCGACGAACACGCTGTAGCGTCCCGCTCCCACCTGCCGGTCGCCGTTTTCATCGCACAGGGAAAAAGCAGACGCCGGGAGGTGGATGGTCACCTCCGCCGCCTCGCCCGGCGCCAGGGTCAGTTTTTTCAGCCCCTTCAGCTGGGCGTTGGGCGTGCCGGGCCGCTCAGCCTTCACGTACACCTGCACCGCCGTCCCGGAGGCGCGTCCGCCGGTGTTTTTCACCGTGCAGCGCACGTCCACGCCCCGCTCCGTGACCGCGTCCTCGGACGCAGCCGCGTCCGTGACCGCAAAGGTGGTGTAGGACAGCCCGTAGCCGAAAGGATAGAGGGGCTCTTCCGTCATATAGCGGTACGTCCGCCCCGCCATGGCGTAATCCGTGAAGGGCGGCAGCTGCTCCAAAGAGCGGTAGAACGTCACGGGCAGCCTGCCCTCGGGGGAGCATTCGCCGAAGAGCGTCTCCGCCACGGCCCGGCCGCCCTGGGCGCCGGGATACCAGCACTGGAGGATCGCCGGCACATGCTCCGCCGCCCAGTTGACGGCCAGGGCGCTGCCGGACTGGAGGACCAGCACCATCGGCTTGCCGCTGGCGCAGACCGTCTCCAGCAGCGTTTGCTGCATGCCGGGCAGATCCAGGCTCTCCCGGTCGCCGCTGGCGAACTCGTTGCCCTCGTCCCCCTCTTCGCCCTCCAGGCTGGGGTCCAGGCCCAGACAGACGATCACCACATCGCTCTCGCCGCAGATGGCCTGCACCTCCGCGCGCCGGTCGTCCGGCTGGCTCAGACCGGTCATGCTCGGCTTATAAAGATGGCACCCCTCGGAGTACAGCACCCGCACGCCGTCCCCCAGGTAGTCCTGGATACCCTCCAGGACCGTGATGTACCGGGAGGCTGTGCCCTCATAGTTGCCGATCAGCGCCCGGCGGTTGTTGGCGTTGGGGCCGACGACGGCCACAGTCTTGAGCTTGGACTTGTCCAGGGGCAGCAGGCCGCCCTCGTTTTTCAGCAGCACCAGCGTCTTTTTCGCCGCCTGGAGGTTCAGCTCCCGCATGGCGGGGCTGTCCACGGCCGTATAGGAGATGGCGTCATAGGGCGACGCGCCCGCCGGCTCCAAAAGTCCCAGCTTCATCCGGGTGGTGAACAGCCGCACACACGCCTCGTCGATGGCCGCCTCGGTCACCTTGCCCTGGCGCACCGCCGGCAGCAGGTGCATAAAGCTGACGCCGCAATTGACGTCGCAGCCGTTGGACACCGCCAGCGCCGCCGACTCCGCCGCGTTGGCGGTCACCCGGTGGCCCGTGTGGAAGTCCTGCACGGCCCAGCAGTCGGACACCACGTGCCCGGCAAAGCCCCACCGATCCCGGAGGATATCCCGCAGCAGCGTCTTGCTGCCGCAGCAGGGCTCCCCGTTGACGCAGTTATAGGCGCCCATCACTGCCTCCACCCCCGCCTCCTGCACCAGGGCCTGGAAGGCGGGCAGATAGGTCTCGAAGAGGTCCTTTTTGGACACCGCGGCGTCGAACTCATGGCGCAGCGCCTCCGGCCCGGAGTGGACGGCGAAGTGCTTGGCGCAGGCGGCCGTCTTGAGGAAGTTGGGATCGTGGCCCTGCATGCCCCGCACGAAGCCCACGCCCATCCGGCCCGTGAGCCAGGGGTCCTCGCCGTAGGTCTCGTGGCCCCGGCCCCAGCGGGGATCCCGGAAGATGTTGATGTTGGGCGACCACATGGTCAGGCCCTTGTAGATGTCCCGGTCGCCGTGGGCCCGCTGGGCGTTGAACTTGGCCCGGGCCTCGGTGGAGATGGCGTCGCCCACCCGCTCCATCAGCTCCTCGTCAAAGGAGGCGGCCAGGCCGATGGCCTGGGGGAACACCGTGGCCGTCCCCGCCCGGGCCACGCCGTGCAGCGCCTCGTTCCACCAGTTATAGGCCGGGATGCCCAGCCGGGGGATGGCCGGGGCGTTGTAGAGCATCTGGAAGATCTTCTCCTCCAAGGTCATCTGCGCCACCAGGGCCCTGGCCTTGGCCCGGTATTCCTTGAGCTTCGCGGTGTTCTCCCGCAGCTCCATCTCACATCACCCCCCGGAAGCTGAAGCGGAACTGAAGCGGCCTGGACGTGTCGAGCATATACTCCGGGTGGGGCATGGCCCCCCAGCTGTCGTCCCCGGCCACGCCCATCCGCGCCAGGGCCGCCCGGACCACCGTATAGTGCACCGGCGGCAGCTCATAGCCGTGGGCGGCGTTCTCCAGCTCATGGGGGGTGTAGGGCAGGGCAGAAAACTCCATCTCTTGGCCCTCGAACCGCAGGCCCCGGCCCTTATAGTCCGTGACCTCCGCCCAGCGCACGCCGGTCACATTGCCGCACTCCTGGGGCACCAGGTAGCGGGACACGTTCTCCCGCACGCCCTTTTCCCAGATGCCCAGCCGCGCGCCGTGGCGGCGGTCCGCGTAATTCTCCTCGGGCCCCAGGCCGTACCACCTCACATGATCATAGTCTGCGTCCAGCTTGAGCATCATGCCGAACTCCGGCAGGATGGGTAGTCCCGCCGCATCGCAGTCCAGCGCCACGTCCACCCGGCCGTCGGGACGGACGGTATAGGTCACCTCACACTGTGCCGCCGGCGCGGTGGGCAGGGCGTACCGGAACCGGATCGACACGGACCCGTCGGCGTCCTCCGTCACCGTCGAGGCGGCGTCCTGCTCCACCCCCCGCTGGGAGGCATACAAGGACGCGATCTTCCACTGGGCGCATCGCTGGGGCATGCCCCAGCCCCGGTCGTTGTCGGTGGGCGCCCGCCAGAAGTTGGGCATGGGCATGGTCCGGAGCATCTCCTTCCCGCCGAAGCGGTAGGAGACCAGGCCCCCGGCGGCATAGGAGAAGAGCGCCTCGAACCCGTCTCCCAGCACGCCAAGATTGTTCACGCCCCGCACCACGCGCAGAGGCCGGCGCCGCTCCGTTTTTGGCGCGGACGGGACCGTATACACGCCCTGGCCAAAGGCCGCCTCGTGGCCCCGCTCCGCCCAGAGCGTGTCCTCCCGCAGCCGGAAGGACACGGTCACGGCGTACTCCCCGCCCAGGGTCTGGGCCGGGAACGGCAGCGGATAGACCGCCTCCCCCTGGGGCGGCACGTCGGTCGCCAGCGCGGCCCGGCGGAGCACCGCCCCGTCCCGGGCCAGCGTCACGACGCAGTCATAGGCGGAGGTGGGGGTGAACATGCTCCGGTTTCTCACCGTCACCGAATCTTTGCCCACCTCGGCGAAAATGTCCTGGTAGCAGTATTTGACCTCCTGCAGCTTGGGCGAGGGGGCGCCGTCGGCGTATACGACGCCGTTGCCGCTGAAGTTATGATCCGTGGGCCGGTCGTCCAGGTCCCCGCCGTAGGCGTAGGCGGCGTTCCCGTACCGGTCCCTGACGCGGATGGCCTGGTCGATGTAGTCCCAGATGAAGCCGCCCTGGTACAGGGGCTGCTCATAGGCCAGCTCCGTGTATTTGTGCAGCGCGCCGGTGGAGTTGCCCATGGAGTGGGCATACTCGCACAGGATGAAGGGCTTGTCCCGGTGCTGGGACAAAAACTGCCGGACGCCCGCCGCCGGGGTGTACATCTGGCTCTCCATGTCCGAGGTATCGTTATACCGCCGGTCGTGGATGATGCCCTCGTAGTGGACGAGGCGGGTGTCGTCCAGGCGGTGGAAGAGCTTGCTCATCTCATGGATCACGCTACCGCCGAAGGACTCGTTGCCCAGGCTCCAGATGAGCACGCAGGGGTGGTTCTTGTCCCGCTGGTAGGTGCTGTTCACCCGGTCCAGCAGCACGTCCCGCCACTCCGCCCGGTCGCCGGGCAGGGCCAGCTCCACGGCCTTGCCCAGGCGGGACGCCCGGTCCCAGGCCCCGTGGGTCTCCATGTTGTTCTCGTCGATCACGTACAGCCCCAGCTCGTCGCACAGCGCGTACAGCGCGCTGCTGTTGGGATAGTGGCTAGTGCGGATGGCGTTGATGTTATTGCGCTTCATGGTGACCAGATCCCGGCGGATCTTGTCCGGGGCGACGGCCCGTCCGGTCTCGGCGCAGAAATCGTGCCGGTCCACGCCCTTAAAGACGATCCGTCTGCCGTTGAGGCACATGATGCCGTCCTTCAGCTCGAAGCGGCGGAAGCCCACCTTCTGCTCGATCACCTCCGTCAGCTCCCCCGACCGGGTGAACGCGCTGATGAAAAGCGAATAGAGCTTGGGCGACTCCGCGCTCCACTTCTCCGGCTCGCCGGCGGGCAGGGTGAGCGTCAGCGCGTCCCCCTCGCCCCGGCGCTCCGCCTCGGCAATGACCGACGCACCGTCCTTCAAGGCAAGCCGCAGCATCCAGCCGTCCGCCGCCTCCATTTGGGCGGACAGCTCCACCGAAGCGCCGCGATAATCGTCGTCCAGCAGGGTCTTGATCCGGATGTCCCGCACATGGACCGCGGGCACGGCGTACAGATACACCTCCCGGAACAGTCCGGAGAACCGGAAGAAGTCCTGGTCCTCCGCCCAGCTGCCCGCGTTCCAGCGGTAGACCCGGCAGGCCAGCTTGTTCTCCCCCTCGGCCAGGTGCTCCGTCAGCTCGAATTCCGACGGGGTGAAGGAGTCGGCCGCATAGCCGATGTAATGGCCGTTCAGCCACACCGCCACGCAGCTCTCCGCCCCCTGGAAGGAGACGAAAACCCGCTTGCCCCGCATCCGCTCCGGCAGGTAGAAATACTTCACGTAGCAGGCCACGGGATTATATTCCTCCGGCACCTGGCCGAAGTCCGTCTGCTGCCAGCCGTCCCAGGGGTACTGGACGTTGCAGTACTGGGGCACGCCGTAGCCCTCCATCTGGATGTGGGCGGGCACGGCGATGTCCGCCCAGGGCCGGCAGTCATATCCCGCCGCCTCAAAGCCGGGGATGATCTGGGCCTCATTCAGGGCGTGGAAGAACTTCCAGCTGCCGTTCAGCGAAAAGCGCAGGCCGCTCTCGCCCGAGGCCAGCTCCTCAAAGCTGGCATAGGCCGCATGGTCCGAATGCGCCGCCGCGCGGTTCTCGGCAAAATAGCCGGGGTCCCTGAGTCTGTTGTGATCAAATGTCATAGCCGTTCCGACCGCGCAGCGCGGCCCTCCTTTACTTGAATCCATATAGTATATAACGTCCTGGTATCGCTGTGCTTTGATTTTACCGCAAAAGCACGCCATCTTCAATGCGCGATCGCGACTTTTGCGGCCCGGGCCGAACAAAAAAGAGGCCATCCCCATGCAGGGATGGCCTCCGCGCTGCGAAAGGTCCGCCGGTCCGATCCGGCTCGCGCGATCGATCACCAAATGCCGACGCGGGCCTCGGGGGCCACGTACATGCCGTCGCCCTCCTGGACGTCATAGGCCGTATAGAACGCGTCGGTGGCGCTCACCACCGCGTTGACCCGGACGGAGTTGGGGGAGTGGGAGTCCAAACGGATCAGGTAATCGAAATACTCCTGGGACTCCTTCATGGCCCACACCTGCGCCCAGGCGGTGAACAGCTCCTGCAGAGCCTCGGGGTCGTCCCCGCACAGCTCTGTCACGCAGTGCATGGCGCCCAGATCGGCGATGTTCTCGGTCAGGGTCAGGTTCCCGTTGACGGTGACGCCGTCCAGCACCTCGTAATTGTCGTAATAGTCGATGATGTCCTGCTGCAGCGCCGTAAAGTTGGCATAGTCCTCCTCGGTCCACCACATGTTCAGGTTGCCGTTCTCGTCGAAGTTGGCGCCGGAGCTGTCGAAAGCGTGGGTCAGCTCATGGCCGATGACCGCGCCGATGCCGCCCAGATGGGCCGCCCGGCTGGCCTCCGGATCGAAGAACGCGCCCCGGATGATGCCCGCGGGGAACACGATCTCGTTGGCGGAGGGGTTATAGTAGGCGTTCACGGTCTGCGGCGTCATGCCCCAGGCGGTCTTGTCCACTTCCTCGCCCAGCAGGCTGTTGCTGTAAGCGGCGCTGGCCCGGAACAGATTCAGCTGGTTCTCGATGAGGCTCCCGCCGTCCGCCGGGGATACATACTCCACATCGTCCAGATAGGCCACGAAATCATAGCTGTCGGGATAGCCGATCTTCACGGTCATGGTGTCCAGCTTCTTCTTGGCGGCCGCCTTGGTCTCGTCGCCCATCCAGTCCAGCTCGTCGATGCGCCCGGCGAACCAGTCCAGGATCTCGTTGACGATGTCCAGCACTTCCTGCTTGCTGTCCTCGGGGAAATACTTCTCCACATAGATCTTGGCAAAATCCCACTCCAGATCCGCCTGGACCGCGCTCTTGGCCGACTCCGCCAGCTCTCTGGGGGTGACGCCGTTCATGGCCGCGGAGTAGTCCAGCGCCGCCTGCCGGTAGTCCATGCCCACATAAGAGGACATGTCCTTGAGCAACGTGGCGACGGAGAAGTCCTTCAGCACCGGCAGATTCTCCTCGGTGAGCGTCTGGCCGATGGCCTCCAGCTGGCCCTGGTCCTCCACCAGGAACTGCTCCGCCCCGCTCATCTGGAACTTCTCCATCACCGGCGCCATGTCGACGGTGGGCAGCAGCGCGGCCACCTCGTCCATGCTCATGGGCAGGTACGCCTTGGAATAATCGTACATATCCTCCTCGGACAGCGACGGGCCGGCCAGCTGCGTCTGCAGGGCAAACACGGCCTCGGTCTTTTCGGCGGCCTCCTCCTCGGGGACGCCGTACAGCACGAACAGCTCCGTGATGAACGTCTTATAGAGGTCCCAATAGGGGGACATGCTCTCGTCCTCCAGGTATTCCTTGCCCAGCCCCAGGTCCGCCCGGCTCACATAGGCGGTATAGTGGGTGGAATCATAGAGGTCCGTTCCCACGCCGAAGGACAGCAGGCTCGAAAAGCCCACCTCGCCGCACAGGGAGGCGATCGCCTCCACATATTCCTGAACGGTCCCGGCCTGCTCGATGGCGTCCAGATAGGGGCGCAGCGGCTCGATCCCCGTGGCGTTGCGGCTGTCCTCGTCCACATAGGACAGGTACAGGTCCGCGATCTTCTGCTCCGGGGTCCCCTTTTCATACGTCCCGGCGTTGGCCACGCACTCGTCCACGATCTCGTTCAGCTCGTCGGAGATCTCCAGATCGTTCTCGGTGAAGCCGTCCCAGGCCGCGTAGCCCGTGGGGATCTCCACCTCGCCCAGCCGGTCAAAGTTCACATAGCCGTACAGGTCGTCCTCCGGCGAGGGCTTGGTCTCCGGCAGGAAATCCAGGATACCGGCGTCCTCCGACCCGGCAAAGGCCGTGCCGCAGCACCCCAGCACCATCGTCAGTGCCAGGATGAACGACAGAACTCGTTCCACTTTCATCTTGCTCATTCTCCCTTCTGCAGCGGCACCCGCTGCCCGCAATAGCGCGGGCATCATATCACGCCCGCCTGGAGGGGATTATACATGTATCCCTTGCAAAAATCAATCTTTTTGTAGCACCGCGGACGCTCCGGCCCCGATCGCGGCGCGATGATTTTTTATCCCTATTGTTGCCCTTGCCCGCCGTTCCATGCTATAATAGCCGTGATACGGCTATTATACCAAAAGATACCGACCGGGCCCGCGAGGCGCTTCCGGCCATATTGGGAGGGTTTTGTATGTTCATCCGCGACTGGACCATGTATTGCGAGGGCGTGGAGCCGCTCGCCTGCCAGGCCCCCTGTACCTTTTATGGCGTCCTCTATGAGAACAAAAAGATCCCTGACCCCTTCTATGGGCTCAACGAGCGCGTGCTGAGCACGCTGGCGGAAAAGGACTGCGCCTTTGAGGCCGTATTCGAGGCGGACGGGGCGCTGCTGGACCACGACTATGTGGAGCTGACCTTCCGGGGGCTGGACACCATCTGCGCCATCACCCTCAACGGGGAGTTCCTGGGCCAGGTGAAGAACATGCACCGGTCCTATACGTACGACGTGAAGGGGCGGCTCCTGCCCGGCAAAAATACGCTGCGGCTGGAATTCTCCTCGCCGACGCGGTATTTCCGGGAGCAGAACGCCCGCCACTATCTCTATACCAACGACGGCGACACCCTCCCCGGCGCGGCCCATCTGCGCAAGGCGCTGTACATGTCCGGCTGGGACTGGGGCCCCACACTGCCCGACATGGGCATCTGGCGGCCTGTCCTTCTGGAGGGGTACGACACGGACCGGATCACGGACGTGGCCGTCCGGCAGCGCCACCGGGAAAACGCCGTGGACGTGGTCCTGGCGGTGGAGACGGCCCACGCCGCCGGGTGCGAGGTATACGCCTGCCTGGACGGCCAGCGGGTCAAGCTGAAGGACGGCCGGGGCCTCATCACCGTGGAGGACCCCAAACTCTGGTGGGCCCGGGGCTACGGGGACCAGGTCCTCTACGATCTGGACGTGGAGCTGGTCCGGGACGGGCTCGTCATTGACAGGGACCATAAGCGCATCGGCCTTCGGACCCTGACCGTCAGCACCCAGCCCGACCCGGACGGCAAGGGCAGCGAGTTCTGCTTCGTGCTCAACGGGGTCAAGGTCTTTGCCATGGGCGCCAACTATGTGCCCCAGGAGAACCTGCTGGGCCGCATGACGGACGAACGCCTGGACCAGATGATGACCTGGTGCCTGGACGCCAACTTCAACTGCCTCCGCGTCTGGGGCGGCGGGTATTACCCGGACGACCATTTCTTCGATCTGTGCGACGAGAAGGGCATCCTGGTCTGGATGGACTTCATGATCGCCTGCGCCAACGTGCGCCTGACGGAACAGTTCGAACGGGAGTTCATGACCGAGACGGAGGAGAACCTCCGCCGGCTGCGCCATCACGCCAGTCTGGGCCTGGTGTGCGGCAACAACGAGATGGAAGTGGCCGTGCTGGAGTGGGCCGGCGTGGGAGAGAGCCAGCTGGTGCGGGAGGATTACATCCAGCTCTACGAGCGGCTGCTGCCCGAGATGTGCCAGCGCGTGGCGCCGGACATCTTCTATTGGCCCTCCAGCCCCTCGGCGGGCGGCGGCTTCAAGGATACCAGCGACCCGGCCCGGGGCGACAGCCATTACTGGGCCGTGTGGCACGGCGGGCTGCCCTTCACCTCCTACCGGGAACTGGACTTCCGCTTCTGCTCCGAGTACGGCTTCGAGAGCTTCCCCTCTATAAAGACCGTCCGCAGCTTCTGCGAAGAGCAGGACATGAACTGCTTCTCCCGGGTCATGGAGAACCACCAGAAGTGCCGGGGCGGCAACGGCAAGATCCTCCGGTATCTGGCGGACACCTATCTCTACCCCACCAGCTTCGAGGCGCTGGTCTACGCCTCCCAGCTGATGCAGGCCGACGCCATCAAGTACGGCGTAGAGCACTTCCGCCGCAACCGGGGCCGGTGCATGGGCTCCGTTTACTGGCAGTTCAACGACTGCTGGCCGGTGGCCAGCTGGTCCAGCGTGGACTATTTCGGCCGGTACAAGCTGCTGCATTACGCGGCGAAAAAATTCTACGCCCCCGTGGCCATGGCCCTGTTCCTGGAGGGGGACCGCCTCACCGTGAACATCGCCAACGAGACGCGGGTGCCCTTCCGGGGCAGCGTGCATCTGGCCGTATGCCGGTCCGACTTCACCGTACTGCAGGAGCATCGCTTCGACGTCCAGGCGGCGGCGCTGTCCTCCCCGGACGTGTTCTCCTGCCCGGTGGACGCGGCGGACCTCTATGAGACCTACATCTGCGCGGACCTTTATGACGGTGACGGCGCGTTCATCATGCGCCAGACCGAGCTGCTCGTCCCGCCCAAGCACTTTGCCTGGCGCGAGCCTCATATCACCGCCCAATTCACCGACACGGCCGAGGGCGTGGCCATCGACGTGCGTTCGGACGTGTTCGCCCGGGGCGTCACGCTGGACTTCACGGACTTCGACTGCGTGCTCAGCGACAACGGCTTCGCCCTGACGGACCGGGAGCCCTATCGCGTCATGGCCCGGACGGACCGCTCCGCGAAGGAGCTGGCTGCCTGCTGGACGGTCCGATCCGTCTGGGACGTGCGCTGATATGTACAGGCTCCTCATCGCGGACGGCAGCGCCGCGGTCCGGGCCGGCATACGCGCGCTCCTGCCCAAGGGAGGGTCCGGCCCCGATACCGTCGCCGAGGCGGACAGCTTTGAGGCGGCGGTGGACCTGGCCCTGGATATACGCCCCCACGCGGCGCTGGTCGCCCGGCAGCTGGGAGACCGGACCGGCAACGAGCTGATCCGGCTGCTTCGCTCCGCCGGGCTGGAGACCGCCTTTTGCGTCGTCTCCGACGGCGGCGGGACGGAGCGCATCCTCCAGGCCATGCGCGCCGGCGCCAGCGACTTTCTGCTCACGCCCGTGGACGCCGGCGAGGTGACGGCCTTTTTGGATCGGGTCCTGCCCGGCGCGCCCGCGGAGGACGCCGGCGTCGATCCCATCCTGCATGTGGACCGCGCGCGGCTGTCCGGCCTGACCAACAAGATCCTGCTCCTGGCGCATAATGGGATGGAACACCCCCCCGTCTCGCTCACTTCCATCGCGGCGGGCCTGCACATGAACAGCAAATACCTGGGCCGGGTCTTTTTGCGTGACACGGGCATGAAGCTCTCGGAGTACATGACCGCCTGCCGCATGGAGCAGGCCCGGCGCCTGCTCGCCGGGACCCAGGAGAAGATATCCGTCATCGCCCGCACGGTGGGATACAGCCAGCCAAACCGCTTCTACGTCCATTTCAAGGCCTATTTCGGCGTCTCGCCCGGGGAGCTGCGGCGCGAAAACCAGGCCAGGGGAGGTAATGATGAGATCTCTGCTCAACTATGACAATCCCTTCATCCAGCTGCTGTGCCGGATCGGGGACCTGATGATCGCGAACTTCCTGTTTTGTGTGTGCTGCCTTCCCGTGGTGACCGCGGGGGCGTCTCTCTGCGGGCTGCTCAAGGTGGTGCAGGGCTTTTCCCTGGGCGGGGAGCCGGGCATCCTCCGGACCTTTTTCCGGGCCTTTCGGGATAATTTCCGCCAGGCGACGATCGCGTGGCTGGCGATGCTGCTGCTGGCGGCCAGCTTCGGCTGCGACCTGCTGATCGGACAGATCTATCTCTCCGGCGCGGCCCTGGCGGTGCTGCGGGGCGTGGTGGCCGTGCTGGCGCTGGCGGTGCTGGCGGTGGCGGGCTACTTGTTCCCGCTGCTGGTGCGGTATGAGAACTCGCTGATGGAGCATTGCCGCAACGCCTGCATCCTGACCATCCTGAAGCTGCCCCGCACCCTGGCGATGACGGCGATGAACGCGGCGCCGTTCCTGCTGGCCTGGTTCATGCCGATGACGTTCCTGAAAACGCTGGCGGTATGGCTGATCGTGGGCCTGGCGGGGCTGTGCTATCTGGACTGCATGCTGCTGCGGCCCGTGCTGCTCCAGCTGGAGAAACAGGAGCAGTCCCCCGGTGAACCGGACCAGACCCCCGACGAGTCGAAGGACGAGCCCTGACAGCGGCAAAAGACGCCCCCTGCGCAGATGATCGCGCAGGGGGCGCTTCTTCTTATTCCTTATTATAATTTAGCGAAGGAGGATCGACCTGATCTCAAAGGGCCGCATGGTGAACCGCAGCTTGCCGTCCGCGATGGGCAGCTCCTGCTCGATCTGCTCCAGCAGGTCCACGCTGTAGGCGCGGGTCATGCCGGCGGGCACGGTCAGCTCGGTCTTGGTGCGGGCGTTCTCGCTCTCATACAGCCGCAGGATGACGCCGTCGCCGTCCTCGGCCTGCTTGACCGTCTCCAGGATGACGCTGGCGGGGCTGACGGAGGTATAGCTGAAGCCGGCGCCGGGCGCGCCGTGGTCCACCGCATAGGCGGGCAGGTTGAGCTTGTACGCCTCCCGGACCGTGCCGGCGTCCCGCCAGGTGCCGCCGTGGGGATAGAGGGCGTAGGTGAAGCGGTGTTCCTCCACGTCGGCGTTGGGGTTGGGCTCCACGCCGCACTTGATGAGCGTCAGGGCCACCACGCCGTCCAGGACGGAATGGCCGTACTTGCAGTCGTTGAGAAGGCTCACGCCGTAATGTCCCTCGGAATAGTCCATCCACTTCTGGGCGCAGCTCTCGAAGCGGGCCTTGTCCCAGGTGGTGTTGGTATGCACTTTCCGGGTCACGCTGCCGAACTGCACCTCGAAGGTGGCCTCGTCGGTGTGGATGTCCAGGGGGAACTCGGCCTTGAGCAGATGCTGGTGCTCCTTCCAGTCGGCCCAGGTCTCGAAGTCGATGCGGCGGGTGTCGGCATAGAAACGCACCTTTTGCCGGATGGTGCTGCGGCTGCACCGGTACTCCAGCTCCACCGTGGCCCGGACGGGGCCCTCCTCGGTCCAGCGCAGGGAGACCAGCTCATCCACCGGCCAGCTCTTCTCCGTGTAGAACATGTCGATGTCCCAGTTGTCGTAGTAGATGGGTTTGTCCTCGAACAGCCGAAGCTGGTTGAGGGACCTGCCGGGCATGGCCAGCTCCCGGTCGTATTCCTTGTCGAACAGGGAGGCGATGTGGCCGGCCTGGTCCAGAACGACCCGATAAAACGGCGTCTCCAGATGGTGCTCGTCCGTCCGGACGAAGGGGCTCTCCGCCGCGGGGGCCTCCGCCGGGGCCAGGGTGACCCAGCCCTTGGAGGGCAGGCCTCGCAGATAGGCCACCGCGCCGTCCGGCGTCTGCTGGACGGGATAGACGCGCGCGCCGTCCGTGAGGGCGGCGGCCTTCACCGCGCCCAGGCACACCGCGTCGTCCCGGGCAAAGCCCAGGGTATTGAACACCGTCACGCCCTCGCCGGGCCCGGCCAGCTTTTCCAGCCGGTCCCGGATGATGCCGCCGGTCTCCGCCAGCAGGGCCTCGTACTCGGCTTTGGTGACTTCGTACACCTCGCCGATGGAGCTGCCGGGCAGGATATCGTGGAACTGGTTGAGCAGGATCACGTCCCGCCACAGCCGCCGGTCCGCCTCCGCCGGATAGTCGCCGGACAGCACGCCCAGAAGCT
Organism: uncultured Oscillospiraceae bacterium; assembly: GCA_947625355.1. Lineage (GTDB taxonomy): Bacteria > Bacillota > Clostridia > Oscillospirales > Oscillospiraceae > CAJOIG01. The sequence goes on along the minus strand of CANQOA010000004.1, from coordinate 13,573 downwards.
CCATGTCCATCATGGCCAGCTCGCTCTTGCGGTTGCCCCGCTTGTTGCGGGCCATGGAGGTATAGGTGCCCCGGTGGTACTCGAAATAGAACTCCCCCTCCCAGCGCTCCAGCCGCCGGTTGCCCCGGACCCGCGCCGCCAGCTCGTCGAAATAGACCCGGGCGGTCTCCTGGCGGACCTTCGGCATGCCGGGCAGGCCCCGCTCCATGCGCTGGGACGTCTCCAGCATCTGCCGGGTGGGACCGCCGCCGCCGTCGCCGTAGCCATAGGAGACGAGGATGTCGTTGTTGATCTCCTTGTTCTGATAGCGCTCCCAGCCGCCCATGAGCGCGTCGGGGTGGAGGAAGCCGTTATAGGTGGTGAAAAAGCTCGTCTTGGGGTCCTGGCCCACGCCCACGGTGGTGATCAGGTGCGCCAGTACCTCGGAGCCGTCGATGCCCCGCCAGACGAAGGTGTCGTTGGGGATCTTGTTGATCTGGTTCCAGGCCAGCTTGGTGGTCATGAAATACTCCACGCCGGCCTTTTTCATGATCTGGGGCAGGGCGCCGGAATAGCCGAACACATCCGGCAGCCAGAGGATCTTGCAGTCGTAGCCGAACTCTTCCCGGAAAAACCGCTTGCCGTAGAGGAACTGGCGCACCAGGCTCTCCCCGGAGGTCAGGTTGGTGTCCATCTCCAGCCAGGTGGCGCCCTCCACCTCCCAGCGGCCCTCGGCCACCCGGGCCTTGATCCGCTCGTACAGGTCGGGATAGCGCTGCTTGAGGAAATAATAGAGCACCGGCTGGCTGGACATGAATTTATAGCTGGGGTATTCCTCCATCAGCTTGAGCACCGTGGCGAAGGAGCGGACCACCTTCTCCCGGGTCTGGGCCACGGTCCACCACCAGGCCACGTCGATGTGGGTGTGGCCGATGCAGGTGGCGATCACCTCGTCATGGCCGCCCATCTTCTCATAGAGCTCCCGGCCGATATGCGCCTGGGCGGCGTCCACGGAGGCGTAGAAGTCCTCCGAATAGGGCTGGCGCATGTCCAGAAGGTTGATGGTGTCGTTCAGCACGGTCTGGATGTCCATGCGGACCTTGCTGTCCGCGCCCATGCGGGCGAAGCCCTGCAGGGGCACCTGCAGGTCCCAGTAGAGCCTGTTGATGGCCTCGTCCAGGGTATAGAGCTCCGCCACGAAGCAGAACTCCCGGTGGAGCGTGCCGGTGTACGCCTGCACGTCCACGGTCATGGTCCGGCCGCCCTGGGCATGACGGTCCAGCAGCACCTCCCGGTGGTTCATGTCCGCGCCTTGGATGGGCTCGCCGTCGATGAAGATGAGGAACTGGGGGTTCTTGCCGTCGTCCCACTCCTCGATCTGGGTCTTGATGCGCAGCCACACGCTCTGGCCGTCATACTTTTCCGGGATGGTCACCCGGCCTCGGAACCAGTAGTGCGACCCCGGGATGCCATGGAAGTCGCCGCCGTGGCCCTTGAACTTTCCCTCGAACTGGTCCGTGCCGGCGTAGTCGGCGTACCAGCGCATGGCGGCGCAGTCGAAATCCTCCCAGGGCGGGCCGTTTTTATCGGCCTCGTCGGGATGGAAATACTGCCCGTGCTTATACTGCCAGTCGTTCAGCGGGGTGCTGTCCAGAAAGCGCAGCCGTTCCAGCTGGTTGCAGAGGACCTGGACGCGTTGATCGATGAAATACATAGCGATACCTCTCCGTTCATTTCATGGGTGCTGTCCGCGGGCCGTTTGACCAACGGCCAATGGACAGGGCCCATGGGCGGGGCCATTATACACGACCGGTCACTATAACGCAAGAGGATGCCCCGACGACGCGGAGCAAAAGGTTTGGCGTCATTGATCATTGGCTGTCAAAACTCCGTTTTGACAGCCAATGGGGCCATTGCGAACCAATGGCTGCAATGGCCCCACCGGGTCTTATTTCACGTTGTCAAAACGCAGAGTCGGCTTACTTCGCGGCCAGCCAAGCGTCGAACTGGCTCTGCAGCTCGGCCTGGATGTCGTCGAAGCCGTCGGCACGCATGGCCTCCATCATCTCGGGCACATACACGTCGGGGTCGCCGGCGCCGGTCTGGATCAGGCCCTTGTACTCAGCGAAGGTAGCCTGGCAGGCGGCCAGCTGGTCGGCCACGGGGGTGGAGTCGAAGATGAAGCCCAGCGCCGGGGAGGGGATGGCGTTCTCGTTCTGGACCTGGACCTCGTTCACGTAGTAGTTCTCGGGAACGACATACAGATCTTCCGCGGGAGCCTCTTCGCCCTCGGCGGGCTCATACTTGGAGGCCTCCAGGGTCATGTCGAAGAAGGTGCCCTGGGTGTAGCCGGCCAGCGTCCAGTCGTTGTTCAGCTTGAAAACGCCCTTCTCGCCGGTGTCCTTGTCCTCCACGTACTTGAAGTTCACGCCCTCTTCGCCATAGGCCAGAGCGTCACGCAGCCAGGTGTCGGTGTTGACCAGCTCCAGGAGCTTCAGAGCCTCCAGCTGGTGCTCGGAGGAAGCGGAGATGCAGGCCATGGAGCCTTGCACGGTGTCGTTGGAGAGAACGGTGTCCTCGAACTGGCTGACGACCACACGGCAGCCGCGGCCAGGACCCCAGACGGTGTCGCCGGCGGTGGGCCAGCCCTGGGCAACGCCCAGCGCGCAGATGCCGGTGGCCTCGGTGGCGGTGGCGGCATCCTGGTTGATGAGGCCCTCGTTGAAGTACTCATGCATCAGACGCAGGTCGGCCATCACGTCCTCCTGCTCGAAGACGGGGACGATCTTGTTTTCACCGGAGCGATAGCTGATGCCGATGGTGGGCAGGCCGGTGCCGATGTTGTCGTACTTGTTGCCGATGATGGCGGAGATGCCGTCCTTGTTCATCAGGAACACGTCGCCGGTCTCCTCATGGATGGCGCGCAGGATGGGGCCGATGTCAGCGATGGTGTGGGCGTCCTTGTACTCGGGATGGGCGGAGGCATACTCCATCACCACGTTGCCGTCCTCGTCCTCGATGTCATACGTCCAGGTGAAGAACTGGGTCATGGAGGAGTCCTTATAGGCGGGGATAGCGTACAGCTTGCCGTCGATCTCGCAGGCCTGCAGGTACGCGGCCGGGATCAGGTCGGTCAGGCCCGGAGTCTCCTTGATCAGGTCGGTCAGATCAGCGAAAGCGCCCATATGCACGTCGTTGATGTAGGAGCCGGAGTCGGTGAACATGATGTCATAGGGCTCGTTGACGGTGACGACGTTGGTGCGGCGATCGCCCCAGTCGCCCCAGGTGACGCACTGGACATCCAGATGCACACCGATCTTCTCCTCCAGGTAGGCGTCGACCTTTGCCTTCCAGGAGTCATAGTTGGACGGCATGCCGCCGCCGACCATGTACCAGACGATCTCGGGGACCTCGTCGGCCAGGGCGCTGCCGCCGATGCCGGCGAACATGGAGACGACCATCACGACCGCGAGAAGCATGGACAGGAACTTCTTCATTTGTTTTCCTCCTAAATAAATTTTTTCGGGGGTCTTATTGAAACGGCGTTACGCGCCGCCGCAATACGGGGATGGGAGCATCAGCCCTTCACCGCGCCGACCGTCAGGCCGGAGATGAAGTACTTCTGGAAGAAGGGGTAGACGCAGGCGATGGGCACGGCCACCACGAAGGCGATGGCCATACGCACGCTCTCCTGGGGCATGTTCCTCTTCAGGTCGGTAGCCGAGCTCAGCATAGCGGTGGGGTTCTTGGTCAGATATTCCAGGTTGTTCTGCATGGCGTTCAGCATGGCCTGCAGGGAGCGCAGATTGTCGTTGTTGATGTACAGCTGCGCCTGGAACCAGTCGTTCCAGTAGCCGAAGGCCAAAAACAGCCCGATGGTGGCCAGCACCGGCTTGGAGATGGGCAGCACGATCCGGGCGAAGATGGTCAGCTGGGAGGCGCCGTCGATCTTTGCCGACTCGATGACCTCGTCCGGGATGGTCGTTCGGAAGAACGTTCGGGCGATGGTCACGTTGAAGCTGGACACCGCCAGGGGCAGGATCAGGATCCACATGGTGTCCCGCAGGTGCAGGATCTGGGTGTTGACCATGTAGGAGGCCGCCATGCCGCCGCCGAAGATCATGGGGATGAACACCACGATGGCCATGAAGCCGTTGAGCTTATACTCCCGCCGGGAGAGCACATAGCCCATCAGAGCGGTGAGCGCCACGCCCAGCACCGTGCCGATGGCGGTGACGTAAACGGACACCCACAGGGCGTGCAGGATGGTCTGCCGCTGGCCCCAGAGGTATTTGTAGGCGTCGGCGGAGAAGGTCTCCGCGGTGACGTAGATCTGATAGCCCTCGTGGCGGATCACGTTGTTGTCCGTGATGGAGATGATGAAGATGAAGATGATGGGCAGGAAGCACACCAGCGCCAGGATCAGGAAGAAGATGTTGAAAACGGCGTTGGTGGCCGGCTTGATGCGGTTGAGCCGGGTCACGCCCTCGTTGAGTTTGGATTTGTTTTCCTTTGCCATTTGACCCACCTCCTCAGATCAGCGCGCTGGCCCGGTCGACCTTGCGCACGATGGCGTTGGCGATCAGGATGGTGATGCAGCCGATCACAGACTGGAACAGGCTGGCGGCCGCCGTCTTGCCCAGGCTGGTGGCGCCGTTGACCAGCATCTGGTAAATCTTCACGTCAAAGGTGGCCACCATCGGCGTCAGCGGCTGGTTGGCGCCGCGGGACACCTGGTAGAACAGGCCAAAGTCCGAGGAGAAGATGTGGCCCACCGCGAGGATGAACATCATGATGATGATGGGCCGCAGGGAGGGCAGCGTGATGTACCGGCCCTGCTGGAACTTGTTGGCCCCGTCCAGCACCGCCGCCTCGTACAGCGAGGAGTCGATGCCTGTGATGCTGGCCAGATACACCACCATGCTGTAGCCGATGGATTTCCAGATGTGCATGATCACGATGATGTATGGCCAGTATTTCGGTTCGCCGTACCAGTTGATGTTCGAGCCGCCCAAGGCCCGGATCAGGGAGTTGAGCAGGCCCTTGTCCGTGATGAGGAACGCGTACACGAAGTAGGTGACCACGACCCAGCTCATGAAGTGGGGCATGAACATCAGGGTCTGATAGGTCTTGGACTTGCGCTTGGAATAGATGTTGCTGATCATGATCGCGAACGTGACCGGCAGCGCGATGTCCAGGATGATGAACGCAACATTATAAAGGATCGTGTTGCGCAGGATCTGCGGGAAGTCCCGCAGGCCGAAGAAGTACTTGAAGTTGTCGAAGCCCAGCCACTTGCTGTTGAACAGGCTGGTGATGAAGCCCGCGCCCGGCGTGATCTTGTAGTCCTTGAAAGCGATGATGACGCCGAACATGGGCAGGTAGCAGAACAGCGCGTACCAGACGAACGTGGGCAGCGCCAGCAGGCTCAGCTCCGTGTCATCCTTGGTCCACCTGCGCCGTTTTTTCTTTTCCGGTGGCGCCGCCGCTTCCGGTTTTTTTACGTCCAATTCTGTCATCGTAAAAACTCCCCCCTCTTTTTTGCAAAACGTACAAAAACAGCCGATAAATTGATTATACACTTAGCCTCTTTTGATATATAGTTACTAAAAGTCATTTAATAATATCAAAAGGATATATTAATCGAATTTTTGTTCAAAAATTATTTTTTATTGTCCTGGGTTATCCGTTAAACTGCATAAAATGTATCGCGCTGGCATGTGGGAACTGCCGATTTTTCGGGAAGCGTTATTTTCATATTTCCTTCGTGCCCTATTACCTGATAATATAAATGTGAAGATCCGGGCCGCCCTCGGCTGCCCCGGAAAATACGCATATATTTGATATATTAAGGAGCGATACAAATGCAAAAAATACGTCTGACCGGCCAGCTGCCGGACCGATGGCAGGAGGCGCTGGCAGAGCTGGCCCCGGAGCTGGACATGCTCCCGGCGGAGGATGGCGCGGAGATCGTCTGCTCCCGGGGCGACTGTCTGGCCCTGGAATGCGACGGCGGGCGCGTGCGCCTGACCTGGGCCGAGCCCATCCAATTTTATCGGGCGCTGAGCCTCGTCCCGCTCCCCCTGGCGCCCTGCTCCATCCGGGAACAGCCCCGGTTTTCCTCCGCGGGCGTGATGTTCGACTGCTCCCGCAACGGGGTGCTGAAGCCCGAGGCCGTGCGCCTGTTCCTGCGGAAAATGGCCCTGATGGGCCTGAATCTGGGGATGCTCTACACCGAGGACACATACGAGGTGCCCGAACAGCCGTTTTTCGGCTACAAGCGGGGCCGCTACACCTATGAGGAGCTGAAGGGGCTGGATGACTACGCGGCCCTGTTCGGCGTCGAGCTGTGCCCCTGCATCCAGGTGCTGGGCCACCTGAAGCGGGTATTGCACTGGCCGGCCTTCCACCGGCTGCGGGACAACGCCGAGGTGCTGCTGGCGGACGACGACGAGACGTACGCGCTCATCGAGCAGATGGTCCGCGCCGCCTGCGCCCCCTTCCGGTCCCGGCGCATCCATATCGGCATGGACGAGGCCTACGGCGTGGGGTTGGGCGAGCATCTGGCCCGGTTCGGCTATGAGGATCCCCGCGCCGTCATCGGCCGGCATCTGACCAGGGTGCTGGATATCACGGACAAATTCGGTCTGAAGCCCATGATGTGGAGCGACATGTACTTCCATCTGGACGGCGGCGGTTACCACAGCGGCGGCATGCCCTCGGAAAAGGCCAAGGCCGCCGTGGACCGGCGGGTGAGCCTGGTATACTGGGACTACTACCACGCCAAGGAGGAGGAGTACGCCCAGGCCCTGGTGAAGCACGCGGCCTTCGGCGTGCCCACGGTGTTCGCCGGGGGACTGTGGACCTGGCCCGGCCCGGCGCCGGCCTATCCCCTGACCATCGGGAACACCATCGCGGGCCTGACCGCCTGCATGAAAGCGGACGTGGACACGGTGCTGGCCACCGCGTGGGGCGACAACGGCGCGGAGACGAATATGCTCACCGCTCTGCTGGGCATGCAGCTCTACGGGGAGATGACCTATACCGGCGCGTATGACGCCGACGCCCTGGCCGCCCGCTTCCGCCGGTGCTGCCACGCCGACGCCCAGGCGTTTTTGGACATCAGCCGCATGAACTATACGCCGGAGATGAAAAACCACCCCAACGACCCGGTGAACGTCTGCAAGTTCATGCTCTATCAGGACCCGCTGGTGGAGCTGTTCGAGGCGGACACGGAGGGGTTCCGCCTGGCGGATCACTTCGCCTCCCTCGCGCCGCTGTACGCCCGGTACGCGCAGGAGAACCCGGAGTACCGGCTGCTGTTCGAGCACTACTCCGCCATGGCCCGCGCCCTGGCCCTCAAGTGCGCCTGGCATGAGCGCGCCGCCAAAGCGGTCCGCGCCGGCGACCGGGACACGGCCGCTAAGCTGGCGGAGGGCGTCCCCGCCACCATCGAGGCCGTGGAGGAGATGCGGCGGCTGTGGCGGCGGCTGTGGGAGAGCACCAACAAGCCCAACGGATTTGAGGTGATCGACGTCCGGCTGGGCGGCGTCGAGGCGAGGCTCTCCACCGCCCGGGAGAAGATGGCCGACTTTGCCGCCGGGAGGACGGACGACATCCCGGAGCTGACCGAGCCCTCCCTGCTCTGCAAGCGCCGGCCGGACAACTCCATCGGCTGCACCAACACCATGGACGAGATCGCCACCGCCTCCACCATCGACTGGTGACCGCCGACGGCGCTCCCTGCCGCCGGTAAACTGGGACCCGGACCCGCCCCACAAGGGGCAGGTCCGGGTCTGTTCTTTCTTTATTCTGGCCGTCTGCGGCCGCGGGTTTCAGAAGCCGGGCGCTCAGGCGCCGGCGATGATCTTTCTCACCTGCTGGGGCAGGAGCTTGACCACCTTCCGGTCATAGGTGATGAAGCCGTTCAGCTCGTCCTCCACGTCGGTCAGCTGGGTATAGATGGCCGCCGAGAGGCCCGCCCGCCGGGCGGGGGCGATCTGCTCCCCATAGAGCTTTTCCAGCTTTTCCATGAGCTGGCGCGCGTCCCGGCAGCGGTTATAGCCGAAGTCCCTGTCGTTGAAGGTGTGTCCCTCGATCCGCAGGTTATAGCCGCCGAATTCGCTGAGCAGCACCGCCCGGCCCTCCCCGTCGGGACGGTAGCGATAGGGACGGAAATAGACGTGCAGGCTCTTGGTCTCGCCGCCGCCCTGATCCTGCCAGCCGCTGGCATGGTCCACGGTGCGGGTGGGGTCCTTCGCCCTGATCCGGTCCCGGACCCCGGCCGCGTCGAACTGGCCCCAGCCCTCGTTGAAGGGCGCCCACAGCGCGATGCAGGGGCAGTTATAGAGCGCGTCGACCATCTCGTCCAGCTCCGCCAGGAACTGCTCCCGCCCGGCGGCGTCCTCCCGGCCGAAGCGGGCGTACTTGTCGTCCCGCAGGCAGTATCCCGGGGCCAGGACGGGGAACTGGACCACATCCGGCCGGTAACGGCCGCCGCCGTTGGGCATGTCCTGCCAGACCAGCATCCCCAGCCGGTCGCAGTGGTAGTACCAGCGCAGCGGCTCCACCTTCACATGCTTGCGCAGGGTGTTGAAGCCCAGGCTCTTGGCCAGCCTGATATCCCGGACCATGGCCTCGTCGGAGGGCCAGGTATAGAGCCCCTCGGGGTTATAGCCCTGGTCCAGGACGCCGTTGTGGAAATAGGGCGCCCCGTTCAGGCACAGCCGGCCCCCTTCCACGGAGAACTTCCGCATGGCGAAATAGCTCTCCACCCGGTCGTCCCCCAGGGTGACAGAGAACTCGTAGAGCTTAGGATGCTCCGGGCTCCAGGGCTCGAACCCCGGCACAGGCACGTCGGCGGGGCAGGGATATTCCCGCCCCTGGAAACAGACCACGGCCCCGGCCGGGTCCGCCTCGATATGCACGGCGGCGTTATCATAGTCTGGGGTGATGCGCAGCGAGCGGACGTATCTCTCCGGCACCGCCTCGGCCCAGACCGGCTGCCAGATGCCGCTCTGGGGGGTGTACCAAATGCCGCCCCGGGCCGTTTTCTGTTTGCCGCGGGCCATGGGGCCCGTGTCCGTCCCGTCCCGGACCCGCACCAAGAGCTCCCCCCGGCGGCCGCCGTCCAAAAGGTCCGTGATGTCGAAGGAGAAGGGGGTATAGCCCCCCGCGTGGGCGCCGGCCAGCCGCCCGTTGACCCACACCTCGGCGCGCTGGTCCACCGCGCCGAAATGCAGCAGCACCCTGCCCGGCGCGTCGGAAAAGTCCGCCTGGCGGCGGTACCAAAGCCGGTCCTCCGGCCCCACGGTCCGGCCCACGCCGGAGGCGGGCGCCTCCGGGGAGAAGGGGACCCGGATCGTGCCGTCCCGCCGGGACGGGACGTCGTCCGTCCTGGTGATGGCATAGTCCCAGGCCCCGCACAGGTCCCACCACTGCTGTCTGACCATCTGCGGGCGGGGATATCCGTCCGTCATCGCGCTCACCTCCCGAAAAGATCCGCGCCGTTTTTCGCTCTACTCAAGCGGCGCTGTGCATATTATAGTACATCCGCCGGCCCGTCCGCAATGAAAACTCGGAAAATTTACCGAATATTGTGCGAGAAGTTTGCATATTTTGCAGAATTCCGTTGTAGACAGTTGGGTCAACTTGTGCTATTATATCAAAGTATAAAACTAAGCAAGAGGTGATGCTCATGCTCTTTAAGTCCCATGGCGGCGTGCATCCCAACGACAAGAAAGCGCCCGCCAACGAAGCGGAGATAACCACCATCGCGCAGCCCCCTCAGGTGGTCATCCCCATGTCCCAGCACATCGGCGCACCCTGTACGCCCCTGGTAGCTGTGGGCGATGAGGTGAAGCTGGGTCAGAAGATCGGCGAGGCGAAAGCCCCCGTCTCCGCCCCGGTCCACGCCTCCGTATCCGGCAAGGTGGTCGCCATCGAGCCCCACCTGAACAACCTCGGCAATATGGTGAACTGCGTCGTCATCGAGAACGACTTCAAGGACACCCCTGCCGAGACCATGGCCCCCGCTTCCGAGGAGGACCTGGAGAACCCCGAAAAGATCGCGGAGATCGTCCGCGAGGCCGGCATCGTCGGCATGGGCGGCGCCACGTTCCCCACCGCGTTCAAGATCACCAGCGGCTGGGGCAAGGTGGACACCGTCATCATCAACGGCGCCGAGTGTGAGCCCTACATAACCAGCGACCACCGGACCATGCTGGAGCACCCTGCGGAGCTTCTGAAGGGCATCCAGCTGATCATGAAGGCCTGCAAGGTGGACAAGGCCTATTTCGGCATCGAGCTGAACAAGAAGTTCGCCATCGATCAGCTGAACTTCAAGGGCGCCAAGCAGATGGGCATCGAGATCGTGCCCCTGAAGTGCCAGTACCCCCAGGGCGCCGAGAAAACGCTCATCAAGACCATCACCGGCCGCGAGGTGCCTCCCGGAGGCCTGCCCGCCGCCGTGGGCTGCAACGTGTTCAACACCTTCACCGCCTACAGCGTGTATCGGGCCTGCTATGAGGGCTGGCCCGCCATCGAGCGCGTGGTCACCGTCTCCGGCTCCGCCATCGCCGAGCCGAAGAACGTGAAGGTCCGCGTGGGCACCAGCATGCAGTGGGTGTTCGAGCAGACCGGCGGCTTTGCCAAGGAGCCCTGGAAAATCATCATGGGCGGCCCGATGATGGGCATGGCCCAGTATGACCTGCAGGTGCCCTGCGCCAAGGGCACCGCGTCCCTGCTGGCCTTCGCCGAGGACGAGGACCGGAACGTGGAGAACCCCGTGTGCATCCGCTGCGGCCAGTGCATCGACGGCTGCCCCATGAACCTGCAGCCCATCTACATGTACATGTACCAGCAGAAGGGCGACGTGGAGATGCTCCAGAAGCTGAACATCATGGACTGCGTGGAGTGCGGCTCCTGCTCCTACATCTGCCCGGGCCGCCTGCACCTGACCCAGGCCTTCAAGACCGGCAAGGCCATGGTCCAGGCCCATCAGGCCGCCCTGAAGGCAAAAGAAGAGGCGGAGAAGGCCAAGGCCGAGGCCGCCGAAAAGAAGGAGGAAAAGTGATATGAACGAAGAACGGAAACTTATCGTATCCTCCTCTCCCCATATCCGCACCCCCCGAGGCACCCAGCAGATCATGCTGGACGTGATCATCGCCCTTCTCCCGGCGCTGGTCGCGGCGGTCATCTTCTTCGGCATCAAGCCCCTGATCGTCACCGCCGTGTCGGTGGTCAGCTGCGTGGTGTTCGAGTTCGGATACCGGAAGCTCTTGAAAAAGCCCAACTCCTATATGGATCTGTCCGCGGTGGTGACCGGCATGCTGCTGGCCTACTGCCTGCCCTACACCTTCCCCTGGTGGGCCACCATCATCGGCGCGTTCTTCTCCATCGTGCTGGTCAAGCAGCTGTTCGGCGGCATCGGCAAGAACATCTGGAACCCCGCTCTGGCGGGCCGCGCGTTCCTGCTGATCAGCTACGCCGTGCTGATGACCACGTGGACCGACAAGCCTGACGCGGCCACCTTCGCCACGCCGCTGGCCAGCCTGCATGCCGGCAGCCTCGCGCCCGACAGCATCTGGAACATGTTCATCGGCAACATCGGCGGAAGCTTCGGCGAAGTGAGCGCCCTGGCGCTGCTTCTGGGCGGGGCCTGGCTGGTGTACCGGAAGGTCATCTCCCTGCGCATCCCGGTGACCTACATCGGCACCGTGGCCGTGCTGACCCTGATCTTCTCCCGGGGCAACAACCACTTCCTGTGGATGCTCCAGAACGTCCTGTCCGGCGGCCTGCTGCTGGGCGCCATCTTCATGGCGACCGACTACTGCACCAGCCCCGTGACGCCCAACGGCCAGCTGATCTTCGGTGTGGGCTGCGGCCTGCTCACCGTCCTGATCCGCTACTTCGGCTCCTATCCCGAGGGCGTCAGCTTCGCCATCCTGATCATGAACTGCTGCACGTGGCTCATCGACCAGCATACCGCCCCCCGCCGCTTCGGCGTCGTGGGCAAGAAATCCAAGAAGGAGGGCGCCAAGGGATGAAAAAGATCGTCGATTTCGTAAAGCCCGCCGCGATCCTTCTGCTTGTGGCGGCCGTGGTGGCCCTGGTCCTGGGTCTGGTGGACAGCGTGACCCGCGACCGTATCGCGGACATCGCCGAGCAGACCAAGACCAACGCCATGAAGGCCGTATTGGACGCGGAGTCCTATGAGCAGCTGACCCTGGAGAACGCGCCTGCGGATGTGGACGAGGCCTATGCCGCCGAGGGCGGCGGCTGGGTGGTCCAGGTCACCGAGTCCGGGTCCCAGGGCTCCATCACCCTGATGGTGGGCGTGAGCCCCGAGCTGGCGTGCACGGGCATCTCCGTCACCGACTCCAGCGAGACTGCCGGTCTGGGCGCCATCGCCTCCCAGCAGAGCACCGCCGGCGAGAACTTCCGCGGCCAGTTCGTGGGCCAGAGCGGCACCGTCGCCGTCACCAAGGACGGCGGCTCCATCAACGCCCTCACCGGCGCCACCATCACCTCCAGAGCCATCTCCACCGGCGTCACGTCCGCGCTGGCTCTGTGCGGGACTTTAGGTTAAGGGGGTAAGAAGGCATGAACGCAAAGAAACAGCTTACAGAGGGTCTTATCACCAATAACCCCGTACTGGTGCAGCAGATCGGCCTGTGCGCGACCATGGCCATCTCCACCTCCCTGTTCAACGGCGTCGGCATGGGTCTGTCCGTGCTGATCATCCTCACCTGCTGCAACGTGGTGATCTCCGCCATCCGCAAGATCATCCCCGAGCAGGTCCGTCTGGCCATCTTCGTGGTGGTCATCGCCGGCTTCGTCACCATCGTGGATCTGGTGCTGCAGGCATTTATCCCCGCCCTTTCCTCCGCGCTGGGCGTGTTCATCCCGCTGATCGTGGTCAACTGCATCATCATCGGCCGGGCCGAGGCGTTCTCCTCCAAGGAGAGCGTGTTCCTGTCCTTCCGGGACGGCGTGTTCCAGGGCCTGGGCTATACCTGCGTGCTGGTGATCATGTGCCTGGTGCGCGAGCTGCTGGGCTCCGGCACCATCGGCGGCGGCATCCTCAACGGCGCCACCTCCTTCCTCACCCTGGACGGCACCGGCGCCGGCATCCGCATCATCCCCGAGGGCTTCGGCGCCGGCGCGCTGGTCCTCCCCTTCGGCGGCTTCCTCACCCTGGGCTGCCTCATGGCCGTGATGCAGTACGCGCTGCGCAAGAGCAATGAGAAGAAGGCCCGGAAAGAAAAGGAGGTTAAAGAATAATGTTCGCTTCTATAGTCACCATCTCTCTGGCGGCGATCCTGACGAACAACTTCATCTTCTCCCAGTTCCTGGGCATCTGCCCGTTCCTGGGCGTGTCCAACAAGATGAGCACCGCCACCGGCATGAGCGTGGCCGTCATCTTCGTCATGACCATGGCCTCCGCCATCTGCTGGGTCATCAACGAGTTTTTGCTGATCCCCTTCGGTGTGGACGGCTTCATGCAGACCGTCGCCTATATCCTGGTCATCGCCGTGCTGGTGCAGTTCGTGGAGATGTTCCTGAAAAAGGCCATCCCGGCCCTGTACTCCGC
>CANQOA010000003.1 GCA_947625355.1 uncultured Oscillospiraceae bacterium | reverse complement strand
GACGGTGGAGCGGAAGCTGGCCCAGACCCGCAGCACCATCGCCAAGACCGCCGAGCAGATCAGGCTCAGCGTGGAGGATGAGATGGACGGCCGCTTTTCGGCGCTGGACGTCACGTTGGAGAGCATCACCGGCACGGTCCAGGGACTGGACGGGCGGGTGGGGAAGGTGGAGCTGACGGCCACCGGCCTGACCAGCCGGATGGAGGGCATCGACGGCGACATCTCCTTCATCGAGCAGAAGGTGGACAATATCAAGCTGACCGTGACCGGTTCTCTGGGCGGCCAGGCGTCCATAGAGCTGAGCGGCGGGGGCGGCGGCAGCGGGAGCATCGACCTGTCCGAGGTGCGGCAGGCCTTCGCCGACGACGAGACGGCCGTCACCATCTCCGGCGGCAAGGTGACGTTCAACTCCAACACGTTCGTTGTCAACAGCACCAATTTCTCCGTCACGGCGGACGGGACCATTACCGCCAAGGCGGGATACATTGGGAACAGCTCCAGCGGTTGGAATATCGGCTACAGGAGCATCTATAACGGGCCGAGCAGCCCCGGCAGCCCCGTCCCGGGGACATATCTGGGGACGGACGGCATATGGCAGTACGGGAGCAACGGGAGCGTCTGGATCAGGAACGGGCAGATCGTCGCGAAGGAGGCGGAGCTGGAGGCCATCTCGGTCTACAGCAAAAACCGGAACGAATACCCCTATTTCCTCCGCGACAACGACGCGGCCGCGATCTTCGGGGCGGCCAGGCTGATGCAGCGGGACGAGAGCACCAGCTATTCCCTTTACGGCCACACGGGGGAGGGTACCGTGGAGCTGCTCTACGCCAGCACCAATTATAACGGCGGCAAGGTATCCGCGGTGCTGGGCTATAACTGTGCCACGCGCATCAACGGCACGGAGATCTCCATGGAGCACGCGCCCACCTACGGCTCGGACCGGGAGATCAAAAAGGACATCGCGCCGCTGCCGGCAGTCTACATGCGGCTGCTGGACGAGATGCGGCCGGTGATCTACCGGTACGATGACCAGCCGGACGACGGCCCGATCCACGTGGGGTACATCGCCCAGGAGATGGAGCAGGCCATCGCCCGGGCGGGACTGACCCGGGCGGACGTGGCGGCGCTGGTGGGCAGGGACGGAACGGGACAGATGGGCATCGGCTATGACGAGCTCATCCCTATTTTGCACATGAAGCTGAACGCGCTGGAGGCGCGGATCGGGCGATTGGAGGAAGGAACGTGAAAAGGAGGGGACATCCGTGGGGAGAAGAGGGTGCAGGGACTGCCGGTTTTCCGTGCCGGTGTACATCGGCGACGGGGACGAGCTGATGAACTGCTGCGTATATATCCTGCGTATGGGGCACAGGCGGCCCTGCCCGCCCGGTGAGGCGTGCACGGTGCGGGAAACGGCGGAGATGGATACATATCCGACAAAAATGGCGGAAAGTCGGTAAAAATACGAGAGAAACGGATATAAATACAGTCCGCGCGATAGGTGAATATCGGCATGAATAAATTTTTCGGCAGCGCGGCGGCGGTATGCGGTCTGGCCGGCGGGGACGCATGGCGGCAAAACGCCGGAAGCGCTGTCCGGGCCATGGCGGAACGAGGCGCAGGGAGGGGCAATTTGACGGATATTTGGTAAAATCTCCTTGACAAAGCAGTGCATAATACCTATAATACAGGAAGATGGATAGCGGGCTGAATATTCGGTCTGATGACGCGAACGACCCGTTTTGTCATGATCTCCTCCACCCTGCGACAGCGCACCTCCGACGGAAGTCGGAGGTGCGTATTTTTTATTTGCGGCGCCGTTAAAAAAACAGATATATAAATATAACATATTTAAATATTCTGTTATAAAATTACAGCGAAAAAGCAGGGATGGATGCCAGTGGACAGGCACTGCGGCGCTGCGCCGATCCGGAAAAGATTCGGAAAACGCCATATATATTTCCAGGGGAAAACCGCGATTTCTTGCCGGATCGCTCTTGCTTTTTGCAAAGGGGGGCGCTATAATTTGAGCATCGAATCGTGCCGATTATTTTTTTGCTCACAAATATAACGGAATACTGATTCTGTAATATTTGGAATTGGTGCGAACGAATCCCAAAATCATGAGGAGGACAACAAAATGACAAAACGTGTACTTAGCCTGTTCCTGGCTCTGGTCATGGCTCTGTCTCTGTGCGTTCCGGCCATTGCGGCTGAGGACGGCTTTGCGGAGGCCGGGGAGGAGCCTGTCGTGACGGGCGAGGCCCCGCCGGCGGCGGACGAGGACGTCCCGGCTGCGGAGGAAGCGGCCGACGAGGAGGAAACGCCGGCGGCCGACGTGCCCGCCGCTGAGCCGGCGCCTGAGCCGGTCGAGACGCCCGAGCCGGCTGAGACGCCCGAGGCGGCCGTCGTAGCCGCGCCTGAGGCGGACGAGCCGGCCGTGATCGCCGCCAATGTGGATGCCGAGACTGTCGCGAAGCTGGATGATGCCATCGTCAGGGCGCAGCAGATCATCCCCGGCATCGGCTCCAGGTATCATGTGAACGGCGACGGCGACTGCGGTCGGGCCGCCGTCGAGGCCGCGCTGGAGCAGCTTCTCGAGGACCGGGCCCACATCCGCGACGGCGGCGCGTGGGACGGTATCCTCACCACCGAGACGGTCAAGAGCCACATCAAGGCCGTTACCGATCTGCTGGACGCGGTCTCCGAGAAGGCCACCGCCGCGGAGCGGGCGAAGCTCGCGTGGACGGCTCTGAAAGATACGGTCGGCACGGGCGAGAGCGTCGACAGCTGGCTGGATCTTGTGACCGCCCAGGAGGGCGATGCGGAGTGGACGCCCAGCCCCAGCGGATGGCTGAACTGGAACATGGCCCTGCAGCCGGCGTATCGCGCGAAGCTGGCCGAGGCAGTCGGCGCCGCCCGCCTGGCGGACACCTTGGGCGAGGACAGCCACGAGCGGGTCATGGCGCTGTTCCAGGCGGTCGAGCGCCTGGGCAAACCCTATGAGAGCGCCGCCGACGGCATCACCGCGGCCAACAACGAGTACGCCAAGGCGTCCATGGCCGGCAAGGCCGATCTGGACCGCCTGCAGACCATCGTCTCCCGTCTGGAGGGCGATATCGAGGCCGCCGGCAGGGATTACGCCGGCGAGGCGAACACCGCCGCCTATGACACCGCTTGGAAGCTGTGGGATCACGTCAAGTCCGCCGGCTGTGACAACGAGGCGGTCGCGACCTTCCTGGCGCTTGCCAAGACGCTGATCGAGGCCGGTCCCGAGCAGGCGTCCCTGTATGACGTCAACATCCTGATCCTCACCTTTGAGGACGCGAAGATCACCACCATGCCCTATGACCTGACCCTGTACTCTGTGGTGGGCAACAGCGTGGTCGACGCCCAGCAGGCCGGCTCCGCCTCCCGCGAGCCCGCCGTCACCTTCAACGGCATCTCCTATGTGCTGCGTTCTCTCGCGTACAACACCAGCGCCGACGACCACGTCTACTATGTGACCTACAGCGTCAACGACGCGGAGGCCGTGAAGGCGCTGGCCGACAACGGCAAGGGCCCCGCGGCGGTGCTGTACCACGTCAACGGCGCCGACGGCAAGATCCAGAGCGGCTCTGTCGGCTCCGGCAGCTACAATCTCCAGGACACCGAGTTCCTCTATATGCAGAAGGACCTGCAGCTGAACAGCGGCGACAGGATCACCGTCACCCTCTGGGGCGGCCATCCCAAGGATGGGAGCAACTCCGAGGTGCTGGAGCCCAAGAAGGCCGGCGAGATCACCATCACCCTGAACAAGAGCTACACCGGCCCCACGGTCTATGACGGCTACGCCGGCTACTTCGGCGCCAACAGCGACGCGCCCGACATCGGCTTCTTCAACGCCTACGACGTGGATGAGGACACGATGTATGTCGCCATCAGCCGCAAGATCACGGACGCCGACCGGTTCAACGACGCGACGCTGGTGATCAGCGACCCCAGCGGCAAGGAGCGCTTCCGGCATGAGTTCAAGGACGGCGCCAGCGGCGAGGGCTTCTATCTGGCCGAGTTCAAGTTCGCCAACGGCACGTGCAGCACCGACTCCATCGACGGGTCCGCTGTGAAGCTGGTCGCGGGCGACTGGACCGCCAGGATCTATGTTGCCGGCAACAGCGCCTTCAACAGCGGCAGCGGCCATAAGGACGAGGCCAGCGTCATCTCCGTGGGACCCGAGCAGGCCGCCGTCCCCGCCATCACGCTGAACATCCACGTGGGCGCCGCGGCCGAGAGCGCCGAGTATGCATCCCTGCGCAAGGCGATCGCCAAGGCCGCCGGCTATGAGTCGATGGCCAAGGACAACGCCCCCCAGAATTATCTGGATACCCAGCTGGCCGCCCTGCAGCTCGCCGTGAAGGAGGCCCTGGACGAGGCGGCGAAGTTTGACGGTACGGCGCCCAACGTCTCCAGCGCCCGCGCCGACGCCAAGAGCAAGGCGGAGGCCATCCTGACGGCCCTTGACGAGCTGACGCCCGCCGGCGATTACTCCGCCATGCAGGCGCTGATCGCCAAGGCGAAGGGCTTCGTGGAGGGGGATTACACCCACTCCTCCTGGTATGACTGGACCCACGCCCTGGCGGCCGCCGGCGTTCCCAGTGTGGGCGGCATTTCCGCGGTGGACGCCGCGGCGATGACCGCCGTCCAGTGGGCCGAGGCCGTCGTGGCGGCCCATGTCTACGGGGCTGACCGCCAGTTCTACATCGACGCCGCTGTCCGGCAGATGGAGACCTACATCGGCAAGCTGGTCGCCCGTGCGGCCGACACCACCGCGCTGAAGGTGGCTATCGAGAGAGCCGAGGCGGCCCTGGACCCAGCCAAGGAGTACACCGACGAGTCCAAGAAAGCGTATGACGAGGCCCTGGCCGACGCGCGAGGGGTCGCGGCCAACGCCAACGCCGCCCAGTCCGAGGTGGACCGTGCCACCGACGCGCTGAACGCGGCCGTCAAGGGCCTGGCTGAGAAGCCCGGGACCGACGTGCCCGAGCCTCCCGTGTCCCGCAAGGGCTGGGTCAAGGGCGACGATGGCAAGAGCTGGTTCTACTTCGTCGACGGCGAGGCCGTGAAGAACACCTGGGTCATGAGCAAGCGCGGCATCTGGTACTTCATGAACGCGGAAGGCGTCATGGTGACCGGCGTGTACAACTGCCCCGCGGTCAAGGGGTACTATAACGAAAAGACCGGCGCCCACGATACCAAGAGCGCGTGGGCCGGAGGCCTGTACTATTTCGAGACCGAGGGTGAGTCCCCCGCTCCCGGCCGCGTCCGGGGCGGCTGGCATAAGGACGCCGTGTACGGCTGGGTCTGGTCCGTCAAGGAGCACAACGGCAAATACGGAATGATCACCTGGACCGACCTCACCGGCGACGTGAAGTGACCGGGACCCGGCGGGACCGCCCCAAGGGAGCGGGGCATGCCCCGCTTCTGTCCCGCCGAGAGATTTGGCATTGATTCGATACTGTGGCGAGCGCCCCGTTTTTCAGCGGGGCGCTCGTTTTGTCGTTTGGGGAGGGTAGGACCCACCCGGAAAAATCCGCGCACATCATTTTGCGGGGTGGGCAAGCCCTCCTCCGCGTGCTATAATCAAGTTACAATAAAGATAACACCGATTCGGGAGGGCGACATATGGACAAGATCATGCTGGAGGTATGCTGCGGCTCCGCGGAGGACGCGCTGGCGGCCTATACGGGCGGCGCGGCGCGGGTGGAGCTCAATTCCGACCTGTTCCACGGCGGGCTCACGCCCACGCTGGGGGCGCTGCTGACCGTCAAACGCCATGCGCCGGCGCTGCCGGTGATGTGTATGGTGCGGCCCCGGGAGGGGGGCTTTTGCTATACGGAGACGGAGTTCGAGACCATGCTGGAGGACGCGCGGCTGTTCCGGGAGCATGGGGCGGACGGGATCGTGTTCGGCTTTCTGCACGAGGACGGGACCGTGGACGCGGAGCGCACGGCGCGGATGCTGGAGGCGGTGGGACCGCTGCAGTCGGTGTTCCACCGGGCCATCGACGTGACGCCGGACCCCCTGGCGGCGCTGGACACGCTGATCGGGCTGGGGGTGACCCGCGTGCTGACCAGCGGCCAGCGGCCCACCGTGCCGGAGGGGATCGGTACCATCCGCGCCATGGCCGAGCACGCCGCGGGGCGCATCGAGATCCTGCCCGGCGGCGGCATCAGCGCGGACAACGCCGCCTGGTGCCGGGAGATGCTGGGGCTGCCCTGGATGCACAGCGCCATGCACCGGACGGAGTATGACCGCAGCTGTGACGGCAACACGGCCATCTATTTCGGCGGCGCCATCTATCCGCCGGAGGACCGGTTCAGCCTGACCCATGCCGAGGACGTGGCGGCGTTCCTCCGGCGCCTCGGGGGGTGAGCGGGATGTATCGGTTCGATCGGGAGACATATGAGCGGCGGATGAGTTGGTTCCGCCAGGCCCGGTTCGGGCTGTTCGTCCACTTCGGGCTGTACGCCCTGCCCGCCCGGGGCGAGTGGGTGCGCAGCGTGGAGCGGATGGACGAGGCGGCCTATCGGCCCTATTTCGAGCAGTTCGAGGCCCGGGAGTACGACCCGCGCGCCTGGGCCCGCGCCGCCAAGGCCGCCGGCATGGGCTATGCCGTGCTGACCGCCAAGCACCATGACGGGTTCTGCCTGTTCGACTCGGCGCTGACGGACTATAAGTCCACCAATACCCCCTGCGGGCGGGATCTGGTGCGGGAATTCCTGGACGCGTTCCGGGCCGAGGGGCTGCGGGTGGGGCTCTACTATTCGCTGCTGGACTGGCACCATCCGGATTACCCCCATTATGGGGACTGGCACCATCCCCTGCGGGACGATCCGTCGGCGGGAAACGAGGGCCGGGACTTCGGGCGGTACCTGGACTATATGCACGGCCAGGTGCGGGAGCTGTGCTCCAACTATGGGAAGCTGGACCTGATGTGGTTCGACTTCAGCTACGGCGAGATGACCGGGGCCAAATGGCGGGCGGCGGAGCTGGCGGACATGGTCCGCTCCCTCCAGCCGGGGATCATCCTCGACAACCGCCTGGAGGCCAGCGGCGAAGGCTTCGGCTCCCTCTATGAGTGCGCCCCCACCCCCTGGCACGGGGACTTCGTCACCCCGGAGAAGATGATCCCCCCGGAGGGCCTCCGGGACCGGGAGGGGCGGCCGCTGTACTGGGAGAGCTGCGTGACCATGAACAACAACTGGGGCTACGCGCGCAACGACCACTATTTCAAGCCCGCCGGCCTGCTGGTGAAAAAGCTGGTGGAGTGCGTCAGCCGGGGCGGGAACATGATCCTGAACGTGGGCCCCACGGAGACCGGCGCTTTCCCGCCGGAGCCCGCCGCCATCCTGGACGGCATCGCCCGGTGGATGGAGCGCAACCGGGAGAGCGTCGTCGGCTGCGGCGAGGCGGGCCTTCCCAAGCCGGACTGGGGCCGCATCACCCGGCGGGGGGATACGCTGTACCTGCATGTGTATGAAAACGCCCTGGGGCCCCTGCCGGTGCCCATGATACGCCGGGAGCAGATCCGGTCTGTCACCTGCCTGGCGGACGGGCGGGACGTGCCCGTGTCGTCCAGCTGGGTCCATTCGGACTATCCGGACATCTGCTTTTTGGACCTGGGTCCGGACCCAGTGCTGCCCGATGAGACGGATACGGTGCTGAAGGTGGAGCTGGCATGATCCTGGCAAAGAGCACGCGGACCATGGCCCGCGAGATGTGGGCATCGGCCGTCGGGACCGTGGGGGACGTGCGAGCGGCGCTGGAGGCGGCGCTGGACGGCGCGCCCGATCCGGACACGCGGGCGCTGATGGAGCTGGCCTTCGCCACGCTGCCTTTGGCGGACGTGGGCGGCCCGGCCATCACCGCGGCGGCGGGATATGCCGCCCACGCCCTGTGGCTGCGGCGGCACAGCCCCTACTGCCGGGACCTGCCGGAGGAGCTGTTTTTGCACTTCGTGTGGTACCCCCGGGTGAACTCGGAGGACCTGACGGACTGCCGGCGGTTTTTCTTCGACCGGCTGCGGCCGGTGGTGGAGGGCCTGGGGGAGGAGGACGCGGTGCTGGCGGTGAACCGCTGGTGCGGCGAACACATGACCTACCGGGCCAGCGACGAACGCACGGAGAGTCCTCTGACGGCCTATCACAGCGGCATCGGCCGGTGCGGGGAGGAGTCGGTGTTTCTCGTCACCGCCCTGCGCAGCGTGGGCATCGCCGCCCGGCAGGTATACGTGCCCTGGTGGGCCCACTGCGACGACAACCACGCCTGGGTGGAGGCGTGGGCTGGGGGCCGCTGGCGGTATCTGGGAGCCTGCGAGCCGGAGCAGGTACTGGACCGGGGCTGGTTCACGGCCGCCGCCGCCCGGGCGCCCATGGTCCACTACCGGACCTTTTTCGACTGCGCCGCCGACCCTCCGGCGGGGCGGGAGGGCTGCGCCCGGCTCTATGCCGTCACGGACCGGTACGCCCGGACCTATCCCCTGGATGTGACGGTCCTGGACGGGACCGGCGCGCCGGTATCGGGGGCGGAGGTCACCGCCTCAGTGGTGAATATGGCGGCCTTCCGGCCGGTGCTGACGCTCCATACGGACGACGCCGGGCGGATATCCTCCCGCCTGGGAGCGGGCACGTACCGCCTGGAGGCTGGAAAGGACGGGCTGTATGCGGGAATGGACGCGGTCCTGGGAGGGGGCGGCGGGCCGCTGTCGCTCGCTCTCGCACCCCTGGCGGAGGGGGCCTGGCAGGCGGACTACGCGCCCGCCCCGCCCGATCCCCATGCCGGGAGCCGCCTTGCGCCGGACCTGCGGGCGAAGGCCGAAGAAGTGCGCGCCGCCTGTGCCGAGCGCCGCGCCCAACGGGCGGCAGCCTGGGCCAGAGACGAGTATGCCGCGGCGGGGGAGCCCTGGAGCGGCTGGTTCGCGGCCGCGGCGGGCAACGCCGGCCAGCTGTGGCGGTTCTACCAGGCCCATGAGGGCCCGGAGCGGGACATGGCGGCGCAGCTGATCGCCTCGCTGACGGAAAAGGATCTGCGGGACGTGACCTTCGAGACGCTGGAGGAGCACCTCCGCCTGGCGATGCCCTATGCGGGCGGGGAGATGTTCCGGGAGGGCGTGCTGTGCCCCCGGCTGGGGATGGAGCGGCTGGCCCCCTGGCGGGAGGCTCTGCGGGCGGCCACGCCGCCGACGCTGCTGGAGGGGGAGGCTCGGTGGCTGCCGGCCTTCATCCGGTGGCGATACAGCGATGGAGGCGGCTGCTGGTATCCGCCCCTGTGGGCCGCGCCGGCGGCCATGCTGGCCATGGGCCGGGCGGATACCCGGGGCCAGGCGGTGATGCTGGCGGCGACGCTGCGGGCCTACGGCGTCCCGGCGCGGCTGGACCGGAATCGGAACGCCGTGGAGCGCTGGCGGGACGGGGCCTGGCGGCCGGTGTCCCCCGAGCCCATGGGGCGGCTGGAGCTGACGGCCCCGGCGGGGCCGCCGCCCCGCTGCGGCGCGGACTGGTCCCTGGCCCGGCGGGAAGGGGACCGGTGGCGGCTGTGGGAGATGGAGACGGACTATCGCCCGGCGCTGCCGGCGGGCTTCTGGCGGCTGACGACGGCCCGGCGGCTGCCGGACGGAGGCCAGCTGGTGTCGGTGCGGGAATTCTTGCTGGAGCCGGACAGGACCCTGACGCTGCCGCTGACGGTGCGGGAGCCCGCCCCGGGGCAGATGCGCGCGGACATCCCCCTGGAGCCGTTCGCCCTGGCGGATGAGGCCGGCCGGCCGGTGTCCTCGGCGGAGCTTGCGCCGGCCATCTGGATATGGCCCGGCCCGGCGGGGGAGCCCAGGGAGCATTTATTGACGGAGCTGACGGCCCTGCCGGCGGGGCGGCTGGTGCTGGTCCTCCGGCGGGAGGAGGAGCTGCGGGGCCCGGACATGGCGGCGCTGCGGCGCGCCTGGCCGGGGGCGCGGGTGGTCTATGACCGGGACGGCGCCGGCGAAGAGCTGGCCCGGCGGCTGTTCCTGGAGCCGGATGTATGGCCGCTGCTGGCGGTGATGGCGGACGGCGGCAGCCGCTTCGCCTGCGCCGGGTACTTCACCGGCGCGGCGGCCCTGGCGGCGGACATCGCGGGAGGATAGATGAACGGCGGGCGCTGCCGGCGCCTGCCCTTTTTCGCGGTCTGAAAAGAGCTATCGCTGATCTCAGGGGCCAGCTCGCCCGGGCTATCGAGCCCAGCGCCAGAAACTTGACGCCGCCGGCTTCCCGTGGCATGATCTCACCCAGACCACCCGGGCGGCTGCCCGGCCGCCCCTCAGGAAAATAGCGTCCCGGCGCCCAAAGCGCCGGGATTTTTTGACCACATTTTGACTACACAAACCCGCCCCAAGCGGTCCATTTTGGCCCTTTTGGTGCCTCTGCCCCGAGCGAAAACGGCCCGCCGGCGGAGGATCCGGAGAAAGGTCAAAGCCTTGCGGCCCTAGGGCTGCAAGGCTTTGCGTGGCGGAGAAGGAGGGATTCGAACCCTCGATACCCTTATGGGGTATACACGATTTCCAATCGTGCGCGCTCGACCAGGCTACGCGACTTCTCCATACCGGTCGAACTGCTATGCAATTCAAGCTTGTTTATTATAATCGGACAGATCGGGAAAGTCAAGGGTTATTTCGTCCCTGGACGGCTTTTTCGGCGGCCTCCGCCACATGCTCCACCAGCACCGCCGTGGTCACGGCTCCCAGCCCGCCGGGCACAGGGGTGATGGCCCCCGCCACGGGCTCCGCATCCTCGAAGCGCACGTCGCCCCGCAGCCTGCCGGTCTCCGGGTCGGCGTGGATGCCCACGTCCACCACCGCCGCGCCGGGGCCGATGTGCTCGGCGCCGAAAAAGCCCATCCTCCCGATGGCGGCCACCAGGATGTCGGCCCGGCGGGTCTCGGCGGTCAGGTCATGGGTGGCGCTGTGGCAGAGGGTGACGGTGGCGCCCTGGGCCATCAGGAGCATGGCCGCCGGCCGGCCCACCACCAGGCTCCGCCCGACCACCACGGCGCGGGCGCCCTTCATGGGGACGCCATAATACCGCAGCAGTTCGATCACCGCCTGGGCGGTGCAGGGGGCATAGCCCTGGCCGCCGCCGGTAAACACGCCCGCCAGGGAGAGATCGGTGATGCCGTCCACGTCCTTGGCGGGGGCCAGGATACGGCGGGCGGCCTCGTCGTCCAGCGGCGCGGGCAGGGGCCGCATCAGCAGGATCCCGTGCACGGCGTCGTCCGCGTTCAATTCCCGGATGGCCGTCTCCAGCGCTGCCTGGGACACGTCCGGGGGCAGCACCACGGACCGCACGGCCACGCCCGCCGCGTCGCAGCGCTTCACGGCCCCGCGCTCGTAGCTCAGATCCTCCGGCCGCTGGCCCACCCGCAGGATCGCCAGGGTGGGGACCACGCCGTGCGCCCGCAGCGCGGCGGCCTTTTCCGCGGTGCGCTCCGCCAGCGCCTGAGCCGCCGGCGCGCCCTTCAAAAGCGTTGCCATCAGCAGTACCTCCCATACACGGTCTCAAAGACCTTCTCGGCCCGGGGGCCGTATTCCGCCGTCAGCCGGTCCACCTCGCCGTCGATCCGGCCGGCATAGGCCCGGTCGGCCATGGCCTTGGTGTTCACCTTCACGTTCACCGCCGCGCCGTACAGCGCTCCCCGGCACAGCGCCGCGCCCACGGCGGCGTCGGACACCGCCAGGACGCTGCCCATGGCGGCGAAGCCCTCCATCAGCTCGATGGCCTGGCAGCAGAGCCGCACCGTCTCCAACGGCGGCAGGGCCGCCAGACGCAGGCACCGCTCCATGATATCCGCCCGGTGCGGGTCGTCCTTGGGGATGCCATAGGCCCGGCTCAGGGGCAGGAACGCGGCCTCGTCCTCCTCGGCCTTGGCCAGCAGCGCCGTGGAGAGGGCTTTGGCCCGCGCCGTCAGATCGGTCATCTGGGCCTCCACGGCGGCGTATTTCGGCTTTCCCAGGGTCAGCTCGCCCACCATGGAGCCCAGCGCCGCCCCCAGCGCGCCCGCCAGAGCCGAGGCCCCGCCGCCGCCGGGCACGGCGGTTTTGGAGGCGAGCGCCTGGGTGAACGCCGCCAAAGTCATGTCCTGTGTGCTCATTGCTGTCCCTCCATGATGCGCTCGCGAAAATATCCGATGTAGTACAGCGACCCGAAGGCGCACACCGGCCCCTCCCGGGTCCGGCACAGGGCCAGGGCCTGGTCGATGCTGTCCGCCGCTACGGCGGGGACCGACCGGATGGCCGCCGCCAGTTCCGGCGCGGGCAGCGCCCGGGGCCCGTCGGTGGTCAGGCAGATGAACTCCGACGCCAGCGGCTCCATCAGCGCCAGGATGGCCCGCCAGTCCTTGTCGGCCATGACGCCCATGACCATGGGCAGCCGCCGGCCGGGGAAGTACTCCCGCAGCGCCGCCGCCAGGGCCGCAGCCCCGTGGGGGTTGTGGGCCCCGTCCAGGATGAACGCCGGCCGGCCGGGGATGTACTCGAACCGGCAGGGCCATTTCGCGCCGGCCAGTCCCGCCCGGATGTCCGTCTCTGGAAGACCCAGGAGCCGGGCCGCCTCGATGGCGGCGCAGGCGTTCTCCAGCTGATGCGGCCCCAGCAGCGCCAGGCAGATGTCCTCCATCCCGCCGTAAGAGAACCACTGCCCGGCGGGGGAGCGGGAGAGAGGATGGATTTTAGTTATGTCAACTTCATGGAGCGCCGCGCCCATCTCCCGGCACCGGTCTTGGATGATCGCCGCCGCCTCCGGGACCTGGGGCGCGGACACCACCGGACAGCCGGGCTTGACGATGCCGGCCTTCTCCACCGCGATGGCGGAAACGGTATCTCCCAGCACCGCCGTGTGGTCCAGACCGATGGGCATGATCACAGAAACGGCGGGGTTTTCGATGATGTTGGTGGCGTCCAGCCGGCCGCCCAGTCCCACCTCCAGCACCACGATATCGCACCGCTGCTCGGCGAACCAGACGAAGGCGGCGGCGGTGAGCTTTTCGAAGAAGGAGGGCTCCTCCAGCCCCTGAGCCGCCTGCCGGACCAGCCGGGTGACGCGGGCAAAGTCCTCTTGTGTTATGGTAACTCCATCCACCCGAAGCCGCTCCCAGGGGCCCGTCAGGTCCGGGGAGGTATAGAGCCCCGTGCGGTACCCCGCCGCCCGGAGCATGGCGTCCAGCATGGCGGCGCAGGAGCCCTTGCCGTTGGTGCCGGCGATGTGCACGAACCGCAGACGCCGCTGGGGGTCGCCCAGCCGCGCCATCAGCGAGCGCATCACCGCCAGGCCGGGGGCGTGGGTGAATTTCGGCGTGGCGGTATAGAATGTCAGATAGTCCTGTTCCATGCCGACCAGTATAGCACAATTCGGCCCGTTAGGAAAGGCTGACCGTATCGGGCGATTGACTTTTGCGTCTGTTTGGGCTAAAGTATGCCCGGAGGCGATCGGCATGCATGACGAGCTGACGGCGGTGGACATCCGCAAGATGCAGGAGGAGATCGATTACCGGGAGACGGAGCTGCGTCCCAAGCTCATCGAGGACGTGCAGACCGCCCGGGGCTTCGGGGACCTGTCGGAGAACTTTGAGTACAAGGCTGCCAAGCAGGCCAAGAACAAGAACGAGAGCCGCATCCGCTATCTGAAGCGGATGATCGCCTCGGCGGTGGTCATCGAGGCCCGGTCCGGGGCCGACGAGGCGGGCCTGTTCGACCGGGTGACCCTCTTCATGGAGGACGAGAACGAGGAGGAGACCATCACCCTGGTGACCACCCTGCGGCAGAACCCGGCCAAGGGCCTGATCAGCAAGGAATCCCCCGTAGGCCAGGCGGTCCTGGGCCACAAGGCGGGGGAGCGGGTGTTCGTGAAGATCGGGGAGAGCGGCGGCTACTGGGCCCAGATCCGGGCCATCGAAAAGGGCGCCGACGACGACACCATGGAGATCAGCCCCTTCTGAGAAAAACGAAAAGGGCACCGCCCGCCGCTTATTCTGCGGCGGGCGGCGTTTTATGCTTTGACCAGCTGGGCCGTATAGCCCGCGTCCCGCAGCCGCTCAAAGGCGGCCCGAACGGCCGGGGGGATATCCACGGGCTTTTGCCAGCCCTTTTGGGCATAGAGCTCCATCCGCTGGATGTCGCCCACCACCGTCTCGATCACGCCCCGCTCCGTCATGCCCGCCGCCTGAGCGGCGCGGATGTGCTCGGCGACGGTCACCTGGGGGGAGGTGACGGTGAACCGAGACTCGGGCCAGTATACCGCCGCCGCGGCCAGCAGCCGCCGCTCCATATAAGGCTTGTGCACCGCCAGGATATGCCGGGCAGGGACGCCCTTTTTCTCCAGCAGCGCGCGGGTCAGCAGCAGGTTCTCCGCGGAGTTGGAGGATCTGTACTCCCGCAGGATCACCCGCTCCGGCAGACCGGCCGCGACGGCGATGGCGGCGAACCGGGCCGCCTCGGTGGAGCTGAAAACGCCCTCCGTGTTCCGGCCCAGGCCCCCGGAGAACACCACCCAGGGGGCCAGCCCCTGCCGCCAGAGCTCCGCCGCCCGAAGGGGGATCTGCTCGTCGTAGCAGCCGAAGGCCGCGATCACGTCCGCCGGGCCGGGCGTCATGCCCAGGCGCATGAAATCCCACAAAATCTGCAGGTCCCTTTCCACGGCGTCCGTCATGGCCGCGCCTCCCCGGAAATCACCGGGATGTCCCGGGGCACGCACAGCCCGTCCTCCCGGGCGGAGAACACGGTGACGGTGTCGTTCTCCCCGGTGAGCTCCACCAGCTCCCGGCTGACGGACGCGGTCCCGTCGGGGGCCCGCTCATGGGTCTGGACCAGCACGCTGGCGCAGGCCGGGTCCGCCGTGACGCTCTCCGGCATGGCGCCGGCGGCGTATCCGTCCCGGCGCAGCTCCCGGCTGTCCTCGTCCAACTGGATCAGCTCCACCCGCTCCGTGGGGTACATGATCCCGATGCTGCAGACCACCCGGTCGCCGGCGGTCTTGGCGGTCTGGCCGTCCTCGGTCTCGGAGGCGGTGTCAGAGAAGGTGACGGACCACGTGTTGCCCGGCTCCATCCCGGAGCCGCCTATGGAGACGCCCGAGCCGCTGGTCAGATACACCCGCCCGTCCGGGGTCTGATAGACCGGGTTGCAGTAGAAGCTCATCTCCGTCCCGCCGGCGTAATAGAGGGAGAACTCCATCTCCACCCGGTCGCCCTGGTCGGTGGCGTAGTAATGCACGCCGTTGGAGACGACCCCCTCGTCCATATGGGTGCTCACGCTGTGCTCCATGTCGCTCACGGTGGTTGGACAGTAGAGCCCCGTCCCCTCCACGGGGAACACCCAGTCGTCCGGCCTGCCGTTCTCCTGGTGCACCGGCTGGGCCCAGAGCCGGCCCTCATAGGCGCTGGCGTCCTCCCCGGAGATGAGCACGTCGTCGGACAGAGAGCCGAGATTGTCGGCCAGATAGCCCTCGATGTCGAAAAGGTCCACATATTCCCGCGTGACATAGGCCCCGATGAGCCGGTCAGGCTCCGGCGCCTCGGCCGCCTCCGGGTCCGCCAGCTGGCACCCGGCGCAGCCCAGCAGCAGGCCCAGGTAGGCGAGAGCCGCGAAAAGTCTTTTATTCATCATCTTCATCCTCCAAGACTCCGTCGAATTTCAAAATGTCCCCCACGTCGCATCCCAGAAAGTAGCAGATGCGGTTCACGGTGCCGAAGCGGATGCCCTTGGCCTTGCCGCTGCGCAGGATGGAGAGGTTCGCCTCCGTGATCCCCACCTTGGCGCACAGCTCCCGCGCGGTCATGCCCCGGGCCCGGAGGACGTCGTCCAAATATACCCGTATCGCCATGGCGCGCCCTCAGATGAACAGGTCATTGTCGTCCTTGAGCGCCTTGCCCTCGCCCATGGCCTGGGCCAGCAGCAGGGCGGCCAGGACCAGCCCCATGGACAGCAGCGGCACGCTCACCGTCACTGACGCGGTGCGCAGCGTTTCGATAAACAGCAGCTGCGCCGCCGCCAGGGCCGCTCCCGCCACGGCCGAGAACAGCAGCGCCAGGGCGCACCGCCGGGATAGGACGCCCGCCGCCGCCACCGCGACCTCCGAGTAGGGCCCGGCCTCCCAGGCGGCCAGCAGGTCCATTCCGGCGAACACCGCCAGCAGATCCAGGATATAGGCCGCCGCGCTGACGGCGTACCGCAGCGCCAAAAACACATAGGTCAGGCCCAGCGCCGAGGCGTCGGTGTTGCCCGCCCGCACGGCGTCGATGGCGTTCAAAAGCCCTCCGGGGCTGGCCCCGAAGGCGCCGTATACCGCCACCGCCGCCAGCGCCCACAGCATCCCTCTGGCGTAGCGCCGCAGGCCGCCGCCCTCCGCCGCGAGGCATCCCCGCAGCAGCCGCAGCGCCAGATAGGCCGCCGCCAGCGTCCAGAACACGCTCCCGCCGAAGGCCGGGCCGATGGGGCCCAGGTTCGCCGGGGCCCGCCCCGGATTGACGGCCCAGTACAGCGCCGCGCCCGCCGCGCCGCTCATCACCGGCAGCAGCACGTCCTCCCATCGGGCCGTGCGCCGCACCAGCCGTACCGCCAGCCAGACCGCCGGCAGCAGGCAGATCAGCCCGAAAAGCCCCAGCGCGGCGGCGTTGCCCGCCCCGCCGGACAGGCTCATCCACCGCAGCAGCCGCCCCAGAGGCCGGAAGGGGAAGCTCAGCAGTCCCGCCAGAGCCGTGCCGCCGCTCCGGTCCGTTACCGCCAGTGCCAGGCTGCCCGCCGCCACCAGCCCCAGGGGCAGGATCGCGCGTTTTCGCTCCATGGATATCCCTCCAAAATTATCGTTTTATTTAAGCTCTGCGGTCAATATACACCAAAAATTATCGTTTGTCAATAATTATTTGCAAAATAGAACGCCCCCGCGCCGCAGCGCGGGGGGGCGGGAGAGGGCGGTCACAGGCTCCGATAGGCGTCGTCCCGCAGCAGGGCGGGGTCCCCACTTTGCAGCACCTGGTCCAGCTGGGCCAGGATGGCGTCCCGGTCCCGGGTGAGGGTGCCCTTGATGGGCAGGTAATTGGAGGCGTGGTTGGAGGTGTAGTGCAGATCCTCCAGCTGGATCTGGCTGACAAGTTGCCGGACCTCCAGCAGGCTCTCGAAGGGGGTCTGGAGCTTCAGCTCCCCCCGCTGCACTTCCTCGTAGAGGGGCGTGCCCTCGATGGCCATCAGGGTCATGGAGGACAGATGCTTGGGACGCATCTCGTTGATCATCTTCGCGGTGAGGGCGGCGTTGCGCTCCAGGGCATCGCGCCCCGCGCCCTCCAGGCCGGTGATGACGATGGTCCACAGGTCGAACCCCGCCTCCACCAGGCTCTGGCCGGCCCGGAGCATGCCTTCCGCGCCCACGCCCTTTTTCACGTGGCGCAAAAGCGCGTCGTCCCCGGTCTCCACCCCCAGATACGCCCGCTGCAGACCCGCCTGGCGGATGATGCGCAGCTCTTCGGGGCTCTTGCGCAGGGTAGACAGCGGCCCGGCATAGGTGGTCACCCGGCGCAGATGGGGAAAGCTCTTATAGAGGGCGTCCAGCACCGCCAGCAGATAGTCCACCGGCAGGTCGATGGCGTCCCCGTCGCAGAGAAAGACGGTCTCCGTGTTCCGATACCAGGTCCCGGCGGCCATTTGGATGTCCTCCAGCACGTCGGCCAGGGGCCGGACATGGTAGCGCTTGGCCTTATACATGGTGCAGAAGGTGCAGGTATTGTGGGAGCAGCCCACGGTGCACTGCAGAAGATAGCTCTTCCACTCCCCTGGGGGGCGGTAGATATCGCCTTCATAACGCATGGTATCATCCTCCGTTCTTGGGGAAAGCTATCCCGTGAGGTGGTAGATATGACAGCCGAGATCACGGCGGTGTTCGACGACAGGGAGGGAGCCGATCTGGCCCTGATGCGTCTGCGGCGGGGCGGCATCGAGTATTCCATCACGGAGCTGCGCGCGCCGGACCGGCGGGCCAAAAGCGACATGCCGCTGCTGGGGCAGGGGCTGCGCGCCGGCATGCCCGCGGCGGGGGAGAGCGTGCTGCCGGGGGAGATGTACGCGGCGGTGCTGGGGTCCCGGGCTGTGATGGAGCGGGGCGCGGCCAGCGCCGGCCATGCCCGGCTGACGCTGAACGTCCGGGCCGACCAGGCGCTGCGGGCCCGGGAGATCATCGCCACGGCAAAGGGGCGCGTGCTTTAACCCTGCCCCTTGATCAGATCCCAGTATTTTTTGGCGGCCTGCTCGGTCTTGTTGTCGCCGTATTCGTAGTAATGGGCGTCCTTCAGGCTGTCGGGCAGATACTGCTGGGCCACCCAGCGGTTGGGGAAGTCATGGGGGTAGAGATACCCCTGCTCCCGCTCGAAGCCCGCGCCGTCGGCGTGGACGTTTTGCAATTCTCTGGGGATGGGGCCGGCCTTGCCGGCCTTCACGTCCGCGATGGCCGCGTCGATGGCCAGGCACCCGGTGTTGGACTTGGGGCAGGTGGCCAGAAAGATCACCGCCTCGGCCAGAGGCAGCCGCGCCTCGGGCAGGCCCAGCTGCAACGCCGAGTCCACGCAGGCTTTCACGATGGGCGCCGCCATGGGATAGGCCAGGCCGATGTCCTCGCTGGCGGAGCACAGGATGCGCCGGCAAGCCCCTAGCAGGTCCCCCGTCTCCAAAAACCGGGCCAGGTAATGCAGCGCCGCGTCCGGGTCCGAGCCCCGCATGGATTTCATCAGCGCCGAGAGGATGTCGAAGTGCTCGTCCCCGTCCCTATCGTAGCGCATGGCGCTGCGCTGGGTGACGGCACGGGCGTCGGCCAGGGTGAAGGTCATGCCGGACTTTCCCACCGGCGCGGTGGAATAGAGAAGCTCCAGGGTGTTGAGGCTCTTTCTGGCGTCGCCGCCGCAGGCGGAGGCGATGTAATCCAGCACCCCGTCCTCACAGGTGATGGAAGAGCCGTCCCGCTCCTGCAAAAGGCGCAGTACCCGCTCCATGGCCTTTTTCACGTCCGCGGGGGTGAGCTGCTTGAACTCGAACACCGTGCTCCGGGACAGGATGGCGTTGAATACGCAGAAATAAGGGTTCTCCGTGGTGGAGGCGATGAGGGTGATCTTGCCGTTCTCGATGAAGTCAAGCAGGGACTGCTGCTGCTTTTTGTTGAAGTACTGGATCTCGTCCAGGTAGAGCAGCACCCCCTCCGGGGCCAGGAGGGTGTCCAGCTCGTCGATGATGGCCTTGATGTCCGCCAGACCCGCCGTGGTGGCGTTCAGCCGCCGCAGGGGGCGGTCCGTGCGCTGGGCGATGATGCGGGCCACGGTGGTCTTGCCGGTGCCGGAGGGACCGTAGAAGATCATGCAGGGGATATGGCCGCTGGCCGCGATGCGGCGCAGCATCCCGTCCGGGCCCAGGATATGCTCCTGGCCGAACACGTCGTCCAGGGTCTGGGGCCGGAATTCATCTGCCAGAGGACGGTACATAGCGTCAGGTCCTTTGCTCATAGGATAACCAAATTATAAAGAAAGCACTTGGAATTTGCAACAGGCCGTGATAAGATTTTGACCAAGAGAAAGAAAAGGTGGGATGTGTCATGCGGACGCCCGAGCAGGTGGCGCATATCGTGAGAGCCCTGGCGGCGGAGTATCCCCTGGCGGACTGCACCCTGGACCATAACGGGGCCTGGGAACTGCTGGTGCAGGTGCGGCTGGCCGCCCAGTGCACCGACGAGCGGGTGAATAGCATCTCCCCCGCGCTGTTCGCCCGGTTCCCCGACGCCGAGACCATGGCCGCGGCGGAGCCGGAGGACGTGGAGCCCTATATCCGCTCCTGCGGGTTCTACCACGGCAAGGCCAGGGACATGGTGGGCGCGGCCCGGATGCTGGTGGAGGACTTCGGCGGCGTGGTGCCGGACAACATGGAGGACCTTTTGAAATTGCCCGGCGTGGGACGAAAGAGCGCCAACCTTATTTTGGGGGACGTGTACCGCAAGCCCGGCAGCGTGGTGGTGGACACCCACTGTATCCGGCTGTCCAACCGGATGGGCCTGGTGGATGATCTGAAGGACCCGCCCAAGATCGAGACCGCCCTGCGGGCCATCCTGCCGCCGGAGGAGAGCTCGGATTTCTGCCACCGGATCGTGTACCACGGCCGGGCGGTGTGCTCGGCCCGGTCGCCCCGGTGCGAGGACTGCTGCGTGAAACAGTGGTGTCAGACCTACGAGAAGGAACATACATAATGGATCATAGTTTTGAAGGTATCGAAAATTTCCGCGAGCTGGGCGGCATGGTCCGGCTGGACGGGGCCCGGATCAGGGAGGGGCTGCTGCTGCGCGCCGGCCACCTGGGCCACGCCTCGGAGGCGGACGTGCGCCAGCTGGCGGACATGGGCCTCGCCCTGATCATCGACATGCGGGACAGGCACGAGCGGGACCGCTCCCCGGACAGGGAGGTGCCCGGCGCGGAGAACGTCTGGCTGCCGCCGGTGCCGGACCTGGAGGCGGTCATCCCCATCAAGAGCACCGTGCCCCATGAGGTGCGGTATGTGTTCCATGAGTTTTACCGGCTTTTGTCCCTGCATCCGGCGGCCATCGACGCCTACGCGGCCTTTTTCCAAAGGCTCCTCGCCGCGGAGGGGCGGCCGGTGCTGTGGCATTGCACCCAGGGCAAGGACCGGACCGGCGTGGGGGCCATGCTGCTTTTGAGCGCCCTGGGCTTCGAGGAGGAGACGGTCATCGGGGAATATCTGCTGACCAACCGGTTCGCCGCCCAGCAGCTGGAGGCCATGCGCCTGGCGCGGGCCAGCGAGGAGGAGCTCGCCCTGATGGCGGAGGTGTTCCCGGTCCGGGAGGAGAACGCCCGGTATTGGTTCGACTGCGTGCGGATCGAGTACGGATCCGTGCAGAGCTATCTGGAAATGGCCCTGGGCCTGGACCCGGAGGCGATCGCCCGCCTGGAGCAGACATATCTCGAATAGCTATTTCCGCATGAATAAGAAGAAGCCCCGCTCGGCGAGCGGGGCTTTTGTTTGTGGTTTTACCGGCCGAAGAGCTGGGTGAGAGTCTTGATCTTCTTGGCCAGGGCGGGGCTGGCCTCGCCGGGGAGCATCCGCCACTGCCAGTTGCCGTCGGGGATGCCGGGCCGGTTCATCCGGGCCTCGTCTCCCAGACCCAGATAGTCCTGCATCTGGGCCACGAACAGCCGGGCCACGGAGCCCATGCCGCCCCGGAGGATGCCCCAGTCCGGGCCCTCCACCTCGTTCAGACCCAGATAGGCCGTGGCTTTCGCCAGGTCCAGCGGGTCCGCCTCGGCCATCCAGCCCCGGACCGTGGTGTTGTCGTGGGCGCCGGTATAGCAGACGCAGTTGGCGGGGTAATTGTGGGGCAGATAATCGCTGGGCTCCCGGTGGTCGAAGGCGAACTGGAGCACCTTCATGCCGGGGAAGCCGGACATGGCCAGCAGCGCCTGGACCTCCGGCGTCAGATAACCCAGGTCCTCGGCGATGATGAGGCTGTCGGGGAACCTCTCCCGGAGCATCCGGATGAACGCCGCGCCGGGGCCCTTTTCCCAATGGCCGGGGGCGGCGGTGGGGGCGTCCGGGGGCACGGACCAGTAGCTCTCCAGGCCGCGGAAGTGGTCCAGCCGGGCCACGTCGAACCGGTCCAGGGTGCCGCGCATCCGCGCCTCCCACCAGGAGAAGCCGTCCGCGGCCATCCGCTCCCAGTCATAGAGCGGGTTGCCCCACAGCTGGCCGTCGGCGGTGAAGGCGTCCGGCGGCACGCCGGCCACGGCGGTGGGCTTGTTCTCCCGGTCCAGCTGGAACATGCGGGGGTTGGCCCAAACGTCGGCGGAGTCCATGGCCACATAGATGGGCAGATCGCCGATGAGCCGGATGCCCTTCTTTCCGGCATAGGCCTTCAGGGCGTCCCACTGCTTTTGGAAGAGGTATTGCAGGTAGGTGAAAAACCGCACATCCCGGTCCAGTTCCTGCCGCCAGCGGGCCACGGCGGCGCTCTCCCGCAGGCGGATGTCCGCCTGGGGCCACGTCGTCCAGGCCGCCATATCGAAATGGCGCTTCAGGGCCATGAACAGGGCATAGTCCGGCAGCCAGGCGCCGTGCTTTTCCGCAAAGGCGGCCACAGCGGCGCTGTCCCGGTCCCAGCCCCGGTCAAAGGCCTTTTCCAACAGGTCGAACCGGCCGCGGTACACCGCGCCGTAATCCACCCGGCGGGGGTCGCGGCCCCAGTCATAGGCGGCGATCTCCCCGGCGGTGAGCAGGCCGTCCTCCGCCAGCAGGTCCGGGTCTATGTAATAGGGGTTGCCGGCAAAGGCGGAGAAGGACTGATAGGGGGAGTCGCCGTAGCTGATGGGTCCCACGGGGAGCATCTGCCAGTATTTCTGACCGGCGGCGGCCAAAAAGTCCACGAAATCGTAGGCCGCTTTCCCCAGTGTGCCGATGCCGTGGGGGGAGGGGAGGGATGAGACGGAGAGCAGGATGGCTGCTGCACGTTCCATAAGGCGTCGTCCTTTCGCGGCGCCTGTGACCGGCGCCATACTGCAGTTATACACCAGGGCGGGGCGCTCTGTCAATGCACAATGTGGCCGCCGGCCTTTCGCGATAATGCTCAAAAGCGGCGGGACCCGGCGGGGAAAAATCATATAGTTTTGGTCTGGAATTCCGCGGGGCGGGCGGCTATAATGTGCCGAGACTCAGGATCGAGTGCGATCGATCTTCCCGGGAGGGACCGTTTCCATGACAAAGGATCTGACCGTCGGCAGCCCGCTGCGGCTCATCGTGAGCTTCACGCTCCCCACGCTGGTGGGGCTGGTCTTTCAGCAGATGTACAACATGGTGGACACCATGATCGTGGGCAAGCTGCTGGGGGCCAAGGCCCTGGCGGCGGTGGGGGCCACAGGCTCCATCAGCTTTCTGATCATCGGCTTCTGCCTGGGGGTGTGCAGCGGCTTCGCCATCCCCGTGGCCCGGCAGATGGGCGCGGGGGAGCACAGCCTCATGCGCCGCTATGTGGCCAACGGGGCCTATCTCTCGGCGGTGGTGGCCGCGGTGATGACGGCGGCAACGGGCCTGGCCTGCGGGGCCATCCTCACCGCCATGGATACCCCGGCGGACATCTACGCCGACTCCTATCGCTATATCTTCATCATCTTCATGGGCATCCCCGCCACGTTCCTGTATAACCTGCTGGCGGGCGTGATCCGCTCGGTGGGCGACAGCCGCACGCCGGTGGTGTTTTTGGCGCTGTCGTCGGTGCTGAACATCGTGCTGGACGTGACGCTGATCCTGTGGGGCAACATGGGCGTGGCCGGCGCGGCGGTGGCCACGGTGGTGAGCCAGGCCCTGTCGGGGCTGGGCTGCCTGCTGACGGTGCGGCGGCGGTTCCCCATCCTGCGCCTGAGCCGGGAGGAGCGGCGGCCGGACAGGAAGCTTTGCCTGGATCTGTGCGTCATGGGCCTGCCCATGGGGCTGCAATACTCCGTCACCGCCGTCGGCTCCATCATCCTCCAGTCCGCCGTCAATGGCCTGGGGAGCCTGTATGTAGCGGCGGTGGCCGCCGGGTCCAAGCTGACCAACCTGCTGGCCGCGCCCATGGACGCCATGGGCGGCACCATGGCCACCTACTGCGGCCAGAACGTGGGCGCCGGCAAGCTGGACCGGCTGGGCCAGGGCATCCGGGCGGCTACGCTGGTGGGCCTGGGCTGGTCGCTGCTGGCCTTCGGGGCCATGGCGCTGTTCGCGCCGGACTGCGCCCGGTGGTTCATCGACAGCCAGGGGGAGGAGGCGGCGCTGCTGGTGCCGCTGGTGAGCCGCTATGCCGTGACGGCCACGGTGTTCTTCTTCCCGCTGGCGCTGATCTACGTCACCCGGTTCTCCATCCAGGGCATGGGCTACAGCCTGTTCGCCGTGCTGGCCGGGGTCATGGAGATGATCGTGCGCACGGCTATGGGATGGCTGCTGGTGCCGGCGCTGGGCTTCGGGGCGGTGTGCTACGCCTCCCCGGCGGCCTGGATCGGGGCGGACCTGTTTTTGATCCCCGCCTGCGTCTGGTGCATCCGCCGTCTGCGCCGCCATCAGGTCCAGTACCGGCGCAGCCAGCAGTTCATGGCCCGCGAGCCGGTCCATATCCACCGCCGGCCCGGCCGGTGGTACGCCGACCCGGTGCAGCTGCACCGCCACCGGGCGGCCCATGACGGGGAGAACGCGCCCCGCCATCCCCACCGCCGCATCGCCTGAAAAAGAAAAAGTCCGCCGGAGGCCAGCGCCTCCGGCGGTATCGTTATGTTTGGCTCACGATCCAGCTGACGATGAGCTCCACCGGGTATTCGCCGTCGTTGGTCAGAACGATCTCATAGGTGCCGTCCTTTTCCGGAGAGAAGGTGACCGTCAGGGCATGGCCGGCCTTAAGACGCACGCTCTTGTCCATGCTGTCGCCGCCGCTGCGCAGCGACACCGTGAGCGCGGCGTCCGTCCGGCTCTGGAGACCCACCGACACCGTGCTGCCCCTGGCGGCCGTCACCTGGCCGGCGCGGATATTCCCGCCGCTGTCCAGCTCGCCGTATGGGCCCTCCGCCTGGCTGAAAAACACCGTGACGCTCTCATCGGGCGGGACGGTCACCGTCCCGTCGGCCTCCGGCTCCGCCGGGGACGCGGCAAAGTCCGGAACGCCGGATATGCCGGACGCGGCCCGCAGCCAGTCCCACTGCGCCTGCTCATCCTCCGTGGCCAGCCGCAGGCCGGTCAGCTCCCCGTCGGTGTACACGGCAATCAGCTCCACCGCGCCGTCGGGCCAGTCGTCCCCGGAATGGCCGGTGATCCAGATGCCCGCCGTGCCGTCGTAGAGGCCCCGCACCACCCGGCCGTTCCAGGTCATGGTCAGCTCGCCGGTGGGCACGTCGTAGCTGTATTGCAGGCCGAAGGGCAGGTACGGCTCTATGGCGTCATCCAGCTCATCCAGCGCGCTTTGCAGCTCATCGGTGAACACGGTCTGGACGGAATAGAGCTGCTGGTCCACCTTCACCTCCAGCGCCTCCCGCAGCCGCTCGTTTTCCAGCAGCAGGTCCAGCGCCTTGCGCTCCTCCTCCGTCAGCTCCACGCCCTCGCTGCCGCGAAAGCTGTAGGTAGTCGTGCCGCTGGACGAGACGATCTGCTCCGTGCCAAGGGCGGGGGCAAAATCCGCCAGCAGCTCTTGTGCCTCCGCGGCGCTCAGCCGGCCGTCCGCCACCCGGGCGCCCATCTCTTCCTTCAGGGCTTCCTGCAGCGCCTCCGGGCTGTCATAGGGGCCAAGGGTGGTGCGGTCGTCCCCGTCAAGGAAGGTGTAGGAATAGCCCATGTGCAGCCCGGACGGGCTTTGGCTGCCCTGCAGGACGACGGTGTCCCCGGAGGACAGCTGTACGTCCTGGCTGCCCTGCATCAGGACGGCGTCGCTCCTGCCGCCCACGGTCTTGGACACCTGCAGGCCGCTTTTGATCATCTCCAGGATCTGCTCGTACATCTCGACGGTCTCGTCGATCTTCTCCTGGGTCCAGGTGAACCAGCCGTTGGCGCTGGTCCAGGCCCGCTGGCCCAGGCAGTCCTGCAGGTCCTTTTTCTCCTGCTCCAGCCAGGCGGCGTATTCCTCGGCGGTCCACCACTCCACATCCACGGGATCAAAAAGCAGCTTATACTCCTGCTGGGTCATGCCCACCGGCTCGCCCTCGGGGGTGAACACATACACGGTCCCGTCCGAGGACGCTATCACCTCGCCGGCAAAGCCGCCGGGCTCGGAGGCATCCTCCGGCTCCGGCGCGGCGGTGGCGAACACCGCCCCCACGGAGAGCACCAGCGCCAATGCCAGCGCGGCGCTCAAAAATGATCTGGGTCGTATTTTCATGATAGAGTGTATCCTTTCCTCAATGGCAAATTTGGAAAACCCGCTGACCAGGGGCGCCAGGCCCGCCCGGCGCTCCTCCATGTCCAACAGGGTCCGGGCGTAGTTCCCGCGGACGCCGGGACCGAACAGGTCCACCACCGCCCGGTCGCAGGCGCGCTCCATGTCCCGCCCCGCCAGGGCGGCCATGGCCCACACCAGGGGGTTGAACCAGTGCAGGCACAGCGCCGCCGCCAGGGCCAGCTTCCGGGCCGCGTCGAAGCGGCGGATGTGGGCCCGCTCGTGGGCCAGCACGTACATCACCGTCCGCTCGTCCGCCAGGTCCATGCCCGCGGGCAGCAGGATCACCGGCCGCGCTATGCCGTAGGTCAGCGGCGCGGACACCGCCTGGCACCGGCGCACCGATACCCGCCGGCCCAGGGGCCAGGCGTCCCAGAACTGGGCCGCCGGGCCCTCCGTCACCGGCAGGGCGGACGCGTACCGCTTTCGGCAGCGGACATAGTTCACCGCCAGCGCCAGCGCCAGGAGCAGCGCCCCCGCCGCCCACAGGATGGGCCAGGGGGAAGGTCCCGGCGAGGCGGGCGCGGTCCCCTCAGAGAATTGCGTTATGTTAACTTGCGGCAAGACAGGCATCGTCTGCACCGGCGCTGCCGTGGCGGCCGGCAGGACCTCCATTGCCGGGGCGGACCGCTCCAGCAGGGACCAGACGCTCAGCCGGAACGGCAGGCGCACCGGCAGCGTCAAGCGCAGCCATGCCAGCGTCCACAGACACTCGAAGGCGCCCACGGGCAGCCGGTCCCGGCCCAGGGCCCGAACGATCATGGCGGCCAGGATGATCATGCCCCCGGCCAGGCTCATCTCCACCAGGCTCATGGGCTCACTCCTGCCGGTCGATCCAGCTGCGTAGCTGGTCGATCTGCTCCTTGGAGAGGGTCTTTCCGCCCAGCAGGGACGCGAACAGCGCCTCCGCCGAGCCGTCGAACAGCTTGGCCACCAGTTCGCTGGCCTCCGCCGCCCGGACCTCCTCCTTGGAGATCAGCGCGTGGCACTGGAAGCCCGGCTCCGTGCGCCGGATGGCCCCCTTGGCCACGCATTTTTTGATGACCGTGTAGGTGGTGTTCATGTTCCAGCCGATGGACGCCGCCAGGATGTTGGATATCTCCTTGGCGGTGGTGTCGCCGTTGCGCCACAGCACGTCCATCACCTTCAGTTCGGAGTCGAACAGCTTCATCGGATGACCTTCCTTCTACACTATTGCAATAGTTTATGGCTATACACTATCACAATAGTGTGACTTTGTCAACACTATCGCGATAGTTTGGCAGAAAAAATCATCGCCCGGAGCGGCTGCCCCGGGCGACGGATGGGTCTGTGTTCAGTTTTCCGGGCTGGCGTTCTCCAGGCTCTTGGCCACCTGCATCATGATGGCGCACTCCATCCGCTTGCGGAAGAGCTTGCAGCCGTATTCATAGACGCCGGTGATGGAGCCGGTGGCGTGGTAGGCGTTGGCGGCGCAGCCGCCGGAGCAGTAGAGCCGCGCCCAGCAGTCGCCGCACTCGGGCCGGGCATAGACGTTGCAGCGGCGGAACTGGTCCTGCATGGCCTCGTTCTGCACGCCGTCCCAGATGTTGCCCAGCAGGTATTTCTCGTCCCCCACGAACTGGTGGCAGGGATAGAGGTCCCCCCAGGGGGTCACCGCCATGTATTCCGTACCGGAGCCGCAGCCGGAGATGCGCTTATAGATGCAGGGGCCGTGCTTGAGGTCGATCATGTAGTGGTAGAAGGTGATGGGCCGGCCCTCTTTTTCCCGGCGGAGCATCTCCCTGGCCAGGATCTCGTACTGTTCGAAGAGCACCGGCAGGTCCTCCTCGGTGAGGGCGCAGGGATCGTCCGGCGCGCAGACCACCGGCTCCATGCTCAGCTGGGTGAAGCCCAGGTCCGCCAGGTGGAGGATGTCGTTGGAGAAGTCGGTGTTGTAGTGGGTATAGGTGCCCCGGACATAGTAATCCCGCTGGCCGCGGGCCTGGGCGAAGCGCTGGAACTTGGGCACGATCTTCTCATAGCTGCCCTGGCCGGCGTAATCCACCCGGAACCGGTCGTGGACCTGGGGCCGGCCGTCGATGGACATGACCACGTTGTGCATCTCCCGATTGGCGAAGTCGATGACCTCGTCGTCCACCAGCACGCCGTTGGTGGTGAGGGTGAAGCGGAAGCGCTTTTTGCGGTCCTTCTCGATGCCGCGGGCATAGGCCACCAGGCGCTTGACCACGTCCCAGTTCATCAGCGGCTCGCCGCCGAAGAAATCCACCTCCAGATTCACCCGGCTGCCGGAGTGCTCCACCAGGAAGTCCAGCGCCCGCTTTCCCACCTCGTAGCTCATGAGGGCCCGCTCGCCGTGGTATTTCCCCTGGCTGGCGAAGCAGTAGGAGCAGTTGAGGTTGCAGGTGTGGGCCACATGCAGGCACAGGGCCTTGATGTCCCGGGAGCGGGCTTTCATGTCGAAGGCCCGGCCGGCGTAGGCGTCCTCGGTAAAGAGCTTCCCGGCGGCCTTCAGGGCGGCGATGTCGTCCAGGCACTGGCGCAGCTCTTCCTCCGTCACGTCCGCCCGGTCCGCATATTTTTCCAGCATGGCGGCGACGATCTCGTCAGGCGCGGCGGCCTCGTACATGCCGATCATGTCGTAGGCCACCTCGTCCACCGCGTGCACCGAGCCGGAGTTCACGTCCAGGACGATGTTGTAGCCGTTCAGTTTATACTGATGTATCATGTCTCACCTCGGAAAATACCGCCTGCGCCGGGCGCAGGCGGTATCCTCTTGTCAGCTTATTCCTCGTCTTTATGCTCGCAGCTCTGGTTGGCGACGCCGCAGGAGGTCTTGCAGGCGGACTGGCAGGAGGTCTGGCACTCGCCGCAGCCGCCGGAGACGGCGCTCTGCTTCAGATCGCGGGTCTCGATGGTCTGTATGCGTTTCACGTGGGCGGTTCTCCTTTCATGAGTACTCAATGACAATATTTTACACTATCTTTCGCCCTGGGTCAATACAAAAAACCGATCCGGCGCGCCGCCGCGGGTGGAGCGGATGTTGACGCCGCCGGCGACGGCGTCCAGGACCGCCCGGTCCAGCACCTCGCCGGGCACGATCAGGGGCGCGCCGGGGGGATAGGCCCAGACGTACTCCCCGGATATCCGGCCCAGGGCGGCGGCAGCGGGGACGCTCTCGCCGGGAGCGGTCAGGGCCGAGCGGGCGTCCATGCGCCGTTCCGGCAGGACGAAGGCGCGGACCGGGGCCAGTCCGGCGGGGGCGAGGCCGGCGTCGATGTCCGCCAGGGCCTCCCCCAGCCGCGTCAGGGACGCGTCCGTGTCGCCCATGCCGGTCATGGCCAGGGCATAGGTCCCGGCGGCCATCTCCAGCTCGATGCGGTATTGCTGCCGCAGCCGGGCCATGAGGCCGGCGCCGTCGATGCCGGCCCCGGCGGCGGAGATCACCAGCTTGGACGGATCGTGCCCGGCGCCGCCCCGCCACAGCCGCAGCGCCCGCAGCCGGTCCGCGGCGGCATAAAAGCGATCCAGCGCGGCCAGCCACCGGTCCGCGGCGGCGTCCCCCTCCGCCTCCAGATACCGCAGGCACCCGTCGATGGAGGCGGACAGCAGATAGGAGGGGCTGCTGGACTGGACCATGGCGGCGTTCCGGCGCACGTCCGCCGGGTCGATGCGCCCGCCGCGGATGTGCAGCACCGCCGTCTGGGTCAGGCTGGGCAGGGTCTTGTGGAGGCTCTGGACCACCAGGTCCGCGCCCTGGCGGACCGCCCCGGCGGGGAAGCCGCCGAAGCCCAGATGGGCCCCGTGGGCCTCGTCCACGAAAAGGAGCGCGCCACGGGCATGGCACACCGCCGCGATGGCGGCGATGTCGCTCATCACGCCCTCATAGGTGGGGCTGGTGACGGCCACAAGACGGATGTCCGGATGGGCGTCCAGCGCCGCCGCCACGGCCTGGGCCGATACGGGACCCCATGTGCCCAGGAGCGGGTCCGTGGGGGGCACCAGGTAATGGACGGGCGCGCCGGCCAGCTCCGCGGCGTGGTATACCGACCGGTGACAGCCCCGGGCCATGAGCAGCGCCCCGCCGGCCTCCAGCGCCGCGCGAACGGCGGCCAGCACCCCGGCGGTGCTGCCGTTCACCAGGCAGACGCTCTGCTCCGCGCCCCAGAGCCGCGCCGCGCGCGCCTCCATGTCCCGGAAGAGCCCCTGGGGGGCGTTCAGATCGTCGAAGCCGTCGATCTCCGTGATGTCCAGCCGGCAGCCCAGCTCTGCCAGCCATGGGAAGGCGGCGGCGTTGCGCTTGTGGCCGGGCATGTGCATGGGGAGCGCGTCCGAGGCGGCGTAGTTTTGCAGCTTTTCGCCCAGGCCGGCCATCACAGGCTCACCAGGCCCCGTTCATAGAGCTTCTGCAGGCTCATGAGGATGCCGGTCTTGGCGTGGTACCAGGTGAGCCCGCCCTGGAAGTACACCGCGTAGGGCGGCCGGATGGGCCCGTCGGCGCTCAGCTCGATGGAGGAGCCCTGGACGAAGGCCCCGGCGGCCATGATCACGTCGCTGTCGTACCCCGGCATGGGCCAGGGGACCGGGGTGACGTGGCTGTCCACCGGCGCGGCGGCCTGGATGCCCAGGCAGAACGCCTCCATCCGCTCCGCCGAGCCCAGGGTCACCGCCTGGATGATGTCATGGCGGGGCTCCGTTGCGTTGGGCACGCAGGCAAAGCCCAGCTTTTCATAGATGTTGGCGGCAAAGATGGCGCCCTTCAATGCCCCGGCGGTCACGGTGGGGGCCAGGAAAAAGCCCTGATACATGGCCGGGAGCTGGCCCAGATTGGCCCCGACCTCTTTGCCCAGGCCGGGGGCGGTGAGCCGCCGGGCGCAGCGCTCCACGCATTCCGCTGTGCCGCAGATGTATCCCCCCGCCGCGGCCAGACCGCCGCCGGGGTTTTTGATGAGGGAGCCCACCGTCATGTCCGCCCCCACGTCGGAGGGCTCGACGCGCTGGACAAATTCGCCGTAGCAGTTGTCGACCATGCAGATGAGGTCCGGCTTCACGCTCTTGCAGAAGGATATGAGCTGACCGATCTGGT
The DNA here is from genome assembly GCA_947625355.1 of uncultured Oscillospiraceae bacterium. GTDB lineage: Bacteria > Bacillota > Clostridia > Oscillospirales > Oscillospiraceae > CAJOIG01. The sequence continues at coordinate 67,994 of CANQOA010000003.1, read as the reverse complement.
CCACGGAAAAGCTGGGGCGGGTGGCATAGCCCTTGGAGCGCTGGATGGTGATGAGCCGGGTGCGGTCGTTGATGGCGGCGCGGATGGCGTCATAGTCGAAGCCGCCGTCGGGCAGCAGATCCGCCTGGGCGTAGGTGACGCCGTATTCCGCCAGGGACCCGACGGAGGGGCGGATACCGATGACCTCCTCAAGGGTGTCATAGGGCGCGCCCACAGGGGAGAGGAGCTCGTCCCCCGGGCGGAGGTTAGCGGCCAGGGCCAGGGCCAGCGCGTGGGTGCCGCAGGTGATCTGCGGCCGGACCAGGGCGCTCTCGGTGTGGAACACGGCGGCGTAGACTTCCTCCAGCGTGTCCCGGCCCAGGTCGTTGTAGCCATAGCCGGTGCTGGCGGCGAAGCAGGCCCCGCTGACCCGGCATTTCTGCATGGCGGCCAGCACCTTGGCCTGGTTGTACTCCGCCGTCTCGTCGATGGCGGCGAACCGGTCCCGCAGCTCGGCCAGCACCGCCTCGCCGTATTCGTATATCTCCGGGCTGATGCCCAGAGCGCGATAGATACTCAGCATACGCAGCTCTCCTTTTGTTATCCTGTATAACTTACCATCCCGGCGGGGGACTGTCAAGAAGGACCGGGCACGGAAGCTCCGTGCCCGGCGCGTGGCTATAGGCTCTTGTATTTTCGCCGTGTGGCCTCGCCGCCCCGCAGGTGCCGCTCGGCCTTGTTCTGTTCCAGCACGGCCCGGGCCTGGGTGTACAGCGGCCGGTCCACGTGCCGCAGCCGCTCCGTCAGGTCCTTGTGCACCGTGCTCTTGGAGACGCTGAAGTGGGACGCCGCGTCCCGGACGGTCGCGTTGTTCTCGACGATGTAAAGCGCCAGGTCCCGGGCGCGCTGTTCGATATCCTCTCGCACTCATACCACTCCCAATCGCTTACTTGGCACAGTGTATGCGATGGGAGCGGGAGATTAGAACCGGACGGGAGGAACAGGCGCCGCGCCGTAGGGCGGCCGGATGTCAGGGGTTTTCCGCGCCGTCGGCGTCCATGGCGATGGCGGTGCGGATCACGTTGGCGGCGCAGAACTGCAGATCTGCCAGGGTGAGGCGGTAGCCGTCGACGCTCTCGCCGGTGGTCACGGCCCGGACGATGTCGTCCACGTTCTCCTGGCAGCCGGGCATTTGGATGTCGTTGCCGGCGTAGATGCACCCGGTGGAGGCGGAGATGGGGTAGGGCGGCTCGGCCTTGCCTGGCTGGCTGGGCATGCGCTGGGAGGTGGACCAGTCGGTCATCACCACGCCCCGATAGCCCCACTCGTCCCGGCAGACGGCCTGCAGCAGATCATAGTGGTTGGCGGTGTGGATGCCGTTGAGCAGGTTGTAGCTGGTCATGATGGCGAGGGGCTGGGCCTGGCGGACAGTGATCTCGAACCCCCGCAGATAGATCTCCCGGATGGCCCGCTCGCTGATGTGGGAGTTGGAGAAGAAGCGGTTGTCCTCCTGGGAGTTGGCGGCAAAGTGCTTGATGGTGACGCCCTTGCCGGGGTGGCGCTGCACGCCCCGGGTGATGGCCGCGGCGGCCATGCCGGCGACGAGCGGGTCCTCGGAGAAGTATTCAAAGTTCCGGCCGCACAGGGGGTCCCGGTGGATGTTCAGGGCCGGCGCCAGCCACAGATCGACGCCGAACAGCTCCATCTCTTCGCCCACCATGTCGCCCGCCTCCGCCAGCATCTCCGGGTCCCAGCTCATGGCCAGGGACCAGCCGATGGGGATGGCGGTGCAGTACTGGTAATAGGTGTCGGAGTTGGTCTCGTCGTATTTGGGGTCGAAGGGGAGGATCATGTCGCCCATCACCCGGCCGCCGGGCAGGATGTTGCCCGCCTTGTCGGCCTTGAACACGGGCTGCAGGCGCAGACCGGCGGGGCCGTCGGCCATGATGAGGCCCTTCACGCCCCGGCTCCGGATGGGGCAGGTGTCGCCCGCCGCGCCGGGGACGGTATGGGAGGCGTTGCCGACGATGGAGCTGTCCAAGCGCAGCGTCCCCACGCACAGCGCGGCCATCTCCTCCACGGTCAGCTGGGCGGTGAGCTCCTCGACCGTGCAGCGGCCGGCTCTCACGTCCGCCGCGGTGAGCGTGCCCGCGCCGGGGGCGGCGTAGGGCTTGCGGGGCCCCTGGTAGGAGAAGGTCTCGGTGGGGATGGAGCGGGGGTCTATCGCCACACGGGGCAGGGCGGAGCCGAGCGGCCGGTGGGCGGCGGGCGGGGTCAGCTCTTTGAGGCCGCCGGCCCCGGCAAAGAGGTTTTTCGCCTGGGCCGTGACCACCGTCTCCGGCAGGAGAAGCGCGGTGACGGCTGTGGTATCACGGGAGCTGGCGCCCACCCGCAGGACATACTCGCCCGCCTCCAGTATCCAGGCGGCCTTGTCCTCGCTGTAGGAGGCCAGGTCCGCCATGGAAAAGCGCAGCTCTACCGTCTGGCTCTCACCGGGTGCCAGCGGGGCCGTCTTTTGGAAGGCGGCCAGGGCCTGATAGGGCTTGGGAAGATCGCCGGCTGGGGCGGAGACGTACAGCTGGACCACCTCCCGGCCCGGACGGGCGCCGGTGTTGCGCACGGTCACGGGCACGGTGACCGTCCCGCCGGCGGCGCTCACAGTCCCCGCGGACAGGGAGAAGCTGGTGTAAGAAAGGCCGTAGCCGAAGGGATAGAGGGGCTCCACGCCGAAGCTGTCGAAATACCGGTAGCCCACGAACACGCCCTCGGCGTAGTACTCGTCGTTCACGTTGCCGTCGTTGTGGCTGAAGGTGGCGGCGGCGGGATAGTCGACATAGCGCTTGGCCCAGGTGTCGGTGAGCCTGCCGGAGGGATCCGTTTTCCCCAGCAGCAGGTCGGCCAGCGCGTCGCCGCCCGCGCTGCCCAGCTGGCCCAGCAGCAGCACCGCGCTGACGCCGGGGATGGTGTGCAGCTCGCTCAGATCCATGACGCCGCCCACGTTCAGCACCACGATGAGCTTTTCATACGCCGCGCCCAGCGCCGTCAGCTGTTCCCGTTCCTCGTCATAGAGCAGATAGTCGCCCCGCCGGGCGAACCGGTCCGCGCCCTCCCCCGAAGTGCGGGAGATGACGTATACGGCCGCGTCGGCCCGGCGCATGTCCTCCGGGGCGACCGCCGCCGGCGCGGGGATCCGGAAGGGATAGGAGAACACCACCGAAAACTCGCTCATGTTCTTTTCCTTGGCATAGGCGGGCACCCAGGCGGCGTAATCGGCCTTGGCCTGGGCGTAATGGGCGTCCTGCCGGTCCAGCCAGGGCCCGGTGACCACCTCAAAGCCGGCGTTTTCCAGGCCCTGAGCGATGTTCACCGCCTGGCGGACGTTCACCTCGCCGGAGCCGGTGCCGCCCCGGACGGTCTGGCGGGCGCCGCCGCCGAAGAGGGCGATCTTCCCCGGTCCGGCCAGGGGCAGCGTCCCGTCGTTCTCCAGCAGCACGGCGCACTGGCCGGCCAGCCGGCGGACGAGGGCGGCATGTTCTCTCTCCCGTGCCGTGACGGCCGGGTCCTTGGGAGCGCGGATAGGTCTCATCGCATAAGTCTCCTTTTTCTCAGCAATAGGCGCGGAAAAACGCGCACTGTTCGTCGTTGCAGGTCTTTGCCTCCGGGCTGCGGATGTCCAGATGGAACACGTGGCCCATATGCTCCTGGCCCGGCTCCCCGTAGAGCACATAGCGGCAGGGCACGCCCTTTTCCTCCAGCGCCTGGCACAGCACCGGCGCCTGGCCGCGGAGGAAATCATACTGGGCGGTCATCACCAGAGACGGGGGAAAAGCGTGGGTGATGTGGGCAAGCGTGTCCACGAGCGGCAGCTTTTCTTTGGCGTCCGGGCCGAAATACGCCCGCATCACCGCCGAGTCCAGCCCTTCCTCCGCGCCGTCGAACCGATAGTGGCCGCAGTGGAGGGCCAGGGCCCGGATGGTCAGAGGGGGCAGGGCGAGGCCGTACATGGCCCCGAAGGCGGGGTCGGTGAGCATGGCGGCGTACTGGGCGGCCAGCTGGCCCCCGGCGGAGTCGCCCACGGCGAAAAGCCGGTCGGTGTCCAGCATGTGCTCCCGGCCGTGCTCCGCCACCCAGCGAAAGGCGGCGTTCACGTCCTCCACCGCCGCGGGGAAGGGATGCTCCGGCGCCAGGCGGTAGGAGAAGTTGACCACCGCGAAGCCCCGGCGGGCCAGGTCCATGCAGTAATACTGGTACCGGTCCTTGTCCCCGTAGACCCAGCCGCCCCCGTGGACGCTGACGATGCAGGGGAGAGGGGTCTGTTCTGTGCCCCGGGGCCGGTATATATCCAGCAGGTTCCATTTGCCGTGGGGGCCGTAGGGGATGTCGTCGGCGCGGACCACCTCCGGCGGGGTGGCGAGGCCACGGTCCCGCTTGTCATCGTTGGCGCCGAAGGCGGCGCGGATCTCGATGGCGTCCATGAAGGCTCCCTCCTTAGTCGATCTTCAAAATGAGCTGCAGCACCCGGCGGGCACAGGCGGCCAGATCATCGCGGGTGATGAGCCCCAGCTCCATGGCCTTCTCCAGCCGCTCGGGATAGCCGACGGCCATCTTGACGTCGTTGCCGGCCAGCACCTCTTTGTAGTGCTCGGCCCGGTTCCACCAGTCGGTCATGACGAGGCCCTCATAGCCCCACTCGCCCCGGAGGATGTCCGTGAGCAGCTCCCGGCTCTCGGAGGTGCGGCGGCCGTTGATGATGTTGTAGGAGCTCATGACGGCCCAGGGCTCGCCCCGGCGGACGACGATCTCAAAGACCCGCAGGTAGAGCTCCCGCAGCGCCCGCTCCGAGACGCGGGAGTCGGAGTGTATGCGGTTGGTCTCCTTGTTGTTGCAGGCAAAGTGCTTGACCGTGGCGGCCACGTTCTGGGACTGGATGCCCCGGACCATGGCGGCGGCGAGGACGCCGGCCAGCGTCGGGTCCTCCGACCAATATTCAAAGTTCCGCCCGCACAGGGGACTGCGGTGCAGGTTGACGGCGGGAGCCAGCCAGATGGAGATGTTGTTCTCCTTCACCTCTGCGGCGGCCGCCGCGCCTACGGCCCGGGCCAGCTCCTCGTCCCACGCGGCAGCCAGCAGCGTGGCGCAGGGGAAGGCGGTGGTGCGCACGCCGCACTCGGGGTCGAGCCGCAGACCGGCGGGGCCGTCGGCGGTGGTGATGGTGGGCACGCCGTATTCCGGCAGGTTGCCCATGCCGAAGGTGTTGGAGACGGAGGTATTTGGCTGCCCGCCCAGCAGGTGGGCCAGGTCCGCGTCGGACAGCTGGTCCAGGAACGCGTCCGGCGAGAGGGTCCCCTCCGCCACGTCGGCCAGGGGCCGGGCGCCCTCCGCGAGAGGATGCGTCAGCCGCCGCCGGGGGTGAGCGCGGACGGCGGGGACCATGGCCTCCTCCGCCTCGGCGCCCATGCGGGGCAGGGCGTTCTCGTTGGGGTCCACGGCCGGGGCCGCGGGCAGGGGCTCATAGGTGCCGTCGGCCAGCAGGCGCCTTTCCAGGCGGGAGGGCGCCAGACGGCTGGCCAGCCGGGAGACCGTCTCATCCGCCGGCTGCAGCCAGACATAGTCCAGCTGCCGGGCGGCGCGGATATCGTGCCCCAGCCAGAAGCTGTACGCGCCCGCCTCCAGCACCCAGGCGGAGCGCTCCACCTTTCCCAGGTCGTCGAAGCTGGCCATGTCCCCGATGGGGAAGCGCAGCTCCACGCGCTCGCTCCCGCCGGGGGCGAGCTCCGCCGTCTTGGCAAAGGCGGCCAGGACCCGGGCGGGCTTTTGCAGCTTGCCCTGGGGGGCGCTGTAATACAGCTGCACCACCTCGCGGCCGGGCCAGCTGCCGACGTTGGTCACACGGGCGCTGACGCGGATGTGCCCCTCTGCCGCGCCGGCGGACACGGGCTCGATGGTGAACTGGGTATAGCTGAGGCCGTAGCCGAAGGGATAACACACCTTCTCCGCGGCGCCGGGCAGGGTCTCGAAATAGCGGTAGCCCACATAGATGTCCTCGGTATACTCCACATAGTGGGGCGAGGCGTAAAATCCCGCGGTGGAGGGCCAGTCGGCCACGTCCCGGGCGAAGGTGTCCGGCAGCCGGCCGCAGGGACAGGCCCTGCCGGTGAGCAGCTCCGCCGCGGCCGTGCCGCCCTCCATGCCGCCCTGACAGGCCAGCAGCGCCGCGCCGACGCGGCCGTCGTCCTTGAACCAGGACACGTCCACCGCCGCGCCCACGTTCAGCACCAGCACCACCCGCCGGAAAGCGGCGCACACCGCCTCGATCATGGCGGTCTCTCCGTCGCTGCGGTAAAAGTCGCCCCGGGGGAAGATGCGCCCGGCGATCTGGGGCATGGTGAGCTCATGGGCCCAGGGGCCGTCCTCAACCTCATATCCCGCGTCGGGCCGGTCCCAGCCCTCGCCGGAGAACCGGCTGAGGACGACGACGGCCGTGTCCGCCGCCGCGCGGGCCCCGGCCAGCAGGTCCGCCGGCAGCGCGGGCTCCGCCATCATGCCCGGCGCGTCCCCGGCGGCGTACCGCTCCGCCACATAGGCCCGGTAATAGTCGCAGAGCGGCTCATAGAGGGGCACGCCCAGCTCCGTCAGCCCGTCATAGAGGTTCCGGACATAGGCCGCGGTCACGTCGCCGCTGCCGCCGCCGCCCTTCACATAGTCGAAGCTGCCCTTGCCGAACAGGGCCACGGGCCTTTCCGGGTCCAGGGGGAGCAGGCCGTTTTCGTTCTTCAGCAGGACCATGCCCTCCCGGGCGGCCCGCCGGGCCAGGGCGGCATGGGCCGCACCGGCGGTCACAGGACCGTCCTTCGTCAGAGGCAGGCTCGGCTGAAACAGCGCGCGGGTCCATTTTTTCATGTTGGTCTCCTTTTCTCTCCCGCCGGGAGGAAGATTTTTTCTCAGTATATCGTCCTTCCCAGAGGATGGGAAGGCGTCATTTTTCTGCGGATACCGGCGCGGTCACGCCTCCGCCAGCACCGCCGCCCCCCAGGGGGGCAGCGTGAAAGGCTCGTCCGCGGCGATGGCCCCGCCCTCGGGAAGGAACGTCCCGGCGGGATGGGGGACCGACACCGGCAGGACCGAGCCGGAGAAGTTGAGCCAGAAGATGATCTCCCTGCCGTCGGGGGCCGTGCCCCGCTTCACGATGAGGGGGAACCGGGCGGGACCCACCTCCACGCCCAGCTGGGGCAGAAGGTCCTCCAGCAGCGCGTCCAGCCCCGCGGGAGAGAAGCAGCAGCCAAGATAGGCCGCCCGGCCCGCGCCGTAGTCATTCAGCGTCACGGCGGGCACGCCGCTCCAGGCGGGGTGGGCGTAATTGCACAGGGACGTGGCGGACGTCGGCCGCAGCAGCTCCATCCAGTCCGTGACCGCGGCGTCCGCCAGCGATATGCCGATGCGGGGGGTGAGCCTCGTGCCCGGCTCCGGCTTCGTGAAGCGGTCGTAGGTCAGTCCCAGGCACTCGGTGAGCATATGGGGCTGGGCGTCGTGGTAGATCTTCAGGTGCTCGTCGGCGAAGGCGGTGCGGAAGGTGGCCAGGATATGGCCGCCCTTTTGCACGTAGCTGTCAATGGTCCGCAGCAGGTCCTCCGGCGCGGAATAGAGGCAGGGCAGGACCACCAGGTCATAGCCGGAAAAGTCCCGCTCACCGTCGGAGATCACGTCATATTCCACGTTCAGCCGGTAGAGACTGTCGCAGAGCCAGCGCAGATAGTCGCTGTAGTTCTTGTCCGGCTGCTGGGAGGGCCCGCAGGTGGGGAACCACCGGAGCCCTGTCTGGGACCGGGTGCTCACCATCACGGCCGCCCGGTTTTTCTTGCGCATGCCGGCGAGATGGGGCGACAGGGCGGCCAGCTCTCTGCCGATCCGCGCCGCCTCCCGGTATGTCTCGCCGGGGGCCATGTCGTGGCTCAAAACGCCCTTCCAGTAGCTCTCGACGGCGTTGTGGATGCTGTGCCAGTGCCAGTACTCCACGCCCTGGGCGCCGCAGGCGATGTGGGCCAGGGCCTGGAGCCGGAGCTGGCCGGGGTAGGGCAGCCACCCAAGGTTGCCTTGGGCCTGGGTCTCCAGGACCAGATAGGGGGCCTTTTTCAGCGCGTAGGCCATGGCGCCGCCAAAGGCGATCTCCGCGCCGGTGAGGCCGCTCTCGCTGGGGTGGTAGATGTCGCAGCCGGCGATGTCCACCGCCTGCGCCGCCGCGAACTGGTCCACCTCCGGCTGCAGGCCGAAGGAATAGCCCCGCCATTCATAATCGAAGTTGTGGGTCACGAACTGGTCCGGGCGCTTATATTCGTCCAGGATGGACCGCTGCCACAGCAGAAACTCCGTCACCAGGCGGCGCTGGAAGGCCTGGTACTCCGCCCCTAGGCTGGCGTTGATGGTGCCGCGCACGTCCGGCAGCTCGTCCCAGTCGGCGATGGAATTGGACCAGTAGGCCAGGCCCATCTCCTCGTTCAGCGCCTCCACGGTGCCGAAGCGCTCGCGGAGCCAGTCCCTGAAAAGGGCCTGGGCCCGGGGCGAGCAGGTGTCGTAGGGCTTGGTCTCGTTGTCCAGCTGCCAGCCGATGACGGCGGGGTGGGCGCATACGGCTTGGGCCAGCTTTCGGATGATACGCTCGGCGTGGAAGCGGTAGCCGGGGTGGGTCAGATCGAAGTTCTGCCGGGGCCCGTACCGGCAGGGGCCGGCATGGGTGTCGGAGAGGATGTCGGGATATTTTTTCGCCAGCCATGGTGGGATGGCGTAGGTGGGCGTGCCCACGATCACGGAGATGCCGTGCGCATGGGCCGCGTCCAGCACCCGCAGCAGCAGGGAGAAGTCGAACTGCCCGTCCCTGGGCTCCCAGGTGCTCCAGGCGGACTCCGCCACCCGGATCAGATCGAACCCCGCGCCGGAGAGCAGGTCCATGTCCTGCTCCAGCCGGTCCTGGGGCATGTATTCGGCATAGTACGCCGCGCCGTACAGCAATTTTTCGCTCATGACCGCACCTCCACTTGACGGGGGAATGGATTGTTGCTATAAATATAAAGTACGCGCACAGCCAGATTATACCGTATAACGCGGCGAAAGGGAACAGTGATCTTCTCTTTTTGACCGCGGGGAGGGACCGCCTATGGACCAATTTATCGTCAACATCATCCACCGGCCTGAGATGGTGCCGGAGTACGCCGAGAAGGTCACCGGCCAGGGCAAGGCGGAGGACATCGGCCGCAAGGCGCTGCTCACCGAGAGCCTGGACATCTTCCGGCTCCAGCAGCAGATCGCCCATGATAACGGCCTCAAGACCACCATCCAGATGACCTACGCCAGCCTTTTCAACGACGAGGCGGTGGCCATCGCCAAGGAGCACCACGAAAAATACGGCGACGAGATCGCCCTGAGCCTCTTAGGCCTGCCCTGCGAGCAGTTCCGGGAGAAGTATAAGACCAAGGATTTCTGCATCTGGATGTTCTCCATGGAGGACAAGAAGGCCATCGTCCGGGACGTGTTCGGCAAGTTCCACGACGCCTTCGGTTTTTATCCCCAGTCCACCGGCTCCTATTATATGGATGCGGACCTCATCAACTTCATCAAGGCGGAGTACCCCAGCGTGAAATGCGCCGTGGCCACCTGCTGGGAGGAGGGGCCCAAGGCGTACCACACCTGCAACAACTCCTGGTACACCCTCATGGACGGCGGCCCCTGGGCCCCCTGGATCCCCTCCAGGCAGAACACCCACGCCCCTGCCGCCGATGAGACCGAGGACAGCGGCATCGTGGCCATCCCCCATCTGAGCCGGGACCTGCTGGCCTGCTACGACGGCAACGGCTCCAACTTCGGCACCCACCCCCAGAACGTGCTCCGGGGCATGATCTATGACCCGGACACCTGGGAGTATCCATATTTATATAATCTGATCGACCAGTACCGGTCCCTGGCCAAGTTCAACAACGGCTACGCCTACAACATGATGTTCGTGGGCCCTGGCTGGATGAACAAGATGGGCCGGTGGGAGGCCCCCTTCGAGCTTTTGAAGAAGTCCTATGAGGACGGCTGCGCCTACTATGGCAAGCTGAAAAAAGAGGGCCGGCTCACCGACATGACCATGGCCGAGTTCGCCGACTGGTATCGGGCAAACAAACACTACACCGAGCCGGAGTGCGCCCTGTGGCGGGACATCCTCTACGGCAGCGACAAGCAGCTCTTTTGGTACTGCGACCCCTATATGCGCGCCTGCGTGAACATGGACCAGGGCGGCGCCATCGTGGACCTGCGGCCCTATGCCGCCAAGCTGGAGTGGCCGGTGGGCATCGGCACGGCCCATGTCCAGGACGCCAGCTATCCCTTCCTCATCCAGGAGAAATACCGGGCCGGCTACTTCACCCACTATGCCGGCGAGGGGACCGTCCGCAGCGCCAAGGCGTGCCACAACGGCGAAGAGGTGGACCTGTGCCTGTGCCGGACCCACGGCCGCTTCTCCCAGGAGGGCGGCGACCGCATCCTGACCCTGGACCCGGTGGACATCGAGTTTTCCGATCTCACCGTGAAGCTGCAGACCGTGATCACCTTCCCCGAGGGGACGGGCCGGATCAAGATCGAGCGGCGGGTGCTCTCCATGAGCGACCCGGCGGCGGAGGTCACCGTCAACGAGTACATGGTGGCCTGCTACGGCACCACCGAGTACCCGGAGGACATGACCGGCCTGACGCTGGCGGTGTCAGCGGGGGAGAAGAGCGCGTCCATCGACTACGAATACAAATGCCGGGAGGCGTCGGCGGCCGGGGCGGAGAGCGTCTCGTGCACCCTGCCGCCCATCAAGACGAAGGTGACCATGACCTGCGAGGGGCGGGACAAGACGGGCTACGTCCGGGAGGGCTACGCCTTCAGTCCCATGTTCACCCTGGGATACACCGGCACGCTGCGGGAAAAGGAGGGCTTTGCCACATGGCTCAATCTGGAAAGGGCAGACTGAATTACCGGTGCCCGTCCTGCTTCATGCGGGACCTGGACATCGACATGTTCTACGACAAGGACCGGGACGAATACTACTGCATCCGCTGCCAGTACCGGGGCAATGAGGCGGATGTGCTGGCCAAGAACCGCATGGCCCGGTTCCGCTACGGGGCCATGATGCGCCGGTTCACGGATTTCGAGGACTTCACCCGGGAGGACGAAAAGGCTTGAGCGATCTCTGCAAGGGCATGGACCTTTCCACCCTTCTGGAGGTGGAGGCGTGCGGCGGCCGGTTCTCCGACGGGAGCGGCTCCGCCGACGCCATGACGATCCTGCGCCGCCACGGGATGGACCTGGTGCGGCTGCGGCTGTGGAACGACCCCTATTCCGAGGCGGGGGAGCCCTATGGCGCGGGCACCTGCGACCTGGCCGCGGTCACGGCCCTGGCCGCGCGGGCAAAGGCGCTGGGCTGCCGGTGGATGCTGGACCTGCATTACAGCGACTTCTGGGCCGATCCGGGCAAGCAGAACACCCCCAAGGCGTGGCGTGGCCTGGACGCGGACGGGCTGGAGGCGGCGGTCTACGATTTCACCCGGGCCGCGCTGGCGCATCTGGCGGCCCGGGACCTGGCCCCGGACATGGTCGCCGTGGGCAACGAGGTGACCAACGGCCTGCTCTGGCCGGTGGGGCGGATGCCCGCCATGGACAACATCGCCCGTTTTCTCAGCGCGGGGCTGCGGGCATGCCGGGAGGTCTGCCCGGCGGCGGAGACGGTCGTCCACCTGGACAACGGCCCGGACCGGGGCCAGTACCGGGCCTGGTTCGAGCGCTATTATGCCGCCGGCGGCGCGGATTTCGACGTCATCGGCATGAGCTACTATCCCTTCTGGAACGGCCCCATGGCGGGCCTGGCCGCCAGCATGGCCGACGCGGTGGCCCGTTTTGGCAAGGACGTGATGATCGTGGAGACCTCCATGGGCTTCACGCTGGAGGACTACGCCGCCCATGAGGCCCTGCCGCCGGACCGGCGCAAGGGCATGGCCGCCACGGCCGCGCTGGCGGCGGGCATCGGCTACCCCATGACGCCGGCGGGACAGGCGGCGTTCCTGCGGGACCTGGCGGCGGCCATCCGGGCGGTGCCGGGGGGCCATGGCCGGGGCTTTGTCTGGTGGGAGGCGGCCTGGCTCCCGGTCCCCGGCAGCGGCTGGGCCACGCCGGCGGCGCTGGCCTATACCGGCGAGCGGGGCCCGGGCGGCAACGAGTGGGCCAACCAGGCGCTGTTCGACTATGACGGCCGGGCGCTGCCGGCGCTGGAGGCGCTGGACCGGCTATAAAAACGGCCCGTGATCGGCGATCACGGGCCCTTGGGGGATCTTATCGGTGCATGGGCACGGTATCGGCGCCCATCTTTTTGAGATTTTCCAGCACGCCCCGCTTATCGGCCTGGCCGATGAGCGTGTCCCGGGGCTTTTTGGACTCCGCCACGGTCATATTTTTGCTGGGGCCGCCCACGCAGCCGCCCTCGCAGACCATGCCCTCGATGAAATCGGCGGGGAGCTTGCCGGCCTTCATGAGCAGCAGGGCCTTTTTGCATTCGGCTGCGCCGGAGCAGGTCATGACCTCGGGGCTGATATCCTCGCCCATCTCCTTGAAGCACTGCACGACAGCCGCGGTGACGCCGCCGCCGTTGCCGAAGCGTTTGCCGAAAACGCTGCTCTGCTGGGTGCTGCGGGGCTCCGGCTCCAGCTCGACGCCCTTGCCGTACATCAGCGAGCGCACCTCGCCGTAGGTGAGCACATAATCGGCGTTGCCCTGGACGCCCTGGAGATTGATCTCGCTTTTCTTGGCGATGCAGGGGCCGACGAACACGGTGACGGTATAGGGATCGAGCTGCTTGAGATACCGGCTCACGGCGGCCATAGGGCTGACGGTGGTGGACACGTTATCCGCCAGGGCGGGGAAGTGCAGCCGGATCATATTCACGAACGCGGGGCAGCAGGAGGTCGTCATCTTCTTCCCCTGCTTATAGGCCTCGGCCCATTCCTCGGCCTCGGCGGCGGCGGTCATATCGCCGCCCAGGCCCACCTCCACCATATCGGCGAAGCCGGTCTTTTTCAGCGCGGTGCGCCAGCTGTCCATGCTGATGCCCTCGCCGAACTGGCCCTCGGTAGCGGGGGCGAGCATAGCGATGACCTTTTTGCCGGCCTTGATCTCATGGATGACGTCCACGACGGCGGCCTTGGTGCCGATGGCGCCGAAGGGGCAGTTATGGATGCAGATGCCGCAGCGGATGCACTTTGCCTCGTCGATGACGCACACGCCGTACTCGTCGTAGGTGATGGCGTCGGCGGGGCAGACCTTTTTGCAGGGCCGCTCCAGGTGGGCGATGGCGTTATAGGGGCATGCCTGGGCGCACTTGCCGCACTCCCGGCACTTATTGGGGTCTATGTAAGCGCGGTTGGGCCCCATGCTGATGGCGTCGAACTGGCAGGAGTTCTGGCAGGCCTTGCCCACGCATTTGCGGCAGTTATCGGTGACGATATAGGACGCGATGGGGCATTCCTCGCATGCCGCGTTGATCACCTGGACCATATTGTCGGAGTTGGTGCCGGTGGGGCATTTCCCCTCGGCCAGGCGCACCCGCTGGCGGACGATCTCCCGTTCCTTATAAATACAGCATCGGAACTGGGCCTGTGGGCCGGGGATGATCTCATAGGGGATGTTGTCCCGCTGCTCGTCCAGCTTTCCCTCCCAGGCCAGCCGGCATACCTCCTGCACCACCTGGTGCTTGACTCTTGCGATGGCCTCGTCGTTGGTCACCATATCGATTTCCTCCGTTGATCAGTGGTTTTGCTCAGTATAGCATATATTCTGCCCCCGGGGAATACCTCTTCTGGAAATCTTTTTTCATCCCCGGCGGCGAAAAAGCGGTGGATACCCTATGAAAACAGCGCATAAACATCCAAAATGCCGCTTGTGGCGGCGCGCCGGGATCTGAAATGATGGAAAAACGCGCGGATATGCAGCGAATAGAGGCTGTATATCGCGCATACGCTGACGGAGCGCGCCGGGAAAATGGCGCAGTTACAGGGATTTTGCTCGGTCTGCATAGCTATGCACATGAAAAATCGGCGCATACGCCCCCTTTTGGGCCGGGAAATGCCCCGGGATACAATATAAATATATCGCGTCCGCGCCCTGCCCGCCGGGGCGCGCTGCCGGGGCCCAGGACCGGTTTCCGGGGCTGCCGGGTGGCTGTGATTGTAAAAAAATGAACTTTTTTTCAATTATCCCTTGCTTTTTCCAGCGAAGGGGGCTATAATCACCAATGTAAAGCTGGGCCTGGGGAACGATATTCCCATGCCTATGCCGTGGACGACCTGCCCGCGGCGGCGGCGAGGGCTCAAAAATACAATTTTTATTAGGAGGACATCAGACAATGACAAAACGTGTACTTAGCCTGCTTCTCGTGCTGGTCATGGTTCTGTCTCTGTCCGTCCCGGCTCTCGCGGCCGAGGGCGAGGAGACCGATGTGGCCGCCGTGGAGCAGACTGAAACAACCCCTGCGGCTGACGAGCCCGCTGCGGCTTCCGAGGCCGTAGACGAGCCGGCTGAGACGGCAGTTGTACTGAAGCCGGATAACGCGAACAGCCTTCGTGACGCCATCACGGAAAACGCTGATCCGTTTATCCAGCTGACTTACTACGTTTCCAACGATGCCACGGTCGAGGTCGACAAGAACGTGACCATCGACTTGGGTGGTATCACCGTCACGGATACGCTCAACGTCACGAGCGGCACCCTGACCATCACGGACAACACTGCTCCTTACTTCCCCAACTATGGCAAGGGCTCGGTGTATATCTCTGTCGCGAAGGGCGCTGCTGTCACCATCCAGAGCGGCAACGTTGAGATCAAGTCCAACGCCGGCACCGTCAACGTGGCTGGCGGCAAAGTGACCAATGTTGTGCCTGCCGGCGCTGGCACCATCAATGTGACGGCCGGCGAGCTGGAAGGCTGGACCGCTGCTGCCGGCGCTGTGCTGAACGTCTCCGGCGGCAAGGTCAACAACGGCCTCACGATCAACAAGGATGCGAAGGTCAACATCTCCGGCGGCGAAGTGAACGGCGCTGTTATCCTGCAGTCTGCCAAGGCTACGCTGACGATGACCGGCGGCACGATCAAGGGCTATGTCGATGGCACCCAGGGCATCGTCAACATCTCCCGCGGCACTGTGATCTGCGCCGATGGCCGTGCGCTGCGCTTCAACGCGGCTCACCGGAACAACCTGAGCCTGAGCGTTTCCGGCGGCACCTTCGTGGGCCAGACCTACGCTGTTTGGGTCAGTCCCACCAGCGCCACGGAGACCCACTACATCACCGGCGGTCGGTTCGTTCCCTGCATCGGCGGCGAGAAGATGGAGGACACCAATGACGCGAACAACGTTCCCGCCGAGGTCGATCCCAGCGCCACTGTCGCGCACTTCCGCAAGACCAACGACCTTGACTATCAGGAGTACACCCTGGTCGGCAAGACCGCTGTGGAGAACGCTGCCGCTACCCTGAAGAAGGCGATCATCACTCTGCTGAATGGTCCCGCCACCTTCACCAACGTTCCCGATGACACCCAGATCACCAATTGGACCGATGAGGACATCACCGTCAACGGCGAGACTGTCGAGGCTGAAGGCGGCGTCTGGGGCAAGTGGGAAGCCAAGATCGGCGACGACAAGTACAACTACCTGTGGAACCCCGATAAGCCTGCGCAGTCCGCTCTGAGTCAGATCCGCTCCGGCCAGACCGTCACCCTGCTGAAGGATGTCCTGGTCGAGAAGGCGATCGAGATCCAGGATAAGAACGTTTACTTCGATTTGAACGGCCACATCCTGTCCCTGTCGGATGACCTCAACATCCGCAACAGCAACGTCCCCACCGTTCGTACCCGCAAGGTCGTGTTCAGCGGCGAGGGCGATGTGAAGGGCACCGGCTCCATCCACTCTGGCGCTCTCCAAGTCTTCGGCGGCAACGTCTCCGTTGAGCTGGTGGACACCTACTTCCATGCTCCTATCTATTGCGAGCAGGGTATGACCGGCAACAAGCTGATCGTCCGCAAGGATGCGTTCCTGTCCGGTTGGGTCGGCGTGACTGTTCCTGACGAGAGCCGCTTCAACGGCAGCGTGACCGTTGAAGGCCGCATCATGGGCGACCTGTGCGTGGACGCTGAGGGCGAGTTCGAGGTCAGCCTGAAGAGCACCGCTGTCATCGACAAGAGCGTCTATGTCACTGGCGACGAAGGCTACTTCACCATGGTCCCCGGCGCCGTGATCAACGGCAATCTGGTCCTTGGCGAGGACGGTGAGTCCACTGATCACCGCATGGAGATCGACATCTCCGGCGGCGAGGTCAAGGGTGACTGCGAGTTCTATCTGGAGCGTCACACCAATGGCCTGATCACTGACGGCGTGTTTGGCTCCAACGCTGCTATCACCTCTTCCTTTGAGATGTGGCAGAAGATGGCCGGCCAGGATGACGGTACTTACCGCGGTGTTGCCGGCGGTGCGTTCGCGCACGAAGTCAACAACAATCCTCACAAGTTCCTCAACAAGACCACGACTCCTCTGGCTGTCGTGACCGGCACCACCGCTCACAGCGGCTACTGGTATGTTGGCAACAGCATCGCCAATGCCCTGGCCACCGTTGCGTCGAAGGGCTCCCTTGAGCTCGAGCACGGCGAACTGGTCCTGGCCTCTGTTCCCAACAACGATAAGTTCTACGTCTCCGTTCATTCTGATCCTTATGGGTCCTGCCCGAATACCACGGCTCCCATCTCTCCTGTGCTGAAGGTCGGCTATGTCTCCATCGGCTGGACTTGGGAAGATATCCCCGGCACCGCGATCAATACGCTGAACGCCCTGATCGCCAAGGCTTCCAACCTGTATGCCAGCGGCAAGATCGAAGAGCCCGACCAGGCTGCCCTGATCAAGGCTGTTGAGGACGGCAAGGCCCTGAAGCACGCTTGGGATGAGGATTACAAGGACTTCGATGCTGACACCATCGATACCAAGAACAACGTTCAGGACGCTATTGATCAGCTGAATACTATCCTGGCCAAGTATCCCAACGCGGATGAGCCTGAGGCTCCTTGGTATCCTGCCGATGCCACCGGCTGGCAGAAGAACCCCAACACCGGTGATATCTACTACTTCATCGATGGCAAGATGCAGAAGAACCTGTGGGTCTACAGCGCTCGTAAGATCTGGTACTACATGAACGACGAAGGCATCATGGAGACCGGCGTTGCTTATGCTCGTGCCGCTTACACCTACAAGGTCAGCACTAACGAGTTCAGCACCAAGATGGAGCCCGCTGGCTGGTACTACTTCGAGACCGCCGCTGACTCCGATGCTCCTGGCCGTATCCGTGGCGGCTGGCACTACACCGCCGACTATGGTTGGGTCTGGTCCATCAAGGAGCACAAGGGCTTCTACGGCATGATCACCTGGACCGACAAGACCAAGGGCCCCATCCCCGCTCCCTGATCGAGTGGGCTGAGCCTGACAACTAGCAATTTCCCCGAGGGAGCAGGGTTTATCCCTGCTCCCTCTTTTTTTGGAAGGAGGCGCGAAACGTGAGCGCGGAGCTTTTGGCCGATCCCCTGTCTGCGGAGCTTTTGGCGGCCCCCGCCGCCGTTTCCCTGGACGGGGAGTCTGTGGACCGTTTTTTGGCCGACCTGGCCGCTCGCGGCCGCGCCCCGGAGACCTGCGCGCGCTATCGCCGCTCCCTCTCCCGCCTCTCCCAGTTCCTCCCCGAGCCTGGCTATATCCGCGCCGGCTCTCTCTTTTCCTGCCGGGAAGCCCTTCTCCGAACCGGCGCCGCGCCCCGTTCGGTGAATGTGATCCTCTCCGCCGCCAATAGCTTCCTGGCCTTCTGCGGCCGCCGCGATCTCCAGCTTGAGGACACCCTTCCCGCCGACGAGCCTCGCCGCCCGGAGCTGACCCGCGCGGAGTACCGCTATCTTCTCCAGGCCGCGAAGCTCCTGCGCCGGGAGAGGGCCTATCTGCTGGTGAAGCTCTTCGCCGGAACGGACCTGCCCGTGTCCGAGCTGGACCATCTCACTGTGGAGGCCGTCCGCGCCGGCGCGGTGGTGACGTCCTCCGGGAAAAATGTCGCCCTGGTCCACCTGCCCGCCTGTCTCTGCCGGGAGCTGCTGGCCTACTCTGACCGCCAGGGCCTTTCCTCCGGTCCCGTTTTTCTCACCCGTGACGGCGCGCCCTTGAGCCGCACCTATGTGAACACCGCCATCCGCGAGCTCTGCGCCGCGGCGAAGCTCCCCCCCGAAAAGGTCACCCCCTCCGCCCTCCGCCGGCTTTATCTTGAAGGCCGCCATGCCGTGGAGGCCAATGTCGCCCTTTTGGTGGAGCAGGCCCTGGACCGCCAGATGGAGGAGGAGCAGCTGTCCCTCGGCTGGGACGTTTGAGCATTCGCTGCTCTATGAAGAAGTGCTATTTAATAGTATGCAAGACGACGCTTGAGCGCCGTCTTTTTGCTTAATCCGCGCCGTTGACATTTGGCCGGAATTGTATATAATTTACTTTAGAGGAAATCTCGGTTTGACAGGAGGTAGAGGATATGCAGCGAGTGCAATTTGTGGAGACGGTGCTGCGGGACGCGAACCAGTCCTTGATGGCGACGCGGCTGCCGTATGCGAAATTTGAGCCCATTTTGGAGACCATGGACCGGGCGGGGTATTATGCCGTGGAGTGCTGGGGCGGCGCGACCTTCGACGTGTGCCTGCGGTATTTGAACGAGGACCCGTGGGAGCGCCTGCGGAAGATCCGCGCGAAAATGCCACACACCAAGCTCCAGATGCTGCTCCGGGGCCAGAACATCTTGGGTTACAAGCACTATCCGGACGATGTGGTGCGCAAGTTCGTGCAGCACGCGGTGAAAAACGGCATCGACATCATCCGCATCTTTGACGCCCTCAACGACCCGGACAACCTGAAGGTGGCCGTGGAGGAGACGGTGAAGTGCGGCGCGACGGCCTCCGGCGCGATCAGCTATACCACCTCGCCGGTGCACACCTTGAAAAATTATGTAAACCTTGTAAAAGAGCTCGCGGCCATGGGCTGCACCTCAATCTGCATCAAGGACATGGCGGGGATCATGGGCCCCAAGGAGGCCTATGACCTGGTGAGCGCCATCAAGGACGCGGTGGACCTGCCGGTGGACGTGCACACCCACTGCACCACGGGCCTGGCGTTCATGACGCTGCTGAAATCCGTAGAGGCGGGCGCGGACATCATCGACACGGCGACGCCGCCCTTCTCCGGCGGCACAAGCCAGGCGTCCACAGATACGCTGGTCTACGCCCTCAAGCAACTGGGGTATCAGGTGGACCTGGACGAGGCGGTGCTGAAAGAGGTGGCCGACTACTTCAAGCCCGTGCGGGACGGCTTCATCGCGGACGGCACGCTGATGCCGAAGAGCATGGCCACGGACACCCAGTGCCTGACCTATCAGGTGCCGGGCGGGATGCTGTCCAACCTTCTCAGCCAGCTGAAGACCATGAACGCGCTGGACCGGCTGGACGAGGCGCTGGCGGAGACGCCGCGGGTGCGCAAGGACCTGGGGTATCCGCCGCTGGTGACGCCGACCTCGCAGATGGTGGGCGTGCAGGCGGTGACGAACGTGCTGCAGGGGGAGCGGTACAAGAAGGTGTCCAACGAGGTGAAGGCCTATTGCCGGGGCGAGTACGGCCGGACGCCCGCGCCCATCGATCCGGCGGTGCAGAAGCTGATCCTTGGGGACGAGAAGCCCCTGGAGGGACGGTATGCGGACACCCTGGAGCCGGCCTTTGAAAAGACCAAGGCGCAGCTGGGGGCCACGGCCCGGAGCGATGAGGACGTGCTCAGCTACATCGCGTTCCCGCAGCTGGCGGAGGCGTTCTTCGAAAAGCGGCAGGCGGACGAGGAAAAGGTGGTCAAATACACCATCGAGGAGATGTGAGCGATGACGGGGATAAGTGAAACGCTGCAGCACCCCAGCATAGGAACGGGTGCGCTGGTGGCGGTATTGGGCTACGCGGTGGTGTTTTTGGGGATCTGCATGCTGCTGGTGGTGGTGACCATCATGGGCAAGGTGATGGTGAACAGCCAGAAGAAGGCAGCGGCCAAGGCAGCGGCTGTGCCCGCCGCGCCCGCACCTGCGCCTGTATCTGCGCCGGCGGCCAAGGGTACGGCCGGAGAGCTGAAGCTCTATGACACGGACCCGAGGGACGCGGCGCTCATCATGGCCATCGTGGCCCACAAGCTGGGCAAGCCCATCAACGAACTGCGGTTCCGCTCTATAAGGGAGGTCAAGGAGAAATGAAATATAAAGTGACATTGAACGGCCGGACCTACGAGGTCGAGGTGGACGAGGACAAGGCCATGCTGGTGGACGAGTACGAGGCGTACGCGCCCGCGCCGGCGGCCGCGCCCGTCGCGGCTCCAGTTGCGGCGGCACCCGCTCCGGCGGCTCCCGCTGCCGCGCCTGCTCCTGCCCAGGCGGTGGCGGCGGGCGAGCCGGTGACGTCCCCCATGCCCGGCAACATCCTCAAGATCCTGGTGAGCCAGGGCCAGCAGGTGAAGGAGGGGGAAGTGGTGATGATCCTGGAGGCCATGAAGATGGAGAACGAGATCGTCTCTCCCAAGGCCGGCTCCGTGGCCCAGATCCTGGTGACGAAGGGCGCTGTGGTGGAGACCGGCGCTGTCCTCGCGGTCATCGCGTGAGGAGGGCGGCATGAACATACTGGAAACGCTTGGCAAGCTGGCGTCGGAGTCAGGCTTTGCCGGGTTCCTGGCGGCGGGGGGCTGGAAGAACCTCATCATGATCGCCATCTCCTGCGTGCTGCTGTACCTGGGGATCGTGAAGAAGTTCGAGCCGCTGCTGCTGGTGGGCATCGCCTTTGGCTGCCTTTTGACCAACCTCCCCGGGGCGGGGATGTATCATCTGGACATGTGGGACGCCTATGTGGCGGGGACACCTTATACCACCGAGGCGGGGGAGGTCATCGAGCACCTCACGTTCACCACGGTATTGCATGAGGGCGGGCTCCTGGACATCTTCTACATCGGCGTGAAGGTGGGGCTCTATCCCTCGCTGATCTTCCTGGGGGTGGGGGCCATGACGGACTTCGGCCCGCTGCTGGCCTACCCCAAGAGCCTGCTTCTCGGCGCGGCGGCCCAGCTGGGCGTGTTCGTGGCGTTCTTCGGGGCGATCATGCTGGGGTTCACCGGCCCGGAGGCGGCCAGCATCGGCATCATCGGCGGGGCGGACGGCCCCACGGCGCTGCTGCTGACGGCCATGCTGGCGCCGCAGCTATTGGGCCCCATCGCCATCTCGGCCTATTCCTATATGGCGCTGATCCCTATGATCCAGCCGCCCATCATGAAGTTCATGACCACGCCGGCCATGCGGCAGGTGAAGATGGAGCAGCGGCGGGAGGTGTCCAAGACCGAGAAGATCATCTTCCCCATCGTGGTGGCGGGGTTCGTGATCCTGCTGCTGCCGTCCACGGCGCCGCTGATCGGGTGCCTGATGTTCGGCAATTTGCTGCGGGAGTGCGGGGTGACGGACCGTCTCAGCGATACGGCGCAGAACGCGATGATGAACATCGTGACCATTTTCCTGGCAACTTCCGTGGGTGCGACCATGGTGGCGGAGCGGTTTTTGAGCTTCAACACGATCAAGATCATCATCCTGGGCCTGGTGGCGTTCGCCATCTCCACCGCCGGCGGCCTCATCGGCGGCCGGATCATGTACCGGACCAGCGGCGGGAAGATCAACCCGCTGATCGGGTCGGCGGGCGTGTCCGCGGTGCCCATGGCGGCGCGGGTGAGCCAGGACGTGGGGCGGAAGTACAACAAGACCAACTATCTTCTCATGCACGCCATGGGCCCCAATGTGGCCGGCGTCATCGGCTCCGCCATCGCCGCGGGCTTTCTGCTGAGCGTGTTCGGAGGCTGAGCGGGCAGCGGTTTTCCTTGCGCCCGGCGGCAAAGGCGTGTATACTGGTATCAAATTCGACATGCCCTGCGGGACAAGGAGGACGCGCCCATGAGCTACGCCGATCAGGTATTTATCCAGAACTGCCAAGACATCCTGGACAACGGGGTGTGGGACACGGACCAGCAGGTGCGCCCCCACTGGGAGGACGGCGCGCCCGCCCACACCGTGAAGAAGTTCGGGATCATCAACCGCTATGACCTGCGCAGGGAGTTCCCCATCCTGACCATCCGCCGGACCTATTGGAAGAGCGCGGTGGACGAGATGCTATGGATCTGGCAGAAGAAGTCCAACAACATCCACGATCTGAACAGCCACGTCTGGGACCAGTGGGCGGACGAGAACGGCTCCATCGGCAAAGCCTATGGCTATCAGCTGGGGCTGAAGCACATCTATCCCGAGGGCATGTTCGACCAGGTGGACCGGGTGCTGTATGAGCTGAAGCACACCCCCGCCTCCCGGCGCATCCTCACCAACATCTTCAACTTCGAGGACCTGCACGCCATGGGGCTGTACCCCTGCGCCTACTCCATGACCTTCAACGTGTCCGGCAACGTGCTCAACGCCATTTTGAACCAGCGCAGCCAGGATATGCTGGCGGCCAACAACTGGAACGTGGTGCAGTACGCCGTGCTGGTGTACATGATGGCCCAGGTGTCCGGTCTGGTGGCCGGGGAGCTGGTGCACGTGATCGCCGACTGCCATATCTATGACCGGCATGTGCCCCTGATCCGGGAGATCATCCAGAATCCCCAGTCCCCGGCGCCGCAGTTTTTCATGGACCCGGAGGTCTCCGATTTCTATCAGTTCACCCGGGACAGCTTCCGCCTGGAGGGCTATGCTCCGGCCGCCTTCGACAAGAAGATCCCCATCGCCGTGTGAGGCTTGACCAACGCCAAGGCCGCGCCGCGAGCTAAAAAGCTCGCGGCGCGGCCTGCGTGCGCTGCGGGACCTGATCTGCCTCACGGGGCGGCGCGCGGCCCGGCGGGATCAACGCGCAAAATGCCCAGCAGAGAGTCCCGGATGGTGCGGATGGTGAATCCGGCCACCCGGTCCCGGTCATAGGAATCCCGGTGCTGGATCCACTGGATCAGCATCCCCGACAGGGCCTCGATGTAGAACTGGGTGAGGAAGGCGCGGTAATCTGCCTCCAGCGTGACGGCCGTGCGGCGCTCGGCGCTGGCGATCAGGTCCTCCACGATGTCCTGGAAATCCACCCGGAAAAACCGTTTCAGCCCGTCCTGGCCCATGGCGTCCCAGGCGCATGTGATGATATAGTCATTGCGCTCGACATAGTCCATGATGAAGGCGATGGCCCGCTCATAGTCCCGCAGCAGGTCATAATGCTTCACCTCGTCCAGTGCTTCCTCCTCCAGCGTCCATTTCAGCAGCTCGTAGATGTCCGAGAAATGGTAATAGAAGGTCTTGCGGTTCACGTCTGCCGCCCGGATCAGCTCGGTGACGGTGATCTTCTGCAGGGGCTTGCGGGCCATGGCGTCCTTCAGCGCCGCGGCCAGCGCCCGCTTGGTGGTCAGGGATATCTCCTCGTGCTTCATCGGTCCGCCGCCTTTCCTGGGATATGGTCCGATAATGATGGCGAAACGCCGCAGGGCGCTGCGCCGAGCCGCTTTGCGGCTCAGCAAACAGCTGCGCTGTTTGCCAGACACTCATTATTATACGGCCAGCTCCCGCCGGCGTCAATAAAATTACCGGACAAAATGGGCTGTTTTGTCCGGTAATTACACAAGTGGGGGCATATTGCCCATTTTCCACCGGCGGGATAGGGATTATAATAATAGACTATGAAAGAGAGGGGGGGAGCGGCGTGAGAGGATTTTTCACCGGCGTGGTCCGCCGCAGGCGGTGGATCATGGCGCTGTTTGCCCTGGGGTTCGCGGTGTGCCTGGCGGCCTGGGGCATGGTGGCGGTGAACTATGACATGAACGACTATCTGCCGCCGGACAGCCCCTCTACCGTGGCCGTGAACGTCATGGCGGACGAATTCGGCGGCGGCATCCCCAACGCCCGGGTGATGATCCCGGACGTGACGGTGCCCCAGGCGCTGGAATATAAGAAGAGCATCGCCGCCGTGGACGGGGTGCTGGGTGTGACGTGGCTGGACGACGCGGTCGACGTGACGGTGCCGCTGGCGACGGTGGACAGCGCAGTGCTGGAGACCTATTACCGGGACGGGACGGCGCTGCTGTCCGTGACGGTGGACGAGGAGCGCTGCATCGACGCCATCCCGGCCATCCGGGCCATCGTGGGGGATGGCGCCGCCATGAGCGGCAGCGCGGTCTCCACGGCGGTAGCCACCACCAGCACGCTGGCGGAGATCCATGTCATCGCCGTCGGCGGCATCGCTTTCGCGCTGGTGGTGCTGCTGCTGACCATGACCTCCTGGCTGGAGCCGGTGCTGGTGCTGGGCGGCCTGGGGGTGGCGGTGGTCATCAACGCCGGCACCAACCTGATCTTCAGGGAGATCTCCTTCGTCACCAACGCCGCGGGGAATATCCTGCAGCTGGCGGTGTCGCTGGACTACTCGGTGTTTTTGATCCACCGGTTCGACGAGTGCCGCCTGCTCACCGACGACCGGGAGGAGGCCATGGTGAACGCCCTTTGCCTGTCCGCCTCGTCCATCGTGTCCAGCGGGCTGACCACGGTGATCGGGTTCGTGGCGCTGGCGCTGATGCGGTTCCGGATCGGGCCGGACCTGGGCCTGGCCCTGGCCAAGGGCGTGGCCATCAGCCTGGTGACGGTGTTCCTGTTCATGCCCAGCGTGCTGCTGGGCTGCTGCAAGGCCGTGGACAAGACCCGGCACAGGAGCTTTATGCCCAGCTTCGACCGGTTCGGCCGGGCGGTCCGCCGGATGGCGATCCCCATGGTGTGCCTGTTTTTGCTCATCATCGCGCCGGTGTATCTGGCCTCCAACGCCAACGACTACTACTACGGCGCGTCCCACATCTTCGGGCCGGACACCCAGCTGGGCAGCGATATGGACGCCATCCGCCAGGTCTTTGGCGAGAGCGACACCTATGTGCTGCTGGTGCCCAAGGGGGACACGGCCACCCAGACGGCCCTGTCCCGGGACCTGCACGGTCTGGACCACGTGACTGGCGTCATCTCCTATGTGGACAGCGCCGGGGCGGAGGTGCCCATGGAGTATCTGGACGCGGCCACGCTGGACCAGCTGGAGTCGGACGAGCACAGCCGGATGGTGATCTCCGTGGACGTGCCCTATGAGGGGAAGGAGACCTTCGCGCTGGTGGAGGCGGTCCGCGCCGCGGCGGAGCGGTACTATCCGGGGGCGTACTATCTGGCCGGCGAGGGCGTGAGCACCTACGACCTGATGGATACGGTCACGGCCGACATGGTGAAGGTGAACCTGCTGGCCATCGGGGCGGTGTTTTTGGTGCTGCTGCTGACCATGCGGTCGCTGGTGCTGCCGGTGATATTGGTGCTGAGCATCGAGACGGCCATCTGGCTGAACCTGGCGGTGCCCTATTTCACCGACAAGCCCATCTTTTATATCACCTATCTGATCATCAGCGCGATCCAGCTGGGGGCCACGGTGGACTATGCCATCCTGCTGACGGACCGGTACCGGGAGAATCGGCTGCGCATGGACCGGAAAACGGCGGTGGTGCGGACCGTGTCCGGCGTGACCGTGTCCATCCTCACCTCCGGCAGCGTGCTGACGGTGGTGGGGCTGCTGATGGGGGCGGTCTCCACCAACCAGCTGCTGGCCCAGCTGGGACTGCTGCTGGGGCGCGGCGCGATCTTCTCCGTGGTGATCGTGATCTTTGTGCTGCCGGGACTGCTGGCGGCGTTTGACCGGCTCATCCTCCGCCGGGGCGGAAAGGGTCCGGCGAAGGAGCAGACTTCTCTTGAGGAGGGACCATCGGAAAATGAAACACAGGAGCTTCCAGAAGCTGACCGCGCTGATCCTGACGGTGACGGCGGGGATGCTGTGCCTGACGCCGGCGGCGCTGGCGGCGGAGCCAAACACCTCCAAAGAGGAGGTGGTGTACGTCAGTCTGGACGGGACCGGCGCGGTGGAGCAGATCAACGTGGTAAACATCTTCGACCTGGCGCAGGCCGGTGAGATCGTGGACTATGGCGACTATGTCTCCGTGCGGAACATGACCACCACCGACGAGCTGACCTATGCTGACGGGCGCGTCAGCGCCAGCGTGGGCGCCGGGAAGCTCTATTATGAGGGTCGCCTGGCGGAGGATGTGATGCCCTGGACGGTGGCGATACACTATTATCTGGATGGGGCGGAGCTGACGGCGGAAGAGCTGGCGGGAAAGAGCGGGGAAATGCTCATCACTCTGACGGTGGAGAAAAACGACGCCTGCCCAGGGGACTTCTTTGAGAATTATGCCCTGCAGGTGTCCCTGACCCTGGACACCGACCGCTGCGAGGATATCACGGCGGCGGACGCCACGGTGGCCAATGTGGGCGGCGACAAGCAGCTGACCTATACGGTCCTGCCCGGCCGGGGGCTGGATACCCAGATCACCGCGCGGGTGACGGACTTTGAGATGGAGGGAATCTCCCTGAACGGCGTAGCCATGAACCTGTCCGTGGAGGTGGACGACGGGGAGCTCATGGATCAGGTCCGGGAGCTGATAGACGCGGTGGCGGCCCTGGACGACGGGGCCGCGGCCCTGGCCTCGGGGACGGCGGAGCTGTCCGGCGGGGCGGAGGAGCTGAGCGCCGGCGCGGCCACGGTCCAGTCCGGGGCGGCAAATCTGGCCCAGGGCGCGCGGGAGCTGAGCGCCGGCGCGGCCACGGTCAAATCGGGCCTCTCCTCGCTGAGCGGCCAGTCCGCGTCCCTGAACGCCGGCGCTTCCCAGATCCTGACGGGGCTGCAGGCCCTGCAGAGCCAGCTGGCCGGCACCGGCCTGTCCGGGGGCGACGTGAGCGCCCTCACCGCGGCGTCTGCCCAGATCCGGGCGGGCGTGGACCAGCTGGCGAGCGGGCTAGCGTCCCTCCGGCAGAGCATCCCCGACATGAGCGAGCTGGCCGCGGCCAACAACGCGACCGCCGCATCTCTCCGGAACGCCGCCGCGGCGGCTCCGGACGAGGGGACCCAGGCCCTGCTGAACGATGCGGCCGCCGTGCTGCAGCAGGATGCGCTGGTCCTCTCGGCCCTGCCCAGCCTCACGGCCGCGGTGGATCAGCTGTCCGCCGGCGCGGCGGAGCTGCAGGCCAACTGCGCCGCCTTTGACACCGCCGTCCAGGCGCTGGCGGTGACGTTGGCGGACCCGGCGGCGGTCATCGCCCAGCTGAAGGGCGCGGTGGACGCCCTGGCGGCGGGCGCCCAGACCCTCAGCACCGGCGTCAGCGCCTATACGGCCGGGGCCGACCAGCTGAACGCCAGCTTTGGCGCCATCACCTCCGGCGCGGCCAGCCTGGCATCCGGCGGCGACACCCTGTCCGCCGGGGCGGGGAAGCTCGGTACCGGCGCGGCGGACTTGGCCGACGGGATCGTTCTGGCGGATACCGGCGCGGCGGACCTGGCCGACGGGACCGCCGCCATGCGGGAGAGGACCGACGGGATCGACGGCCGCATCCAGGACAAGATCGACGAGCTGCTGGCGTCCTTCTCCGGCGGGACGGGGGAGACGGTCTCCTTCGTGTCGGCGGACAACGTGAACATACGGAGCGTGCAGTTCGTCCTCCGCACGGCGCCTATCCAGGTGCCCGCGCCGGCGCCGCAGGAAGAGGCGGAGGAGCCGGAGCTGAATTTTTGGGAGAAATTGACAGACCTGTTCCGGTGAGGATCGGGATGCGACAGACAGAAAGGAGATCCCCATGAAGATCAAAGTGACCGCGGACAGCACCTGCGATCTGACGCCGGAGCTGGTGGCCGCCCATGACATCACCATCGTGCCGCTGACGGTGTCCTGCGCCGGGGAGAGCTTCAAGGACGGGACGGAGATCAGCCCCGATGCGCTCTATGAGAAGATCGCCGCCTGCGGCCAGCTGGGGTCCACCTCGGCGGTGAACGTGCAGGACTATCTGGACGTGTTCGGCGCGCAGCTGCGGGACCATGACGCCGTCGTCCACTTCACCATCAGCAGCGATATGTCCGCCTGCTACCAGAACGCATGCATCGCCGCAGAGGAGCTGGGGAACGTGTATGTGGTGGACAGCCGCAATCTGTCCACCGGGATCGGCCACCTGGTGCTGGACGCCTGTGATATGGCGGCGGCGGGGATGGGCGCGGCGGATATCAAAGCGGCCCTGGAGGAGAAGCGGGAGAAGCTGGACGTGAGCTTCGTGGTCAGCACCCTGGACTATCTGCGCCGGGGCGGGCGCTGCACGGCCCTGGCGGCCATGGGCGCCAACCTGCTCCATCTCCACCCCTGCATCTTCGTCAAGGACGGGGCCATGGGCGTGGGAAAGAAATACCGGGGCCGGATGGAGGAGTGCATCGAGGCCTATGTCCGGGACCGGCTGGGGGACATGTCCGGGGTGGACACCGGCCGCATCTTCATCACCGACTCGGGCATCGACGAGAGCTGCCGGGCCGCGGCGGAGCGCGCTGTCCGGGAGCGGGGCGATTTCAAGGAGATCATCCATACCCGGGCCGGCTGTACCGTCAGCTGCCACTGCGGGCCCGGTACCCTGGGCATCCTGTTTTACCGAAAATGAGCGAAAAAACGGCCGCCTCCCCGCAAAGGGGAGGCGGCCGTTTGCCGCGATGTCAGAGCGCGTCCTCGTTGACCCGCTCCGGAGGCGTCTCCAGGGCCTCCGGGTTGGCGAGGTAATAGCGGAAATAGCGGAACGCCGAGCCCACATAGGCGCTGTCGGCGATGCGGCTGTCATAGCTGACGGCCATGTCCATGTACCGGCGCTCCAGCACCTGGCCGGACTTGTCCAGCTCCAGGGCGGCGCGGACCCGGCCCAGGGACAGGCTCACCGGCAGGCTGCCCAGACTGTTGATGCTGCGTCGGACAGGGGGCAGATGGAACCCGCCCTCGTCGGAGATGACGGCGGAGCCGTGGTAGGGGCTGCTGACGGTGACGCTGGGGCGGAGCCAGCCGTGATAGTCCAGCCAGCGCATCACGCCCACGGCGGCCCGGAGGATGAACCGGGGCGTCTTTACCAGCGTGGCGGCCAGGCGCTCCAGCCGGTCGGAGGACTGGTCGGCCTTGAGGTTGTCCAACCTGGCGCTGATCTTGCGGCAGACGTCATAGACCGTGTCGGTGGGCTGGAACCGGACGGTGAAGCTCATCCCGGCGGCGTCGGCGCCGCCGGAGCCGCCGGGGGACAGGACGATGTCGATGCTGTTGCGGGCATAGATGAACCGTCCGGCCACGAACCGGTTCATGGCCGGGCGCAGCGACAGCATGCGCACATAGGCGGCAATGACCACATGGGGCAGGGAGATGAGGTCGTCGCCCTCCCGGCGGCGGGCACGGAGCCAGGCCTCTATGGGCGCCACATCCACCGCGTCCACGAAGCTGTTGGTGGCGTCGGCGGGGGAGAGCATGGTAAAGGGCGACAGCTGGAAGATGGGCGAGATGGTGCGCAGCCGCCGGCCGTCCCGCCGGTCGGTCATACGCCGCCGGGCGAATTGTTCTGCCATAAGCACCTCCGTGTTGACCGATTCCGATTTTATGTCACCCTGATTATACAGCAAAAAAACAGATTCGTCAATAAACCGCCCCTGGCTTTTGCCGAAGGGCGGCGGTTTTTGTCTGGGAGGGCGGCGCTTGTGTACGTCGCGGTGGGGGAGATGTGCGGGAAAACCTGAAAAAACGGGAGAAATGTGTTGAAAGAAACGCGCGATCCAGCCAACATGGAGATAAAAGTGGGGGACGGCGCTTTGAACCACAGATGCGCCGCCGCGCCCCGGACCATGCGCCGGGGCGCGGCGGATAGGATCAGTTCTTCTTGCTGAACAGCTCCCGCAGCAGAGCCATCATTTTTTGCAGATCGATGGGTTTGGCCAGGTGGCCGTTCATACCCGCCTCCAGGGCCAGCTCCCGGTCCTCCTCGAAGGCGTTGGCGGTCATGGCGATGATGGGCAGCCCGGCCAGAGCCGGATCCTCCATGGCGCGGATGATCCGGGTGGCGGCGTAGCCGTCCAGGATGGGCATCTGGATGTCCATGAGGACCAGGTCATAATACCCCGGCTGGGACTGGCGGACCATGTCGCAGGCCTGCTGGCCGTTTTCGGCGCATTCCACCTGGAAGCCGGCCTCCTGCAGGATCTCGGCGGCGATCTCCCGGTTGAGCTCGTTGTCCTCGGCCAGGAGGATGCGCTTGCCCGCGAAGCTCTCCTCGGGGGGAAGCGCGGACTTTTGTGCGGGCGCGTCCTCCTCGGCGCGGCCCAGGCTGCGCTCCAGAGTGTGGTGGAGGTCGGAGGCGAACAGCGGCTTGCTGATGAAGCCGGTGACCCCGGCCTGGCGGGCCTCCTGCTCGATGTCCGACCAGTCGTAGGCGGACATGAGGATGATGGGGGAGTCCTCGCCCACGATCCTGCGGATCTGGCGGACGGTCTCGATGCCGCTCAGCTCAGGCATGGACCAGTCCACGATGTAGACCTCGAAGGGGTCGCCCAGGTCCACGGCCTCGTTGGTGCGGGCGATGGCCTCCCGGCCGGAGGGGGCCCATTCCGCCCGCATGCCGATCTGCCGGAGCATCTTGGACACGCTCTGGCAGCAGACCATGTCGTCGTCCACCACCAGGCCCCGGAAGCCGTTCAGCTCCGCGATGGGCTCCATCTCCTGGTGGGCGCCGGCGAGGCGCAGCTCCAGCGTCACGGTGAAGGTGGTGCCCTTGTCGGGCTCGCTCTCCACGCGGATGGTGCCGCCCATCATGTCCACGATGTTCTTGGTGATGGCCATGCCCAGGCCGGTGCCCTGGATGCCGCTGACGGTGGAGGATTCCTCACGGGTGAAGGGCTCGAACACGGTCTTGGCAAATTCCGGGCTCATGCCGATGCCGGTGTCGCTGACCCGGAACTCGTAGAGGGCCCGCTTGGGAGAGCTGGCGGGCTTTTGGGTGACCCGGATGGCGATGGTGCCGCCGGTGGGGGTGAATTTGATGGCGTTGGAGGCCAGGTTCAGGAGGATCTGGTTGAGCCGCAGCTTGTCGCAGTAGATCTCCTCGTCCGACACGTCCACCGTGTCGATGAACAGCTCCATGCCCTTGGCGTGGATATCGGACTGGATGATGTTCCGCAGGCTCTGCAGGATCTCCGCCAGATTCTCCTGCCGCTCGTTGATGGTGACCTTGCCCGACTCGATGCGGCTCATGTCCAGCACGTCGTTGATGAGGCTGAGCAGATGGTTGGACGCCTGGGCGATCTTGGACAGGTAATCCTGGGCGCGCTCCTTGTTGTCCAGATGGGCGGTGGTCAGGGCCGTATAGCCGATGATGGCGTTCATGGGCGTGCGGATGTCGTGGGACATGTTGTTGAGGAAGGTGGTCTTGGCCCGGTTGGCGGCGCCCGCCGCCTGGAGAGCCTGGGTCAGCTCCTGGGTCTTGTTCTCCAGCTCGCTGGTGGCCAGGGCGATCTTTTTCTTCAGCTGCCGCTGGTTGTTGGTCCGCACGGCCAGCATGACCAGGGCGAAGAGGAACAGCAGGATCAGGATGGCGCCCATCACGCTGTAGATCGGGTTCCGGTACAGGAAGGCGACCAGACTGACGTTGTTTTCCTGTCCGGCGTCGAACTCCCGGGACAGGAGGGCGTCCATCTCCGCGTCGGTAAAGCTGTCCGCTCCCTTGTCCAGCAGGGACAGCAGATAGCGGCCGCCGTGGACACCCTCGCCCACGGCATAGGACAGGGTGGTGTCCCCAAAGACGACGGACGTCAGCCGGTTGCGGACGTCCCGCCGGACATAGCTCTCGGCCGTGTAGGCGTAGAGGATGGTGGCGTCGGCCTCGCCGTCCAGCACCGCCTGGATGCAGTCGTCCGTGTTGTCGCACAGCAGGAGCGCCTCGTCGGGATAGCGGTCCGCGACCAGGCTGTTGATGGCGTCGGCCCGCTCCAGCATCGCCAGCCGCTCCACCGTCCCGGTGAAGCCGTCCAGAGTCAGACGGGCGAAGTTGGTGTGGTAGTAGGGGACCGTGATCTTATAGCCTTCTTCCTCGGCCAGATAGTAATCCCCGGTGAAATCCAGCACGACATCCGCCGCCCCGGCCGCCCGGAGGGCATAGTACTCGGTCCGGTCCTTTACCGGGATGAACTCGTAGTTCAAGCCCAGACGCTGGGCCAGGGAGTCGAAGAGGGCGGGGAGGATGCCGCAGGCTTCCCCGTCCCGGAAATAGCAATAGGGGATGCGGTCGGGGTTGAACAGCAGCCGCAGGGGCTGGCCCGAGGCCTGGTGCTCCTCCAGGAAGGCCCGCTCGCCGGCGTTCATGATGATGGAGCCGTCCTGATCGGTGGCGTAGTAGGTCTCATGGAGGGTGTCCCGCCAGTTGGGCTCGTGCAGGTCCATCTCGTTGATGGCGGCATTGATCCGGGCCATCAGTTCGGTGCGGTCCTTGCGGGTGCAGATGTAGAAGGGGCTGGCGTCGAAGGATTCCAGCAGCCACTCGTTCTCCAGCAGCCGCAGGCTGCCAGTGACGGCGGCGTCCACCTCGCCGCTCTGCAGGGCGGCGGTGAGCCCGTCCTGATCGGCGAAATATACCGGCTGGAAGGAGAAGCCGTGCTCCGCGGCGAACGGCTCGAAGTTGGCGTTCTTGGAGTTGCCCTCCAGCATGCCCACCACGGCGCCGTCATAGGTGGCGTAATCGCCCTCCACGATGGACCGATTGCCGCTCTTCACGGTGAAGATGGTGGAGTTGACGCCGATGGACTGGTCGGAGAACAGGAATTCCTTCTCCCGCTCCGCCGTCTTGGAGACGGAGGTGACGATGTCCACCTCTCCGCTGCGCAGCATATCCAGCGCGTCGGCATAGGAGCCGTCATAGCCCACATATTCATAGGACCAGCCGCCGTGGATGGCCAGCCGCTGGAGGAATTCATAGCCGTAGCCGCTGCGGCGGCCGGTCCCGTCGATGACGTGATAGCCGGAGAAGGCGAAAAATCCCACCCGGAGGACCTCCGGCTGTTCTTCCGCATCGCCGGCGGCATACGCGGCGGCGCAGGTCGACGCGAGCAGCAGCACCGCCAGCGTGAGGCATAGCAGACGTATCCTTTTCATAAAGCGCTCCTTCCAGGTACGGGAACTATCCCATCAAACCGAAAAAACCCAGAGTCCGCCTGTGGGCCTGGGTCTTTCGGCGCAGTATGCTTTTTGACTGCATGGTGTGGTGCGGGTAGGGAGATTTGAACTCCCACGGTCGCCCACTGGAACCTAAATCCAGCGTGTCTGCCAATTCCACCATACCCGCGCGACGTATACGCTATTATAACGGATAATTTCGCCGGTTGCAAGGTGCAGAGCGAATTTCCCCGCGCCGGTTGACGGGAGGGGAAAACCCTGCTAAAATAAACACAAAGCCGAGGCGGGCGCGTCTGCCTCGTCCCGGGGAAAGGAGCAGTTATGGCCAACAGAGTCATTACCGTCAGCCGTGAATTCGGCAGCGGCGGCCGGACCATCGGCCGGCAGGCCGCGGAGAGATTGGGCATCCCCTGCTTTGACAACGAGCTTCTGGAGAAGATCGCCGAGGAGAGCGGCTTGGCGAAGGAATATATCGCCGAGCGCGGAGAGTATACCCCCCGGGGCGGCTGGCTGGCCACCGCTTTCGCCGACCGGTCCGTCAACGGCCTGTCCGTGCAGGACTATCTCTGGACCGTCCAGCGCAAGCTCATCCTGGAGCTGGCGGAGAAGGAGCCCTGCGTCATCGTGGGCCGCTGCGCGGACTACATCCTGGAGGGGAAGGCCGACCTTTTGAAGGTGTTCATCCACGCCCCCATGGAGGCGCGGGCCGAGCGGATCGTCAAGCTCTACGGCGAGACCTCCGAGACGCCGGAAAAGCGCCTGCGGGACAAGGATAAGCGCCGGGCGGCCTATTACCAGTTCTACACCGACATGGAGTGGGGCAAGAGCCAGCACTACCACATCTCTCTGGACAGCGACGCGCTGGGCATCGACCGGTGCGTGGACATCATCACGGAGCTGTATTGAGCCTTCTGAGAATGGACAAACGGTACGCGATCTTTGACATGGACGGCACGCTGGCAGACTCCATGGGCTACTGGGACGGTCTGGCGGAGGAATATCTGCACAGCCGGGGCGTGGCCTATGTGCCGCCGGAGCTGCTGCAGCGGACCATGCCGCTGCCCGTGCGGGAGACGCTGGAGCTGTTCATCCGGGAGTACCGCCTGGACGACACGCTGGAGCGGGCCCAGGCGGAGCTCTACGCCGTCATGGAAGGGCATTACCGCCGGGACATCCGCCTCAAACCCGGTGCGCGGGAGTATTTGGAGGGGCTGGCCCGCCGGGGCGTGGTCATGGGCGTGGCGTCCTCCACGGCGGAGCCGCTGATGGAGCAGTGCCTGCGGCAGCAGGGGGTGCGGGACCTTTTCCGGTTCGTGCTGTCCTGTGAGAGCGTGGGCGCGGGAAAGGACAAGCCGGACATCTACCACGCCGCCGCCAGGCGCCTGGGGGCGCCGGGACCGGAGGCGGTGGCGGTGTTCGAGGACTCCCTGGTGGCCGCCCGGACGGCAAAGGGCGCGGGCTACTATCTGGTGGGCGTGTATGACGAGAGCGTGGGCGCCCACTGGGATGAGCTGCGGGCCCTGGCCGACGAGACCGTCCGGCACTGGTGAGAGAAAAATAAAGCGGCCGGGACGCGCGAGCGTCCCGGTCATTTTGTCGTTTTTCCCAGTTTTCGGCGAGGGGCTGTCCGAGCGCTCAGAACGTCACCGTCTCGGGGGGCGCGGTGAAGGAGCTGAAGGTGGCGGTGGCATCCTGGAAATAGAGCACCTGGGTGTTGCCGTCGTTTTCGTCGTACATGGCCCGCAAGTTGGGATAGGCGTCCAGCATGGACTTGCGGGCCTCCACCCGGTCGTCCTCAATGAGCTTGCCGGCTACCCGCAGCCACACCCCGTCTTTGAACGCGCAGACCTCCGCCTTGGGGTTGGCGGCCAGCTGGCGGGACACGTCCTTTTTCCGGCCGGTCTGGATATAGAGCTTCCCCTCGAAGATGTGCGCGGTGCCGAAGGGGCGCACCCGGGGCTGGTCGCCCTCCACGGTGGCCAGATAGTAGGTCCCGGCGTCCTTCAAAAACTGATAGACCTTCTCCATGAAAATGCCTCCTGGTATTTGATCTGGTTCAATTATGGACCCCGCCGGGGCCGTTGTCAAACGCTTTCAGATACTCCTCCACGGAGCGGGTCATCTCCAGGGCGAAATCGGACTCGTATTTCCGCTTCCAGAAGGCCGCCATCCAGGCGTCGTAGCCGTTGGCGGCGCGGGGTGAGAACATCCGCCGCAGCTCGGCACCGTCCATGCGCCGGTAGGCGTTCTCGTGGACGATGTGCTCCAGGGCGCACCGGGCGGGCTTGGGACGGTCCATCTGCTGCTGGGTGGGATAGCCCAGCACCAGCATGGCGCAGGGGACCACGTATGCGGGAAGGTGCAAGAGCTCCCGGTGGGTCTGGCACTGCTCCAGGATGTCCCCGATGTAGCAGGAGCCGATGCCCAGGCTCTCCGCGGCGGTGACGGCGTTCTGGGCGGCGATGGAGGCGTCCACCACCGCCAGCATGATGTCCCCTGCGCCGGGGGCGCGGGGCGCAAGGTGCGCCTCGATGTAGGCGTCGTACCACTTCTGGCAGTCGGCGCAGAATACCAGCACCATGGGCGCCTTGGCGATGAAGGGCTGATGGTCGCAGCTGACGGCCAGCGCGTCCTTCAGGGCCTGGTCGGTGATGTCCAGGATGGTGTACATCTGCTGGTTGCCCGCCGTGGGCGCGGCGCAGGCCGCCAGGAGGATGGCCTCCCTGTCGGCGGCGGAGATGGGTTTGTCCAGGTAGTCCCGCACGGACTTTCGCGCGTGCAGGGAGGCGAGGATCTCATTCATGGCAATGCCTCCTTTCAGTAGTCGGGCGTGGGAGAAAAGAAAAAGTCCCGCCCTCCCGGGAGGCGGGACTTTTTGCGGTCACTTTTGGATGAGGCCCGCTCCGGCGTTCCAGGCCTGGCCCACCTTCTCGGTGACGGCGTAGTAGCCGTTGCGCATCTGGTCGAAGGCGAAGGCGTTCAGCTTGCCCGCGTCCACGCGGCCCAGCTCGTCCAGCACCTTCTCGTCGGCCATCACGTTCTGGATGCGGCCCAGCACCCGCAGGCCGTAGGGCTCGTCCTCGAACCGCTCCACGGTGCACTCCAGGGTCAGGGGGTACTCGGTGATGACGGGCGCGTCCACCCGGCTGCTCTTCACCGCGTGCAGGCCGGTGCGCTCGAACTTGTCGGGGGTGTCGTTGGCGGAGGCGATGCCCATATAGTCGGAGGCGGCCATGGTGTCCATGCCGGGCACGGACAGGGTGAACGCCCCCCGGGCCCGCAGATTGGCCACGGTCTTGTGGTCGGCTTCCAGGTTCAGGGCCACCATATCCTCCGCGCAGATGCCGCCCCAGGCCATCATCATCGCGTCCACGGTCCCGTCCTCGTTATAGGTGGCGATCATATAGGTGGGCATGGGGTACAGCCAGGGCTTGACGCCGAAATCTTTCATCATGACAAAAACGCTCCTTCTGGTGATATTTTCCGCTGCCGGGCAGCTCAGTCATTATAATAGCAGGCGGGGCGGGAAAAAGCAACCGGCGGCCGGTCACTGCGGCGCGTTTTCCGCCTGGATGGCGCGGAAGCACATGTCCAGATAGACCTTGTGGGCCACGGTGATGATGGTGTTGCGCAGCATGACCTTCTCGTCGGTGGCCTCCGTGCCCACCGCGTCCGGCGCGCTCTTCAGCCCGAACACATAATAGAGCAGGTTCTCAAATTCCTCGCAGAAGTAGTCATAGGCCACCTGCCGGTCATAGGTCCGCCGCTGTATCTCCAGCAGGAGGCGGATGTTGTCC
This sequence comes from uncultured Oscillospiraceae bacterium, assembly GCA_947625355.1. Taxonomy (GTDB): domain Bacteria; phylum Bacillota; class Clostridia; order Oscillospirales; family Oscillospiraceae; genus CAJOIG01. Next base: position 31,010 of record CANQOA010000003.1, on the reverse strand, counting down.
AGGCTCAGCACGTTTTTGGCCACGGCGATATAGATCAGGTAGGCGATCTGGCGCCGGTGATACTGCTTCTTCACCGGGTTCTCCACCAGGCCCCGCTTGACATAGTTGCTGATCATGGAGCCGGTGATGGTCACGTCCCCCAGGGGCGCCAGACAGTCGCAGATGTATTTTGTCACCTGCTCCAGATAGAGCCCCACGTTCGGTATCTCGCTGTACCGGGGCAGGCGGAAATCCCGCACCGCCGATGCCATCGCGTCCTTCATCTGCTGGGTCACTAGTCCGTCCTCCTTTCGCGGCTATCCAATATTGTAGCGTTTTCCAGCCGCCAAGTCAACAAAAACCTTTAGACGGGTTTATGGATATCACTTGACAGGTTTTTAGAAAACTGCTATAATGCCGCCAATGGGTTTTTGATGAGCCGATAAAAAGTTATTGAAAAACGAGGTGTTCCTATGGACCGTGTGATCGTGACGGATTCCTCGGCGAATCTTCTGTCTCTGCCGGGCGTGCGCTTTGCCTGCGTGCCGCTGAAGATCGTGACGGCGGAGGCGGAATATACGGACGACGGCGCCCTGGACGTAGACGCCATGGTGGCGGAGCTGGCGGCGTACAAGGGCCGCTCAGGCTCCTCCTGCCCCAACATCCAGGACTGGCTGGACGCCTTCGGCGGATCGGAAGAGGTATTCGCCGTGACCATCACCAGCGCCCTGTCCGGCGCCTGGGCCTCGGCGGCCCAGGCGGGGGAGGAGTATGTCCGGCTGCATCCCGGCGCGCGGGTGCATGTGCTGGACAGCCTGTCCACCGGGCCGGAGATGCAGCTTCTCGCGGAAAAGCTGCGGGAGCTGACCATCCGGGGCGCGGGCTTTGACGAGACGGCCGCCGCCATCGGGGAATACCGGCGGCGGACCCATCTGCTGTTCTGTCTGGAGTCCATGAAAAACCTGGCCCGGAACGGCCGGGTCAGCCATCCGGCGGCGGCTCTGGCGGGGGTGCTGGGCATCCGGGTGGTGGGCGCGGCCAGCCGGGAGGGCACTCTGGAGCTGCTGCGCAAATGCCGGGGCCAGCGCTCGGCGCTGGACGCCATCCTGCGGAGCATGACGGAGCGGGGCTATGCCGGCGGCCGGGTGCGCATCGCCCACTGCCAGGATCGGGAGGGGGCCGACATGCTGCGGTTCATGGTGCTGGACGCCTGGCGGTCGGCGGATGTGCAGATCGTCCCCACCAGGGGACTGTGCTCCTTCTATGCCGAGGCCGGCGGTCTGCTGGTGGGCTTCGAGAGCTGAGACCGCGCGGCGGGGAGAGCCATTACGGACAGAAAAAGCAGCCCGGACAGACAGTCCGGGCTGCTTTGCGCTGTGCGGTCAGGGGAGCTCCGCCATGACCTGGGAGACCTCCACCGGGTGGCTGATGAGGCCGGAGGCGTACATCCAGTCGATGTTCTCCTGCCAGTTGTCCGCCGACTGGGTGAGGAAGGCGGCGTCCGCCGTCTCCATCAGCGGCAGAAGGGTCTGGCAGGACTGGGTCTCCACCGTCTCGGACAGGGGGAAGTTCTCCTCGTTCTGGTTCTCCAGCAGGATCTTCAGACAGCCCTCCGGGTCGGCCTTGAAGTCCTCGAAGCCCTTGGCGCAGGCCCGCAGGAACGCGGAGAGCACCTCCGGCTCGGCCTCAATCATCTCGTTGTTGGCCAGGAACACGGCCTCATAGTAGTTGGGCACGCCGTACTCGTTCACCAAAAACCAGTTGACCTGGAAGCCCTCCTCCTCCATCTGGGGGACCTCGTGGTTCACCAGGCACCCGATGGTGGCGTCCACATTGCCGGTGGTCATGGCGCTCATCAGCTCAAAGCCCACGTTCACCAGCTCCGCGTCGGACCCGTCCGCGCCCACGTACTCCATCATGGAGCGCACCAGCGCCTCGCTGAGGGCGGTGCCGCCGTAGCCCACCGTCTTGCCCACCAGGTCGGCGGGGGAGTGGATGTCCTTCTCCGCCAGGGACAGGATCACGTTCAGCGGCGACTGGACCACCGCGGCGATGGACTTGACCGGCACGTCCTGGTCCGCTACGGCCTGGATGATGTCGTGCTCATAATAGAGCCCGATCTCCGCCTTGCCCGCGCCCACCAGGGAGAGGGCGTCGTTCTCGTTGGCGGGGAACTGGATGTGCACGTCCAGGCCCTCGTCGGCAAAGTAGCCCCGCTCGATGGCGGTATACAGGAAGGTGTGCAGGGCGTTGGGATACCAGTCCAGGACCACGTTGAGCGTGCGCAGCTGGGCGTTTTGGTCCTCCTTTTTTTCGCCGCAGCCGGCGAGAAGCCCAGCCGTCAGGGTCAGGCACAGCAGCAGGACCAGCAGTTTTTTCATGATCTTCATGGAAGGATGTCTCCTTTTGTTTGTTTTATTTATTGCGCCAGGTGACGACCCGGCGCTCGACGGCCGCCGTCACCGCCACCAGAAGCATGGCCGCGGCGGACAGCAGCAATATGGGCGCGAACACGCCCGCCCCGTCCAGCTGGGTCATCATCCGGCGGCTGAAGTAGCCCAGACCGCTCTGAGCCCCCAGCCACTCGCCGATGGCCGCGCCGATGACGGACAGGGGGATGGCCATTTTCATGGCCGAGAAGAAATAGGGCAGCACCGCCGGCAGCTTCAGCTTGCAAAAGATCTCCCGCCGGCCGGCGCCGAAGGTGACGAGCAGCTCCTCCATCTCCGTCCGGACGGACCGGAACCCGTCGAACACCGTGATGGCCACCGGGAAGAAGGTCATCAGCACCGTCACCAGCACCTTGCTCCAGATGCCGTAGCCGAACCACAGCACGAACAGCGGGGCCAGCGCGGTGGTGGGGATGGTCTGGGAGGCCACGATCAGCGGGTACAGGGCCTTTTCCGCCACGGGACTGGCGTCCATCAGCACCGCCAGTCCCACCCCCAGCGCCACCGAGATGGCCAATCCGATGAACACCACCTCCATGGTGGCGGGCAGGTGGGCGGTGAAGAGCGGGCCCCGCAGCTCCCACAGCCGGCGCAGCACCTGCACCGGCGAGGGCAGGATATAGGCCGCGCCGATGCCCATGGCGCCGGCCTGCCACAGCATGAGCAGCGCGAAGAGCAAAATGGCCGCGGGCAGATTCGCTTTCGTATTGGGCTTCATGGCTCCCTCCTTCGCAGCATGGCGATGAGCTGCCGCTTCAGCGCCAGCGCCTCCGGCCGGCCCAGAGACTCGACGGTCCGGGGGTACCCCAGGGGCACCGGGAAGGAGGCCAGACGCCCGATGGGGCTGCCCTCCGCCGCCAGGACCCGGCCGGAGAGGAAGATGGCCTCCTCCACGTCGTGGGTGATGAACAGTACGGTCTTTCGCTCCCGCTGCCACTGGTCCAGCAGCCACTCCCGCATGGCGAGGCGGGTCAGATAATCCAGCGCGGAGAAGGGCTCGTCCAAAAGCAGCAGCTCCGAGCCGGTCAGGGTCGTGCGGGCGAAGGCCGCCCGCTGGCGCATCCCGCCGGACAGCTCCGAGGGGGACCTCTTCCCCCAGCCGTCCAGCCCCACGGTGCGCAGCGCCTGGGCGGTCAGCGCGTCCATCTCCTGCCGGGAGCGGCCGCCCCGGATCTCCAGGGGCAGGCGGATGTTTTCCTCCACCGTTCGCCAGGGGAACAGCAAGTCGCTCTGGGGCATATAGCCGCAGTAGTTCTTCTGCCCGTCGATGGACCTGCCGCCCACCAGGATCCGGCCGCCGGAGGGCCGCAGCAGCTGGCAGATCAGCCGAAAGACGGTGCTCTTGCCGCAGCCGGAGGGGCCTACCAGGCAGACGAACTCCCCCCGGTCCACGTGAAAGCTCAGCCCGTCCACGGTGGGGGCGCCGTCCCCCGGGTACTGGAACGAGACGTTTTGAAAATCCAGCATCTCAGGCGCGCATCTCCCAGGCCATGTCCCAGAAGGCGGCCTCATAGCGGGAGCAGACCGTGAAGATCTCCTCCAGGCGGCGCAGCTGGGCCTCGGTATAGCCCGCCGCCAGCCGCTCCGTCAGGGCGGCCAGCTCCCGGTTGGCGGCGGCATAGCCCTCGTCGGCGTAGCCGGCCACCCACTCGCCGTAAAAGGGGTGGGCCTGCGCGTCGGGATGTTCGGCCACGATGCGTCGGGCGATGTGCTCATAGCTCAGCGCGCAGGACAGGATCGCCGCCGCGATCTCCGCCGGGCCCTCTTCATAGGCGACCTTCAGCATATAGGCCGTGTAGGAGGCGTTGTCCAGGGCCGCCTGGGCGGCCTCCGCCTCCTCCAGGGGGATGCACAGGCGCTTCATATAGCCCCGGTGGATGTCCATCTCCCCGTCCAGGATCTGGTGCACATAGCCGGCGAACAGGCGCATGGTCTGCACATCCCGGGACTTGGCCACGCCCAGGGCGAACACCTTGGCGTAGTCGACGAGGTAGATGTAATCCTGGATCATATAAAAGCGGAACTTCTCCCGGTCCAGGGTGCCGTCGGCGATGCCCCGGACGAAGGGGTGGGCGCTATAGCCCTCCCAGATGTCCCGGGTGCGGGCGAGCAGTCTCTCGGTGACAGTCATCCCGGCCACCTCACGAGGCGAACTCGCCGCCGATGGCGAAGGCGTGGTCCATGGGCCCCGCGCCATGGCCCAGGTCCAGCATGGCCCCCAGGGCGCCGGAGATGTATGCCTTCGCCCGCTCCACGGCGGCGTCCAGGTCCATGCCCTTGGCCAGGTTGGAGGCGATGGCGCTGGAGAGGGTGCAGCCGGTGCCGTGGGTGTTGGGATTGTCGATCCGGCGGCCGTAGAACCACTTGAAGTCCCCGTCCCGGTATAAAAGGTCGTTGGCGTCGTTGCGGTCATGGCCGCCCTTGCACAGCACGGCGCAGCCGAACTCCCGGCCAATCTTCTCCGCAGCGGCCATCATGTCCTCGGGGCTGGAGACGGCCATGCCGGCCAGCACCTCCGCCTCCGGGATGTTGGGCGTCAGGACCGCGGCCATGGGCAGCAGCCGGGCCTTGAGGGTGTCGATGGCGTCGTCGCTGATGAGCCGGGAGCCGCTGGTGGCCACCATCACCGGGTCCACCACGACGTTTTCGGCGCGGTAGAAGGCCAGCCGCTCCGCGATGGTCTCGATGAGCCCCGATGAGGACACCATGCCGATCTTTACCGCGTCCGGGCGGATGTCCGTAAAGACGCTGTCGAGCTGCATGGCCAGAAAGGCCGGGGTGACCTCGAAGATGCCCTGGACGCCGGTGGTGTTCTGGGCCGTCAGGGCCGTGATGGCGCTCATGGCGTAAACGCCGTTGGCGGTCATGGTCTTGATGTCGGCCTGGATGCCGGCGCCTCCGCTGGAGTCGGATCCAGCAATCGTCAATGCTGTTTTCATATGGTGTTCTCCTTTCCCAACAGCAATGCTTTTTTACCGCGGCCATAAGGCGGTGCCCTCAATATGGCCGCCATAGAACAAAGCCGGCGGCTGGAAACAGCCGCCGGTGACGCGCACGCTATTTCCCTACGTTGGCATGATCCAAATCAGGTCATGGGTAACGGCCGAACAGCCGATTCTCAGCCCATTGCGATGGGCTCCCCTTTTGTTCAGGGCGTATTGTACCGCATGTGGGGCGATTTGTCAAAGAATTCTCTTGTAAAACTCTGCTTGGCGTGCTAAACTGGGCACGGTTTGCGGAATGCAGCGGGAGGGGGAGCGCCCCCGCGCTGCGCTCAATATCATATTGGATGACGAAACCAGATTGCGAGGGAGCCCGTGTTCCGGGTTGAGAGGGTCCCATCAAGGACCGACCGCCCCACCGTCCGGCATGGTATTGCCGGGCTGTCAGCAGCTGCTTGAGGGTCAGAGACGGCATACGCGGCTGCGTATGCCGTCTTTTTGCCCGCGGGCGGACTAAAAAGATCTGGAGGTATCGATCATGAAAAAACATCTGCTGACCGCACTCACCGCCGTTGTCCTCTGCCTGTGCCTGCTGGCCGGGTCCGGCGCCGCCGCCCTGGCCGACGGGGAGGAGCCCGTGGAGATCGAGAGTTTGAAGATCGCCTTCTCCCCCTACGCCGACGCGGACCAGATCGTCACGGCCACCGAGCCGCTGGAGAGCCTGCTGCACGATAAGCTCTTGGAGCTGGGCTATGACGTGAAGGACATCGACATGACCGTCGGCACCAGCTATACCGCCGTGGGGGAGGCCCTGGGCGCCGGCAGCGCCGACATCGGTTTCATCTCCGGGGGCAACTATGTGCTGTTCTCCGACGAGTGTGACGTGCTGCTCACGGCGCTGCGTTACGCCATCAACAAGGACTCCACGGACCCGGCCGACTGGAACGACGGTACCATCGAGGAGAACACCGAGGACATGAGCACCTATTACCGCTGCATCGTGCTGGCGGGCCCCTCCGAGAAGGGCCGGGCGCTGGCCGAGAAGGTGGAAAAGGGCGAGGAGCCCACCTGGGAGGAGCTGAACGACGCCACCTGGGCGGTGCTGAGCCCCACGTCCTCCTCCGGGTATATCTATCCCTGCCTGTGGCTGCAGGACCACTACGGCAAGTCCATCAGCGACCTGGAGCATGTGGTCCAGTGCGACTCCCACACCACCTCCGTGGCGCGCCTGGCGGCGGAGCAGGTGGATGTGATGGTCTCCTACGGCCACATCCGCATCAAGAACGCCCCCGTCTGGGAGAGCGAATACGGCGGGCCCGGCCCCATGGCGGAGGACACCGCCGTCATCGGCGTGACCGACGGCATCTACAACGACCTGATCGCTTACAGCCTCAGCTCCGACCTGATGGCGGACGAGCAGTTCCGCACCGCTCTGGGCCAGGCGTTCATCGACCTGGCCCAGACCGAGGAGGGCCAGGCCATCTTCGGCGTGTTCAGCCAGGTGGGCTATACCTGGGGCCAGGACGCCGACTATGACGGCGAGCGGGCGGCCCAGCAGCTGCTGCGCCAGATGGAAGAGTAAGCCGCCATGTATCTGCAGGTCAGCGGCGTCAGCAAGACTTATAACGGCCGGGTCCACGCCCTGCGGGACGTGGGCTTCGGCCTGGAAAAGGGAGAGTTCGTGTCCGTCATCGGCCCCTCCGGGGCGGGCAAGACCACCCTCATCCGCGTTTTGAACGGGGCGGAGCCCTGCGACGGGGGAGAGGTGGTCTTTGCCGGCGTCCATCTGGAGCGGGCCTCCGGGCGGGCCAAGCGCACGCTGCAAAAAAACCTGGGCACCATCTATCAGGACTTCGCCCTGGTGGAGAGCGTGAGCGCGCTGGAGAACGTGCTGAACGCCGCCCTGCCGGATATGGCCTTTCTGCCGGCGGTGCTGGGCCTGTTCGGCAGGGCCCGGCGGGAGAAGGCCGCGGGGCTGCTGGACCGGGTGGGCCTGGGCGACAAGCTGGACGCGCCCGTGCGGGACCTGTCCGGCGGGCAGAAGCAGCGGGTGGCCATCGCCCGGGCGCTGATGCGGGACCCGGCCATGCTGCTGGCAGACGAGCCGGTGGCCTCCCTGGACCCGGTCACCGGCCGGCAGATCCTGGAGCTTTTGAAGGACATCCAGCAGACCGAGGGCCTGACCGTGCTGATGAACAGCCACAACCTGGCCCTGGCCCAGACCTTTTCCGACCGGCTCATCGGCCTGCGGGACGGGGCGGTGGTCTATGACGGCCCCGTGGACCGGGCGTCGGAGCAGGTCCTCGCCGCCATCTACGGGGAGGGAGACGGATGAGCCGCCGGAGAAAACGGCTGGCGTTCTGGGCCCTGGCGGCGCTGGCGGTGTTCCTGGCGGCCCGGTTTGCCGGCTGCTCCCCGGCGCTGCTGTGGTCCCGCCGGGACCATCTGGCGGACATCCTGACGCGGCTGTTCCCCCCGGATTGGGGGTACTTTTCCCGGATATGGGCCCCCCTGTGGGCCACGGTGCAGATGTCAGTGGCGGGCACGGCGCTGGGTGCCTTTTTCGCGCTTCTCACGGCGCCGCTGTGCGCGGGAGGACTGGGCATGCCGGTCTGGTCCCGGCGGGCGCTGCGGCTGCTGGTGCAGGTGCTGCGCTCCTTCCCGGCCCTCATCCTGGCCCTGACGGCCACGTTCCTGTTCGGGCTGGGCACCTTCGCCGGGACGGCGGCGATCACGGTCTACACCTTCGCCATCATGACCCGGCTGACCTATGAGGACATCGAGACGGCGCCCCTGGGGCCCTATCGGGCGCTGACCGCCATGGGGGCGGGCCGCTGGAGGGCTTTTGCGCGGGCGGTGCTGCCCTATGCGGCGCCGTCCTATCTGTCCAACGCGCTGTATATGCTGGAGACCAACGTGCGCCACAGCGCCATCCTGGGCTATGTGGGCGCGGGGGGCATCGGGCTCATCCTGAACGAGAAGATCTCCTGGCGGGAGTATGACCGGGTGGGAGCCATCCTGCTGGCCCTGCTGGGGGCGGTGTGCGTCATCGAGTGGGTGAGCGCGGCGCTGACGGCGGTGGTGACCGGCCGCCGGCCCCTGGGAAAGCGGGGCCGCCGGGCCCTCGCATTGGGCTTTGGGGCGCTTTTCTGCCTGTGCGCCGCCACGGTGGCGCCGCCGGACTTCTCCCGGGTGAGCCCGGTCACGGTGAAGAATATGCTCCTGGGCCTGATCCGCCCGGACTGGGGCTTTTTCTTCGATACCGGCGTCGGGGGGCTCGGCTATCTGCTGCTGGAGACGGTGTGCATCGCCCTGGCGGGCACGGCTCTGGGAGCATTCATAGCGCTGCCTCTGGCGCTGCTGGGCACGGCCCGGCTGGTGTCCCGGCCGGTGGCGCTGGTGTTCCGGCTGGCGGTCATGGCCATCCGTTCGGTGCCCTTCCTCGTCTATGGCCTGATCTTCATCCGGGCCACGGGGCCGGGGGCCTTCACCGGCGTACTCACCATCGCCGTTTGCAGCGTGGGGCTGCTCACCAAGCGCTTCACGGAGGCCATCGACGGGCTGGACATGCGGCCCTGGCGGGCGCTGTCGGACATGGGCGTGGGAGCGGTGCTGCGGGTGCGGTACGCGCTGCTGCCCCAGTTGGGGCCGGCGTTGGCCTCGGCCGTGCTGTACCGCTTCGACGTGAACATCCGGGAGGCGTCGGTGCTGGGCCTGGTGGGCGCGGGGGGCATCGGCGCGCCGCTGATCTTTGCCATGAACCAGTATGCCTGGCCCCAGGCCGGCGCCATCGCCATCGGACTGGTGGGGCTGGTCTGGCTCATCGATTGGGCCTCTGCCCGGCTGCGAAAGAGCGGGCGCTGAGCTTTGAGGGAGGACGAGATATGAGATACACGCGAGACGAGATCCGCCGGGCCATGCTCCTGTACGCGGTGACGGACAGAGCCTGGCTGGGAGAGGGCCAGAGCCTGGCGGAGGTGTGCCGGCGGGTGCTGGACGGCGGGGCCACATTCGTGCAGCTGCGGGAGAAATCCCTGGCGCCGGAGGCGGTGACGGCGGAGGCCGTGGCTTTGCAGGCGCTGTGCGCGGCGCGGGGCGTGCCCTTCGTGGTGAACGACAGCGTGGAGATCGCGCTGGAAAGCGGCGCGGACGGCGTCCATGTGGGCCAGAGCGACATCCACGGCCGGGACATCCGAGCGCTCATCGGGCCGGACCGCATCCTGGGCATATCCGTCGGAACGGTGGCCGAGGCCGTGGCGGCGGAAAAGGCCGGGGCGGACTATATCGGCGTGGGGGCGGTGTTCCCCACCGGCACCAAGAAGGACGCCCGGCCCATGCCCATGGAGCGGCTGCGGGCCATCTGCGCCGCCGTCGCCATCCCCGTGGTGGCCATCGGCGGCATCAACCGGGGAAATATCCTGTCCCTGGCCGGCAGCGGCATCGACGGCGCGGCGGTGGTGTCGGCCATTTTCGGCGCGGCGGACCCCGGCGCGGCCGCGGCGGAGCTGGCCGCCCTGGCCCGGAAGGCGGTGGGGGCATGAGCCGGTGCGTCATCGTCGGCGGGGCGCCCATCCGGGACTATGACCGGGCGCGGACCTATCTGCGGGCGGACGACTTTATGGTGTACTGCGACTGCGGGCTGGACCACATGGACGGGCTGGACAGGGCCCCGGACCTGATCGTGGGGGATTTCGACTCCCACCCGGCGCCAGACCTGGCGGCGGAGACCATCACCCTGCCCCGGGAGAAGGACGACACCGACACGGTCTACGCCGTGAAGGAGGCCCTGCGCCGGGGGTATGAGCGGTTTTTGCTGCTGGGGGTCATCGGCGGCCGTCTGGACCACACCCTGGGCAATGTGTCCATCCTGCTGCGGCTGGACAGCCTGGGGAAAAGCGCCATGGCGGTGGATGACTACGGGGAGCTGGCCGTCGTCTCCCGGGAGCCGGTCCGTGTGCCGGACCGGTTCGCGTATTTCTCCCTGCTGAATATCGACGGTCTGGCCCGGGGCGTCACCATCCGGGGGGCAAAATATCCCCTGGAGGGCGCGGAGATCACCAGCGAGTACCAATACGGCGTCAGCAACGAGGTGCTCCCCGGCGGGACCGCGGAGATCACCGTGGGGGAGGGCCGCCTGCTGCTTGTCAGGATCACGGCGGACAAATTATAGAAAAATTCAATAGATCATGAGAAAAAGCCGGCCATCCCGCCGGCGGATCGATCGGCGCATCCCCTGATATCCGGCGTTTTGAGCCGTTTTCGGGGGATGCGGTCTTATCATTTATTTCGATTTTACGTGTTTTGCGCCGCGTGCTAAAATACAAGGTAGAACGATAGCTTCAGGAGGAAATGCTGTCATGAAAAAGACCATCGACTGCATGGGCATGGCATGCCCGCTGCCCGTTGTGAACGCGAAGAAGGCGTTCGCCGATTTCACGGAGGACGGAGAGCTGACGGTGCTGGTGGACAACGAGACGGCCGTGAGCAACCTGAAAAAGCTGGCCGCTTCCTCGGGCTTCGCCGCCGAGGGGACGCAGACCGGGGAGAAGGCCTATGCCGTGGCGATCCAGGTGAAGGCCGGCGGCCCGGCGGCGGCCGCGGAGAGTGCCCAGGCCGGCCCGGTGGTGGCCATCGGGTCCAACACCATGGGCAACGGCGACGAGGCCCTGGGAAAGGCGCTGATGAAGGCGTTCATCTTCGCGCTGACCAACGCCACCCAGCTGCCCCAGCAGATCATCTTCTACAACTCCGGGGCGTATCTGCCCTGCGAGGGCTCCGACAGCCTGGAGGATCTGCGGAACCTGGAGAAGGCGGGGGTGAAGATCACCGCCTGCGGCACCTGCTTGAACTTCTACGGTCTGACGGAGAAGCTGCAGGTGGGGACGGTGTCCAATATGTACGACATCGTGGAGAGCCTCACCCAGGCCCCCAGCGTCATCCGGCCCTGAACCGGGAAAACGGAAAACAGTCCCGCGCATCCCTTGGGATGCGCGGGGCTGTTTTTTGTCTGCGGGCCGTCTTGGCTCAGCAATATTGGGCGATGGCGGCGTCGATCATGGCGGCGGCCTCGGCGGCGATGGGCCCGTCCCCGGGGACCATGGGCAGCAGCGGGGCCCGGACGCCTCCGGCGTCGGGACCGCCCCGGCGGCGGATGACCTCCTTCAGCAGGGCGTACATGTTGCCCTGGGCCGAGCAGACCTTGTAGATGATGCGGCAGCACTCGTTCTGGATGAGCCGCCCCTGCTCCATTTTCCCCTCGTGGAAGAGCCGGAAGATGGCGTTATACAGCTCCGGCATGGCGGCGTAGGTGCCGCCGATGCCGCCCACGGCCCCGGCGGCCAGGCCGGACAGCAGCTGCTCGTCCGGGCCGTTGAACACGATGGCCCCCTCGTCATGCCACATCTGGATGTCCTGCACCGGCATGGAGGAGTTCTTCACGCCGATGACCCGCGGGTTTTTCAGCATCTCCCGCAGCAGGGGGACGGTGAGGGCCACCCCCGCCAGCTGGGGGATGTTGTAGATGATGAAGTCCGTGTCCGGGGCGGCGGCGGAGATGTCGTTCCAGTACTTCGCGATCCCCGCGGGGGGCAGCTTGAAGTAGATGGGCGGGATGGAGGCGATGGCGTCCACCCCCAAAGACTGGGCATGGGCGGCCAGGTCCCGGCTGTCGGCGGTGTTGTTGCAGGCCACGTGGGCGATGATGGTGAGCTTTCCGCCCACCTCGGCCATCACGTTCTCCAGCGTGAGCTTCCGCTCGGCCACGCTGTGGTAGATGCACTCCCCGGAGGAGCCGCCCACATACAGGCCCTTCACGCCCTTGTCCAGCAGATGCCGGGCCATGGCCCGCACCCCTTCGGGGCTGACGTTCCCCTCCCGGTCATAGCAGGCGTAAAAGGCGGGGAATATGCCTTCATACTTGGTTTGGTCAAACATAGCTCTCTTATCCTTTCACAGCGCCCATGGTGATGCCCTTGGTGAAGTATTTCTGGAAGATCAGGAACACGATGATGATGGGGAACGCGGCCAGGGCGGCGCCCGCCATGAGCAGGCCGGTATCGATGGAGTTCTCGCCCTGCATGGTGGCGATGCCCAGGGGCAGGGTGTAGTTGAAGTTGCTGGACAGCATGACCAGCTGCATGAAGTAGTCGTTCCAGGAGTTGATGAAGGTGAAGATGGCCAGAGCGCCTACGCCGGGCTTGACCATGGGAAAGACGATGGTGTTGAAGGTCTTGAGCTCGCCGGCGCCGTCGATATGGGCCGATTCCAAGATCTCTCCCGGTATGTTCTCGGAAAACTGCTTCATCAAAAACACGCCGAAGGGCCAGCCCACTGTGGGGAAGATCACGGCCCAGATGTTGTCGATCAGGCCCAGCACGTTCATCTCCTTCAGCAGGGGGATGAGGATGACCTGCTTGGGCAGGGCCATGGCGCACACGATGAGGCTGAACACGATCCCCCGGCCCACAAAGCGCTTTTTCGCCAGCGCGTAGCCCGCCAGGGCGGCGGTGATGCAGGTGAGGACCATGGCGGCCACCGCCATGAACACGGTGTTGATGAGCCAGCGGATCGCGCCGGGGACCACCGGGCCGCTGAGCAGGACGATATCCTTGCCGTTCTTGGTGAAGAGCCGGCTGAAGGGGATGATGATGTCGAACAGCGGAGCGGAGCGGCGGGAGAACAGCTTCTCCCAGTTCTCCAGCGTCCACTCTTTCGGCCACCAGATGGGGTTGAGGGAGTAGTTGTCCTGCTTGGTCTTGAAGGCGCCGATGACGATCCAGTACAGGGGGAAGAGGAACAGCAGCGCCAGAAGGATGATGACGATCAGGCAGGCGGCCTGATAGACCTTGGAACGGGTAGAACTGATCTTATTCATCTCTGCACCCCCTTACCGCTCTTTGGCCAGCCAGAACTGGAGGGCCGACAGCGCGCCGATGAAGATGGCCAGGATCACGCCCATGGCGTTGGCGTAGCCGAAGTGGCCGGCCGTCGAGGTCAGCTTGAAGGCGGTGTAATAGATATAGTACATCACCGTATTGGTCCCTGACCCGCCGGATGTCAGCAATTGGATCAGCGCGAAGCACTGGAAGGAATTGATGGTGGTGATCACCAGGATGTACAGGGTGGTGGGCATCATCTGGGGCCATTTCACCCGCCAGAACACCTGGAAGTTGGTGGCGCCGTCCACCTTGGCGGCCTCCACCAGGGACTGATCCACGTTGCCCAGGGCGGACACATACAGCACGATGGGCTGGCCCACCGAGGTGGTCAGCAGGATCAGGATGATGCATCCCAGGGCGAACCGGGGGTCGCCCAGCCAGTTGATGTTCTTCTCGATGACGCCCAGGCCCTGTGGTCCCAGCAGGTAGTTGAACACGCCGTAGTAGTTGTTGTACATCCACTTCCACACCACGGTGACGGCCACCGAGCCGGTGACCACCGGCAGGTAGAAGATGCACCGAAAGGCGGAGAGGAAGAAGTTGTTCATCTTGTAGATGGCGGAGGACACCCACAGGGAGAAGGCACAGGTCACCGGGACGCTGACCACCACGATGATGAACGTGTTTTTCAGGGCCTCCAGGAATTTCTCGTCCTGGAAGAGCTTTTGGAAATTGGCCAGGCCCACGAAGTTGACGGGCTTGGTGTTGTTCATCATGGAATCGGTGAGGCTGGTGAAGATGCAGATCACCATGGGGATGACGACGAAGCCCAGGAAGAAAACCAGACTGGGCAGCATGAACAGATAGCCGGACACCGTCTCGCGCCGCCGAAGCGCCCGGCTGACAGTCGGTTGGGCAGCTCTTGCCAAAATAGGCACCTCACTTTCTCAGCAGATCGGGAAAACAAAAACACGCCCCTCCCCGCGCGTCGCGGGGGAGGGGCGCGTAAACCCTCTAACGAAGTCTCAGGGGATGCTCACTCGACCGATCAGCCGGCAGCGGCCGCCTCGTTGGCCTCAGCGCAGTACTGGGCAACGACGGTGGGGATGTCCTCGCCCTCGCCGACCTTCTGGAGCATGGTCCACCAAGCGGTACGAGCCTGGTTCCAGCCCTTGGAGATCTGGTAATAGTCGCCCATGTTGGGAACGACGGTGGCGTTGAACTCCTTCATGGTCTCGTTGTCGTCCCAGATGCCGGACAGATCGACGGTGCCGTCGGCGGCGGCGGAGCGGACGCCGAAGTAGTTGGCCTGCCGGACCGCCTCAGCGGTGTGCTCGGAGTCGCACATGTACTGGATGAACTGCTTGGCAGCAGCGATACGGGCCTCGTCGCCGTTATCGAAGATGCCGAAGCCCCAGATGCCGCCGTTCAGGACGGGGTCAACACCCTCCTGGGAGGGGAAGTTCATGAAGGCGATCTGCTCGCCGTTCATGGTCAGGCCCTCGCCGGTGCCGGCCAGGTTGGGATCGAGCTGCTGCTGGATGCTCCAGCAAAGAGCGATCTTCAGCACGCCCTGATAGAACAGAGCGATCTCGTCGCCGCCCACCAGGGAGGCGTCGAACTCAAGGCCCTGGCCCTTCATCTCGGCCAGCTCTTCGATGGCCTGGATGTTCTCGGGATCGTCCCAGGTGTAGCCGTCATGCTCGGGGGTGGTGTAGGTGCCGCCGTGGAAGTTGGTCACCAGAGCGCGGGTGCCCTGGTCGCCGCCCTGGCCGGCGCAGTACACCGCCACAGCGGTGCTGCCGAAGTGGTCATACAGAGCCTTGACAGCGGCCTTGAAGCCGTCGACGGTCCAGGTGTGGTTCTCCAGATCCACATACTGGTCAGCGCCCGCCTCCTTGAAGGCGTCCACGTTGATGCCCGCGCAGAAAGCGGTCATGACCAGGGGATAGAGATAGACGGAACCGTCGTCAGAGGTCACCACGTCCATAACGGTGGGGTTGATCTCCTCCAGGTCCTTCTCGTCGAACATGTCGGCCAGATCGACCATGTGGCCCTGGGCGCCCCAGCCGGCCACCATACGGTCGGGACCTTCCATCAGCAGGTCGGGCGCGTTGCCGGCGGTGATGGCGGTGTTCACCCGGTCGTCGCCGTCGGTGTAGGTCAGGTAATCGACGGTCACATGGATGCCGGTCTCGGCCTCGAAGTCGCCCACCAGGGAGTTGACGACTTCCTCATTGCTCCAGTTGCCGATGGGATACGTCCACAGTGTGATCTCCTTGGCGGGCTCCACGCCGTCGGCCTGGGCAAAGGCGCACAGCGTAAAGACCATGGAGAGCGCGAGCACGAGCGCAAGGATCTTCTTCGTGTGTTTCATGGCTGGTCTCCTTATTTTTTGATAAATTTTTGTCCCTATCAAGCTGGACTGTTGTATAGATTATACAATACGCCAGCTCTGCTGTCAAGCTATTATTTGAAAGTAATTTTTCCTGCGATTTTCATGATGAAAATTATTTTGAAAGCGGCAAAAACCGCGGCGGTCCCCGCCAAAGAGGGACCGCCGTCGGATCACATATGTTTGTCTGTCAGGGCGTCCGCCACCTGCTTGCGCCGGGAGCGGGCCTCCGCCATATCCCGGCGGCACACCTCGCTGAACAGCACGTCCACCAGGTACAGCTGGGCCATGCAGGCGGCGATGGAGCCCAGCTGGAGGGGGTTCTCCCGGGAGCCGCATTCCAGGACGATGTCCGCGTGGGCGGCGCCGAAGGAGTTGGGGAAGCGGGTGATGAGCACGCTGCGGGCGCCCTTGCTGCGGGCGATCTTCAGCACGTCCAGCATGTCGCGGGTGGAGCCGGAGTAGGAGAAGTAGAACACCGCGTCCCTGGGGCCCAGATGGACCGCCCGGATCACCTGGAAATGGGAGCCCTGGACGGCGTAGAAGTTGGGCAGGACGGTGGAGAAGAGATGGGCGGCCTCCTCGGCCAGGATCATGGACCCGCCCTGGCCCATGCACAGCACCCGCTCGGCCGAGAGGAACAGATCGGCCGCCGCGGTCACCGCCTCGGGCCGGATCAGGTCCATCGTCTGGGCGATGGCCTCCGTGTGGTCGGAGCGGAGCTTCTGGCACATGGTGAGCACCGAGTCCTCCGGCAGGACCTCCCCGGACAGAGGGCTGCTGGCGCTCCGGCCGGCCTTGGAGCCGGCCACCGCCAGCTTGAAGGCGTTGTAGCCGTCATAGCCCAGCCGCCGGCAGAATCGGGACACCGTGGCCTCGGCCACCCCGGTCTCCGCCGCCATCTCGGAGATGGAGAGGATCTGGGACGGCGGCTGGTGGAGCATCATGTAGTCGGCGATCTTTTTCTCCGAGCTGGTGAGCTGGTAGTATTCGCGGTTGATCCGGACGAATACGTCCTCCTCTGTCATGGCGGGACGCCTCCTTTCTCCGACGCTGCGGCAGGGGCGGCCCTCAGTCCGCCAGGAGCCCGTCGATCAGCTTGTCGCACAGGCTCAGCATCCGGGGCAGATGGAAGGGGCCCTTGAAGGTGCTGCCCTTGCAGGGCGGCTGGGTGGGCTGCCCGTCCCGGCGGAGATAGCCGTACCACTCGCCGTATTCCGGATCGGAGAAATACTGCTTGCAGTAGTCCAGGGTCTTTTCGAACCAATCCAGGTATTTTTCCTCCCCGGTGTCCCGGTAAAGGGTCAGGCTGGAGATGAGGATCTCGTCGTGGGGCCACCACAGCTTCATGTCGTGCTCGTAGGCCTCGGGCGGCTTTCCCAGACAGTCCACGAAGTACAAAAGCCCGCCGTATTCCTTGTCCCAGCCCAGGTCCATGGCCCAGTCGAAGATCTGCGCGGCCTTTCTCACCAGCTCCCGGTCTCCCGTGCGCCTGGCGTGCTCCAGCAGGAACCATACCCCCTCGATGTCATGTCCGGGGTTGACCACCCGGCCGTCGGTGTAGTAGAGCCGGGCCTCCCCGTCGGGGCCCACGTTCTCCAGCACGCATTTCAGCTCGGGCTTCACGTGATAGCGGAAGATCTCCTCCACGCACTGGGCGGCCCGCTGCTCATAGAGCGCCTTCCGCTCCGGGTCCACCCGCAGCAGCACGTCCGTCACGTTCAGGATGATCATGGGCACGCCGAAGGACCGGCCGGAACGGGTCTCCGGGATGGTCTTGGGCCCCAGCCCGGTGGGGTCGGCCATGCCGTGGTTCAGATCCCAGTAGAGGTCATAGGCCCTTCTCGCCCGCTCCAGATGCTCTTCGCCCCCGGCCACGCCGTAGTACTCGGCGTTGGCCATGGCGTAGAACGCCTCGGAGAAGCAATACCGCCGCTGGCGCAGGGGCCTGCCGTCCTCGGTGACGGTGAAGTACATCCGCCCGCCGGCGGCACGGTTGATGCAGTACTTCTCCATGAAGTCCAGACAGCTCTCGCTGGCGGCCAGCCACTCGGGCTTCGTGCCGTACAGCCGGCAGAGGTGGGCGAAGATCCAGCCGCACCGCCCCTGCATCCAGACGCTCTTATCGGTGGAAAAAACGTTGCCCTCCCGGTCCAGGCAGGTGTACACCCCGCCGTGCACCGGGTCCATGCCATGGTCCAGCCAGAAGCGGACGCAGCGGTCCAGCTCCTCCCGGAGCCAGCGCTGATGCTCCCGCAGACGGTTTTTGTCCATTGATCGTCCCTCCCGTTATATCGGTGGTTTTTTATTTGTTACTATACTTGATACTATACCTGACAAAGCACTTTCCGTCAAGGACGAAACGGAAAATAACTTTCATTCATCCCAGAAAATCCCTTGACACATTTGGAAAACATGTTAATCTATAGGAGAAAAGGCAGGTTGTATTTTGATTTTTTGCACAATTTTTTGAAGCTTTCTGCCAGCAGCTGGCGGGAGAACGCCGGCGCCGCGGACAAAGGGAGGATCTGATATGAAGCATTTGGGGATCGACGTGCATGTGAAGAATGTGCCCGAGCTGGACCCGGGGTTCATCCCGCTGAACCTGTTCAACCGGGCCTATCTGGCCGAGGCGGCCAAGCCGCTGGATGTGGCGGTGGAGCGGTCCAACGGGCAGGTGGCCGTGTGGGACACCCGGTTCCGCGGTACGCCGGGATCCGCCGAGGCGGATATCTATTATGTGGAGCGGGTCATCAAGACCATGCTGTGGATCTACGGCGGCTTCCGGGTATACCTCAGCGATGCCGGACTGGCGGAGGAGATGAGGCGGCTCTACCGGGACGGAGGACAGCAGCATTTCGACTGGGACTATATGGCCAACGTGTTCGAGCACCCCTTCGAGATCGTCGCCTGCGAGAAGGTGCCGGCGGAAAAGGGCGGGGCCAAGGCGGTGGGCCGCCATCTGGACGGCTGCCGCATCGGGTTCGACGCCGGCGGCTCCGACCGGAAGGTGTCCGCCGTCATCGACGGGGAGCCGGTGTTCTCCGAAGAGGTGGTCTGGTTCCCCAAGATCAACGCGGACCCCGATTACCACTATGACGGCATCGTATCCGCGCTGCGGTCCGCCGCGGCCCACATGCCGCGGGTGGACGCGGTGGGGGTGTCCTCCGCGGGGGTGTATATCGACGACCGCACCATGAGCGCCTCGCTGTTTTTGAAGGTGCCCAAGGACCAGTTCGACGCCAAGGTGAAGGACATCTATATCCGCGCCATCACGGATACCTTCGGGCCCGTGCCCTATGCCGTGGCCAACGACGGGGACGTGACGGCCCTGGCCGGGGCCATGAGCCTGGGGGAGAACAACGTGCTGGGCATCGCCATGGGCACCAGCGAGGCGGCGGGCTTCGTGGATGCCGACGGGAACATCACCGGCTGGCTCAACGAGCTGGCCTTCGTGCCGGTGGACGCGTCCCCGGACGCCATGCGGGACGAGTGGTCGGGGGACATCGGCTGCGGGGTGAAGTATTTCTCCCAGGACGCGGTGATCAAGCTGGCCCCCGCCGCGGGCATCGTGCTGCCGGATGAGCTCTCGCCCGCGGAGAAGCTCAAGCAGGTCCAGAAGCTCATGGAGCAGCCTGGCAGCCCCGCCGAGGCCATCTTCCGCTCCATCGGCGTGTACCTGGGCCATGCCCTGGCCATGTATCACGGCTATTACCGCTTCCACCACGTGCTGCTGCTGGGACGGGTCATGTCCGGCCGGGGAGGGGACATCATCCTGGAGACCGCCAAGGCCGTCCTGGCCGACGAGTACCCGGAGATCGCCGGCGCCGTCTCGCCCGCGCTGCCGGACGAGCGCTCCCGCCGGGTGGGCCAGAGCGTGGCCGCCGCGTCCCTGCCCGAGCTGGGGAAATAAGGGGAGGTACTTTATGAGAAAACACATCTTATGCCTGGGCGACTCCAACACCCATGGCTACTGCGCCGACCCGGCGGACTGCGCCGACGGCGGCATCCGCTTCAACGAGGACGAGCGCTGGACCTGCCTGCTGCAAAAGGCCCTGGGGCCGGCGGTTCTGGTGACGGAGGAGGGCCTGTCCGGCCGGACGACGGTGTTTCCCGACCCCCTCCACGAGAGCATGGACGCGCTCAGCTGCGCCTATGCGCTGCTGAAGAGCCACGAGGTGGTGGACCTGCTCATCATCATGCTGGGCACCAACGACACCAAGGAGCGGCTGGGGGCCAACGCCGCCTGCATCGCCATCGGCATGGAGCGGCTGGTCCGCAAGTGCCAGAGCGTGGACTGCTGGGGGACCCACGCCCCCAACATCCTCATCGTGGCCCCGCCGCCCATCGATCCGCATATGTACGACAACGAGTGCGGGGAGGCCATGGGCGCGGGCTGCCCCGAGAAGTCGGAGCAGCTGGCGCGCTACTTCCAAAAGACCGCGGACCTGACGGGCTGCCACTTTATGGACGCCCGGGGCTGCGAGTTCAACCACGTGGACTATATGCACCTGTGCCGGAAGGGCCACAGCCAGCTGGCCGCCCGCCTGGCCGAGCTGGTGCCCGGCCTGCTGCCATGAGCGCGGCGGACGCGGATATCATAAAAATAGCAGCCCCGGCTCTTCGTGAGCCGGGGCCGTTTTTATGACTCGGTGTCCTGGGAGGCGGCGCCGCCGCTCTGGGCCTCCATATAGGGCCGGAACACCCGCTCCAGGAGCAGCGATGCGCCCAGGGCCCACAGGCAAGGGAGGAAAAACAGCGTCCACAGCAGCATCCCGCCGACCGCCAGGCAGCCGGTGGTGAAGGCACCCAGGGCCATGGTGGAGAACGGGTGGGCCATCCCCAGGGCCAGAGCGGTGGAGAGCAGGCCGCCCAGCTTGAACTCGAACCGGGACAGCAGCGGCAGCACCCACGCCAGCAGTCCGTTGACCAGCGCCAGCATCACCCAGAAGGCCACATAGACCAGGCCCCATCTCCGCTCCCCCGTGTCGGCGAGGCCATACACCACGCCGTGAAGGCGGTACAGTCCATAGCACGCTGCCAGCACGATGACGCCCGCCAGGATGCCGGGGATGAAATTCTCCTTGAGCGAGCGGACGAACCGGCTCCAGGGGGCCAGCTCGCCGGCCCGGACCCCGCGGGCGGCGGCGTCATACAGGGCGGCGGTGGCGCCGCCGAAGGGCAGGATGACCAGACTGGAGACCAGCCACATCAGGCTGAGGGTCACCACGTCCACGAACCAGCCGAAGGGCTTGAACAGCCCGTTTTCCGCGTTGAAAATGCTCCTGAACACGGCGCACCGCTCCTTCCGGAAGAAAATGACGGATCGTGCGGCGAAGGGCCGCGATATCCATTATAATCCCGCGGGCGCCCTTTTGTAAAGCCGGCGGCTTGCCGCGTTTTCTCAGCGCTCCATGAACCGGCCCAGGAGCGCCGCGGCATCGGCGCGGGTCAGCGTCTCGGCCGGGCGAAGGGCGTCTCCCTCCGCCAGACCCAGGGCCCTGGCCACGGCGGCGAAGCCCTCGTCCAGCGCGTCCACATCGGAAAAGCCCGTCTCCCAGATGCCGGCCAGTCTCGCCCCGTCCCCATACCGGGACGCGCCGATCATCAGGCGCAGAAAGTCCATCCGGGTCACCGCCGCGTCCGGATCCCGGGCGTCCTCCGGCGCCAGGTTCAGCTGCGCGGCCCGCTCATAGAGGGCCTCGTCGTCCAGCCCCTCGGGCCGGACGACGGCGGCGCTGAGCAGCAGCCGGACCGCGTCCCGCTCCGTGAGCGCCTGCTCCGGCAGGAACTTGCCGCCGGGATAGCCCACGCCCGCCAGGCCCAGGGCCGCGATCATGTCCGCCTGGGGCGCGCCGTCCAGATCGTCGTACACGTATGTCCCATCGGACCGCTCCGCTTGCACCGGCGCTCCGGTGAGGGCGTCCACGCCGGCCACGTCGTCCAGACCCTCGTAATAGTAGACCAGGCGCAGCTCCTCCACGTAGGAATAGCCCCACCAGTCGGCATATACGGCGTATTCCTCCCGGTCCACGCCCACCGGCCAGGCGCCGTAGCCCAGGGTCACCGTCAGCGCGTCGGCATAGGCGGCCAGGGCCTCGTCCGCCGTCACGATGTCCTCCGCCGGGCCGAAGGCCACGTCCTCATCCCATTCGTACCGGAACTGGTCCACCGTGCCGGTGGCGCCGTTCACCGATACCAGCAGGTAGTTCTCCGGGTAGAAGAAGCCCTCATGGACCCGGGCGAAGATCAGCTCGTCCTCGGTGTCATAGCCGCTGAGCGTGCACAGCGCCGCCTGGTCCGCCATCTCCGGCGCGGCCAGGGCCAGGAGATCCGCCGCCGCGGCGATCCGGTCCTCCGCCGACAGGGGCTCTTCCTCCGGCCGCTCCCACAGGGGATAGCGGGTGTTCACGCTCCGCAGCGCGCCGGTTTCGGCGTCCAGCGTCACGGTCTTATACACCGTCAGGTCCCAGCCGTCCTGCCGCGCGGTGTCGAACTGGTCGGCGCTGTAGCCGAACAGCCGGTCCTCCGTCATCTGGGCCGTATAGCGCACCGTGGCGGTCACCGCGCCGGTCTGCGCGTCCCGGGCATAGGAGCAGCGATCCTGCTCGAACCCCTCCAGGCCCAGAGCCTCCATTTTCCGCAGGGCATCGTCCAGCGCCTGCTGGTCCATGACGGCCTCATAGCTGGCGATGGACGCCAGCTCCACCGCCGTCAGGCCGCCCTCCGCCTCGGCCGCGGCGGCGTCCATGGTGGCGGCATTGCCCCGGTCATAGGTCCCGTCGAAGGAGGCGTACAGCGCCTGCATATCCACCGCCTCGCCGGTGGCCGCGTCCACCACGGTGTCGGGCCCGCAGGGCACATACTGGAGCTGGGCGCCGCCATCTCCGTCGGAGACGTAATAGAGTTCCATTGCCAGCGCCCCGCGCAGGCTCTCTCCCGCGGCCTCCGCGTCCGCCCCGGGCTCCGCCGGGGGCAGCGCGCCCACATAGGGACGGTAGCTGTCGCTCCGGTCGAAGCTGGCGAGACCGTCCGCGCGCAGGTCCATGGAGAAGCGGATGGGGGAGGGCAGGCCGTTTTTCAGCACGGTCCCCTCCACGGCCCAGTATCCGTCCGCGCCCAGCACCGCCCGCGTCTGGTCGATCCGGCCGGATTCCTCGCCGGCGAACAGCCGCGCGCACCAGTCCCCGGCCAGGGCCAGCGCCTCGTCCCGCCCCATGGACGGGAACAGCGGGTCAAAGCCCCTGAACCGGTCGACGCGGCCGCTGTCGGTCCAGAGATAGATGTTCATCACCTTCCCGGAGCCGTCCGCCTCCACGTTCAGCCGCCGGGTCTCGTCGGACCAATAGAGGTCCCACCGCCCCACGGGGCCGTCGGACCAGTCGCCGGAGAAGTCCGTGTAGCCGTCGTCCACGGCCAGGGTCTTCTTCACCTGGGCCGTCACCCGGGCCAGCCGTTCCTCCAGCGTCCCTTCCGGGACGGGGAAGCTGACCGTATCGTCCAGGTCCATCAGGCCCGTGTCGATCTCGGGCTGGGGCGGCTCTTCGACCCCGCCGCCCTCCGCAAGGGCGCTCCCGCACAGCCCCAGCGCCAGGGCCAGGGCCAGGGCCAGAAAAATGCTCATCAGCCGTTTCATGGCAAAGCTCCTTTCGTGTGTGTACTGCCCATATGACGCGCCGGGGGCGCGAAAAGTTCCCGCGCCCCGGAAAAAACGGTCGGACCGCGCTTTTGCCGCAAAAAAACCTTGACAGCGGCGGGAACGTCTGGTAATATGATTGCCGTTCAAAGACAGCAGGCTGCCCCTATGGGCGTAAGTCCCGCCGAGGACGTCAATAGGATCATGATGATTTTATGTGTCGTTGTCTCTTTGGACAAGGACATTTTCTTTTTTAGGAGGTGAAACGAAACCTATGCCCAGCAAAGCGATTTTGACCGAAAAGCAGGCCATCGTCGAGACTCTGGCCCAGCGGCTGAAGGAGGCCGAGGGCGGCGTCCTGGTGGATTACAAGGGCATCAACGTGGCCCAGGACACCGAGCTGCGCCGCGATCTGCGCGAGAAGAACGTGGAGTACTCCGTGGTGAAGAACACCCTGACCCGTCTGGCGCTGGATAAGGTGGGCCTGTCCGGTCTGGACGACCACCTGAACGGCACCACCAGCTTGGCCACCAGCGCTTCCGATCCCCTGGTCCCCCTGCACGAGCTCACCGAGTTCGCCAACAAGATGGGCGACCTGTTCACCATCAAGGGCGTGTTCGTGAACGGCAAGGTCCTCAACGACGCCGAGGTGGCGGAGCTGGCTCCCCTGCCCAGCCGCGACGCGCTGTATTCCAAGGTCCTTGGCACCATGCTGGCGCCCATCACGTCCCTGGCCGTCGTCCTGGGACAGGTCGTCGAGCAGAAGGGCGGCGCTCCCGCGTCCGCCGAGGAAGCTCCCGCTGCGGAGTGATCCGGCTGTAAACATCTGACATCTGATAATTTATTTGAAGGAGAATTACAAAAATGGCTAGCGAAAAAGTTACCGCTCTGATCGACGAGATCAAGGCTATGTCCGTGCTGGAGCTGGCTGAGCTCGTGCACGAGATCGAGGACGTATTCGGCGTTTCCGCCGCTGCCGCCGTGGCCGCTCCCGCTGCCGCTGCCGCCGGCCCCGCCGTGGAAGAAAAGACCGAGTTCGACGTGGTCATGACCGACTTCGGCGCTGAGAAGATCAAGGTCATCAAGGAAGTCCGCGCCATCACCAACCTGGGCCTGGCCGAGGCCAAGGCGAAGGTGGAGGGCATCCCCGCCGTCATCAAGGAGCAGGTCTCCAAGGAAGAGGCCGAGGAGCTGAAGAAGCGCCTGGAGGACGTGGGCGCGAAGGTCGAGCTCAAATAAGTCATTTGAAAGGCAGGGCCTTTCAAATGAAAAGGCTGCAGCCCGCTGCAGCGCACAAAAGGTCCGGCTCTTCAGAGCCGGACCTTTCGCACGTTTGCGGGCTGAGAAGTATTCTTTCCGAGGTACACGCCCTCGGAAAGAATGATCCTATTTCCTCTGCGCCTGCGGGCGCAAACTCTGCGAGGCTGATATCATGCGCTCTGAGGCAAAAACGGTGATATTAAACGACGGCACGCAGGCCCTGTTCCACGAGGGCAGCCAGCGGGGCCGGGCCCTCTATGGGAAGATGGGCTTTCAGCCCTGGGGCGAGCTGCCGAACGGCATCCGCCGGAGCGACGGCACTGTGCGCAGGCTGATCTATATGCGGAAAGCGTTAGATTGACATAATATAATTTACATATTATAGTTACCATAAAACAGGAGGCGAGCTTATGGTCTGGGAAAAAAGCTGCGGCGCGGCGATCTATATCGCCCGGGAGCGGGAGACGCTGTGGCTGGTGGAGCGCATGCAAAAGGGCCACACATCCCTGTGCAAGGGCCATGTGGAGGCCGGCGAGACAGAGCATGACACCGCCGTCCGGGAGATCCGGGAGGAGACGGCACTGTCCGTCGCGTTCCTGGACGGCTTCCGGGAGCGGATCGAGTACAGCCCGGAGCCCGGCGTCATGAAGGAGGTCATCTTCTTCCTGGCCCGCGCCAAGCGCGCGGACACCGCCGCCCAGCCCGAGGAGGTGGCCGCCATCGAATGGCTGCCCTTTGACCAGGCTCTGGCCGCCCTCACCTATCCGGACGACAAACGGATACTCACCGCCGCCCAGGCGTTTTTGGACCGCCGGGGCATGGGACGGTATCTGGAGCCGGCGGCGGGTTCGCCGATCCCCTTTCAGGACCTGCTGTCCGGCATCCTGTGCCGGGACGTGGGCCCTGTTTCGGCGGAGCAGTTCTGCGACGACGGAGAGGGCGTTTTGAACCGGTACAACGTCTATCGCCTCACCGCCGGGGACAGGGCATATGTCCTGAAGGCCTCGGACAGCGAAGAGGTCCGGCTCTATGAGCGGTATCTCTCCGCCCCCGGCCTCCCCGTCCCCCGCAGCTATGGAAGCGGCACATGGGACGGCCGGGTCTGGCTCCTGCTGGACTATGTCGACGGCCCGGACCTGCGGGACTTTGCCGATGAGATGACCGGCCCCTGCGCGGACGCCCTGGCGTCGGTGATGGACCGTTTCTGGGGCGCAACCGAGACGGAGCGCTTCGACCGGTACATGGAGCGGGTCCGGCGCCGGGCAAAGTGCCTGGCGGACGAGCCCGTTCTGGCCGCCGCCTACGCGCTGTTTCTGGACCGGCAGAGCACCTGTCCCCGGACGCTGTGCAGCGGGGACATGCTGCCCTGCAACTGCCTGTTCTCCCAGGGCCGGGTCATTCTGGCGGACTGGGCCTTCGGCGGCGTGATGCCGTACGCGCTGGATATCGCCCGGCTCATCGCCCACGGCGGGGACCCCGGCAGTCATCCCCCCTTCCCCTTCTCCATGACGGAGGCGCAGAAACGGGAATTGCTCGAACAAGTTTACATAAAACTATCTCAAAAGCCCGCCTGGGAGCAGTATCTGCTGGATATCCGCCTGGCGGCGCTGAATGAGTACATCGAGTTCATCGAGGACGCCCTGCTTCACCCGGAGGAGCCACGGGACCGGGTCTTTGACTGGTACTACAGCCGGGCGGCCGCGTTGGCAAAACTGCTGCTGTCGGGAGACAAATAATGGCAGACTATTGACAGAATGCACAATCATACGGTATAGTAATAAATAGATAAATAAATATTTATTATTTCCGTGAGGAGGGGGGCCTATATGAACGCGATGCTCGCGCATGCGGAGACGATGTTCCGCTATCTGGTGGAGTGGGGCATCCTGATCCTGGAATTCTTCGGCACCTCGGTGCTGCTGGTCACCGGCATCATCAGCATGATCAAGTGGCTGAAAAAGTCGCCGGACGTGCGCACCACCATCTCTCAGGGCATTTTGCTGGCCCTGGCCTTCAAGATGGGCGGCGAGGTGCTGCGTACGGTGATCGCCACGGAGACGACGGAGCTGGTCTCCATCTTCGCCATCATCCTTCTGCGTGGCCTGGTCGCGGCCATGATCTACTGGGAGATCACCAAGGAGGCCAAGATCGAGGCCATGTATCACAACGGCCTCCTGCCGGAGAAGCCCTCCCACAAGCGGAAGAGCGATGAGGAAAAGGAGACCGTGGAGCAGGTCTGAGCGGATATCGGGACGTAGGGAAAAACCGGGCGGCGGCGCCCGGTTTTTCCCTTGCCCGGCGGGGCGAAACGTGCTACAATACCGAAAAACACAAGAGGAGCGAGCGCAATGAAATACCTTCTCATCATCGGCGACGGCATGGCGGACGATCCCGTGCCCGCCCTGGACGATAAGACCCCCCTGGAGGTGGCCGACAAGCCGGTCATCGACGACCTCAGCCGGAAGGGCCTGCTGGGCAGCACGGTGAACTGTCCGAAGGAGTTTGAGCCGGGCAGCGCCACGGCCATCATGTCCATCTTCGGGGCCGACCCCCTCCAGTACTATCACGGCCGGGGCCCGCTGGAGGCGGCCGCCCAGGGCATAAAGCTGGCCGACGGGGACATGGCCTGCCGGTGCAATATGGTCGCGCTGGAGGACGCCGACACGCCCTACAGCCAGCGCCGCATCCTCTCCCACAGCGCCGGCTCCATCGACGGCGAGACCTCCGACAAGCTCGTCACAGAGCTTTGGCAGAGCCCGGAGTTTGCCGCTCTGGCCAGGGAATACGACATCGAGATCAACCCCGGCTCCTCCTTCCGCCACTTTGCCGTCATGCACCGCGCGAACATCGCCGGCATCCGGCTGATCCCGCCCCACGACCATCTGGGCGAGGTCATCGGGCCCCTGGCGCCCAGCGGCTGCGCCGTGGCGGAAAAGCTGGGCCGGCTCCAGGAGGCCGCCTTCCGGTTCTTGGACCGCCATCCCCTGAACGAGGCCCGCCGGGCGGCGGGAAAGCTGCCGGCCAACGGCATCTGGTTCTGGGCCGAGGGCACCGCCGCCATCCTGCCGGATTTCGCCGCCAAATACGGCCACACCGGCGAGGTGGTGTCCGCCGTGCCTCTGGTGCGGGGCATCGCGCGGCTGAGCGGGCTGCCCGCGCCGCTGGTGCCCGGCGTCACCGGCGAGATCGACACCAACTGGGAGGGCAAGTGCCAAAAGACCATCGAGATCCTCTCCCGGTGCGACTTTGCCGCGCTGCACATCGAGGCGCCCGACGAGTGCACCCACAACGGCGACACGCCGGGCAAGCTCCAGTCCATCGCCTGGCTGGACAGCCGGGAGACGGCCCCCATCGTGGAGTATCTGCGCTCCACGGGGGAGGACTTCCGCATCCTGATCCTGTCCGACCACAAGACCCTCACCTCCAACCGGGCCCACGACGGCTCTCCGGTGCCCTTCCTCATCTATGACAGCCGGGAGCGGACCTGCTCCGGCCGCAGCTATACAGAGAAGAACGGCCTGGCCACCGGCGTTTTCGTCCCGGCGGGCACGGCATTGCTGGACATGCTGTTCGAGAGATGATCGTAAGAGCGCACGCAAAGCTGAATCTCTCCCTGGACGTGCTGGGCCGGGGCCGGGACGGCTACCATGACATGCGCATGGTGATGCAGACGGTCCGATTCGGCGACGACCTGCAGGTGGAGCTCACCGACGGCGGCCGCTTCTCCATCGATCCCGGCCAGAGCTATCTGCCCGCCGACGGGCATAACCTGGCGGTAAAGGCGGCGCAGCTTTTCCTGGAGGGCACCGGCCTGGGCGCGGACATCCGCGTCACGAAGCGCATCCCCGTCTGCGCGGGGATGGGGGGCGGCTCCGCCGACGCCGCCGCCGTGCTCCGGGCCCTGAACGAGCTCACCGGCGGCCGCCAGACCTTGGGGGAGCTGATGGCTCTGGGCGCCAAGGTGGGCAGCGACGTGCCCTTCTGCGTGATGGAGGGCACCGCCCTGGCGGAGGGACGGGGAGACGAGCTCACCGCTCTGCCGCCCCTGCCCGACTGCGCCGTCGTGATCTGCAAGCCCGCCTTCTCCGTGTCCACCCCGGAGCTGTTCGGCAAGATCGACAGCCGCCGCAGCCGCCTGCGGCCCGATACGGCCGGCATCCTGGCGGCCCTGGAGAGCGGCGACACCGCCGGGGTGGCCCGGCGGATGTTCAACGTGTTCGAGGACGTGCTGGGCCGGCGGCAAAACGAGATCGCCGCCATCAAGGGTGAGCTCACCGACCGGGGCGCTCTGGGCGCGGTCATGACCGGCAGCGGCAGCGCGGTGTTCGGCCTGTTCGCCGACGAGGCCGCCGCCCGCGGCGCCCAAGAGGCCCTCTCCGCCCGCTATGCGGAGTGCTTCCTGACGCGGCCATACGCGCCATAAAAAAGTTTAGATCTCAGCATCACCGTCCAAAATATGGACGGTGATGCTTTTATGTACAAACAAAAACTGCGGCCCTGGGAGATCGCGCTGCTGCTGGCGCTGTGCGCGCTGTTTTTCACGGGCGCCTGGGCGGAGGCGGCCCAGGAGGAGCTCGCCGGGGGACTGGTGCGGCTGCACGTGGTGGCCAACTCCGACTCCGACGCCGACCAGGCCGCCAAGCTGCGGATGCGGGACCGGGTCCTGGATGTGCTGGCCCCGGCGCTGGAGGGCTGTGGGAGCCGGGAGGATGCGGTTAACATAATTTACGAGCATATCCCCGAGCTGGAGGCGCTGGGGGGCGTGGAGGTCCGGCTGGGCACGGAGTATTATCCCACCCGGGACTATGGCGACTTCTCGCTGCCGGCGGGACAGTATGTCTCTCTGCGGGTGATCCTGGGGGCCGGGGCGGGGCACAATTGGTGGTGTGTGGTGTTCCCGCCGCTGTGCACCGAGGCGCTGGCCGGGCCGGCGGAGGACGCCTTCCAGCCGCTGGAGGGGGAGGACGCGGCGGAGACGGACCGGGACGGAACGGGCTATGAGATCCGGTTCCGGCTGCTGGAGTGGTGGGGCATGCTGGTCCAGGCGCTGCGCTGACGCCGGGCCCCAGGAGCGGCCGCGGCGGAATTTAATCTTTCCCGCGATTGACTTTGCTCCCGGCCGGTGATATTCTGAAAAGGGCATCTTTACCGTTTTGCTGTCCCGTTTCTTTACCGCCCGGGGGTATGCTCCGGCCATTATCCGCCAAGAAGGGAGGGAGCCGCCACGAACGATATCGAACACCGCCGGAGATTCATCATCAACGCCGTCTACTGCGCCATCGTGGTGGGGATCGTCTTCCTGCTGGTGCGCTATGTGCTGGGGCTGGTGTGGCCCTTCTTCCTGGCGTTCATTTTCTCCTGGATGCTGACGCCCATCATCCGCTGGATGACGGTGAAGTGCCATATGCGGCGGTCCTTTGCGGTACTGCTGTGTTTGCTGCTGTTTTTCATGATATTGAGCGGGCTGCTGGCGGTGCTGCTGGTGAGCGTGGTCAGCTGGATCCAGGACGTGGTGGTATGGCTGCCGCAGCTCTACCGGGACACGATCGAGCCCTCCCTCCAGGCGGCCATGGAGTGGGCCACGGAGTTTTCCGAGCGGATCGGCCCGGAGGCCTATGAGGCGGTGTCCAACGCCATCCCCAACATCATCTCCTCCATCGGCAATGCCATCACCAGCTTCTCCATGCGCGCCGTGTCGCTGGTCTCCGGCTGGGTCACCAAGGTGCCCAGTCTGCTGGTGTCCGCGCTGATCTGCGTGATCGCCACGGTGTTCATGACGGCGGACTTCCACCGCATGACCGCCTTCCTGCTGCGGCAGCTGCCGGAGCGGCCCCGCCATGTGGCGGTGAAGGCCAAGGATACCTTCGTCACGGTGGTGGTCAAATACGGCAAGAGCTACGGCATCATCATGGCCATCACCTTCTGCGAGCTGCTGGCGGGACTGCTGCTGCTCAAGCAGGAGCAGGCGCCGCTCCTGGCGCTGCTGATCGCTGTGTTCGACATCTTCCCCGTGGTGGGCGCGGGCTTCGTGCTCATGCCCTGGGCCGTCATCAGTCTGCTGGGCGGCAACATCGCCAAGGGGCTGGGCCTGGTGGCGATGTATGTGGTCATCACCATCATCCGCCAGTTCATGGAGCCCCGTGTGGTGGGCCACCAGGTGGGGCTGCACCCGCTGGTGACGCTGATCGCCATGCTGGTGGGCACCAAGCTCTTCGGCCCCATCGGGCTGCTGGGGCTGCCCATCGCCTGCGCCATCATCAAAAACCTGGACGACACCGGCGTCATCCACCTCATCCGGCATGAGGACGCCCGCCCGGCGGCGGTGGGATCGGCGGCGGCAGAAAAAAAGTGAGTTTTGCCCTGCGCGGCTCTTGACATTTCGTGCATGAGATGATAAAATCTCCTAGCTTGCGGGCGTAGCACAACGGCTAGTGCACCAGCCTTCCAAGCTGGGGACGTGGGTTCGATTCC
>CANQOA010000002.1 GCA_947625355.1 uncultured Oscillospiraceae bacterium | reverse complement strand
GTGTAGCTCAGTTGGTTAGAGTACCGGATTGTGGTTCCGGGTGTCGTGGGTTCGAGTCCCATCTCCCACCCCATTTCAATAGGCTGCCCGGTCCAGCCGGACAGCCTATTGCTTTCATAACGGCCGTTATGAGAGCGTCGTCGATATCCGCCCTGTCCGGCCGCGCCGGGACAAGGGCCGTGAGTTGTCCTTCATAACGGATGGCGGCATCCATAGGGATGTAGTGTAAAGGTAACACACCAGACTTTGACTCTGATATCGTGGGTTCGAATCCCGCCGTCCCTGCCAAATAAGACTTGGTAGCTCAGTAGGCAGAGCAACTGCCTTTTAAGCAGTGGGTCCGGGGTTCGAATCCCCGCCAGGTCACCAACCGGAAAGCCAGTGATTTCAAGGCTTTCCGGTGATTTTATTTTTCTGAAAATCCACAGTTCTTTCCTGCTGATACGGAAACGCAGATTTTTACTGCATTTTCGCAATACTCGTGGTATGATGTCCTCAGCTTGAGGCAAAGAATGCCATTCTATTCTGGGAATGGAGATTATGATTATCATATACTTAGTTCCTATAGCGGAGACGGACAAGAAAGCGTAAGGCTGATAGCTGAAGCGAGGGAATAAACACGTGCCCGCCCCCGAACGGCCCGGCGGTTTCAGATACGGGCATACTGGCCCAAAGGAGGTTTTTCCCATGATGTATCCATTCATAACACTGGACGACGATACCGAGATCACCCATTCCGAGATGCTGGCCGACGGCAGCGTGAAGGTATACATCGAGACGCCGGACGAAAAGGACGGCTTTCACGATGCCACCTGCTTCCTGCCGGCGTACCGCTGGGAGGACGTGCACGGCTATTCTCCCGAGGACATGGAGCGGTTCCAGCTGCTCATACGCAACAATGCGCACCTTATCCCGGAGTTTTCACAGAAGGGCGGTGTCCTCCATGCCGCAAATTTTTAGGATCGGACCGTATATCGTTTATTTCTGGTCCAACGAGAGCGACCCGCTGGAGCCGGTCCATGTCCACATTGCGGAGGGCCGGGCCACAGCGAACGGGACAAAGGTGTGGATCACCGGAAGCGGAAAAGCGCTTATCTGTAACAACATAAGACCCTGGAGGCATATGGCCTCCAGGGTCATGTTTTTTTTTGCGGGCGCTGCGCGCCTTACATCTCGATGAGCCGGTATTCCTTGGAGCCGATGCCCAGCGCGGCGGCGGCGTCCACGGTGAGCGGGCCGTGCAGCGAGTCGATGCGCTGCAGCAGATGGTCCCGGCCGGGGTCCTTGGACGCCCGGACGATGTCCAGGCAGGCCTGGTCGATGGCCACCGGGTCCAGGCTGGCC
This sequence comes from uncultured Oscillospiraceae bacterium, assembly GCA_947625355.1. Classification (GTDB taxonomy): domain Bacteria; phylum Bacillota; class Clostridia; order Oscillospirales; family Oscillospiraceae; genus CAJOIG01. Next base: position 122,477 of record CANQOA010000002.1, on the reverse strand, counting down.
AGGATGCCGATGTCCGCCATGCAGGGGTCCTCGGCCACCTCGCAGCAGTCGCAGTCCACGGAGAGGTTCTTCATCACGCTGATATAGGCGATCCGGCCGGGGAAGAGCTTCACCACGCTGCTGGCCGCGTCGGCCATGGAGCGGAGGAAGCTGTCGTGGTCGCTGGTCCAGAAGGCGTCCATGTCCCCGGCGCCGTGGATATACTGCTTGCCGTAGGAGGAGGCGAAGCCGATGGACAGCTGCTTGAGCGCGCCGCCGAAGCCGCCCATGGGGTGGCCCTTGAAGTGGCTGAGCACCAGGACGGAGTCGTAGTTGTCGATGTGCCTGCCCACGTAGTTCTTCTTGATCTGGACGCCGTCGGGGATGTCCAGCTCCTTGTCGGGGCCTTCCGCGTCCAGGATGTCCACGGTGAAGTGGCGGCTCCAGCCGTGCAGGTCCATGGTCTTCCAGTGCTTTTCGGTGGTGTTGCGGCCGCCGTCATAGGCGGTGTTGCACTCCACCACGGTGCCGCCCACCCGCTCCACGATGGGCTTGCAGAATTCCGGGCGCAGGTAGTTCTGGTTGCCCACCTCGCCGGAGTGGAGCTTGACGGCCACCTTGCCGGGCAGGTCGATGCCCAGCGCGTCATAGAGCCGCAGCGCCCCCTCGGGGGTCAGGTCCTTGGTGAAATAAACGTTGCTTGCCATGTTGATCCTCCCGTTCGATCAAATTGAATACAGTATGTACGGTCCGGCCGGGCCTATGCCAGCCGGCGGCCCATGAGCACGCCCATGACCGAGCTCATCATCAGGCCCCGGGTCCAGCCGGAGCTGTCGCCCAGACAGTGCAGCCCCGCCACGTTGGTGTTGAAGCTCTCATCCATGCGGATGCGGTTGGAGTAGAACTTCAGCTCCGGGGAGTACAAAAGCGTCTCGTAGGCGGCAAAGCCGGGGACCACCTGGTCCATGGCCTTGATGAAATTGATGATGTTCAGCATGGCCCGGTAGGGCATGGCGGCGGTGATGTCGCCGGCCACCGCGTCGGGCAGGGTAGGGCGGACGTTGGAGCGGTCCAGTTCCTTCTGCCAGGTGCGCTTGCCGTCCAGGATGTCCCCGAAGCGCTGGACGAGAAGCTGGCCGTTGGCCAGCATATTGGTCAGCTCGCCCACCTTCTGGGCATAGGCGATGGGCTGGTTGAAGGGCACGGAGAAGTTGTGGGAGCAGAGGATTGCCAGGTTGGTGTTCTCGCTCTTCAGCTCCTTATAGGAGTGGCCGTTGACCACCGCAAGGCCGTTGTCGTAGTTCTCCTGGGCCACGAACCCGCCGGGGTTCTGGCAGAAGGTACGGACCTTGTTCTTGAAGGGGGCCGGATAGCCGATGAGCTTGGACTCATAGAGGGTCCGGTTCACCGTGTCCATGACCTCGTTGCGCACCTCCACCCGCACGCCGATGTCCACGGTGCTGGGCACATGGTCGATGCCGTAGGTGGAGCACATGCCCTCCAGCCAGTCCGCCCCCCGGCGGCCGGTGGCCACCACGGTCTCGGCGGCGTGGACGGTGAAGTCCTGCCGGCCGTCGGAGCAGGTGACGCCCCGGCAGCGGCCGTTCTCCATCAGAAGGCCGGTGCACTCGGTGCCGAACAGGATCTCCACGCCCCGGTCCAGCAGCCAGTGCTCGATGTCGGTATAGATCTGCTGGGCCCGCTCGGTGCCCATATGGCGGATGGGGCAGCTGACCAGCTTCAGCCCCGCCCGGATGGCGCGGGTGCGGATGCGCTTGACCTCCTCGGTCTCCTCCTGGCCCTCCACATGCCTGTCCGCGCCGAACTCCAGATAGATCCGGTCGGCGTATTCGATGGTCTCCTGGGCCAGCTTCGCGCCGATGAGCTGGGGCAGCTCCCCGCCCACCTCGCAGCTGAGGCTGAGCTTGCCGTCGGAAAAGGCGCCCGCGCCGGAAAAACCGGTGGTGATGGCGCAGTAGGGCTGGCAGTTCATGCACCGGCCCGTCTGTGCCTTGGGGCAGCGCCGGTCCTCTACGCTCTTGCCCTTCTCCACGATGGTGATCTTCTTTTTGCTGCCAAGGCGGAGCATCTCGATGGCGGTGAAGATGCCGGAGGGGCCCGCGCCTATGATGACGATATCTGTGTTCAATGGTATGTCTCCCGTCGCGTGTGAAAACTGATGCAGAATGAGAAAAACTGTGCTATACTCCCGTTAGAGCGGATGCTCTTATTATTTAATCACACGCCCGGCCGCGCTGTCAAGGGGAAGCAAGATGGACCTCTATCTCATAGGACACAACTATAAATACGCCGCGGAGCAGATGCTCCTGACCCTGTTCCCGCAGTCGCGGCCCGTGTATCCGGCGGGGGATCCGGCCGGGGACCGGGCGGAGCTGGCGCTGGCGAGCGGCGAGGCGGTGTGCCGCCTGATCCGGGGCGGGGAGACCTATGAGGGCCGAGCGGAGGTCGGGTCCGCCGCCTCGGAGCGGGACCGGGCGCGCATGGAGCAGCAGGCGGTGAAGCTGAGCTTTTATCGGGCGGCCCTGGCCTCCGGGACGGCGCGGCCCGTGTGGGGCTCCCTGACAGGGGTCAAGCCGGGCAAGCTCATGGCCCGGTATCTGGCCGAGGGGCGGACGGCGGCGGACTTCGCCCGGGACTTTGACGTGGACATGGGCCGGGCGGCGCTGTGCGAGGCCACCGCGAGGGCGGCCATGGACGCGAAGGCGTCCCTGGGCCCGGGGGACATCGGCCTGTACGTGGGCATCCCCTTCTGTCCCACCCGGTGCGCTTACTGCTCGTTCATCTCCAGCGCGGTGGGGGCGAACGCGAAGCTGGTGGGACCATATCTGGAAGCCCTGTCCGGGGAGATCCGCCGGACCGGCGAGCGGGTGCGTGCCGCGGGACAGCGGCCGGTGGCCCTGTATTTCGGCGGCGGGACGCCCACCACCCTGACGGCGGAGCAGCTGGACGATCTTTGCACGGCGCTGGAGGAGAGCTTCGATCTGGCCGCCCTGCGGGAGTACACCGTGGAGGCCGGCCGGCCGGACACCATCACGGCGGAGAAGCTGGCGGTGCTGCGCGCCCACGGCGTGGGGCGCGTGTCGGTCAATCCCCAGACCATGTCCGACGAGGTGCTGGCGGCCATCGGCCGGGCCCACACGGCCCGGGACGTGCTGGACGCGCTGGCGCTGGTCCGGACGGCGGGCGGGTTCCAGGTCAACATGGACCTGATCGCGGGACTGCCCAAGGATACGCCCGAGGGCTTCGCCCGGACGGTGGAGACCGTGCTGGGCCTGGCGCCGGAGAACGTCACCGTCCACACCCTGGCCATCAAAAACGGCTCCTACCTCAGCCAAAACCGGGCAGACCTGCCCGACGGGGAAGCGGTGGGCCGGATGGTGGACTATGCCGGCGAGCGGCTGGCCGCGGCGGGGTACCGGCCGTATTACCTTTACCGGCAGAAGTATATGTCCGGCGGCTTTGAGAACGTGGGCTGGGCAAAGCCCGGCACCGGCAGCCTCTACAACATCGTCATGATGGAGGAGCTGTGCCCCGTGGCGGCCATGGGCGCGGGGGGCTCTACCAAGCTGACCGGCCCGGACGGGTCCGTCCGGCGGCACATCAACCCCAAATATCCGAAGGAATACATAGAAAGGATGGAAGGAAATGGCATTTAATTTGGAACAGATCAACCGGGCGGCGGCGGACGACCCGGTGGGGTTCATCGCCGAGTGCGACCGGCTCTACAACGAGCGCATCGCCGACACGGCGGAGAAGATCATCGCCAACCTGTCCCGCAGTCCCATCGTGCTGCTCAGCGGCCCCTCCGGCAGCGGCAAGACCACCACAGCCATGAAGATCCGCGACGAGCTCAGCCGCCGGGGCGTGACGAGCCACAGCATCTCCATGGACAACTACTTCAAGACCGTCCGTCCCGAGACCGTGCCCCGCACGCCTGAGGGGGAGCCGGATCTGGAGAGCCCGCTGTGCATGGATATGGAGCTGCTCAACGAGCACTTCTCCCTGCTCAGCCGGGGGGAGCGCATCTTCGTGCCCCGGTATGAGTTCGCCCGGCAGATGCGCTGCATCGAGCCCAGCCAGTCCCTGCGCCTGGGGAAGAACGAGGTGGCCATCTTCGAGGGCATCCACGCGCTCAACACCTCCATCACCGACGTGCACCCGGAGGCCTTCAAGCTCTATGTGAGCGCCCGCTCCAACATCGTGGACGACGCGGGGGAGTACGCCTTCAAGGGCACCTGGCTGCGGCTGACCCGGCGGGTGACCCGGGATTACCTCTTCCGGGGCGCGGACCCGGAGGAGACCATGCGCATGTGGGAGAACGTGCGCCACGGGGAGATCCGCAACATCTCCCCCTATAAGAACAAGGCGGACGTGAAGCTGGACACCGCCTTCGGCTACGAGGCCTGCATCATGCGGCCCATCGCCGAGCCGCTGCTGGCCCATGTGCCGGAGGACATCCCCTATCAGGAGCTGCGGCAGGTGGGGCCGGCGCTGGCCCGGTTTGTGCCCATCGACCTGAGCTACCTGCCCAAGGACGCCATGCTCCGGGAGTTCACCGGCGGCGGGATCTACGAATACTGACGCGGCGGCGCCCCCTTTTGGTGGGGCGCCGTTTTCCATGGGACGAATTTACAATGTCGTCACATTTCGTTCAAGCTTTTGTCAACATCCGCCCGCCGGAACGGTCTACAATAGCGACTGTAAAGGGGACAGGCCCCTGAAACAGAAAACCATTTTGAAGGAGCGGATATATATGTTTAGCGAGACGAGAGAGCGCCGTGCCCGGCGGACCGGGCGGACCCTGGCGGTGATCCTGTGCCTGGCCCTGGCGGCCAGCCTGTTCGCGGGAGCGGCCTTTGCCGAGGAGAGCCGGGAGCCGATGAGCGCGGCGGACATCTATGAGCAGAACGTGGGCTCCACCGTGGGCATCACCACCACCATCACCACCAACGTCTGGGGCTACGAGACCCAGGGCGCGGCCTCCGGCTCCGGTTTCATCGTCTCCGATGACGGCTACATCCTCACCAACTATCACGTGGTGGAGGACGCCGAGGACATCACCGTCACCACCTATGACGACGACGCCTACGAGGCCGAGCTCATCGGCTACGACGAGAGCAACGACATCGCCGTGCTGAAGGTGGACGCGGAGGGCCTTGTCCCCGTGACCATCGGCGACTCCGGCGCGCTGCGCGTGGGGGACGAGGTGCTGGCCATCGGCAACCCCCTGGGCGAGCTGACCTTCTCCCTGACCGGCGGGCGCGTCAGCGCGCTGGACCGGGAGGTCACCGTGTCCAGCGGCGTGACCATGGACCTGATCCAGACCGACTGCGCCATCAACTCCGGCAACTCCGGCGGCGCGCTGTTCAACATGTACGGCGAGGTCATCGGCATCACCAACGCCAAGTACTCCGGCCGGGGCAGCAGCTCGCAGGCGTCCATCGACAACATCGGCTTCGCCATCCCCATCAGCCGGGTGTTCCGCATCGTGGAGAGCATCATGACCGACGGCCAGATCTCCAAGCCCTACATCGGCATCACCGTCTCCACCGTCAGCGAGGACGCGGTCATGTACGGCGTGCCCCAGGGCGCGTCGGTGCATGAGGTCACCGAGGACAGCCCCGCCGAGAAGGCCGGCCTGCAGGCCAACGACATCATCACCGCCATGGATGGCACCCCCGTCAAGACCCAGCGGGAGCTGGTGAACCTGGTCGCCGCCACCGAGGTGGGCAGCGAGCACACCCTCACCGTCTACCGCCAGGGCCAGAGCCTGGAGGTGACCATCGAGATCGGCGAGAACGTCCAGCCCGCCCTGCCGTCCCCCGAGCCGGAGCCCCAGGTCCAGCAGGTCCCTCAGGGCCAGCAGAGCTTCCCCTTTGACTCCTTCGAGGACTTCATCGAGGGCTTCGAGGGCCATTACTCCTGATCCCCAACGGAAAACGGACCCGCCCCGCCGGCTTTGCGCCGGCGGGGCGCACTTTTTCTCTTTTCTTTACGGGAGGCTTATGTTATAATCAATTGTTAAAATGCATCTGACTATGCCCGGCACCGCCGGGACCACCTATGACGGGCGGGGCCCGTCCAAGGAGAAAGGCGTTACCAAATGATCCTGGATAAGATTTTCGGAAGTCATTCGGCCCGGGAGGTAAAAAAGCTCCAGCCCCTGGCCGACAAGATAGAGGCCCTGGAGGCGCAGTACAAGGCCCTGACGGACGAGCAGCTGCGGGCCAAGACCGACGAGTTCAAGGCCCGCCTCGCCGCCGGCGAGACCACCGACGACATCCTGCCCGAGGCCTTCGCCACTGTGCGGGAGGCGGCGGACCGGGTGCTGGGGATGCGGCCGTTCCGGGTCCAGCTCATCGGCGGCATCGTCCTGCATCAGGGGCGCATCGCCGAGATGAAGACCGGCGAGGGCAAGACCCTGGTGGCCGTGCTGCCCAGCTATCTGAACGCCCTGGAGGGCCAGGGCGTGCACATCGTCACGGTGAACGACTATCTGGCCCGGCGCGACAGCGAGTGGATGGGCAAGGTCCACCGGTTTTTGGGCCTTTCCGTGGGCCTGATCGTCCACGGCCTGACCCGGGAGGAGCGGCAGGCGGCCTACAACGCCGACATCACCTACGGCACCAACAACGAGCTGGGCTTCGACTATCTGCGGGACAACATGGCCCTGTATAAGCGGGACATGGTCCAGCGGGGCCATCACTTCGCCATCGTGGACGAGGTGGACTCCATCCTCATCGACGAGGCCCGGACCCCCCTCATCATCTCCGGCCAGGGGGACGAGAGCACCGACCTGTACCGCCAGGCGGACGATTTCGTGCGCCGGCTGCGCCGGGGCGTGGTGGTGTCGGTGGAGGAGAAGGAGGAGTTCGAGAACGCCGACGAGAACGCCGACTATCTGGTGGACGAAAAGGCCCGCACCGCGTCCCTCACCGCCAGCGGCATCGCCAAGGCCGAGCAGTACTTCGGCGTGGAGAACCTGTCCGACCTGGAGAACACCACCCTGGCCCACCACATCAATCAGGCCATCAAGGCCCACGGCGTCATGCGCCGGGACATCGACTATGTGGTCAAGGACAACGAGGTCATCATCGTGGACGAGTTCACCGGCCGGCTCATGCTGGGCCGCCGGTATTCCGAGGGCCTGCACCAGGCCATCGAGGCCAAGGAGGGCGTGGAGGTCCAGCGGGAGAACAAGACCCTGGCCACCATCACCTTCCAGAACTACTTCCGCCTGTACGACAAGCTCTCCGGCATGACCGGCACCGCCCTCACCGAGGAGGAGGAATTCCAGTCCATCTATAACCTGGACATCATCGAGGTGCCCACCAACAAGCCGGTGATCCGCATCGACAGCCCGGACGTGGTCTATAAAAACGAGGCGGGCAAGAACCGGGCCATCATCCGCCAGATCCTGGAGTGCCATGAGAAGGGCCAGCCGGTGCTGGTGGGCACGGTGAGCATCGAGAAGAGCGAGTACCTGTCGGGACTTTTGAAGCGCGAGGGCGTGCCCCACAGCGTGCTCAACGCCAAGCACCATGAGAAGGAGGCCGAGATCGTCGCCCAGGCGGGCAAGCTGGGGGCCGTGACCATCGCCACCAACATGGCCGGCCGAGGCACCGACATCATGCTGGGCGGCAACGCCGAGTATCTGGCCCGGCAGGACCTGAAAAAGGCCGGCTTCGACGAGGAGGTCATCGCCGAGGCCACCGGCTATGCCGAGACGGACGACGAGACCATCCTGGCGGCCCGGAAGCTGTTCGCCGAGCGCCAGGCCGAGCACAAGAAGGTCACCTCCGCCGAGGCGGAAAAGGTCAAGGCCGCGGGAGGACTTTTCATCCTGGGCACCGAGCGTCACGACGCCCGGCGCATCGACAACCAGCTGCGCGGCCGTTCCGGCCGTCAGGGCGACCCCGGCCAGAGCCGGTTCTTCCTGGCCATGACCGACGACGTGATGCGCCTGTTCGGCTCCCAGCGGGTCATGGGCATGATGGAAACTCTCGGCCTGGACGAGGACACCCCCATCGACAACAAGATCCTCTCCAACGCTATCGAGCAGGCCCAAAAGACCGTGGAGAGCCGCAACTTCCAGGCCCGGAAAAACACCCTGGAATACGACGACGTGATGAACGTGCAGCGCAACATCATCTACGAACAGCGCCGCAAGGTGCTGGACGGAGAGGATATCCGGGAGTATGTGCACAACATGATCGCGGAGGTCATCCGCTCCGACGTGGCCAGCGGCCTGGGCCATCTGGGTCACCCCGAGAGCACGGAGCAGCTGGAGCAGGTGCTGGAGCCCTTCTATCAGACCTTCCTGGTCAAGGGGCAGATCGCCGTGCCGGACGGCGACCTGGCCGACCTCACCGTGGACGCGCTGACGGACCGGCTCCAGGGCATCGCCGACCAGGTCTACGCCCGCCGGGAGGCGGAGTTCGGCGACCTGCCCGACGGAACCCCCGTCATGCGGGAGCTGGAGCGGGTGGTGATGCTCCGGGTGGTGGACGAGTACTGGATGGAGCACATCGACGCCATGGACGACCTGCGCCAGGGCATCGGCCTGCGGGCTTACGGCAACGTCAAGCCCGTGGACGCCTATAAGCAGGAGGGCTTCGAGATGTTCGAGGCCATGGTCGAGGGCATCAAGAACGAGGTGTTCCGGCGCATCTTCACCGTGCGCGTGCGCAAGGAGCAGACCATCGAGCGCAAGGCGGCCGCTAAGGCCAACGTCAACAATGTGGGCGGCGACAGCTCCGTCAAGCGCCAGCCCATCAAGAAGATCAAAAAGCCCGGCCGCAACGACCCCTGCCCCTGCGGCAAGTGGAAGGCCGACGGCAGCCGCCCGCTCAAGTATAAAGAGTGCTGCGGCCGGAACGAATAAATGGAAGAGGACATCGTCATCCGATCCCGCCTGCTCGCCTGCCGGCACGGGTTCTCCACCCGGCTGGGGGGCGTGAGCGAAGGCGCGTTCGAGAGCCTGAATCTGGGCGCGGGCCGGGGAGACGCCATGGAGAGCGTCCGGGAGAACTGGCGGCGCTTCGGCGCGGCGACTGGGATCGACACGGCCCGGTTCGTCCATGGCCGCCAGGTCCATGGAGCGCTGGTCCGCGTCGCCCGGAGGGAGGACGCCCACCCCATCGACGAGCCCGCGGGCTGGGAGGGGACGGACGGCTATGTCACCGCCGAGCCGGATCTCCCGCTGGCGGTGTTCACCGCCGACTGTACGCCGCTTCTGATGCTGGACCCCCGGGCCGGCGTCGTCGCGGCGGTCCACTGCGGCTGGCGCAGCACGGCGGCGGACATCGAGAAAAACGCCGTGGAGGCCATGGCGGGCCTGGGCGCCCGGCCCCAGGACATCCGGGCGGCCATCGGTCCAGGCATCCGCAGATGCTGCTTCCAGACCGGGCCGGAGGTGCCCGCGGCCCTGGACGCGCTGCTGGGCGGCGACGGGGCGGGGCTCTGGGAGCCGGACCCGGACGCGCCGGGGAAGTACCGGACTGATCTGCCGGGGGCGGTGAAGCGTCGGCTTTTACAGCTGGGACTGGCGGAGGAGAACATCGACGAGCTGGGGCTCTGCACCATGTGCCGGCCGGACCGGTTCTGGTCCCATCGGTCCATGGGCGCAGCCCGCGGCTCCCAGGCAAATATCATTGCGCTATGAGACGAACCATGAAAAAGCTAGCTTGTTTGCTTTTGGCGGCGGTCCTGATCCTGGGTCTGGGCGGATGCTCCCTTTTGGGCGGGCGGACCCAGCAGGCGGAGGAGGACGGCCAGCCGTCCCCCTCGCCGTCTCCGACGCCGGCGGGCTCCAGCGTGGGCCAGGAGCTGGCGGAGACCTATAAGGCCGACCGGATCTTTTCCCTGAACGCCATGGAGGGGCAGTCCTTCAACCCCTATGCCACCTCCAGTGCCTGGAACCTGGTGGTCAGCATGCTCGCCTATGAGCCGCTGGTGAACACGGACAATACCTTCGAGGCCCAGCCCAACCTGGTGACCGAGTGGTCCACCGAGGACGGCTATACCTGGACCTTCACCGTGGACACCACCCGGAAATTCCATGACGGCGGCGTCATGACCCCCAGCGACGCGGTCTACTCCATCGACCTGGCCAGGAACCAGTATAACGGCCGGTACAGCAAGCGCTTCGTCCATGTCCAATCGGTCTACGGCATCGACGAGAGCCATTTCATCGTGACGCTGGACCAGTCCAACTGGCGGTTTTATGAGCTGCTCAACATCCCCTGCGTGGAGCTGAATACCGGCTATAACTCCATCCCCGTGGGCACCGGGCCCTACAAGTTCAACAGCAGCCTCACCGCCCTGACCCTGGACCCGAACTATCCCGGGGCAAAGGATATGGACCTGAAGACCATCCGGCTCAAGCACTATACGAACCCCGAGGATATCCTCCAGGCGTTCGAGGACTCGCTGCTGGACCTGGTGGTCAACAACCCCTCCGATATGTCCAGTCTGGGCTATTCCAGCTCCAACATCATCAAGTACGTGGAGACCAGCAACCTGCATTTTATCGGCTACAATATGCAGAGCCGCATCTTTGCCCAGCCGGCCGTCCGGGCGGCGGTCACCTACGCCATCGACCGGGACACCATCGTGGCCAGCTCCATGCAGGGCGCGGGCACCGCGGCCACGCTGCCCATCCACCCCAACAGCAGCCTGTACCCCCGGTCCCTGGCCCGGTCGCTGGCCTATTCCAAGGACTTCCTCACCACCGCCCTGGGCACCGCCGGGGCGTCGGACACGGACTTCGACGGCGTCATCGAGCTGGGCGGCATCCGGGCGGAGGTCACGTTCCTGGTGTGCTCGGACAGCGTGACGAAGGTATCCGTGGCCCGGCAGATCGGCAACCAGCTGCGGGACGCGGGCTTTTTGGTGAACATGAAGGAGCTGAACTACAGCGAATACCTGGCCGCGCTGCGGGCGGGGGAGTACGACCTGTACTACGGCGAGGTGAAGCTCTGCAACGACTGGGACCTGACGGAGCTGCTGGGCATGAACGGCTCGCTCAATTACGGCGGCTACCGGGACCAGAACATGGGCGGCTACATCGCCTCCTACCTGGGCAGCGGTCCGGATCAGGCGGCCCTCGGCGCGGAGACCCTGTGCCAGTACCTGGCCCAGGCCGCGCCCATCACGGCCGTGTGCTTCGAGAGGACCCAGGTGCTGTATCACCGGGGCGTGCTGTCCACCATCAACCCCACACAGGAGAATATCTTCAACGATATCCGCAGCTGGACGGTGGACCTGGACTGAGGCATGCCAACGCGTGTTCCATATCTATATAGCTAGATAAAAATGACCTGCCGGGGCGGGAAACAATAAAGGACGGGGGAACTGATATGACTGACCGGGATCTTCTCAATATGGCGCGGGAGGCCGCGCAGAACGCCTATGTGCCCTACTCCCACTTTCCTGTGGGGGCGGCGCTGGAGTGCGCCGACGGGTCGGTTTTCACCGGCTGCAACGTGGAGAACGTGGCCCTGGGCTCCACCATCTGCGCCGAGCGCACCGCCATCGTCAAGGCCGTCAGCGAGGGCCGGCGCAAGTTCGTGCGCATCGCCATCTATGGGGAGGGGGAGACCTACTGCATGCCCTGCGGGGCCTGCCGGCAGGTGATGGCCGAGTTCGCCGGCAGCGGCGATATGGAGGTGCTGTGCACCCGCTCCGGCGGCCGCTACGTGAGCTATCGGCTGAGCCAGCTCATGCCGCACCCCTTTGAGACGTTCCGGTGACGCCCGCCGCGCGGGCGGCAAAAATAAGCAAAAATATTTTCCAAAAACACAGAGATCCCCCTTGACGTACAGGGGGATTTTTGTTATAGTAACAAAGCGCGCCGCCCCGGCGGGAGCGGTGCGTCATGCGATGAACCGGGAGATTGCGCCGACGGGCGGGAACTTCCGGGGAGCAGGTCCGGGGGCCCGAGGCAAAGGGCCCTGGAATCGGACGGAACGGTTTTCCGTACCGCGTATATCGTCTGTGAAAAGCACCGGCCTGGCCGGATTGTTTTTGGGGCAGGGTCTGATACGCACGGAACAGCGTACAGAAAACCGCGGCCCGTGCGGGAAAACGTAAAACTCGTACAAAAACATTGGAGGAAAATCAATGGCAGCGAAGAAAATGATCCGCATCCGCCTCAAGGCCTACGACCATCAGCTGATCGACAAGGCCGCCGAGACCATCGTGGAGACCGCCAAGCGCACCGAGGCGCGCGTCTCCGGTCCCATCCCACTGCCCACCAGGAAGGAAGTCGTCACCATCCTGCGGGCCGTCCACAAAGATAAGGACAGCCGGGAGCAGTTCGAACGCCGGACCCACAAGCGTCTGATCGACATCATGAACCCCACCCAGAAGACCGTCGAGGCCCTGATGAGCCTGGAGCTGCCGGCCGGCGTGGAGATCGAGATCAAGCTGTGATCACCTTATCAACCAACCCGCAGCCTGCGTGAGCAGGCGGGTCAAGTTGCGCGGCCGCCGTTACCGGCCGCCCAACCAATAACCGAAGGAGGAAAGCAATGAATAAAGCCATCATTGGCAAGAAGGTCGGGATGACCCAGATCTTCGACGAGACGGGCAAGGTCGTCCCCGTCACGGTCATCGAGGCCGGCCCCTGCGTGGTCGCCCAGAAGAAGACCGCCGACAAGGAAGGCTACGACTCCGTCCAGCTCGGCTTTGAGGACATCGCCGAGAAGAAGCTGACCAAGCCTGAGAAGGGCCACTTTGAAAAGGCCGGCGTGGAGCCGAAAAAGCACCTGCATGAGTTCCGGCTGGCCAACGCCGCCGAGATGAACGTGGGCGACGTGCTCAAGGCCGACGTGTTCGCCGAGGGCGACCACGTGGACGTCACCGGCGTCAGCAAGGGCAAAGGCTACGCCGGCGTCATCAAGCGCTGGGGCGCCCAGCGCACCCCCACCAGCCACGGCGGCGGCCCGGTCCACCGGCACGCCGGTTCCATGGGCTCCTCCACCGATCCCTCCCGCATCTTCAAGGGCAAGATCGGCGCCGGCCACATGGGCGTGGAGCAGGTCACCGTCCAGAACCTGGACGTGGTGAAGGTAGACCCGGAGATGAACATGATCGTCCTGCGGGGCGCGGTCCCCGGACCCAAGGGCGGCATCGTTTATATCAAGTCCACCGTCAAGAAGATCGCCGAGAAGCATGCTGCCGCCGCTGTCAGCGTCAACCCGCAGAAGCAGTCCGGCCGCAACCCGCAGAAGGCCTCTGCGCGTAACCACTAATAGAAAGGAGAGATCGATATGCCTAAAGCGAAATTGGTCAATATGGCCGGCGAGCAGATCGGCGAGTACGAACTCTCCGAGGCTGTTTTCGGGATCGAGCCCAATGCGACCGTTATGCATGACAGCGTGGTGAACTACCTCGCCAACCAGCGCCAGGGCACCCAGAGCGCTCTGACCAAGGGAGAGGTCTCCTACACCACCAAGAAGCCCTGGCGGCAGAAGGGCACCAGCCGTGCCCGCGCCGGTTATGCCGGATCCCCCGTGTGGCGTCACGGCGGCGTGGCCTTTGCGCCCAAGCCCCGGGATTACAGCTACGCCCTCAACAAGAAGGCCAAGCGCCTGGCCCTGCGCAGCGCACTGTCCACGAAGGCGGCCGACGAGGCCATCGTGGTGGTGGACGGGCTGCACATGGACGAGATCAAGACCAAGACCTTCAAGTCCTTCCTGGACAAGGCCGGCATCACCGGCAAGGCCATGGTCATCACGGAGAATGTGGATGAGAACGTGCTGAAGAGCGCCCGGAACCTGGAGGGCGTGACCGTCACCACCGCCACCATCCTCTCCCCCTACACGGTCCTCTGCGGCGGCACCCTGGTGGTGGACAAAGCGGCGGTCCAGAAAATCGAGGAGGTGTTCGCCTGATGAAATCCGCTTATGATGTGATCATTAGCCCGGTCATCACCGAGCAGTCCATGGAAGACCTGGACATCAAGAAGTACGTCTTCAAGGTGGCCAAGGACGCCAACAAGATCGAGATCAAGAAAGCCGTCGAGGAGATCTTCGGCGTGACCGTCATCAAGGTCACCACCACCCACATGCGCGGCAAGAAGCGCCAGCAGGGCCGCTTCCCCCAGGGGACCAGCGCCAGCTGGAAAAAGGCCGTCGTGAAACTCTCCTCCGACTCGAAGAACATTGAGATCTTCGAGAGCATGGCGTAAGGGAGGAAGAAGAAATGGCTATCAAGACTTATAAACCCGTTACGCCGTCCCGCCGTCATATGACGGTATCCGGCTTTGAAGGCGTCGATAAGCACGTCCGTCCCGAGCGGAGCCTTACCGAGACCGTCAAGAAGCACGCCGGCCGCAACAGCTATGGCCGCATCACCGTCCGCCACCACGGCGGCGGCAACAAGCAGAAGTACCGCGTCATCGACTTCAAGCGCGCCCGCGAGGGCGAGGCCGCCACGGTCCAGCGCCTGGAGTACGATCCCAACCGGTCCGCGTTCATCGCGCTGCTGCAGTATCCCGACGGCGAGAAGAGCTATATCCTGGCTCCCGCCGGTCTGGCCGCCGGCGACAGCGTGGTGGCCGGCCCCGAGGCCGATATCAAGCCGGGCAACTGCCTGCCCCTGAACAACATCCCCGTCGGCACCGTGATCCACAACATCGAGATGTATCCCGGCAAGGGCGCTCAGCTGGTCCGCGCCGCCGGCAACGCCGCCCAGCTGATGGCGAAGGAAGGCAGCATGGCCACCATCCGCATGCCCTCCGGCGAGATGCGCAAGATCCGCCTGGAGTGCAAGGCCACCGTGGGCCAGGTCGGCAACCCCGACCACGCCAACGTGGCCATCGGCAAGGCCGGCCGCAAGCGCCACATGGGCTGGCGGCCCACCGTCCGCGGCTCCGTCATGAACCCTGTGGACCACCCCCACGGCGGCGGCGAGGGCAAGGCGCCCGTCGGCCGTCCCGGCCCTGTGACCCCTTGGGGCAAGCCCACTCTCGGCTACAAGACGCGCAAGAAGAAGAACGCTTCCGACAAGTTCATCGTCAAGCGCCGCAACGCCAAATAAGGAGGGAAGAACATGAGCAGAAGCATCAAGAAAGGCCCGTTTGCCGCTCCCGAGCTGCTGAAGCGGGTAGACGAGCTGAACAAGACTGGCGAAAAGAAGGTCCTGAAGACCTGGAGCCGCGCTTCCACCATCTTCCCGTCCTTCGTCGGTCATACCATCGCCGTCCACGACGGCCGCCGTCATGTCCCCGTGTATGTCACGGAGGATATGGTGGGCCACAAGCTGGGCGAGTTTGCTCCCACGCGGACCTTCCGTGGCCACGCGGGCAGCAAGACCAAGTAAGGGGGGTCCAGACATGGAAGCAACTGCGAAAGCGAAGTATATCCGTATCTCTCCCCGCAAGGCGCAGATCGTGTGCGAGCTCATCAAGGGCAAGGACACAAAGTACGCCGAGGCCATCCTGAAGGCGACCCCCAAGGCCGCCAGCGAGCCGCTGATCAAGCTGCTCAAGAGCGCCTGCGCCAACGCGGAGAACAACTATGAGATGGACCCGGAGAAGCTGGTCGTCACCGAGTGCGCCGCCTGCGCCGGCCCCATCCTCAAGCGCGGCCAGGCCGTCTCTCACGGCCGCATGTTCCGCATCAACAAGCGCACCAGCCACATCACCCTGACTGTGGCTGAGAAGGAATAAGGGAGGAGGCTGAGTATGGGACAGAAAGTTCATCCCCACGGCATGCGCGTGGGCGTCATCAAGGATTGGGATTCCCGCTGGTATGCCCGGGCCGATAAGGTGGGCGACCTGCTGGTCGAGGACTATAAGATCCGCAACTACCTGAAGAAGGCCCTTTATTCCGCCGGTGTTCCCACCATCGAGATCGAGCGCGACAGCGCCAAGGTCCGCGTATTCATCCACTGCTCCCGTCCCGGTGTCGTGATCGGCAAGGGCGGCGCGGAGATCGAGCGCATCCGCCTGGAGGTGGAGAAGCTCATCGGCAAGCCCGTTGCCCTGTCCATCGTCGAGGTCCGCACCCCCGACACCAACGCTCAGCTGGTGGCCGAGAACATCGCCGCCCAGCTGGAGAAGCGCATCGGCTTCCGCCGGGCCATGAAGAACGCCATCGGCCGCGCCATGCGTATGGGCGCCAAGGGCATCAAGGTCATGTGCGCCGGCCGTCTGGGCGGCGCCGAGATCGCCCGCAGCGAGAGCTATCATGAGGGCACCATCCCTCTGCAGACCATCCGTGCCGACATCGACTACGGCTTCGCCGAGGCCGCGACCACCTATGGCCGCATCGGCGTGAAGGTCTGGATCTACAAGGGCGAGGTGCTCACCACCACCCTGCGTACCAGCCCCCGGGTCATGGATATGAACCGTCGGGACGACCGCCGGCGTGACCGCCGGGACGGCCGCGGCCGCGGCGGCGACCGCCGTGACAACCGCCAGGGCGGCTACAGCCGCGAGGGCGGCGACCGCCGTCAGGGCGGGTATAACCGCGACAACAACCGGCCTGCCGGCGGCTACAACCGCGACAACCGCCAGGGCGGCTACAGCCGTGACGGCGCCCGTCCCGCGGGCCCCCGTCCCACCGGCCCCCGGCCCGCAGCGCCCGCCGCTCCTAAGGAAGGAGGCAACGCATAATGCTGATGCCCAAACGTGTGAAATACCGCCGCGTCCAGCGCGGACGCATGCGCGGTAAGGCCTCTCGGGGCAATTTCGTGGCCTACGGCGATTACGGCATGGTCTGCACCGAGCCCTGCTGGCTCACCGCCAACCAGATCGAGGCGGCCCGTGTCGCCATGAACCGCTACATGAAGCGTGGCGGTCAGGTCTGGATCAAGGTGTTCCCCGACAAGCCTGTGACAAAGAAACCCGCTGAGACCCGTATGGGTTCCGGTAAGGGCGCTCCGGAGTTCTGGGTCGCCGTGGTCAAGCCTGGCCGCGTGCTGTTCGAGATCGCCGGCGTTGACGAGGCGACCGCCCGCGAGGCCGTCCGCCTGGCCAGCCACAAGCTGCCCTGCAAGACCAAATTCATCGCCCGCGAGGGTGTCGCGGCCGAGGAGACTGGAGGCGAAGCAGATGAAGGCTGAAGAGATACGCTCCCTGTCTGTGGCCGAGCTGGAGGGTAAGCTCGCTGAGCTCAAGAAGGACCTTTTCATGCTCCGCATGCAGCACGCCACCAATCATCTTGACAACCCCCTGAAGATCCCCGCTGTCCGCCGGGACATCGCCCGGGTGAAGACAGTCATCCGCGAGAAGAAGGAGGCTTGAAGATGAGCGAAGTGAGAACCAGCACCAGAAAGACCCGTGTGGGCAAGGTCGTCTCCGACAAGATGGATAAGACCGTCGTCGTCATCGTGGAGGACCGGGTGGCCCACAAGACCTATAACAAGATCATCGGACGCACCTACCGCCTGAAGGCCCACGACGAGAACAACGAGTGCGGCGTCGGCGACCGCGTCCGGGTGATGGAGACCCGCCCCCTGAGCCGCGACAAGCGCTGGCGCGTGGTCGAGATCATCGAAAAAGCGAAGTAAGGAGGCGTCGAAATGATACAGGCTGAATCCTATCTCAAGGTAGCCGACAACACCGGCGCCAAGGAGATCAAGACCATCCGCGTCCTGGGCGGCTCCAAGCGCAAGTACGGCAACATCGGCGACGTGATCGTCGCCTCCGTGCGCAAGGCTGCTCCCGGCGGCAGCGTGAAGAAGGGCGACGTGGTCAAGGCCGTCATCGTGCGCACCGCCAGCGGCGTCCGCCGCGCCGACGGGACTTACGTCCGCTTCGACGAGAACGCGGCCGTCCTGATCCGTGAGGACGGCAACCCCACCGGCACCCGTATCTTTGGGCCGGTCGCCCGCGAGCTGCGCGACAAGGATTACATGAAGATCCTGTCCCTGGCTCCGGAAGTGATTTAAGGAGGCCGGAACAATGGAAATCCGTAGAGACGACACTGTTATCGTCCTGTCCGGCAAGGACAAGGGCAAGAAGGGCAAGGTCCTCAAGGCCTTCCCCAAGGAGTCCAAGCTCATCGTGTCCGGCGTGAACGTGGCCAGCCGCCACCGCAAGCCCCGCAGCCAGCAGGAAGAGGGCGGCATCGTGAAGATGGAGACCCCCATCTATGCCTGCAAGGTGCAGATCGTCTGCCCCAAGTGCGGCAAGGCCGTCCGCGTGGGACACACCGAGAAGGACGGCAAGAGCGTCCGCGTCTGCCGCAAGTGCGGCGCGGAGCTGTAAGGAGGAGGAAGCAATGGCCAGACTGAAAGAAATGTATGTCAATGAGGTCGCTCCCGCCCTCATGAAGAAGTTCCAGTACAAGTCCTCCATGCAGATCCCCCGCCTGGACAAGATCGTGGTGTCCGTGGGCTGCGGCGACTGCAAGGATAACGCCAAGGCGCTGGACAACGTGATCAAGGAGATCACCGCCATCACCGGCCAGAAGGCCGTGGCCACCACCGCCCGCAAGTCCATCGCCAACTTCAAGCTGCGCGAGGGCATGAAGGTGGGCGTGAAGGTCACCCTGCGGCAGGACCGGATGTGGGAGTTCCTTGACCGGCTGTTCAACGTGTCCCTGCCCCGCGTGCGCGACTTCCGCGGCATCAGCCCGGACGCGTTCGACGGCCGTGGCAACTATTCCCTGGGCCTGAAGGAGCAGATCATCTTCCCCGAGATCGATTACGACAAGATCGAAAAGCTCCGGGGCATGAACATCGCCATCTGCACCACCGCCAGGACCGACGAAGAGGCCCGCGAGTTCCTGCGTCTCATGGGCGCTCCGTTTGCCAGCTAAGGGAGGATATTGGAATGGCTAAACTTTCTATGAAGCTCAAGCAGCAGGCTCCGGCAAAGTTCTCTACCCGGAAGTACAACCGCTGCAAGATCTGTGGCCGTCCCCATGCCTATCTGCGCAACTACGGCATCTGCCGTATCTGCTTCAGGAACCTGGCCTATAAGGGCCAGATCCCCGGCGTGCGCAAGGCTTCCTGGTAAAACAGGAGAGGGACCTGCACTGTGTCCCAGGACCGGGCAAAACCGGCCCTGGGAACAGGTGTGTTTTTATGGTATCTCGCTCCGAGGGGTCGGAGCCGATATACGACACCGTGAAAGGCCGCGCTCAATCGCGTATTGACCCGGAACCTCACGGCATCCGCCGCAAAAGCGGCAACTCTGAATGAAGGAGGATCATCCATGCAGATCACTGACCCCATCGCAGATATGCTGACCCGCATCCGCAACGCCGGAACGGCCAAGCATGAGACCGTGGACGTGCCCGCGTCCAAGATGAAGAAGGCCATCGCCGATATCCTTCTCAACGAGGGCTATATCAAGAGCTATCAGCTCGTGGACGACGGCACCCAGGGCATCATCCGCATCACCCTCAAGTACCTCCCCGGCAAAGAAAAGGCTATCACCGGCCTGCGCCGCGTGTCCAAGCCCGGCCTTCGGGTCTATGCCGGGGCCGACGAGCTGCCCCGCGTGCTGCGCGGTCTGGGCATCGCCATCATCTCCACCTCCAAGGGCATCATGACCGACAAGGAAGCCCGCAAGCTCCATGTCGGCGGCGAAGTCCTTGCGTTCGTTTGGTAAGGAGGTAGCTGGAATGTCTAGAATCGGCAGAGCGCCCATCGCCATCCCCGCGGGTGTCACCGTGACGGTCGGCCAGGGCAATGAGATCACAGTGAAAGGCCCCAAGGGGGAGCTGACCCAGAAGCTGTCCCCCAAGATGAACATCGAAGTGGACGGCGCCGTCGTCCATGTGAAGCGGCCTGACGACGAGGCGGAGACCCGCTCCGTCCATGGGCTGACCCGGACCCTGCTGCACAACATGGTCGTGGGCGTCACCGAGGGCTTTTCCAAGACTTTGGAGATCAACGGCGTGGGCTACCGCGCCGCGAAGGAAGGCACGAACCTGGTCATGAACCTGGGCTACAGCCACCAGGTGATCGTCCCCGACACCGAGGACATCACCACCGAGGTGCCCAACCCCAACCAGGTCATCGTGAAGGGTATCGATAAACAGAAGGTCGGCCAGTTTGCGGCCGATGTCCGCGGCAAGCGTCCCCCCGAGCCCTACAAGGGCAAGGGCATCAAGTACGCCGACGAGGTCATCATCCGCAAGGAAGGCAAGACCGGCGCGAAATAAGAGGAGGTGTGCTGAATGGTTTCAAGACCCGATACCAAGGCTAAGCGCGACAGACGCCATTCCCGGCTGCGCTTCAAGATCAAAGGCACGCCCGAGCGTCCCCGTCTGTGCGTGTTCCGCAGTGAGAAACACATTTACGCCCAGGTCATCGACGATGTGGCCGGCAAGACCCTGGCGGCCGCTGCCAGCAACGAGAAGGACTTCGAGGGCGTCGGCTCCAATCAGGAGGCCGCGAAGAAGGTCGGCAAGATGGTGGCCGAGCGCGCCATCAAGGCCGGCGTGGAGACCGTGGTCTTTGACCGCGGCGGCTATGTCTACCACGGCCGCGTGCAGGCCCTGGCCGAAGGCGCCCGCGAGGGCGGCCTGAAATTCTAAGGGAGGAGGAAACGAAATGGCATACCAGAACGATCGGCGGCCCCGCCGCAGAGAGGAGCAGGAAGCTCCCGAATTCGTGGAAAAAGTAGTTTCCCTCAACCGTGTCGCCAAGACCGTCAAGGGCGGCCGCATCATGCGCTTCGCGGCGCTGTGCGTCGTCGGCGACGGCAAGGGCCGCGTGGGCTTCGGCACCGGCAAGGCCAACGAGGTCTCCGAGGCCATCCGCAAGGGCCTGGAGGACGCCAAGAAGAACCTGACCAACATCACCCTGTCCGGGACCACCATCCCCCACGAGGTCATCGGCGAGTTCGGCGCCGGCCGCGTCATCCTCAAGCCCGCCGCCCCCGGTACCGGCATCATCGCCGGCTCCGCTGTGCGTGCGGTCATGGAGGCCGCCGGTATCTCCGATATCCGCGCCAAGTGCCTGCGCAGCAACAACCCCGGCAACGTGGTGGCCGCTACTATGACCGGCCTGAAGAGCCTGCGGGATGCCCGCCAGGTGGCCGCAGTGCGCGGCAAGGCCCCCGAAGAGATCCAGGGTTAAGGAGGGCGCACCATGGAAAAGAAGCTGAGGATCGAGCTCGTCAAGAGCCTGAACGGCCGCCACGATAAGCACATCGCGACCGCCGCATCCCTGGGCCTGCATAAGATCGGCCAGTCCACTGTGCAGCCCGATAACCCCCAGACCCGCGGCAAGATCGCCCAGATCGGCTACCTTGTCAAGGTCACGGAAGAATAAGGAGGGGTCAACAATGCAGATTCATGAACTTTCCCCCGCTCCCGGCAGCCGCAAGGCCGCCTGGCGCAAGGGCCGGGGCCACTCCTCCGGCAACGGCAAGACCGCCGGACGCGGCCATAAGGGCCAGAACGCCCGTTCCGGCGGCGGCGTGCGCGTCGGGTTCGAGGGCGGCCAGATGCCTCTGGCCCGCCGCATCCCCAAGCGCGGCTTCAACAACATCTTCGCCAAGCCCCTGGAGTCCGTCAACGTGAGCGTTCTCAACGACCGCTTCCCCGAGGGCGCCGAGATCGACGCGCAGGCTCTGCTGGACGCCGGCGTGCTCTCCAAGTGCGTCAACGGCGTCAAGATCCTGGGCAACGGCGATATCACCAAGAAACTCACTGTACGTGCCACGGCCTTCTCCGCGTCTGCCAAAGAAAAAATAGAGGCCGCCGGCGGAAAGGCTGAGGTGGTGTAAGGTGTTTAAGACGTTTGCAAATGCCTGGAAGATCGCTGAGATCCGCAAGAAGATCCTCTTCACGCTGTTCATCGTCCTCCTGTACCGGGTGGGCAACGCCGTGCCTGTGCCTTTCGTCAACGTGGCTTACCTCCAGGAGTATTTCCGCTCCCTGGAGAACACGGTACTCGGCCTGTATAACGTCATGTCCGGCGGCGCTTTCTCCCAGGCAACGATCTTTGCCCTGAGCATCCAGCCCTATATCAACGCCTCCATCATCATCCAGCTGCTGTGCGTGGCCATCCCGGCCCTGGAGCGGATGAGCAAGGATGAGGGCGAGGAGGGCCGGAAGAAGATCGCCTCCATCACCCGTTATTCCACCGTGGGCATCGCCCTGCTGCAGGGCGGCGCTTTCTACGCACTGATTCGCACCAACAACCTGCTGGCCTCCGACGGCACCGGGGTGTGGGCCGCTATCGTCATCATCGCCACCTTCTGCGCGGGCTCCGCGCTGATCATGTGGCTGGGCGAGCAGATCACCGAGTTCGGTATCGGCAACGGCATCTCCATCATCCTGTTCGCCAGCATCGTCAGCCGGTTCCCGACCAGCGTCATCAGCACCATCGCCAACGTGGCGAACGGCACTGTGGCCTGGTGGATCGCCGTGCTGCTGCTGCTGGGCGCGCTGGCCATCATCGTGCTGATCGTGTTCGTCAACGACGCCGAGCGGCGGATCCCCGTGCAGTACTCCAAGCGGGTGGTCGGCCGGAAGATGTACGGCGGCCAGAGCACCCACCTTCCCATGAAGGTGAACATGTCCGGCGTCATGCCCATCATCTTCGCCCAGTCCATCGCCAGCCTGCCCGGCACCCTGGTGCGGCTGTTCGGCTGGAGCGGCGGCTTTGCCCAGTATGTGTCCAAGACCGCGACCTGGGGCTACGTGATCTGCTACGCGCTGCTGATCGTGTTCTTCGGATACTTCTACTCCACCATCCAGTTCAACCCCATCGAGATCAGCAACAACCTGCGGAAAAACGGCGGCTTCATCCCCGGCTACCGGCCGGGCAAGCCCACCAGCGAGTTCATCCAGAAGGTGCTCAATAAGATCACGCTGTTCGGCAGCATCTATCTGTGCATCATCGCCGCCGTGCCCTATATCGTGAGTATCTATTCCAACGCGGCCAGCCAGATGGGCATCTCCCTGGGCGGCACCTCCATCATCATCGTGGTGGGCGTTGCCCTGGAGACCGTGCAGGCCCTGGAGAGCCAGATGCTCATGCGGCATTACAAAGGTTTCCTTGAGTAACATGGAGGGCGCTCGAATATGAAGATCATCATGCTCGGCGCCCCCGGCGCGGGAAAGGGGACTCAGGCGGAGATCATCTCCCAAAAGCTTGGCGTCCCCACCATCTCCACCGGCAATATCCTGCGGGCGGCCGTGAAGGCCGGCACCCCCGTGGGCCTGAAGGCCAAGGCCTTCATGGACGCGGGAAAGCTGGTCCCGGACGACGTGATCATCGGCATCCTGGCCGAGGCCCTGCAGGCGCCGGAATGCGCCGAAGGCTATATCCTGGACGGTGTTCCCCGCACCATCCCCCAGGCGGAAGCCATGGAGGAGCAGGGCGTGGAGATCGACGTGGCACTGGAATTGGACGTGCCCGACGAGACCATCGTCCGGCGCATGAGCGGACGGAGGGTGTGCCCGGTCTGCGGCGCCACCTATCATATCGAGAACCATCCACCCCGGACCGAGGGCGTCTGCGACAAATGCGGCCACGAGTTGGTCGTCCGCGCCGACGACGCCCCGGAAACGGTGCTGGACCGTTTGAGCACCTACCATAAGCAGACGGAACCGCTCATCGCGTTCTATCGCGAGAGAGGGAAGCTCAGAACCGTGTCGGATCAGCCCACCATCGAGGGCAACACGGTCGAGATAATGAAGGCTTTGGGGATATGAGCAATATTATTATCAAATCCCCACGGGAGATCGAGATCATGCGCCAAGCGGGGAGGATTACCGCGGCTGCCCGGACACTTGCCCGGGAAATGGTGGCCCCCGGCGTCACGACCGCTCAGATCGACCGAGAAGTCAGGCACTTCATCGAGAAAAACGGCGCCAAGCCCACATTTCTGGGCTATAATGGCTATCCGGCCAGCGTCTGCCTTTCGATCAACGATGAAGTGATCCACGGGATCCCCGGCCACCGCGTGATCCACGAGGGCGACATCGTCTCCGTGGACGTGGGGGCCACCTGGAAGGGCTATGTGGGCGACTGCGCGGGCACCTTCGTTGCAGGTACCGCGACAGAGGCGGCGAAGCACCTCATCGCCGTCACGCGGCAGAGCTTTTTCGAGGGGATCAAATTCGCCCGCGCGGGCAACCGCATCGGCGACATATCCCATGCCGTGCAGACATATGTTGAAAACAATGGCTGTTCGGTGGTAAGGGATTATGTGGGCCACGGTGTGGGCGCGGTGATGCACGAGGCGCCGGAGGTGCCGAACTTCGGCCGGGCCGGACGGGGTCCCGCCCTGGTAAAGGGCATGACCATCGCGGTGGAGCCCATGGTGAACGCGGGGACCTGGGAGGTCCGGGTGCTGCGGGACGGCTGGACTGTCAAGACAGCCGACGGCAGCCTCTCCGCCCACTATGAGAACACCATCCTCATCACCGACGGCGAGCCCGAGATCCTCACCTTCGCGGAGGACCTGTGAATGAGAGCACCCAGACCATTCGATGTCGTCCTGTCCCTGGCGGGGCACGATGGCGGGAAGCTCTTTGTGGTCACCGGCGAGAGAGGCGGCAGGCTTCTGCTCTGCGACGGACGGACACGGAAAATCGAAAATCCCAAATCCAAAAGCCCCAAGCATATGCGCCTCGTGGCCGAGGGAGATGTCCCCCCGGCGACGGACAAGGACATCAGGCGGATCTTAGCGCTGGCGGCGGACGTCGCCGCGGAGAAGGAGGGAAAACTTCTTGGCGAAAGATGACGTTATCGAGCTGGAGGGCACGGTGGTCGAATCCCTGCCCAACACCATGTTCCAGGTGGACATCGGCGGCGGTCACACGATCCTGGCCCATATCTCCGGTAAGCTGCGCATGAACTTCATCCGCATCCTGCCCGGCGATAAGGTAACAGTGCAGATGTCGCCCTACGACCTCACCCGAGGCCGCATCACCTGGCGCACAAAGTAATCAACGAACCGCGTTAGAACGTAAGGAGGCTTACAAAATGAAAGTTAGGCCCAGTGTGAAGCCCATGTGCGAGAAATGCAAGGTCATTAAGCGCCATGGCCGGGTCATGGTGATTTGCTCCAACCCGAAACACAAGCAGAGACAAGGCTGATGCCTATCTTGTTGAAGAAAGGACTGATCGAGAAAAATGGCACGTATCGCCGGCGTTGACCTGCCGAAGGACAAGCGTGTGGAGATAGGCTTGACCTATGTCTATGGCATTGGCAGGACTTCCGCAAAGAAAATACTGGAAGAGACCGGGATCAATCCCGACACCCGCGTGAAGGACCTCTCCGAGGCGGATGAGGCCAAGCTCCGTGAGTGCATCGATAAGGAATACGTTGTGGAGGGCGATCTTCGCCGCCAGAACGCTCTGGACATCAAACGGCTGATGGAGATCGGCTCCTACCGCGGCACCCGCCACCGGAAGGGGCTGCCCGTGCGCGGCCAGCGGACCAAGACCAACGCCCGCACCCGCAAGGGCCCCAAGCGCACCATCGCCAACAAGAAGAAGTAAGGGAGGGAAGAGAAAATGGCAACTGCTCAGAAGGGCAAGAAAGTCGTTCGCACCCGCCGCAGAGAGCGGAAGAACATCGAGAAGGGCCAGGTCCATATCAGCTCTTCCTTCAACAACACCATGGTCACCGTGACCGATACCAACGGCAACGCCCTCAGCTGGGCCAGCGCCGGCGGCATGGGTTTCCGGGGCAGCCGGAAGTCCACTCCCTTCGCGGCCTCTACCGCCGCGGAGACCGCGGCCCGCGCCGCCATGGAGCACGGCCTGAAGACCGTGGAAGTGTTCGTCAAGGGTCCCGGCAGCGGCCGTGAAGCCGCCATCCGCGCCCTGCAGACCGCCGGCCTTGAGGTCACCATGATCAAGGACGTGACGCCCATCCCCCACAACGGATGCCGTCCGCCCAAGCGCCGCCGCGTCTGATGTAAGGGAGGATTAAGAAACTATGGCAAGATATACGAATGCGGTGTGCCGCCTTTGCCGCCGCGAGAACCAGAAGCTCTTCCTGAAGGGCGACCGGTGCTATACCGAAAAGTGCGCGCTCTCCAACCGCCCCTATCCTCCCGGGATGCATGGCCAGGGCCGGAGCAAGAGCTCCGAGTACGGCATGCAGCTGCGTGAGAAGCAGAAGGCCAAGCGGTACTATGGCGTTCTGGAGGCCCAGTTCCGCAAGTACTTCGATATGGCCGAGCGCCGTCCCGGCCAGGCCGGCGAGAACCTGCTCAGCATCCTGGAGTCCCGGATGGACAACGTGGTCTATCGCCTGGGCTTCGCCATGAGCCGCGCCGAGGCCCGCCAGCTGGTCACCCATGGCCACTTCACCGTCAACGGCCATAAGGTGGACATCCCCAGCTATCTGGTCAAGCCCGGCATGGTGATCTCTGTCAAACCCTCCAGCCGCGATCTGGATAAGATCAAGGCCAACATTGAAGCCAACGCGTCCCGTCAGCCGCCC
Source organism: uncultured Oscillospiraceae bacterium (assembly GCA_947625355.1). Lineage (GTDB taxonomy): Bacteria > Bacillota > Clostridia > Oscillospirales > Oscillospiraceae > CAJOIG01. The sequence goes on along the minus strand of CANQOA010000002.1, from coordinate 96,097 downwards.
AAGTGGCTGGACTATGACGCGGCCAACATGCTCGCCAAAGTGACCGGCGTCCCCGCCAAGGAGGACATCGATCTGCCCATCGAGGAGCACCTCATCGTCGAGTTGTATTCCAAGTAAAAGCCCTCACAGGTTGGTAAGCTGGAAACCGCGTGACGCTTCGCAGCGCACAGTATCAAAGGAGGGTATTGAACCACATGATAGAGATCGAAAAGCCGCGCATCGAGTGTGTGGAAAACCCGGCAGACGAGAGCTATGGGAAGTTCGTCGTGGAGCCCCTGGAGCGGGGCTACGGCACCACCCTTGGCAACTCCCTGCGGCGGGTGCTCCTCAGCTCCCTGCCCGGCACGGCTGTCACCACCATCAAGATCGCCGGTGTGCAGCATGAGTTCTCCACGATCCCCGGCGTCAAAGAGGACGTCACCGAGATCGTTCTGAACATCAAGAGCCTCATCGCCCGCCTCCACAGGGAGGGGACGAAGACCGTCTATATCGAGGCCGACGGCGAGTGCGAGGTCACTGCCGGCGACATCAAGGCCGACGGCGAGGTGGAGATCCTCAATCCTGAGCTGCATATCGCTACCCTGGGTCCTGACGCCTCCCTGTCTATGGAGCTGACCATCTCCCACGGCCGCGGCTATGTGCCCGCAGAGAAAAACAAACCTGCCCAGGCCGTGGCGGGCGTCATCCCCATCGACTCCATATACACCCCCGTCCTGAAGGTGAACTACGCCGTGGAAAACACCCGCGTGGGGAACCAGACGGATTACGACAAGCTGACCTTGGAGGTCTGGACCGACAGGACCATCTCTCCCCGGGACGCCGTTTCCCTGGGCGCCAAGATCCTTTGCGACCACTTCACCCTGTTCACGGACCTGTCGTCCAGCATGAACATGGGCTCCACCGTGGTGGAAAAGACGGAGGCCGTGAAGGATAAGGTCATGGAGATGACCATCGAGGAGCTGGATCTCAGTGTGCGCAGCTTCAACTGCCTGAAACGCGCTAACATCAATACGGTGGAGGACCTGGTGTCCAAGACCCAGGACGAGATGATCAAGGTGCGCAACCTTGGCCGCAAGAGCCTGGAGGAAGTCATCCAGAAGCTGGCGATGATGGGCCTGAGCCTTGCCAGCGACGAGGACGGCAAGTAAATCCGCCGATCACTCACTATTGGAGGTAAACGAAAATGCCCGGAACTCGCAAGCTCGGCAAGCCGACGGCTGCCCGCATGGCTATGCTCCGCCAGCAGGTCACCGATCTGTTGGCCACCGGCCGCATTGAGACCACTGTCACCCGCGCCAAGGAGGTCCGTCCTCTGGCCGAGCGGATGATCACGCTGGGGAAGAAAAAGGGCCTGGCCAACTATCGCCTGGCGCTGCGGTTCCTCACCCGTGAGGACGTGGCCAAGAAGGTCTTTGACGAGCTGTCTGTGAAGTATGCCGACCGCAACGGCGGCTATACCCGCATCACCCGCACCGGCACCCGTCGCGGCGACGCCGCCGAGATGGCCGTGATCGAGCTGGTGTAACACTGTCGCGAACCGGCTCACGCCGCTTCGCCGACAATAGCTGCGGCCCGCTGCAGCGCAAAGCGCCCCCGTCCGATAGGACGGGGGCGTTCACGTTTGCGGGCCGAGAAGAATGATCTCCGAGGTACACGCCCCCGGAGATCATATCCTACTTTATTTGCGCCTGCGGGCGCAAACTCTGCGAGGCTTCCTCAGCCCTTCAAACGACTTAGTAGAATGTTGCCACCGGCTGGGCCGGGGGCGCCGCGGGCTGCAGGTCCGTCACCGTCAGCACCGGGCCCTTTTTGCCGTAGCCCTTGTGCCACTTCAGAGCCACCTTGGCGGTGACGGTGGCCCACTGGCCCTTGGAGAGGCTGGCGGCCTGGGGCCAGCGGCAGATGAGGCCGGTGAACTGGATGTCGTTGGCGCAGCAGGTCATCAGCTGGCGGCCAAAGACGAAATCGTCGCTGGCAAGCCGGGGGCTCTTCGCCACCATGCCCTTATAGCGCAGGGTCTTGCCGTCGTATTTTTCGATGTCCGCGGACAGGTCCGAATAGAAGAGGGCGTAGTCCTCGTCTTTTATGTCAACCACCGGGGCGTCCAGATCGAAGGGCAGGGGGTCCTCGATCTCGTCATACTCCACCGAGCCGTCGGGGGCCTCATAGGCGATGTCGCAGCGGCGGTTGGCAGCCCGGACGATCTTGTGCAGCTCCAGCCGGTCCGCATCCGCCTTGCAGCGGTTGAACACCACCAGCTCGCAGCTGCGCAGCTTGTCGTAGACCAGCTGGCGCATGTTGGCGTTGTAGCTGACGAAGGTATTGGTGTCGCAGAACAGAAATTCCTGGGCCACCACCCACGCCTCCGGCATCCGCTGATAGAGGCTGTCCAGCATCCACATGCCGTTGTACTCCACCAGCACCCGCTCCGCCCGGTGCTTTTTCAGCATCGCCTCCAGGGGCGCGGGCTGGATGTCCTCCTCGGACTCGATGGGCTCGATGAACACGTTCTTGCCGGAGAAGCTGTCAGGGGCGTATTCCTCCTCGCCCTCCTCGCACAGCAGCAGCAGCGTCCGCTCGCCCTGGTTGAAGCGGGGGTCCTCCAGGGTCTCCTGGATGAACTTGGTCTTTCCGGCCTCCAGAAAGCCGGTGAAAAGATAGACGGGGATCTGTCTCACAGCCCGAACAGCTCCTTCACGGCGGATTCCTTCAGCTCCGCGCCGATGACGCACACGCGGCCCGCCACGTTGGCCGGACCGGTGCGGATGTCCTTCTCGCCCGGGGTGTAGTCAAAGTGGACCCAGGTGCCGTCCGGGGCGGCCACATAGCCCTTGGCCCGGACCACCAGCCCATAGACGGACTCGTTGCCCAGCTTGTCCAGGATCGCGTCGATGTCCCCGGCGGTATACTGCTTGCCGGTCTCCGCGCCCCAGCTCTGGAACACCTCGTCGGCGTCGTGGCCGTGGTGGTGATGATGGTGATGGTGGTGGCCGCAGCCGCAGTGATCGTGGTCATGGTCGTCATCGTCGTCATCGTGGTGGTGATGGTGGCAGCAGTGGTCGTGGTCATCATCATCGTCATCGTCGTCGTGATGATGGTGGCAGCAGTGGTCATGGTCGTCGTCATCGTCGTCGTTGTGGTGGTGATGATGCTCGTGCTCCTCTTCTTCCTCTTCCGCCTCTTCCCGGTAGTGCTCCTCCAACAGGGCGGCCAGCTCCGCGCCGATGGAGTCCTTCTGGTCGATGGCGTCCAGGATCTGCGCGCCGGTGATCTGGTCCCAGTCAGTGGTCACGATCACGGCGTCGGGGTTCTTCTCCCGCAGCAGGGCCTCGGCCTGGGCCAGCTTCTCCTGGCTCATGCCGGCGGTGCGGCTGAGGACGATGCAGTTGGCGGACTGGACCTGGTTATTGAAGAACTCGCCGAAGTTCTTCATGTACAGCCGCGCCTTGGTGGCGTCCACCACGGTGGTCAGGCCGCCCAGGACGAACTGGTCCCCGGCGGACTGGACGGCGGCCACGATCTCGGACAGTTTCCCCACGCCGGAGGGCTCGATCAGGATGCGGTCGGGCGCGTACTGCGCCGCCACCATCCGCAGGGCCTCGCGGAAATCGCCGGTGAGGCTGCAGCAGATGCAGCCGGACTCGATCTCGTTGACCACGATGCCCGCGTCCTTCAGGAAACCGCCGTCGATGCCGATCTCGCCGAACTCATTTTCGATGAGCACCAGCTTCTGGCCGGCATAGGCCTCCTTCAGAAGCTTTTTGATGAGAGTGGTCTTTCCCGCGCCCAAAAAGCCGGAGAAGATGTCGATCCTTGTCATGTGTATCGCCTTTCTGGTGTAAAATAATATAATAAACTGTTAACATATGGGGCGGCGTCCTGGGATATAATACCCCCATGCCGCCGCGCGTTCCAGGAAAACGGCATGCCGCCCGCGCCGACCGAAGCACGGCCGGTATTTTGAAGTATGATAGCGATTTCATTGTTATTATACCACTGTTTTCCTATAAAGAAAAGGAAAAAACGTCCGGCTTTGCCCGCTGCGGGCCAAATCGTCAAATATACTCTGGCATAACGGGAACACATATGGTATAATACTACGACGTGGCAAGCCATACTTAGCGTTCTGAAAGCTCCGGGCCGGAAGGCCCGCACGATATAGACAAAGGAAATGGATATGAAGCGACTGCGCGCGATACTGTTGTTCATTACATTCGTGCTCCTGGCGGCCCTGGCCTCCTGCATCGGGCGGGAGGCTGCTCAGCGTCAGCTTGGGGAAGTGGAGCAGGAGCAGGTCTATCATACGGTCACCTTCTGCCAGGGGGATATCATCCTGGCCCAGGCGCCGGTGGCCGAGGGCGAGACGCCCGACAACGTGCCCCAAGGCCTTGTCTGGCGGGATGAGAGCGGCCACGTGGTCGACCCCGCCACCGTGGCGGTGACGGAGGACGCGGTCTACTATGTGCGGGAGTCCCTGACCCTGCAGACCGGCCATGTGCGCTACCTGACCGGGAGCGACCAACAGTTCCGGCCGGAGGACTACCTCACCCGCGGCGAGGCGGCCAGGATGGTCTGCGCGCTGCTGGACCAGACGGCGTTGGAGAGCATATCCGAGAGATCTGGCCGGGAATTCCCCGATGTCCCCGCGGACAGCGCCTATGCCGACAGCATCCGCTATGCCTCGGCGATGGGGCTGATGAACGGCTATCTGGACGGCACCTTCCGCCCGGACGAGGCCATCACCCGCAGCGAGCTGCTGACGGTGCTGTGCCGGGTGATGGGGCTGGAGGAGCTCCAGGCCGTCGCCTTCCAGGATGTGACGGCGGAGCACTGGGCTCTTGGCGCCGTCGCGGCGGCCACCACCCACGGCTGGGTCACCGGCTATGAGGACGGGGATTTCTATCCCGACATGCCCATCACCCGCGCGGAGACGGTGGTGCTGGTCAACCGGGTCTGCGGGCGGTCGCCCAACAAGAACGCCATCGACCTGGCCTATGAGCAGTCCCCCTATGTGGACGTGCCCAAGGACCACTGGGCTTACTATGACATCGTGGACGTGTCCAACAGCTCGGAGCTGCTGGCCTTTATCATGGGCGAGGTAGAGGGCCTCAGGCCCGGCTTTGTCCTGATCGGCGACGATATGTGCCATGTGAACGACTCGCTGCGCCTGGACTATTTCCAGAAGGGCTTCCACACCATCCAGGACGGTCTGCCGACCGACGGGCTGTACTTCGTGCCGGAGGACGGCTATTTCATCCAGCGCAATGAGCCCGGTCTCCAGGAGCTGGACGGGTCCATGTTCTATGTAGAGAAGGCCGACGGCCCCTTTGTGACCAGATATGACCTGGGCTACCTCTACTTTGGGGAGAACGGCCGCTATACGACCGGGGATGAGAAGCTGGACACCCTGGTGGACAATTTCATGGCCGACATCATCCAGGGCGACAGCAAGAGCCTGCTCAACGAGAGCAAGCTCCGGATGGCCTTTGACAAGATCACCAAGAACGGCGAATTCGACTATATGACCCGAAACAGCGGCTGGACCCGCGGCTCCAACTCCTGGGCCGTCTATTGCGGGCGGACCATGTATGAGACGAAGCGGGGCACCTGCTTCTATTGGGCGGCGGCGTTCCTGTTCGCGGCCCGGCGGCTGGGCTACCAGGCGTACCCCATCTGCGGGGGCGTGTTCTCCAACAACGCCCTGCATGCCTGGGTCATGATCGATGAGGACGGCGTGGAGTATATCTACGACGTGGAGCTGGATTGGGCCTTCCGTACGGGCGCCCATGGCCGGACGGCCCGCCGGTACGGGATGGATATGTTCAAGCTGCCGCGGGGAAGGGCCGGCATCACCTATATCTTCCCGGGCGATACATATTTCGCCCCGCCGCAGGACGACGAGGGCGCGCTCGGCAGCGACCCGGTCATCATCTGGCCCTCCGAGTTCGGCGCGGCCGCTTACATCGATGTGGACGGCGAGATGATCCCGATGGAGACCACCTGGTCCGAGATGATCGACGACGCGGGCTATCTGACCGGCTATCTGGTGACGGCCGTCTATGAAGGGACGACCTATTCCACCATCATCCCCATGGAGGTGCCGCCGGTGGATGTGACGCCGGTACCGCCGGTGGAGATCACGCCGGATCCCTGGACCACGCCGGATCCCTGGACCACGCCGGATCCCTGGACCACGCCGGATCCCTGGACTACGCCGGACCCCTGGACCACACCGGACCCCTGGACCACACCGGACCCCTGGACTACGCCGGACCCCTGGTCTACGCCGGAGCCGCCGGTGGATACCACGCCGGATCCCGGGACGGAGACGCCGCCGGGAGGACAGCCCACCGAGGCCCCGCCGGTAGAGACGCAGGCGCCGCCTGTGGAGACCGATCCCCAGACCAATGTGCCGGTGGAGCCCGATCCGGACCCTGCCCCGGTGGAACCTGCCCCGGTGGAGCCGGGACCGGGAGAGGCGACCGAATAAGCAGCAAAAATGACCCGCAGGGCCTCGGCCCGCGGGTCATTTCTCCTTATTATTCCTCCAGCCAAAAGACCTGTGCCGCCGGCCGGACGGGGATGTTGGGGAAGTCCGCGCTGGGGATGCCCACCAAAAGGCACCCGACGGGGACGCCCTCCTCCGGGATGCCCAGCATCTGGCGCAGGGCGGCGCACCGCTCCACGATCCGGCGCATGTATCCGGCCCAGCAGGTGCCCAGTCCCCGCTCTGTCAGCAGAAGCTCCGCCGTGGTCAGGGCGATGACGGTGTCGGTGCCCGGATTCAGGGCCCCTTCCGGCTCCCAGCCCAGGATCATGGCCGGCGCGCCGCAGGTGAGCGGGTCCCGGCCCCGGTCGACGGCGGCCAGCAGGTCCGGGGCGTATCCGCTCTCCCGGCAGTATTGGAGGGCCGCGTCTTTGATAGCGGCCATCTGTGGCCGGCCCAGGGCCACCGACCACCGCGTGGGACGGCGGTTGCCGCCGCTGGGGGCATAGGCGGCCCGGTCCAGCGCCCACTGGAGCGTGAGCCGGTCCGGTGCCCGGTCCTGATAGCGACGGACGGACCGGCGGCTCATGACGGCGGCCTCCAGGGTGTCCATGGGCTCCGGCACGGTGGCCCGCGCCCCGTCTATGCGCACCGCGTCCTGGGGACATGCCGCCGCGCAGTGCAGACACAGCATGCAGCGCCCCGGCTCCGCCAGGGGACCGCCGTCCGTCATCCGCAGATGGCCGCTGGGGCAGATGCCCACGCATCGGCCGCATTTCACACATCGACCGTAGTCAAAAGTTATGTTAACCATAATACCGTCTCCGGAAGTTTTTTTGTGAAAACATCATACCACAGGTGGATTTTGTTTGCAATTGCTGTTAGAATAGGGGGCGAGAGAAAACCGCCCCGGGCGGAAAGGAGCACGACATATGGAAAAGGACAGCCGGATCAGTTCATGGATGGAGGAGCACCGCCAGCAGCTGCTGGAGGACCTGAAGACCCTGTGCCGGGTGGACAGCGTCTCGGGCCCGGCCCAGGAAGGCGCTCCCTACGGCCCGGGGCCCAAGGCGGCCCTGGAGGCGGCCATGGAGATGTGCGCCGGGTATGGCCTGGCGGTGGAGAACCATGGGGACCGGGTGATGACCGCGGACATGGGCCCGGAGGAGCCCTGCCTGGATATGCTGGCCCATCTGGACGTGGTGGGCCCCGGCGACGGCTGGGACACGGACCCCTTCGAGCCGGAGCTGAAGGAGGACGGGTACCTCTATGGCCGGGGCGTGGCCGACGACAAGGGCGGCGCCGTGGCGGCGCTGTACGCCATGCGGTGCGTGAAGGAGCTGGGCCTGCACCTGAAGGGCCGCTGCCGGCTGATCCTGGGCACCGACGAGGAGAACGGCTCCAGCGACGTGGCCTGGTACTATGAGCGGGTGAAGCCCGCGCCCATGACCTTCACGCCGGACACGGACTTCCCTGTGTGCAACGGCGAGAAGGGATTTTACCGCCTGCGCTTCTCCAAGCAGTGGGAGCAGGAATTCGCCTCGCCCCGGGTGACGGAGCTGCACGGCGGCTTCCGGGTGAACGTGGTGCCCGGCGAGGCGTATGCCATCATCGTCGGGATGGACCGGGAGAAGGCCGCCAATCTGGTGGGACCGGTATGGCAGACGTCCGGCGGCTTCCTTGTGAAGGCCCAGCCCCCTGTGAGCGTGAAGGTGGAGGACGCGCCCGGCGGCGTGAAGATCACCGCGGTGGGCAAGGGCTGCCACGCGGCCATGCCGGAGACCGGCGGGAACGCGAATACGGCCCTGCTCCAGGTGCTCAGCGGCCTGCCGCTGGCGGACTGCGGATCCACGCGGGCCATCCGGGCGCTGGCCAAGGCGCTGCCCCACGGGGACTTCTATGGCAAGGCGCTGGGCATCGCCCAGGAGGACGAGGTGACGGGCAGGCTCACCTGCTCCTTTACCCAGATCGACGTGACCTCCGCGGGGCTCAAGGGCCTGTGCGACTGCCGGGTGCCGGTGTGCGCCAACGAGGGCAACTGCAAGGCCGTGGCGGACGCCAAGCTGCGGGGCCAGGGCTTCGCGACGGAGGGGGAGATGATCCCGCCCCACTATACCCCGGCGGAGGGCGAGTTCATCCAGACCCTGAACCGGTGCTATGAGACCTATTCCGGCCGGGAGGGCGGCTGCTATTCCATGGGCGGCGGTACCTATGTGCACGATGTGCCCGGCGGCGTGGCCTTCGGCGTGGTGATGCCCGGCGAGGACGTGCGCATGCACGGGGCCAATGAGCGCATCAAGGCGGAGGACCTGATCACCGCCGCGCAGATCTTCGCCCAGGCGGTGGCGGACCTGTGCGGGGAAAAGCAATAAGCTCCCAGGAAAATAGAATGCGCCCGGGACGGCCTTGGCCGTCCCGGGCTTCTGTCTGATCTGCTATATTGGGGCCAAGCAGCCCCGTATGGGAGGAAGCTCAGAGGAAGGGAAAGGGCCAGCGCTTTTCCAGCCGCTTCAGGGCCATGCGCGCCGCGGCAGACCCCTGGGCGGCCGCTTTGCGGTACAGCTCTCGCGCCGCGGTCCAGTCCTTTTCCACACCCCAGCCCTTTTCGTAGCACTCGCCCAGCAGGAACTGGGCGCGGGGATCGCCCTGCCCGGCGGCCAGGGCGAACCACTTGGCGGCCTCGCCCCGGTCCTCGGCCACGCCGAGACCGTGGCAGTACATGTATCCCAGGTTGCACTGGCAGGGGACGTGGCCCAGCCCGGCTCCCTCCCGGTAGAGGGCCGCCGCCCTGGCCTTGTCCATCTCCACGCCCCAGCCGTACTCATAGCACAGGCCCAGCGCGCAGATGGCGCCCAGGTGGCCGCCCTTCCGCGCCTCGGCATACAGCGCCGCCGCCCGGCCGGCGTCCTGGGGAACTCCGTGGCCCGCCGCATAGCAGCGGCCCAGCAGATATTTGCCCCGAACGTCGCCCTTCTCCGCCGCCCCGGCATACAGCGCCGCGGCCTTTTCCGCGTCCGCCGGGACGCCCGCGCCCCGGTCATAGCAGATGCCCAGGGCGGACGCCGCCTCGGCGTGGCCCTTCTCCCACGCGGCCCGGTAGAGAGCAACGGCCCGGCCCATATCCGCCGGCAGGCCGTAGCCGTTTTCATAGCACACGCCCAGCAGATACAGCGCCCGGGGATAGCCCCGCTCCGCCGCCGCGGCGAATAGCCGGGCGGCCTCCTGCGCGTCCTCCGGCACGCCCACGCCGTGAAAATACAAAAACCCCAGATTGCACTGGGCGGGGGGATAGTTCTGCTCGGCGGCGTCCCGGTAGAGCTCCACGGCGCGGGCTTTGTCCTTTTCCACGCCCCGGCCCAGCTCATAGCACAGCCCCAGCTCGCATTGGGCGGGGGGATAGCCCAGCTCCGCCGCCGCGGCGAGCTGCTCCGCGGCCCGCGCCGGGTCCGCCGGGGTGCCTATGCCGGCGAGCCAGCACACCCCCAGCTCGAACATGGCGGCGATGTGGCCGCCCTCGGCCGCCCGGCCGTACCAGTAAAAGGCGTCCTCGTCCAGACCGGCGTCGTGAAAGGCGCAGGCCAGCTTATACTGGGCGGCCAGGTCTCCGTCCTCGGCAGCCTCCGCCAGCGCCCGGTGGTCCCGGGCCTTTTGGCGGGCGGCCCGGTCCATGGAGCGCAGCGCCTTGGGGTCGATGTATACCATGACGGTCTCCGGCTGCCCCTCCGGCAGACGGCCGCCGTTTTGTTCCTCGTTCATGGGACCGCTCCCTTGTGGTGGTATGAGCCCATTATGAGCCACTTTCGCCCATTTTGCAAGACGGGAAAAAACGCCTCCCGGCCAAGGCCGGGAGGCGCGGTGCGAAAGGGCGTCATTCCCAGATGTCGTATCCCAGGCTGTCCACGCCGCCGGGGACGGGCGCGTCGTCCGGCGCGTCCAGGGCGCGGTAGACCATGGGCGGGCCGTCCATCCAGCCCTCGTCCGTGTACTCCGCCAGCCAGAATTCCGCGTCGGCGGTCCCCACGGCATAGACCATGCTCTCTTCGTCCTCCCGAAGGGATCCCAGCTTTGCCCCCAGGGTGGTCCGGCCCGCGCCCAGCACCCCGTAGGGGGCGTAGGTCCGGCCCTCCCACAGGATGGTCTTATAGCCGGACAGCTCGCCCGTCTCAAATTCGATGGGCTCGGCGGGACGCACGCTCCGTCCGGCGCGATAAGCGCTCAGACTCATCTGCGCCCAGGTCAGCCCGTCCGTCCGCCAGAGCGGCAGCCCGTCCGACTCCAGCGCGCCGGCGTCCGCCAGCTTTTCCATCGCCGCGCGGGCGTCGCAGCCCAGGCCGCGCAGATAGTCCGCGTCCATCTCGGAGAGCTCCCCGGCCAGATACTTGTCCACGTTGTAGTTCGCGATCATGCCGCAGGGGCCGGCCAGGCACATCAGACACCAGAGCCCCAGGGCAAAGCCGCCCGCCGTCCGGAAGAATCCAAAGCCGGGCTGTGCCAGCTTCCACGCTGCCGCCAGGATGCCGCATAGGACCACCGCCATGGCCCACAGGGTCAGCAGCCGCAGCACGCTCATGCCGAAGGCCAGGATGTACAGCCGCATCCGCCAGAAGGCGGAAACGAGGATCAGGGCGGTGAGGACCAGCAGCAGCGCGTAGAGCGCCCGCAGCAGCTTTCCGCTCCGGTCGGCGAAACGTCCGGCGTCCGCGCCCAGGAGGAACAGACCGAGATTTATAAATGTTATGGCAACCAATTGGAAGAATCCGGACCGGGCATACTCCGCCCAGCCGCCGGCCATAGACGCCTCTTCCGCGCCGCCAAAGAGATATTTGATCTGAATATAGCAGAAAATTATGTAAACTATATCCAATAGCATGGTCACCAGCAGGAAGGGCTCCGCGTGGCGGGGGCGGTCCGGCCGGGGCGTGCGCTGGGCCGCCGGCTCCTCCCGGATGTACGTGAGGGCGGAGGCGAGAAACAGCGCCAGGATGAGCACCCGCGCCGTGCGCATGACGGCGTTCTCCGGCAGACGGAGCCGGTCGAACGCGGCGAAGAATCTGCCGAACACCGCGTCCGCGCTGGAGAGCAGCCACAACACCACCGCCACCACCGGCACGGCCACCAGCACCGCCAGCAGTCCCCGGCCCAAGGTGCCGCCCTTTTGACGGCGGAGCCGGCCCGCCGCCCGGAAGGGACGGTCGATCCGGGTGCACAGGGCCAGCACCGTGTGGAGGACGGCGTCGGGGACGGCGCTGGCCCGGCCAGGGTCCAGGTGGCCGGATAGGGAGAAGGTGGCCAGCGCGGCGGCGAGAAGGATGACGAAGCAGTTCATCACCAGAAACGGGCCGGACTCATACAGCGCGCAGCTCACGCCCAGGGCCAGTGCCGCCGCCATGCAGAAGATACCGCCGGCGCTGAGGCGCGCCTGCTTGCCCAGAATGAGCAGCACCGCGATGAAGTGGGCGGCCACCAGGACCAGCACCCCCAGATGGGGAAACCGCAGGTTTTCCAGCCCAAAGCAGGCCCAAAATAGCCACGCCAGCGCCAGCGCCAGCAGGGGAGCGGCCCCGTCCCGCCAGGTCAGGGGCGGCTCCGGCCGTTCGTTAGTTTCCATAATATCTTCTTTCTTTTCCTCATCCATCGGTCCCGTCCTCCCGGAATTCCAGGATGTCCCCCGGCTGGCAGTCCAGGGCCCGGCAGATGGCGTCCAGGGTGGAGAACCGCACGGCCTTTGCCTTTCCGGTCTTGAGCACCGACAGGTTTGCGATGGTGAGGCCGATCTTTTCCGACAGCTGGGTCAGGCTCATGCGCCGCTTGGCCAGCATCACATCAAGGTTAACATAAATCATAGCGCTTCCCTCAGATGGTCAGGTCGTTCTCGTCCTGGAGGTCGGCGGCCTTCAAGGTCAGGTGGCTGAGCACGGAGGCCGCCACGGTGACGGCCACGCCGCCCACCACCACGGCCAGCATCACAAAGAGGAACATGGGGTGCATGGGGGCGAGGGCCGCCAGCGCCACGGTGCCGACGAACCACGCAAGAGTGTCACCCAGGGCCAGGTGACTGATGAGGCGCAGCCGCCGGGCGTTTTCCGCGGTAAAGCTCCTGTCCCGGCCGATGTCCGCGAAGATCCGATAGGCATGGACCAGCGCCGCCACGACCACCGCCAGGGCGCACCAGAAAAAGACCAGGCACGGCCATTTCAGATACGCCAGCTCCGGATTCAGCTTCGCCGTCTCCCAGGCCATCGCCGGAACGATCAGCCCGCCCACCAGCGCGCAGCCGCACCAGCACAGGACCACCACGGCCCGCAAGAGGATGGAAAGTTCTTTTTGTTTCATTGGAAATCACCTCCGATGTGCCCACAGGATAGCACAGATGTTACCGAATGTCAATAAAAATTTATTGATTTTCGATAAAACTAAAAACCTCCCCTTGCACAGGGGAGGCGTTCGATATGGCGTATCCTACTTTTCTATGATCGCGATGAACTCGCCGTGCGGGCCGGTCCCCCGGTGGATGATGCGCCGGCCGGCGAGCAGGCGCTCCGCCGCCGGGACGTCGTAGGGGTGAAAGACCATACCGCCGGCGTACCGGATGCTGCCGTCCGGCAGGATGTCGTGCTCCGTGGCCAGATCGTCCTCGTCCGGCGTGTCGAAGGCCAGCAGCAAAAGGCCGCCGGGGCGGGTGATGCGCCCCAGCTCCCGGAGGGCCGCTTCCGCGTCGGAGACGGTCATGTGGTCCAGCACGGAAAAGCAGACCACGCCGTCGAAGGCCCCGTCGGGCCAGCCGGTGTCCAGGACGCTGGCGGCCCTGCGCCCGGCCAGCTGAAGGCCGTACCGGTCCAGGACCCGCCCGGTGATCTCCACCGCCGTGGCGGACACATCCAGGGCCGTCACGGCGAAGCCGTTGGAGGCCAGCGCCAGGGCATACGCCCCATAGCCGCACCCGGCGTCGCAGACAGCGCGGATATCATGCGCCCGGAAAACATCGATCTCCGGGCTGGCCAGACGGTAATAGGGCGCGGCGTAGGACGCATAGTCCCTGTCCCGATCCCGCTTCCAGCTCCGCTCCCAAAAGTCCCCGTCCCGTGCCGGCATATCCATCCCTCCGTTATCAGAACTACGCAGATCATACACCCCGCCGCGAAAAATGTAAATCGCCGCCGCATTTTTTTGCCGGGACCGGCATACATAGTATGGGAGGGATGGATATGCTGAGCCGGTTTTCAGAATTTCGCTACAAAGAGGTGATCTGCGTGCGCACGGGCCAGCGGCTGGGATACGTGTGCGACGCGGAGTTCCAGTTCCCGGAGGGGCGCATCACGGCGCTGATCGTGCCGGGCCGGGCCCGGTATTTCGGCCTGGTGGGCCGGGAGGAGGACTACATCCTGCCCTGGGAGTGCATCAGCCGGGTGGGGGACGACATCATCCTGGTGGAGTCGGAGCACGGCATCCGCCGGGGCAAACGGCCGAAAAAGCCTTGGTTTTCTTGAGAAATGCTCTTGCAAACAATGCCAAGCTCTGGTATAATATCTAAGCTTGCCTATTACGCACGGACGCTGACGCACGGCCGGGTCCCGGAAGGGTGGCCGCAAGGGTGAGGCGTCCGGAGGGTAAAAACTGAATAAATAAGGAGGAAAAAACGTAATGGCAGTAGTAACTATGAAGCAGCTCCTGGAGGCTGGCGTCCACTTCGGTCACCAGACCCGCCGCTGGAACCCCAAGATGGCGGAGTATATTTACCTGGAGCGCAACGGCATCTATATCATCGACCTGCAAAAGACCGCCAAGAAGCTGGAGGAGGCTTACGCCTTCGTGCGCCAGCTGGCGGAGAACGGCCAGTCCATCCTGTTCGTGGGCACCAAGAAGCAGGCCCATGACGCCGTGGCCGAGGAGGCCAGCCGGGTGGGCCAGTACTACGTCAACGCCCGCTGGCTGGGCGGCATGCTCACCAACTTCAAGACCATGCGCACCCGCGTGGACCGGCTCAACCAGCTCAAGCGGATGGCCGAGGACGGCACCTTCGATATGCTGCCCAAGAAGGAAGTCATGAAGCTCATGGGCGAGCAGGCCAAGCTGGAGAAGTATCTCGGCGGCGTGAAGGACATGAAGAAGCTGCCCGGCGCGCTGTTCGTCATCGACCCCCGCAAGGAGCACAACGCCATCGCCGAGGCCCGCAAGCTGCACATCCCCATCGTGGCCATCGTGGACACCAACTGCGACCCCGATGAGATCGACTATGTCATCCCCGGCAACGACGACGCCATCCGCGCCATCCGGCTGATCTCCAACGCCATGGCCAACGCCGTGCAGGAGGGCCGCCAGGGCGTGGACGCCGAGGCTGCCGAGGCCGCCGAGGGCGGAGAGGCCGCTCCCGCGGAGGAAGAAATCGCTAAGGAGGAAGAGGAATAATGGCTGCTGTTACCGCGAAAATGGTCAATGACCTGCGCCAGAGCACCGGCGCGGGCTTGATGGACTGCAAGAAGGCGCTGGTCGCCTGCGACGGCGACATGGACAAGGCTGTCGACTACCTGCGCGAGAAGGGTCTCGCCAGCGCCGGCAAGAAGGCCAGCCGCATCGCGGCCGAGGGCATGGCCTACGCCACCGTCATCGACGGCGTGGGCGTGGTGGTCGAGGTCAACTGCGAGAGCGACTTCGTCGCCAGCAACGAGCTGTTCACCGGCTTCGTGAAGGACCTGGCCAAGGTCATCGCCAAGGAGGATCCCGCCGACGTGGACGCGCTGGCGGCCTGCACTTGGGTGGACGGCAAGAGCACCGTCGCCGACGCCAAGAACGAGGTGTTCCTGTCCCTGCGCGAGAACATGCAGATCCGCCGCTTCGCCCGCGTGGCGGAGGGCGTGAGCGTGCCCTACGTGCACATGAACGGCAAGGTGGGCGTGCTGGTGACGCTGGACACCACCGCCGCCCCCGAGGCTGTCAACGAGCTGGGCAAGGACGTGGCCATGCAGATCTGCGCCATGCGGCCCCAGTATCTGGACAAGTCCGTGGTGGACGAGGCGTTCATCGCCCATGAGAAGGAAGTCCGCCTGGCCCAGGCCATGCAGGACCCGAAGAACGCCAAGAAGCCCGAGGCCATCATCGAGAAGATCGTGATGGGCGGCATCGAGAAGTATTACAAGGAGATCTGCCTGCTCCAGCAGGCCTACGTGAAGGGCGAGGGCGAGGACGTGGCCGCCCATGTGGCCGCCGTCGCCAAGGAAGTGGGCGCTCCCATCGCTGTGAAGAGCTATCTCCGCTTTGAGAAGGGCGAGGGCATCGAGAAGCGCCAGGACGACCTGGCCGCCGAAGTCGCCAAGATGATCGGCTAAGGCCGTCCCGGACCGGAGCCCGGTCTTGCAGCAAAACACAGCCCCCTGACGCAGATGACCTGCGCCAGGGGGCTTTTTGTATGGCAGAGGATCAAAGAGGGGCGGCGGGAAGCGGGCCATAGCAAGAGAAGCGGCGCCGCGTGAGCGGCGCCGCTTTGCAAAATGCTAGAGTCCACGCGTCACAGGGACGCGCGCTCCTTGGGGAGACTTACTCGTAATCGGCCACGTTGTCCGCGTCGATCCAGATGTTGTCGGTGATGATGGTGGTCTCCTCCAGGGTCTCGCCGTTGAGCAGCTTCACAGCGGCCTCCAGGCCGTTGGCGGCCATAGCGCCGCCGTCCTGGGAGACGGTGCCGGTGATGCGGCCGTCATTGATGGCCTCAAAGCCGTCGGGGGTGCCGTCCACGCCGGTGATGATGATGCCGCTGTCAGCGCCCGCAGCGTTGCCGGCGCCCACGGCCATGCCGTCGTTCTCGCAGATGATGGCGTCCAGCTCATAGGCGCTCAGCCAGGTCTCCACAGCGGCCTGAGCCTGGGCGGTATCCCACGCGCAGTCCTTGGGCTCCACGACCTCGACCATGTCGGGGTAGTTCTCCAGGACGTTGCGATAGCCCTGCAGACGGTCCAGCCCGCCGGAGTCGGCGGAGGGGCCGGTCAGGATGGCGTAGTTGCCCTTGCCCTCCAGCAGGTCGCAGACATGCTGCATCTCGACCTCGCCGGCGGTCACGTTGTTGCCCAGAGAGATGGCGGAGATGCCGTAGTTCTCCCAGTCGGTGACAGCGGAGATGATGTTGATGACGACCACGCCGGCGTCAGCGGCGGCCTTGGAGGCGTCGCCCAGCGCGTCGGGGTTCACCGGCTCGTACAGGATGGCGTCATAGCCCTCGGCCACATACTGCTCGATCAGGCTGATCTGCTTGTTGGCGTCCTGGTCGGCGCTCAGGATGGTCAGGTCCACGCCCAGCTCGTCGGCCTTGGCCTGGGCGGCCTCGGACACGGTGATCTGGAAGGCGTTGTCCTGATGCTGCTGGATGAGAGCGATTTTATAGGGCTCGGCCTCGCCGGGCTCTTCAGCCTCGCCGGCACCCTCGGCCTCGCCGGCACCCTCGGCCTCGCCGGGCTCTTCGGCTTCGCCCTCGCCCTCGGCGGCGGGCTCAGCGGTGGCTTCGGGCTCGGCGGTGGGCTCGGCATCCTTCTTCGTGCCGCTGCAGCCGGCCATCAGGGAGACGAGCAGAGCCGCCACAGCCAGGAGCGCGAGAAGCTTCTTCAACTTGTTCATTGTTGGTTCCTCCATTGCTTTCAAATATACTGTAAAGGATCGGGCCGCCGGGATATGGCCGCTCCGTCCGCCGTCCTCGGGGGAGGGACGGGGGATGGGCGGTCAGTCCTTCTTTCCCTTTCCCTTTACGTCGATCAAAACGGCGCCCACGATGATCAGGCCCTTGACCACCTTCTGCCAGTGGGACGACACGCCCAGGATGTCCAGGCCGTTGGCAATCACGGTGATCAGCAGCGCGCCCACGATCACGCCGATGGGCTTGCCCACGCCGCCGGACATGGACACGCCGCCCACCACGCAGGCGGCGATGGCGTCCATCTCATAGCCCTCCGCCGCGTTGGGCTGGCCGATGGTCACCCGGGAGCTCATCAGGAAGCCGCACAGACCCGCCAGCATGCCGGCGATGCCGAAGGTGGAGATCTTGATGGCGTTGGTGTTGATGCCGGCGGCCCGGGCGGAGAGGATGTTGCCGCCGCAGGCGTATACCCGGCGGCCGTAGACCGTCTTTTCCAGCACGAACGCGCACACGATGGCCACCACGAACAGCACGATGGCCAGCGTGGGGATGCCGAACAGGGAGCCGGCGGCCACGGCCTTGTACTCCGGGGAGATGCCGGTGACGGGGTTGCCGTTGGTGATCAGCAGCGCCACGCCGCGCACGGCCGTCATGGTGCCCAGGGTCATGATGAACGGCGGGATGTCGCCCAGGGAGATGCCCACGCCGTTGATGACGCCCACCGCCAGACCCGCCAGCATGGCCACGCACAGCGGCACGATCAGGGGCACCTGCCCCTTGCCCAGCAGGGCGGCCAGCACGCCGGTCAGGCCGATGGTGGAGCCCACGGACATATCGAACCCGCCGGCGACGATGACGAACATCATCCCGAAGGACAGGATGCCGTTGATGGATACCTGCTTGAGGATGTTCACCAGGTTCTTCGGACCGATGAAGCTGGGCTTGAGGATCGTCAGCACCAGCACCAGGAACAGAAAGATCACAAAAATGAAGTATTTGCTGATAAAGGACCGCACGTTGAATCCGGACTTCTGCTCTTTCATTCTCTCACATCCCCACTTTCTTTAAACTTCGATGGCGGAGGCCAGCGCCATGATGCGCTCCTGGGAGAAATCCTCCCGCTGGACCTCGCCGGAAAGCACGCCCTCGCTCATCACGGCGATCCGGTCGCACACGCCCATCAGCTCCGGGATCTCGGAGCTGATCATGATCACGGCCTTCCCCTGCTGGACCAGGCTGCCGATCAGCAGATAGATGTCCCGCTTGGCGCCCACGTCGATGCCGCGGGTGGGCTCGTCCATGATGATCACGTCCGGCTCGCTGAGAAGCCACTTGGCGATGACCACCTTCTGCTGGTTGCCGCCGGACAGGTCGCCCACGATCTGGTCGGAGGAGGGGGTCTTGATCTTCAGCTTTTCGATGTATTCCGCCGAGGCCGCCCGGGCCTTTTTCTTGCTGTAGAGCCCGTGGTCCAGGAGCTTGCTGATGGCGACCACGGCGATGTTGTCGTTGATGGTGCCCCGCAGGTTCAGCCCGGTGACCTTTCGGTCCTCGGTGACCAGGGCCACGCCCTTTTTGATGATGTCCTTGGGGGAGCGCACGCGCACGTGCTCGCCCCGGACGACGATCTCGCCGCCGGCGAGGCGGTGCAGCCCGAAGATGCCCTCCACCAGCTCGCTGCGCCCGGCGCCCACCAGGCCGCCGATGCCCAGGATCTCGCCCCGGCGGACGGAGATGCTCACGTCCTTGACCTTATGGTCGGCCCGGACGATGTGGTTTGCCTCAAAGACCACCTCGCCGATCTTGGCCTCGGACTTGGGGAAAACGTCCGTGATCTCCCGGCCCACCATCATCTTGATCAGCTGGGCCTCGTCCAGGTCCTTGGTCTCCCCGCAGCCGATGTACTGCCCGTCCCGGTAGACCGTCACCCGGTCGCAGATGGAGAAGATCTCGCTCATCCGGTGGGAGATATAGATGATGGCCACGCCCTGCGCCTTCAGCCGGCGGATGTGGCCGAAGAGGATCTCCACCTCCCGGTCGGTGATGGCCGCGGTGGGCTCGTCCATGATGATGACCTTGGCGTCCACGGAGATGGCCTTGATGATCTCGATGAGCTGACACTGGGCCACCGTCAGCTCCCGCAGGGTGTTCATGGGGGAGACGTGCAGGCCGCAGTCCTCGATGAGCTTGCGGGACGCCTCGATCTCGGCCTTCTTGTCCACCAGGCCATGCTTGCGCAGTTCCCGTCCCACGAAAATGTTCTCATAGACCGTCATGTCGTAGATGGGGTTCAGCTCCTGGTGGATCATCGCCACGCCGGTGTCGATGGCCTCCTTGGGGTTGGACACCTCATAGGGCCGGCCGTTGAAGAGGATCTCGCCGCCCGGGTCTTTTTTGTAGATGCCCATGAGGATCTTCATCAGCGTGGACTTGCCCGCGCCGTTCTCCCCCATGAGCGCGTGGACCTCGCCCGGCTTCACCTGCAGCTGCACGTGGTCCAGCGCTTTCACGCCGGGGAAGGTCTTGCTGATGTCCTTCAGCTCCAGTATGTATTCCACGCGTTTCTCCCCTCTCTCTTCACGGCGCGGGACGGACGGCCGTCCCGCGCCGGACAGAACCACTGGTCAGATCCAGAACATTATACATATTGCTATCCCGGAAATCAATACGCCTCTTTACTTTTAAAAGAAATCAACAAAACAGGCCGGGAGGATTCTGACAACATTTACAAATCATCCGAGGCGGGTCCCCGCGAAAAAAGTCGGCTGCCCCGCCGGCGGCGCGGCGGCGGGAAAAATCCTTGAAATGCGCGAAAAATCGGAGTATAGTATCATTAGCGGGATATCGCATCATCGATGTGGATACAAGGCTGAAAGGAGCAAGAATGCAATGAAGATCGCGTTTGACGTGGACGTGCTGGCAAAGCAGATGCCCATCACCGACATGGTGCACAAGGTGGCCGACTGGGGCTACAAATACATCGAGCAGTCCCCCCATCCCCGCATCAACCCCTTCTATAAGCACCCGCTGTTTTCCAAGGAGTGCGAGGCGGAGTACCGCAAGGCCCTGAAGGAGACCGGCGTGGAGATCTCCAGCTTCATCGTGGTGTACCGCTGGTCCGGGCCCACCGAAGAGCAGCGGCAGCACGCCGTGGCCAACTGGAAGCGCATGATCCAGATCGCTGTGGATATGGGCGTGCCCGTCATCAACACCGAGTTCTCCGGCGACCCCAACCAGCAGGAGATCTGCAACGGCATGTTCTTCCGCTCCATGGAGGAGCTGCTGCCCATCATCGAGCGGGAGGGTCTGCGGGTGGAGGTCCAGTCCCACCCCTACGACTTCTGCGAGCTGAACGACGAGGCCTGCGACATCGTCAAGTCCTTCCGGTCCAAGAACCTGGGCTACGTCTATTCCGCGTCCCACGGTTTCTTCTACGATCAGGGCAAGGGCGACGTGCGCCATATGCTCAAGTATGCCGGCGACGAGCTGACCCATGTGCTGTTCGCCGACACCTGGAACCAGACCAAGGACTGCCGGTACATCCTCAACCCGCCCTGGCTGAACGGCCGCGGCCGGGCCGACGTGACCATCCACCAGCACACCGCCATGGGCGAGGGCGAGGTGGACTTCGACGGCATCTTCGAGACCCTGCGGGAGATGGACTTCGCCAATAAGCAGCTGAAGCCCGACGCCCCCAAGGCGGGCGGCGACAACATCGCCTGCGTCAGCTATTTCGGCTTCCCCGAGAAGATGGACAAGCAGGCCCCCGAGGCCCGCGAGCGCATCGAGCGGGAGCTTCTGGGCAAGTAAAAATGGCCGCGGACCGGCGCATCTTGCGCCGGCCCAGCGCGCCGGATCGCGGCCAGTGGTTGAAAAGTTGCGTAAAAATTTTCGAAAATTTCCGTAAATCATCCAAAGAGCGGCCATGGAAAACGCACAATTCTAAATAGGCATAGATGTTTAAAGTGCTGAAATTCTCTTTTCCTTGGTAAAATTGTTGACGAAAAGTTGTAGACTTGTTATAATTTTGTGCGTATTAAATGCCGGAAACGTGTTCGGTATGACAAGAGGACATGGGCGCGCTCCCATGCCGCGCAGCCATAGTGAAAGGAGAGTCCAGATGTGAAAAGCAAGAGAGTGCACAGGCCGTTCAACTCGACGAGGCTGAAAAACCAGTTCCTGAACGTGGTGAAGAACCCCTTCAACATGATCGTGGCCATCAGCCTGGTGATCCTGTTCTGCCTGATCGTGATCCCCCTGCTGCAGATGATCGCCACCACCTTCACGGTGGCCAAGGGCGAGCTGCGCCGCATCCGCGGGGCAGAGGTGGGCGACTTTACCCTGTATTACTGGAGATACATCCTCACCAGCGGCATGGCCAACGCCACGCTGTGGGGCCCGCTGAAAAACTCCCTGGTGGTGGGCTTTTTCACGGTGCTGGTCTCCGTGCCTCTGGGCTCGGTGCTGGGCTGGCTGATCGTCCGGTCCGACATCCCCGGCAAGAAGCTGCTGGGCATGCTGGTGGTCATCCCCTACATGGTGCCCTCCTGGTGCAAGGCCCTCAGCTGGCTGGCGGTGTTCCGCAACAAGACCTCCGGCTCGCTGGGCTTTCTGGCCGGTCTGGGCGTACCGATCCCCGACTGGCTGGCCTACGGCCCCATCGCCATCGTGCTGTGCATGAGCTTGCACTACTACGCATTCTCGTACATAAACGTGTCCTCGGCCCTGCGCTCCATCAACTCGGAGCTGGAGGAGATGGGCGAGATCTGCGGCGCCAATAAGATCCAGATCCTCAAGTCCATCACCCTGCCCCTGGTGCTGCCCAGCGTGCTGAGCTCCATCGTCATGACCCTGTCCAAGTCCATCGGCACCTACGGCGTGGCGGCCAACCTGGGCAACCGGATCGGCTACTTCACCCTGGCCACCAAGATGAAGACCTTCATCAACGGCTCGCCCCAGGCGGTGGGCTACGCCATGAGCCTGGTGCTGATCGCCCTGGCGGCCCTCATCATCTTTGCCAACCAGAAGATCGTCGGCGTGCGCAAGAGCTATGCTACCATCGGCGGCAAGGGCGGCCGCTCCACGGAGATGAAGCTGGGCAAGGCCAAGGTCCCGCTGATGGTATTTTTGGTGGTGTTCCTGTTCTTCGCCATGGTGGCCCCCATGTTCGTGCTGGTGATGGAGACCTTCCAGATCACCACCGGCAACGGCTACGGCCTGGATAACCTGACGCTCTATAACTGGATCGGCACCGTGGACGAGGCCCAGCGCTACATCAACTATCCCGGCATCTTCCGCAACCCCGAGTTCACCCGGGCCATCTGGAACACCATCCGGCTGACCTTCATCGGCTCCATCCTCACCGCCCTGTGCGGCCAGTTTTTGGGCTACATCTCCACCCGCGGCCGCGGCAAGTGGTACGGCTCCGCCACGGAGCAGCTGGTGTTCATCCCCTACCTGATGAGCGGCGTGGCCTTCTCGGCCATGTACGTGGCCATGTTCAACCGGCCCAGGCTGGGCGGGCTCATCCCGTCGCTGTACGGCACCTTCGGGCTCATCGTGCTCACCAGCGTGGTCAAGCACTTCCCCTTCGCCAGCCGTTCCGGCACCGCCAACATGATGCAGATCTCCACCGAGCTGGAGGAGGCGGCGGACATCAACGGCGCCAACTTCTGGCAGCGGATGGGCAAGATCGTCCTGCCCCTGGCGAAAAACGGCTTCATCTCCGGCTTCATGCTGACCTTCATCAGCATCGCCAAGGAGCTGGACCTGATCATCATCATGATGGATAAGCGCACCCAGACCATGAGCTATCTGGCGTTCACCTACTCCCAGGAGGGCTACAACCAGATGGCCGACGCCATCAGCGTGTGCGTGCTGCTGTTTATCCTGGTCTGCTATATCATCGCCAACAAGTTCGGCGCGGATATCGGCAAGGCGTGGTAAGGGACTTAGAGAAAGGGAAGGATGAGAAAAAATGAGTAAGATCGTTTTGAGCCATATCGATAAATTCTACGGCGACAACCACGTCCTGCGGGACATCAACCTGACCATCGAGGACGGCGACTTCATGACCCTGCTGGGTCCCTCCGGCTGCGGCAAGACCACGACCCTGCGCGTGGTGTCCGGCCTGGAACGGCCCCAGAACGGCACCATGACCATCGACGGCGAGGAGATGATCAACGCCGACCTGGCCTATTACGCCGAGCCCAGCAAGCGGGGGCTGAACCTGGTGTTCCAGTCCTACGCCCTGTGGCCCCATATGACCGTGCGGGGCAACATCGCCTTCGGCCTGAAGATCCAGAAGCTGCCCAAGGACGAGGTGGAAAAGCGGGTGCGTGACTCCCTGCGCATGATGCGCATCGAGGAGTACATCGACCGCTATCCCAACGAGCTGTCCGGCGGCCAGCAGCAGCGCGTGGCCATCGCCCGCGCCGTGGCCTCCAACCCCAAGCTGCTGCTGCTGGATGAGCCCCTCAGCAACCTGGACGCCCGCCTGCGGGTGGACATGCGCTCGGAGCTGCAGCGCATCCACCGGGAGTTGGGCACCACCGTCATCTACGTCACCCACGACCAGGTGGAGGCCCTGACCATGTCCACCAAGATCGCGCTTTTCAAGGCCGGCGAGATCAGCCAGGTGGACACCCCCATGGACCTGTACATGAACCCCATCGACCTGGAGGCCGCCGACTTCATCGGCAACCCCCGCATCAACTTCCTGGAGGGCACCGCCCATATGGACGGGGCCAAGCTGAAGGTCAAGTGCGAGCTGGCGGAGTATGAGTTCGACAAGGCCGATATGACCGACCAGGAGATCCCCGGCGGCGAGTTCCCGGTGGTGGTGGCCATCCGCCCGGAGCAGATCCATCTGACGCTGGACAAGAGCACCGACGGCATCCCCGTGTCGGTCTACGCCAACCAGCCCGCCGGCTCCGAGACCCTGGTGAGCCTCAAGGGCGCGGGCGGTTCCGACTTCCTGGCCAAGGAGATCGGCCTGGCCCAGTACGACATCGACCAGACCGTCTACGCCCACATCGCCCCGGAGAAGATCAACGTCTACGACGCCAAGAGCACCCGGCTCATCAAGCGCACCCGCTGAGGTTTCTTTCGCCGAAAAACGGCGTGGAAATAAGAAGGAAGGAAACAACCACCCCCAAATTTTGAAAGGAGATCGCAAAACCATGAAAATGAGCAAGATCCTTGCCCTGGCTTTGGCCCTGGTCATGGTGCTGGCCCTGTCCGCCCCCGCGTTCGCGGACGACGGGTACATCGGCCCTATCTATGACGAGTGGAGCGAGATGACCACCGAGGAGCTCTACCAGGCGGCCATCGAAGAGTCCGACGGCGAGCCCATCCGCATCTACGCCACCTCCTCCAAGATGCTCAAGGTCCAGGAGGACTTTGAGGAGCAGTTCCCTGAGCTGAAGCTGGAGATCCAGGACCTGGACAACGACGAAGTCCTGGAGAAGTGCCGCCTGGAGGTAGACGGCGGCAACGTGTACGGCGACGTGCTGCAGGCCAAGGACGTCAACGGCGACGTGTTCTATGGCTTCTATGAGGACGGCTACTGCGAGGCCTTCTATCCCAAGGACATCTGCGAGCACATCGCGGACACCGCCCTGCAGTATGGCTATCCCCTGTACACCTCCCAGAGCTTCTGGTACTACAACACCGAGGAGTATCCCGACGGCCAGCCCATCACCAACTGGTGGCAGATCATCGAGACCAACGAGGACGGCACCCCCAAGTGGAAGCTGTTCACCAAGGAGATCGCCGAGGAGACCGCTTACCTGTCCCTGTTCACCAGCTTCATCGTGAACTCCGACCAGATGGCCCAGGCCTATGAGGACCTGTACGGCGAGCCGCTGGAGTACACCTACCCCACCGACGGCAACTGGGAGTTCGACTTCAGCCAGTATGAGAACAATGCCGGCGTGGAGTATCTGTGGCGCTTCACCCAGCTGGCCGACACCATGACCTTCATCGGCGACGGCGACGAGCTGGTGCAGGCGGTGCATGAGTCCCTGAACGGCCCCACCCTGGCCCTGGCCTCCGCCGGCAAGATCGAGAACCGGGAGGAGTCCGGCTACAACATCGGCTGGCTCACCAACCTGGAGCCCTATACCGGTCTGCAGAACTATGAGTGCCTGTATGTGGTCTCCGGCTGCCCGCATCCCGCGGCCGCCCGCCTGTTCATCCGCTGGCTGACCGGTGATAGCGACGGCTCCTCCCCGGGCCTGAAGCCCTTCCAGAAGACCGGCAACTGGGTCGTCCGTGACGACATCGAGGACGAGGATAACCCTGTTCCTCTGAAGGAGACCGGCGCCATCGACTCTGACCTGCAGGCCATCTATGACAACTTCCTCAATGCCCAGGATATGTGGCATCAGTGGGAGGACATGGCCCTCAACGGCTGAGTCTGAGCACACAGTAAGCAAGACCTGACTGGACCCCGCGCGGCAGACCGAGCCGCCTGCCGCGCGGGGTTTTTTATGCCAAAGGGCAGGGAGAGCTCTACCATGGCCAAGCAAGACGATTTCGACCGCCAGATCCGCGACGCGGAACGGGAACGGGACCGCCAGGCGCGGAAGGAAAAGTGGGACAAGCGGGAGAAGAAGTTCTGGCGCACCTTCCTCTTCACCGAGGAGGGCAAGCCCAAGAGCGGCTTCGGCATCTATACCTTCTGCCTGAGCTTCGTGTTCCTGGCCTTTTATGTGCTGGGCTTCCACCTGGTGACCGAGTACCTGACCGATCCCATGGCGAACTGGCCGGTGAAGCTCTCCAACCTCTGCCAGGCGACGCTGGCGGGCGCCTTCGGCGTGGCGCTGACCTGGGTGTGCCACAAGCTCTTTTCCGACAAGCGCCTGGCCCTGGGCGGCCATCTGTGGCTGACGGCGTACGCCGCGGCGGTGCTCGTCTATATGCTCTTCGCTCTGCGGGGCACTGGGGCCGCGGGGGCGTTCCTCACCTTTTACGGCTGGTTCGTGGTGATCCCCCTGTGCCTGGGGCTGCTGGCGGCATATTTTATGTACCGGCGGGACTACCGGCCCCCGGTCAAGCCTGAGGCGGAGCCGGCGTGGCGCAAGTACACCAAGCGGCGGTGAGCGGGATGCTGAGATTGCATTTTATCAATGTGGCCGACGGCGACGCCGCGCTCGTGGAGCAGATCGGCGCGGGACGCGCTTTCCGGATGCTGGTGGACGCCGGCCGGGAGGATGTGGGCGCGGCGGAGGGGTCGCTGCGGTGCACCGCGGCGGCGTATCTGCGAGCTCTGGGCGTGGGCCGGCTGGACGCGCTGGTGGTGACCCATCTGCATGTGGACCACTTTTTCGGTCTGGGAGAGATCCTGGACAGCGTGGCGGTGGACGACGTCTGGTCCGGCTATTTCCCCGAGCCCGGACAGCGGATCATGGTGGACCCGGAGGCGGTCAAGACCGTCCGGGGCATGCAGCAGTGCCTCTGCCGCTGGGCGGAGCTGACCGACCGCATGCGCGCGGCCGGGACCCGGCTGCATCCCGTGGAGCGGGATGCGTCCCTGGCGCTGACGGACGCGCTGCGGGCGGATATCGCCTGCCCCGAGGCCGCGGCGGGGGATTGGCAGCGGTATGCCTGGCGGGAGATGATGGCGGGCAGGTCCCTGGGCGAGGGGCTGCGCTATTGGGCCGCCAAATTCCGCAACCCCGGCTCTCTGCGCCTGCGGCTGGCCTACGCCGGACGGACCGTGGAGCTGGCTGGGGACTGCTACGGCGCGGCCTGGGAGGACCGGGCGCGGCCCTGCGACATCCTGAAGGTGCCCCATCACGGGGACATCAAGTCCGTCACGCCGGCGCTGGCGGAGCGGCTCCATCCCACGTGGGCGGTGGTGTCCTGCGGGGCGGAATATAACCCCAAGAAGGACCGGCCCAGCCGGACCGCGGCGGAGCTTCTGACCGGGCAGGGCGCGCAGGTGCTGTTCACCGACTGCTTTGCCGCCCCATGGTGCGCGCCGCGCTATCAGCGAGCGATCCTTTTCACGATTCTGGATGACGGGACGATCCAAGGTCCCGCAAAGCCGTGACAGCGGCGGGAGACAACGACCATGATCACATCTGTTCTGTTCGATATGGGCGGTACGCTGGAGGACATCTATGTGGATGAGGCCTCCGAGCGGGAGGCTGTCAAAAAGCTGCAGGAGATGCTCGTCAGCTTCGGGCTGGACCCGAAGGTGAGCTTTGACGAGCTCAAGGCCCGGGTGGACGCCGGGTGGGTCCGCTATGGGAAGTTCCGGGACCCCAGCGACATCGAGCTGAAGCCGATCCCCATTTGGCGGGACTATGTCTTGGCGGACTTCGCCTTCCCGGCGGAGGCGCTGGAGCCCCACTGCGAGCAGATCGCCCACATGTGGGAGGTCACCCACTATCACCGCAGCCTGCGCCCCCGGGTGCCGGAGATGCTGGAGGGGCTCAGGGCGCTGGGCATGAAGCTGGGCATCGTCAGCAATACCGCCGCTCTCTGGCAGGTGTTCGACATCCTCAGGGAGTACGGCATCCGGGACTATTTCCAGGACGTGACCTTGTCCTCCGTCACCGGGACGCGCAAGCCGGACCCCATCATCTTCGAGGTCGCCATGCGGCAGCTGCAGTCCCGGCCGGAGCAGAGCGTCTATGTGGGGGACACTGTCTCCCGGGACATCATCGGCTCCAAGCGCGCCGGCTTTGCCGTCGCCATCCAGATCGGCTCCAAACTGACGAAGGAGAAGGACGCGGGCGTCCTCCGGGAATTTGAACCGGACTATCTGGTGGAGGACATCTATGATGTGCTGCCCATCGTCCGGGACCTGGTCCAGGGGAAATGACCGAGGCGCGCAAAACACCCCCGCATGCCGACAGCGGCACACGGGGGCGTTATTGTTTTTTGCCCTCAGTCCTTTCGCGCCAGGGGGGCGCAGGAGCTGCGCTCGATCAGGGCGGGCAGGAGGATCCGGTGGGAGTAACCGGCCAGCTCGCTTTGGATCTTGTCCAGCAGGCTGTCCACCGCCACGGAGGCCATCATCTTCTTGGGCTGCTCGATGGTGGTCAGGTTGATCCGGGGCAGGCCGCTGTCCCGGATGTTGTCGAAGCCCAGCAGGGAGATGTCCTCGGGGATGCGCAGACCGGTCTCCTCGGCCGCCTGCATGATGCCCAGGGCGTTGGTGTCGGTGGCGGCGAAGATGGCGGTATAGTTCTTCTCCTGGGCGAACAGCTGCTTGGCCAGCTGGTAGCCATATTTGATGGAGGTGGCGGGGAAGGAGTTGTTGCAGTAATGAGGCATGATCCCCAGGTCCCGGCAGGCGGCGGCATAGCCGTCCGCCCGGAGCTGATGGGTGGTGCTGCCCCGCCGGCGGCCGAAGTAGAGGATGTCCCGGTGGCCGAGGTTGTATAGGTACTCCACGCCGATATACGCGCCGCGGTAGTTGTCCACGGACACGTAGCTCTCCGGCACCTCCCGCAGGTTCTCCCCGATAAACACCGTGGGGATGCGGGCCAGATACGGCCGCAGGGATTCATAGCTCTCCGGCCCGGAGGGGAAGATCATCACCCCGTCCACCTGCCGGCCGATCATCAGCTCAAAGAGCTCCCGCTCCTGGTCCAGGTTCCGGGAGGAGTTGCACAGCACGATGTTGTAGCCCCGCGCCCGGGCCTGCCGGTCGATGTGGTAGGCCAGTTCCGACATGAAGGGGTTGTTGACGCCGGTGAGGATCAGCGCCAGCAGCTTGGTGCTCTTCATCACCATGGCCCGGGCCACCGTGTTGGCGGTATAGTTCATCTCCTTGCAGATCTGCAGGATGCGCTCCCGGGTCTCCGCGCTGATCTCCGGACTGCCGGAGAGGGCCCGGGAGACCGTCGAATAGGACACGTTGGCGGCTTTTGCCACGTCTTTGATGGTGACGCTTTTCATGGGCGGTCCTCCTTCGTGAAAAATTCCGTTAGTTTTCGTAAAAACATTGTAAAACCTTTCGACGAAAATTGCAAGGACAAAATGCCGAATGAGGAAATTTTGCAGAGGTTCTAAAGAAAATGCGGCGTACTCCGCTCAAAAACGGGGAGAACGGGCAGAAAAACGCGGGAAAGAGAGCGGATGTCCGGAAGAGGTCCCGGCGACGTGTCGGGCATTTTTCTGAGGGAATGACGGGATTTTCCGGCCATGGCGGACCGGCCGGGCGTCGGTTCGGCATATCGACAAAAATCTGCCGCCGCTCTTGACAAATGTCAGAGCACGATATACAATTAACAACGAAAAATAGACGGAAACGTTTGAGATACGGAAATGGCCATAGACCGGGAAAGGTGGTGCGCGACATGATCAAAGCGGTGCTGTTCGACATGGGGGGCACGCTCCACACGTCCTTCTCCCCGCCGGGGCAGGCGGAGTGGTTCTCCCAGCGGCTGCTGGACCGTCTGGGGGACTACGGCATCCGGCTCCCCGTCACGGCGGCGGAGCTGGCGCCCCGGCTGCACGAGCACGCGGAGGAGTATAAGCACTGGTCCGAGGAAAACCTGCGGGAGCTGCCCCAGGCGGAGATGTGGAGCCGGTATTATCTGAAGGACTTCAGCCTGGCCCCGGAGACGCTGGAGCCCATGGCGGAGGAGCTGAGCTTCCTCTACGATTATGAGCGCACCCGCTGCATGCGCCGGCCCCATCTGCGCCAGACCATGGACGAACTGCGCGCCATGGGGCTGCGGCTGGGGGTCATCAGCAACGTCACCAGCCGCTCGGTGATGCCCCATTATCTGATGGAGTACGGGCTGGATACATACATGGAATGCGTGCTGCTGTCCAGCGTCACCGGCGTGCGCAAGCCGGCGGCGGAGGCGTTCCGGAACGCGGAGCGGATCATGGGCCTGGCGCCGGAGGAATTCGCCTATGTGGGCGACACCCTCAGCCGGGACGTGCGGGGCGTGCGCAACGCCGGGTGGCGGCTGGCCATCCAGATCGAGAACCCGTCCGTGGCCATCCGGGACGTGGGTCTGGAGCACATCAAGCCGGATTACCTGATCCACGACCTGGCGGAGATCCCCGCCATCATCGAAAAAGAGAATCAATGAGCGGCCGCGCTCTTTATCCGATCGAACGATATAAGGAGGAAAGACGATGAACCACAATATCGACACCATTTTCTTTGACGTAGGCGCCACGCTGCGCTATGTGGTGGAGGACCCGGAATTCGCCATGGCCGCCGACATGGAGCTGATGCGCCTGGTGGGTGCTACGGAGCCCCACGACGTGTTTTTTGCCAAACTGACGGAGAACTGGAAGGCCTACCGCAAGTGGGCCAAGACCGCGCTGCTGGACGTGTCGGAGATGGAGCTGTGGCTGCAGTACCTGCTGCCGGACTATCCCTCCGAGCGCATCGCGCCCCACGCGGCGAAGCTGACCCGCCTGTGGCGGGACCATGACGGCCGCCGGGTGCCCCATGACGACGTGAAGCCCACGCTCCTGGAGCTGCAGCGCCGGGGCTATAAGCTGGGCATCATCGCCAACACCATCACCGAGACCGAGATCCCCGACTGGATGTGCCATGACGAGGTGGCCGGCTGCTTCAAGACGGTGATCCTCTCCTCCAAGGTCCGCCTGCGCAAGCCGGACCCGGCCATCTATCTGCTGGGCGCCCGCTGCATCGGCTCGGCGCCGGAGGACTGCGCCTATGTGGGCGACAACCCGGTCCGGGACGTGGAGGGCGCGGTGGACGCCGGCTTCGGCGCCATGGTCCTCTATGAGGACGCCGGCACCGCCGACCGGGAGGGCAAGGCCCCCACGGTGCTGCCCGACTACACCATCAAGGCCATCCGGGAGCTGCTGGACCTGTTCCCGCCCCGGGACACGCTGGCCTGAGCTTCCCCGACGGGAGGAAAGGAGCGACATATGGACGGAAAGATCAGGGGCGTGTTCTTCGACCTGGGCGGCACGCTGCGCATCCTCTATGACGATCCGGAGCACCAGGCCCGGGCCCGGGCCCGGATGGCGGAGCTGGCCGGCTATGAGGATGTGGACGGGTTCATCGGCATGGTGGAGGAGCGCTATAAGCCCTACCGGGACTGGGCCCTGACCGCCAACCGGGAGAGCGGCGACTATGAGCTGTGGGCCAAGTGGCTGCTGCCGGAGCTGCCGGAGGAGAAGCTGCGCGCGATCTGCCATGAGATGACCTTCCAGTACCGGCAGATCAAGGGCAAGCGGTACCTGGTGGAGGGCGGCCTGGCCGTCATCAAGGGGCTGAAGGCCCGGGGCTATAAGCTGGGCATCATCAGCAACCTGATCGGGGAGAACGAGATCCCCGACTGGCTGCGGGAGGACGGCCTGGAGGGGTACTTCGACGCGGTGGTGCTCTCCTCCGTGTGCCACATCCGCAAGCCGGACCCGGCCATCTACCGCATGGGCTGCGAGGCCATGGGCCTGGAGCCGGACCAGTGCGTGTCCGTGGCGGACAATCTGGACCGGGACATCACCGGCGCCATCGCCGCCGGCGTGGGGGCCAATGTGCTGTTCATCAGCCCCGAGAAGCTGGCGAAAAAGACCATCACGGACGAGAACCGGCCGGATTACATCGTCCACCGGTTCATCGACATCCTGGACCTGCCCATTTTGCAGTGAGGAGGACGCGGCATGGATAAGAAGAACATCGACACCATATTCGTGGACCTGGGGGACACCTTCCGGGTGATCCGCCCGGACGAGGCGTATATGCTCCAGGCAAAGACCGAGATCGTGGACCTGCTGGGCGCGGACGCGGACCCCATCGAGTTCTATAAGACCGTCATCGAGCCCAGGTATGACAAGTACCGGGAGTGGGCGCTGCATTTCTATTGCGAGGCGCCGGAGAAGGTGCTGTGGACCCGCTGGCTGGCCTATGACTTCCCCAAGGAGCGGGTGGAGGCCGCCGCCGGCAGGCTCACCTACGCCTACCGCCGCACCAAGGGCGAGCGGGTGGTCACCGAGGGCGGCGCGGACACGGTCAAGGAGCTGACCCGCAGGGGCTATACCATGGCCATCGTCAGCGACCTGGTGGGCGTGCACGAGGTGGACGAGTGGCTGGATAAGGACGGGCTGCGGCCTTACTTCAAGTCCGTGCAGCAGTCCTCCCTGTGCCTGATCCGCAAGCCCCACCCGGCCATCTACTATTACGCGCTGGAGGAGACCGGTGCGGACCCGGCCCGGACCTGCTTCGTGGGGGACAACCTGGACCGGGACATCGTGGGCGCCAAGGCCGCGGGCCTGGGCATGACCATCGGCGTGCGCTATCCCGGCAAGAAGCACCAGGCCGTCACCGAGGAGAACGAGCCGGACGCGTTCATCACGCATTTTACCCAGCTGCTGGATATCTTCCCGCCGCTGGTCTGAGGAGGGGTTTATCATGACTGAGAAAACGCTTCACGGGGGAGAGTCCCTGGCCAGGGCGGTGGAGGCTGCCTATGCCGCGGGCCAGACCGATTACAGCCTGGAGCCCATGATCCTGGAGGACGGGACCGGCGCGCCCGTGGGCCGGATCAAGGACGGGGACCACGTGATCTTCTGCTGCCGCCGGGGCGAGCGGGAGGTGGAGCTGACCGAGGCGTTCACCGACAGGGACTTCCCCCATTTTGCCCGGCCGGACATGAGCGGGCTGGAGTTCGCCATCATGACCATGTACCACGAGAAGCTCAAGGACCTGCCCATCGCCTTTGCCCCCGAGCGGGTGCAAAAGCCCCTGGCCCAGGTGATCAGCGAAGCGGGCCTGACCCAGTTCCACTGCTCCGAGTCGGAGAAGTTCGCCCATGTGACGTTCTTCTTCAACGGCGGCGTGAACCAGCCCTTCCCCGGCGAGACGGACGTGCGGGTGCCCTCCCTGAAGGGCGTCCCCTTCGACCAGAAGCCGGAGCTGAGCCTGCCGGAGGTGGCGGAGAAGGTCAAGGCCGCCGTGGACGAGGGCTATGACTTCATCCTCACCAACTTCGCCAACGGCGACGTGATCGGCCACACCCAGAACACCGAGGCCAAGATCAAGGCCGCCGCCATCGTCAGCGAAAAGGTGCGTGACGCGGCGGAGTACGGCAAGGCCCACGGCTATGTGGTGGCGGTCACCGCCGACCACGGCAACATCGAAAAGCTGTACACCAAGGACGGCAAGCCTGACGGCGCCCACACCACCAACCTGGTGCCCTTCGTGGTGCTGGACCCCCAGGGCCGGGACATGACCCTGCGGGACGGCCGGCTGGGAGACGTGGCCCCCACGGTCCTGTCCGTACTGGGCCTTAAAAAGCCCGCCGAGATGACCGGCGAGAGCCTCATCACCTCCGGGAACATCACCGGCAAGAAGATGATGCTCATCATCCTGGACGGCTGGGGCTTCGGCACCGGCGACGAGGGCGACGCGCTGTTTGTGGCGGACACCCATGACTGGGACGCGCTGCTGGCGGCCTATCCCAACAGCAAGCTGCGCGCCTCCGGGGAGGACGTGGGCCTGAAGGCCGGCAAGGCCGGCAACTCCGAGGCCGGCCACACCAATCTGGGCGCGGGCCGGATCGTGGCCCAGGACGACGTGCGCATGGACAACGCCATCAAGGACGGTTCCTTCAGCAAGAATCCGGTGTTCCTGCGGTTCATCGAGAACGCCAAAAAGAGCGGGGCGCTGCATCTGATCGCCCTGCTGACGGAGAAGTCCAGCCACGGCTGCATCGACTATCCCCTGATGCTCACGGAGATGGCCGAGGGCGTGCCGGAGATCTATCTGCATATCATCTTCGACGGCCGGAGCACCGAGCCGGGCAGCGCCCCCGCGCTGCTGCGGATGGTGGAGGGCAAGCTCGCCCAGCTGGGCCGGGGCATGATCGTGGACGGCATCGGCCGGGGCATCGCCCTGGACCGGGACGGCAACTATGCCCGCATCGAGAAGGCGTACCGGGCCCTGACCGCGGGCGAGGGGACCCGCTATCGCGCTTGAAGAGAGGTCGCTTATGCCGACTGCTACTGACGTTACCATAGATCTGTCCCCCCTGGCGCTGTCGCCCTGGGTGGTGCTGCTGCGTCTGGGCTGCGCCATGCTCATCGGCGCGGTGGTGGGCACCGAGCGGGAGTATACCCATCGGCCCGCCGGCATGCGCACCCACATGCTGGTGGCCATCGGCGCCTGCGCCGTGATGACCACCAGCCAGATGATCTTCGCTCAGTACCGGGCCTATGGGGCCACCCCGGACCCGGCCCGGCTCAGCGCCCAGGTCATCACCGGCATGGGCTTTTTGGGCGCCGGCACCATCATGAAAGAGGGCGTCAGCATCAAGGGCCTGACCACCGCGGCCAGCATCTGGGCCACGGCCTGCATGGGCATCGCCGTGGGCGGCGGCTACTACAGCGTGGCGCTCATCGGCGCGGCCTTCATGATGATCACGCTGGTGGTGTTCGAGGGGCTGCAGGAGAAGATGATGCGCAACCACTATGAGCTGTACCAGTTCACCGTGCACTGCACGGACCTGACCGACACGCTGGAGCAGGTGAACCGCCTGGCGGAGGATTTCTCCGCCAAGATCACCCACATCCAGGTGGAGGGGAAGGAGGGCGAGGTGACCGTCATCTTCAAGGCCGACTTCTCCGGCCGCCGGGCCAAGGAGCGGCTGGATATGTTCGTGGCCGCCCTGGAGAACGACGAGAGCACCCAGAAAATGGAGCTGAGCCGCAGCAGGATATAACAGCTGTGGAAAAGGAGCAACGATGAGACCATATGATCTGATGATCGTCGGCCCCGCCACGCGGGACCGGAATACCGACTATACGGGCCGGGAGGAGCTGATCGTGGGCGGCGCCGTCACCTACTGCACCCCCGCCGCCCGGGCCGCCGGCGCGAAGGTGTTCTCGGCGGTGAAGGCGTCCCCGGCGGACGAGGACATCGTGGCGATGTTCCGCCGCTACGGGGAGGACGCGGCGCTGCTGCCCTCGCCGGTGACCACGCTGATGAGCAACGTGTACTTCACCGCCGACCGGGAGCGCCGCCACTGCGGCTGCCAGGCCCAGTCCGACCCGGTGACGCTGGACCAGGTGCCGGAGGTGTCCTGCCGGCTGTATCACCTGGCGGGGCTTTTGTACGGTGACTTCCCCAACAGCCTCATCGAGGGGCTGCACGGCCGGGGGATGGTGTCCGCCGACGCCCAGGGCTTTCTGCGCCACAACGAGGGCGGGGAACTGCGGTTCCATGACTGGGCGGACAAGATGAGATACCTGCCCTATATGGACTTTTTCAAGACCGACGCCGCCGAGGCGGAGATCCTCACCGGCCTCACCGACCGGGCTGCGGCGGCAAAGCAGCTCTACGCCTGGGGCGCCAAGGAGGTCATGGTGTCCCACAACACGGAGATCCTGGTCTTTGACGGCCACGGGACCTATACCTGCCCCATCAAGGCCCGGAACCTCTCCGGCCGCACCGGGCGGGGGGACACCACCTTCGGGTCCTATCTCGCCATGCGCATGACGGGCGCGGACGTGCCCACGGCGCTGCAGTACGCCACCGCCTGCGTCTCCCTCAAGATGGAGACCCCCGGTCCCTTCCAGGGCACCCGCGCCGATGTGGAGGCGTACATCCGGGAGTTTTATCAGTAACGCTGACAGCGGCCGCCCCGTCAGAGGCGGCCGCCGCTCGTTGCGGGAGAAGAACAACAGATCGGAGGATGGCGGATAAGCGGGAGCGATCAGCTCCCGCTTATCTTTTTAAAATTAAACGACAGGAAAAAATGAGTCCTGTTCTTTAACGCGCTTTCAATAGACTTCTCCGGCTCGGTCGGATATACTTGATATACAGGATCGATCCGGAAGCTGTGAAGGAGAGCGCTGAACATGACGATCGGAGATGTCATCAAAAAATACAGAAAGAACAAGGGGCTGACCCAGGAGGAGATGGCCGCCAGTCTCGGCGTGACCGCGCCCGCCGTGAACAAATGGGAAAGAGGCGGCACGCTGCCGGACGTGGCGCTGCTCGCCCCGATCGCGCGGCTGCTGGGCATCACCACAGACGAGCTTCTGTCCTTCAAGGAGGATCTCACAGACGAAGAGATCAGCCAATATCTGTCCGGGCTCCAAAGGGATCTGGAGAGCAAAGACTTCCACGAGGGTTTCCTCTCCGCGAAGGAAAAGATCGAGGAATACCCCAACTGCGAAAAACTGATCTGGCAGGCGGCGGTCATGCTGGATGCGAAACGGATGACGGCCCGGCTTCCGGACAAAGACGGCTATGAAAGCGTGATATGCGGATGGTACGAGCGGTGCCTGCGCGCAGAGGATGAACAGGTCCGGGCGCAGGCGGCAGATAGCCTGTTCCACATGTTCGTCCGGAAAAACGACTATGAAAAAGCGGGGCAGTATTTGGGATACTTCTCGTTGGCAGACCCGGAGCGCAAGCGGAAGCAGGCGCTCATAAACAGCAAGACCGGAAAACGGCCGGAGGCCTACCGCGCCTGTGAGGAATTGCTCTTCACCGGGTATCAGCACATACAAATGACGTTGAACGATCTGCGCATCCTCTATATGGAGGATGGCGACCATGCTATGGCCAGAAAGCTGGTCGAGGTCTCGTCCGCCGCCGCGTCCGCGTTTGAGATGGGCAGATATGATGAGGTCTGTTATGGGCTGCATGTCGCGGTCTGGGAAAAGAACGCCGCCTGGACGGCGCGGCTCATGGGGGAGATATTGGACAGCATCGGAACGATCGGTGCTTTCGCAAGATCAAAGCTGTATCGGCATATGACCCTGAAAACGGTCGATCCCGATCTTTCCGCCGGCTTGAAGCGGGAGCTTTTGAAGTCCCTTGACGATGAGACCTTTGATTATATGCAGGGGAATGAGGCATGGGAAAAACTGAAGAGCGAGTCTTTTGAATGATCCAAAAAGGACCGGGGAGCGTTTGGCTCCCCGGTCCCGGTCATATGCGGTCTTACGCCCCGATGAGGGTGAAGCCGCCGGAGCGCATCAGGGCCACATAGGCGGCTTCGTCGGCGGGCAGGGTCTCGGAGCGGATGCCGCCCCGGGCGATGTCCTCGGTCCGATGGCAGTCCGAGCCGCTGGTGCGGATGGCGATGTGGAACTGGTCGGCGAATTCCACCGCCCGATCGTTGCGGTTCTCGTGGCGGGGGTTGAGGTTCACCACCTCGATGCCGTCCAGATAGCAGGGGATGGCCGGCGTGCAGCCCTTGCGGAAGGGGTGGGCCTGGATCAGCAGCGCCCCGGCCTCCCTTGCCAGGGGGGCGAAGGCGGCGATGCCCATGCGGAAGATGCTCTCCGGGTCCGCCAGCAGCTCGTCCGGCCAGTTGTAGAGCAGATAGTCGTTGTCGCACTCATCGAAACGCAGCTCCGCGCCCTTGTAGATGGTCAGGCCGAGCTTTCGGCCCTCTTCCACCATGCGGCGGTAGCCGGTGAGGAACGCCGCTACCTTATCGACGCCGGAGCGCAGGTCCACCTGGAGGTATTCAAAGGTGGTGCGGTTGTAGTGGTCGGTGACGGCGATGGCGTCATAGCCGGCGGCCTTGTAAGCCTCGGCCAGGACGGGGGCCTCCAGCCAGCCGCATTTGCTGGTGTGGGTGGTGTGCAGATGGGTCTCGATGGTGTACATTTCAAAGTCTCCTTATGTGACAGCGCTGTCCGCGCTCATTTGCTCAGAAGCTCCCGCAGGGTCTCGATGAGCTTGGCGATGTTGATGGGCTTGGCCAGGTGGCCGTTCATGCCCGCGTCGATGGCGGCCTGCCGGTCCTCCTCGAAGGCGTTGGCGGTCATGGCCAGGATGGGGATATTGGCCAGAGCCGGGTCCTCCAGGGCCCGGATGGCCCGCGTGGCGTCGTAGCCGTTCATGACGGGCATCTGCACGTCCATGAGGATCAGGTCGTAATAGCCGGGCTGGGAGGCTTTCACCTTCTCCACGCCCACGGTGCCGTCCTCGGCGGTCTCCACCAAAAGGCCGCTCTCCTCCAGCAGCTCCTGGGCGATCTCCCGGTTGAGCTCGTTGTCCTCCACCAGCAGCAGCCGCTTGCCCTTGAGCTCCTCGCCGGTGGGCGGCAGCACGGAGGCGGCCGCCTCCGGAGGCGCGGTCCTGTCCAGCGCGGAGACCAGGGTGTCCCGCAGCTCGGACAGGAAGATGGGCTTGTTGCAGAAGGCGGTGACGCCCGCCTTGCGGGCATCGTCCTCGATCAGGCTCCAGTCATAGGCGGTGAGCACGATGATGGGCACGTTCTCCCCGGCGATGGCCCGGATCTGGCGGGCCACCTCGATGCCGTTCAGGTCCGGCAGGGCCCAGTCGATGATGTAGGCGTAGAAGGGGTCGCCCAGCTCCGCGGCGTGCTGGGCGTGGAGCACGGCCTCCTGGCCCCGGAGGGTCCACTCGGCCCGCATGCCGATCTGGATGAGCATCTTGCTGACGCTGTCGCAGGTGGAGAAGTTGTCGTCCACCACCAGGGACCGCAGTCCCGCCAGCTCCCGGATGGTCTCCACCGGCTTCGTCTCGGTCTGGAGCCGGAACTCCAGATCCACGATGTACTCGGTGCCGCGGCCCTGCTCGGTCTCCACGCGGATGGTGCCGCCCATGGTGTCCACGATGTTCTTGGTGATGGCCATGCCCAGACCGGTGCCCTGGATGCCGCTGACAGTGCTGGTCTTTTCCCGCTCGAAGGGCTCGAACACATGCGCGGCGAACTCCGGGCTCATGCCGATGCCGGTGTCCTTCACCCGGATCTCATAGGCGCCGTAGCCCTTGGGGGCGCTGGGCTTCTGCTCGATGGACAGGGCCACGGAGCCGCCTGCGGGGGTGAACTTGATGGCGTTGGAGAGAAGGTTCAAAAGCACCTGGTTCAGGTGCAGCTTGTCGCAGTAGATGTCCTCGTCGATGACGCCGATGGTGTCCATGAAGAAGTTCAGCTGCTTGGACTGCATCTGGGTGAGCAGGATGTTGCGCATGTCCTTGAAGATGTCGGAGATGCTGCAGGGCTTTTCCTCGATGTTCAGCCGGCCGGACTCGATGCGGCTCATGTCCAGGATGTCGTTGATCAGGCTGAGCAGGTGGTTGGACGAGCTCATGATCTTGCTCAGGTAATCCTGGACCCGGTCCTTGTTGTCGATGTTGGTCTCGGCCAGGGTGGTGAAGCCGATGATGGCGTTCATGGGGGTGCGGATGTCGTGACTCATGTTGCTCAGGAACATGGTCTTGGCCCGCTCGGCCGCCTCGGCCTTTTGCAGCTTTTCCTCCAGCACGGCCTTTTCCACCACTCCCCGCGTGTGGGCCTGGGCGGCGTGGCGGGACCAGAAATAGTACAGCACCAGCACGATCACCATCAGCGTGCCGGTGAACAGGAAGATCCGCTGCACGGCGTAGAGGCTGACGAAGGCCTCCTTCTCCGGCACGGACACGATGATGGACCAGCCGTTCAGACCGGCGGGGCCGTAGTACATGTACTCCCAGCCGTCGGTGCTGTCGGTGCGGAACACCACCAGTCCCGTGCCCATGTTCAGGATGTCGTCGGTATACTCCTCCCAGGACACCCCCTCTTTGGTCTCGCGGGAGGGATCGGCCTCGATGGTGTACTGGTTGATGTTGCCCAGCTCGTCGTGGTAGGTGTCCAGGATGAAATCGCCGTTTCGGGTGTCGATGATGTAGACGCTGGCGGAGGCGTTATAGATGTTGCGGATGTTCAGCCTGTTCGGCAGGGTGCGCAGATCCGTGACGCCGTACAGCAGAGCCACCGTCTCGCCGTCCCGCTGGATGGGCACGAAGTGGCGCAGCACATAGGAGTCGGAGCCGATGCTGTGCATCCGGTCGGAGATATGCTCGCCCAGAGGCGCCTCCCGGGCAAAGGAGAGGTCACTGTCGCTTTCGGAGATGCCGGTGGTGCTGACGATGGAGTCGTCGGGCATCAGCACGAAAAACTGCATGGTCTCCGCCAGAGGGGCGACCGTGCTCATGAGCTCCCGGACGGACTCGTCGGTGATCTCGTCGGCGGTCCCCAGGATGTCGGCGGTGGCGTTGAGGATGCGGCTGTCCCGGGCGAACTTCTGGGCGATCTCGTCCACCACCACGTTCACGCCCTCCTCCATGCGGGCGATGCACCGGTCCCGGATGGAGGCGGCGGCCTGCACGTAGGCGGTCAGATAGAGTCCCAGGATCAGGAAGATCGTCAGGATGGTGGCGAGGATATTCTTTTTTTCGGCAAGCTTCTTTTTCATGGCGGCGGACATGTCCTGCCCCCTGTCGTGTAAGATGAGACCGCCCGGGGCGGCCCTTAAAAATTAGAACTATGTATCCCTGTCGATGGTACCATGTTTGGGGTTTTCCGTCAAGAGCGCGGGGCAGATTTCGGCGGCGGCGTTGACAACGGGCCGGACGCGTGATAAGATTTGCAGAGATTATGCAAAGCGTATGTCTGCGCGCAGGAGGCATTCATGGACGCGATCATTCAGCAAATGACGGGCAGCGAGGCCGAGACCATCCTCATCGTGGATGACGATGAGTTCAACCGGGCGATCCTGGACAATATCTTCTCCGATCAGTATGCCATCGAAGAGGCGGAGAACGGCCGGGAGGGGCTGGAAAAGCTCACGGCGGAACCGGGAAGATACTGTGCAGTGCTGCTGGATGTGATCATGCCGGAAATGGACGGGCTGGAGATGCTCCGCCATCTCAACGCCGCCGGCCTGCAGGAGCACATCCCCGTGTTCCTCATCACCGCCGAGGCCACCGGCGACACCCTGCAGGAGGCGTACCGCCTGGGCGTGATGGACGTGATCCTCAAGCCGGTGGTGCCCTATGTGGTGCTGCGGCGGATCAACTCGGTGGTGGAGCTGTTCCGGGCCAGAAAGCGCCTGGGCCACCGGGTAGAGCAGCAGAACATCGAGCTGCTCCAGCGCGCGCAGAAGATCATCGAGCTGAACCAGGGCATGATCGAGGCCCTGGCCACCGCCATCGAGTTCCGGGGCGGCGATACCGGCGAGCATGTCCAGCGCATC
Source organism: uncultured Oscillospiraceae bacterium (assembly GCA_947625355.1). Taxonomy (GTDB): domain Bacteria; phylum Bacillota; class Clostridia; order Oscillospirales; family Oscillospiraceae; genus CAJOIG01. The sequence continues at coordinate 55,034 of CANQOA010000002.1, read as the reverse complement.
CGGGACATCACGGAGTTCCTGCTGCGCAACACCGAGCTGGGCAAGGGCATGAGCGAGGAGGAGATTCAGAACATCTCCATCGCCGCCATCATGCACGACGTGGGCAAGATCGCCATCTCCGACCAGATCCTCAACAAGCCCGGCAGGCTGACGGCGGAGGAATACGAGATCATGAAGAGCCACACCACCCAGGGAGCCCTCCTTCTGGAGAAGATCCCCCAGCTGCGGGAGAACGGGTTCTATCATTATGCCTACGACATCGCCCTGCACCACCACGAGCGGTGGGACGGCCGGGGTTACCCGGACGGGCTGAAGGGCGACGAGATCTCTCCCTGGGCCCAGATCGTGTCCCTGGCGGACGTATACGACGCCCTCAGCTGCAAGAGGGTGTACAAAAACGCCTTCCCCCGGGAGACGGTGCTGACCATGATCCGGGAGGGCCAGTGCGGGATCTTCAATCCCAAGCTGCTGGAGTGCTTCTTCCAGGCGGAGGAGACGCTCTGCCACCTGTATGACGTCCCCGAGGGGGAGCACTGAGAATGATCATCATCGAAGCGGAAATATGATACGGAGGTATTGATGATATGGACGCAGCAAAAAGACAGCGGCTCGCCGACGCCGGCATCGACGTGGACAGCGCCCTGGAGCGCTTTATGGGCAACGAGAAGCTGCTGGACAAGTTCCTGGGCAAATTCCCCGCGGATCAGAATTACGCCAAGCTGGTGGAGGCCATCGCCGCCGGAGACAACGACGCCGCTCTCACCGCCTCCCATACCCTGAAGGGCGTGTGCGGCAACCTGTCCATGACCGCGCTGTTCGAGCTGGTGAACGGCCAGCTGGCGGCCATGCGGGCGGGCCAGTGGGAAAAAGCTTTCGCCATGATGGATGAGATCACCCCTCTGTATGAGCGGGTGGTCGCGGCCGTGAGCGGCCAGTAAGATATCCCGTCCTGTCCCGGCGGCGGCCGGGAGCGCCTTCGTGTGAGGGGGAGAACATATGGGCAAGTTCCATGCATGGCTGGGCAAGCTGCAGGAGCTGCGCGATAAGGTAAAAAAATATTTCCACGAATCCCATCAGGAGATCATGGAGAGCAATCTGCATATCCTGCAGACGCTCACCCTTGTGACGGTGGGGATGCTGGTGCTGTACCTGATCATGTGCTCGGCGATGATCCGGGACTGGCGCGTGAGCGTGTGGCACATCGCCTTTTTGGCGGTGGCGGTGGTCCTGTGCGCCGGCGTGTACGTCTACCGGAAGGAGAGCGCCGCGAACCGAAAGGGCGCCATGGCGCTGTGCGTGGGGTTCCAGGCGGTGGTGCTCTCGTTCAGCATCGCCCTGGACGTGTTGGTGGATCCGTCCATGCCCGGCTGCTTCACGCCGATGCTGTGCATCGCCCTGTCGGTGAGCTTCATCCTGCCCATAGGGCTGGAGCTGGGGCTCGTGTGGGCCTTTGGGGCCGCCTATGCGCTGGCGGTGGTCCTGGTCAAGGAGTGGGCCGTGGGCCGGTATGACCTGTTCTGCGTGGTGGTGGGGCTGCTGCTGGCCACCGTCATCTCTCTGGTGATCCTCTCCCTGCGGGTCCAGGACCATGAGATGCGCATGCACTATATGATCCGCAGCACCCGGGACCCCATGCTCACCAGCCTGCTCAACAAGCGCAGCTGTCTGGATCGGATCCGGCAGTATCTGCGGGACACCTCGCCCCGGGTCAGCTGCTCCATGGTGTTTCTGGACCTGGACGATTTCAAGCATATCAACGACGCCTACGGCCACGACGCGGGGGACGATATCCTCCGGTGCACCAGCGAGGTGCTGCGAAGCGTGTTCAAGGTCACGGACGTGATCGGCCGGTTCGGCGGCGACGAGTTCATCGTGCTGTCTCCGGGGCTGACGGAGGTGGAGGTGCTGGAGAAGAAGTGCCGGCTGCTGTGCGATACGCTGCGGGTCTATGCCATGCGCGAGCGGAACATCAGCGTCTCGTGCAGCGTGGGGGCGGTGCTGGTGACCAACCAGCCGGCGGACTTCAAGAGCCTGTTCAAGCAGGTGGACGAGGCGACATACGCGTCCAAGGACAGGGGAAAGGGCCAGTATGCCGTGCAGCGCTACCGGAGCGCCGCGCCGGCGGAGTGACGCGCGGAAAAACGATATAGGAAACGCCCGTCGGGATATCCCGGCGGGCGTTCGTTGCATTTTCGGGTCATTCCGGCAGGACGGGCTCGGCAAAGACCATCAGCGCGCGCAGATCGTCCAGCGTGCCGCCGCTGCGGATGGGGCCGGTGCCGACGCTGTCCCACCAGACCAGGACGCGGGCGTTCTCGTCGGTGGCGAAGGTGTAGGTCAGCCCGTCGATGTCCGCGGTGAACAGCATATCCCAGTCGGCGGCGGTGCCGCCGGCGGGCTGGCCGCCCTCCAGCAGGGCCAGCAGCGCCTCCCGGTTCTCCGTCGGCACCGTGCCCGCCTCGGCGCGGGCCGCGTCCCGGATGATGACGGGGGCCGCCGGCGTGGGGGAGGGAGAGGGCAGGACCGCGCCGCCGTCCCCGGCGGCCTCCGGCACAGCCTCGTCCGCCGCGATCATGGCGCTGTCCGCCGTGCTGTCCATGCCGGAGGAGGTATTCTCATCGTTTTCCGGCGCCTGGGCGGGCTCCGGTATGGCGGCGTCAGCGGCCTTCGCGCCGCTCGCGTCCTCCCCGGCCGCCTGATAGACCACCGCGCCGTTGGCCAGACCGTCCACGGCGGCCATCTGGGGGGCGGCGGATTTTGCCCCGCCGCGCAGGCCGCCCCGGAGGGCGAACACGGCGCCGCCGGCCGCCAGCACCAGGCAGGCCGCCGCGCCCCATCGGACCCAGGGCGACCGGCGCCGGGACCGGGAATGGCGGGGCCGGATGGGCTCCGGCGCGGCCATGGGCCGGGCAGGGCCCGCTCCCTCGGCGGCCGCGGCGACGCGGGCCATGACCCCCTCCGCCAGCTCCGCGGGCGGCTGGGCCAGGTCCTCCTCCCGGAGGACGCGCGTGGCGGCGGTGACGGCGGTGAGCAGCCGCCGGCAGGAGGGACACCCGCGCACATGCTCCCGCAGGTCCGCTTCCTGCTCCGCTGTCAGCCCTTCGTCCAGAAGGGCGTTGATGAGTTTCTCGTAATATTCACAGCCGGCCACCGTTCCCGCCTCCTTTCTCCGATGTATAGGACGGCCCGGAGGCGGAAAAGTTCCCGCCGGAGGCCAGAAAGGCCGCCAGCTTTCGCCGGGCCCGGAAGATGCGGCTCTTCACAGTGCCGGGCTCCAGGCCGGTGGCCTGGGCGATCTCGTCGTATGTAAGGCCGTGGATGTCCCGCAGGATGAGCGCCTGACGGAAGGAGGGCTCCAGCCGGGCCAATCCCTCCCGCACCGCGGCGCGCAGCTCCTTTTTCTCCAGCTCCGTCTGGGGATCGAAGCGCCGGTCCGGCAGCTCCAGGTCCTCGCCCTCCTCGTCGGTGAGGGAGCTCTCCTCCCGGCGGGACGCGCGCCGGAGCATGTCCAGGCAGACGTTGCTGGTCAGCCGGTACAGCCACACGGAGAATTTGCTGTCCCCCCGGAAGGAGCCCAGGGCCCGCCAGGCCCGGAAGAACGCCTCCTGGGCGGCGTCCAGGGCGTCCTGTTCGCTGCCCAGCATCCGCAGCGCCAGGTCGTATACCGCCCGCTCGTGGGCCTTGACCAGCGTCTCAAAAAGCTCCGTCTCTCCGGCCAGGACGCGCTGTATGAGGTTTTTTTCCTCGTCTCTCGTCATCTATCCCAGCTCCCGTTTGATGCGGGCGATGATGGCCCGGATGTCGTCCAGAGTGTTCACATGGACCATCTCCCGCTTGATGGGTCCCGACCAGGGGACGCCCCGCAGATACCAGCAAAGCTGCTTGCGCGCCTCCAGACAGGCGATGTGGGGGTCCTTCCACTGGCAGGCGAGGGTGAACTGCTCCAGCGCCGCGTCCATCCGCTGGCTGAGCGGCGGCAGCGGCGGCTCCGGCTCGCCCGCCAGGACCGCCCGGATGCGGGCGAAGAGCCACGGGTCCCCGAAGCAGCCCCGGCCCACCATGCACATGTCCGCGCCGGTGCGCTTCAAAATGCGCAGGGCGTCGGGCCCGGAGAACACGTCCCCGTTGGCGATCACCGGGATGGACACCGCCGCCTTCACGTCCCGGATGATGTCCCAGTCCGCCGCGCCGGCGTACATCTGCACACGCGTCCGGCCGTGGACGGTGACGGCGGCGGCCCCAGCGGCCTGGCATACCCGCGCGAATTCCACCGCGTTCACGTTCCCGCCGTCCCAGCCCTTGCGGAACTTCACCGTCACCGGCCTGTCCACCGCTCTCACGCACGCCTCGATGATGCGCCCGGCCTTCTCCGGGTCCCGCATGAGGGCGGAGCCGTCGCCGCTTCGGACGATCTTGCCCACGGGGCAGCCCATGTTGATGTCCAGGATGTCCGCCCCGGATATCTCCAGGGCCATGGCGGCTGCCTCGGCCATGATGGCCGGGTCCGAGCCGAAGATCTGGGCGGCGGTGGGGCCGTCGCCGGGAGGGCACAGCAGCAGCTCCTTTGTCTTGGGGTCATTGTACACCAGCCCCCGGCTGGAGACCATCTCCGTGCAGGTCAGCGCCGCGCCCAGCCCCGCGCAGATATGGCGAAAAGCGGCGTCCGTGACCCCCGCCATGGGGGCCAGCGCCGCGCCGGAAGCGAGCTCGACCTGACCGATACGCATAGACCCTCCCAGGGGCGTAAAAGTTCCCCGGCCCATTGTAAATGCAACGGGCCGGGGTGTCAATCTTTTTCCATAAGTAGACATAATATGATTTACATAATTTTTGCTCCTGGCCGCCGGGAGGCGCCGGCTCAAAACTGCCGGATCAGCTCCCGGCGCAGGCGCAGGATGATGCGCTTTTCCAGGCGGCTGATGTAGCTCTGGCTGATGCCCAGCAGGTCCGCCACCTCCTTTTGTGTCATCTCCCGCCGGCCGCCCAGGCCGAAGCGCAGCAGGATGATGGTGCGCTCCCGCTCCTCCAGCCGGTCCACCGCCTCCATGAGCAGCTGCCGCTCCACGTCGTCCTCGATGGGCTTGCTGACCTCCTCGCCGTCGGTGCCCAGCACGTCGCTGAGCAGCAGCTCGTTGCCGTCCCAGTCGGTGTTCAGCGGCTCGTCGATGGACACCTCCGTGCGCTGGGAGCTTTTTTTGCGCAGGTACATGAGGATCTCGTTCTCGATGCAGCGGGAGGCGTAGGTGGCCAGCTTGATGCGCTTGGCCGGGTCGAAAGTGCCGATGGCCTTGATCAGGCCGATGGTGCCGATGCTGATCAGGTCCTCGATGTTCACGCCGGTGTTCTCGAACCGGCGGGCGATGTACACCACCAGGCGCAGGTTGTGCTCGATGAGCGTCTGGCGGGCCTCGTGGTCCCCGGCCATCAGGCCGGCGATGGCGGCGTCCTCCCGTTCCCGGTCCAGGGGCGGGGGCAGCGCGTCGCTGCCGCCGATGTAAAAGATGCGGGGCGGGGGAGCCAGCCGCAGGAACAGCTTTCGTAGAAAGAGTCTCAGTTTGTGCATAAGCAGCTCCTTTCTCGTCAGATCACGGCGTCGTACATGCCGCCGGCGCCGATGGGCGCGGGCGTCACCGCGGCGATCAGGTCCTTGCGCTCCCGTCCCTGGACCGTCACCCGGTCCGGACGGAAGGCGGCCATGAGGCGGGCGCTGCCGTCCACGCCGGCGTAGGGGATGAGCCGCAGGCCCTCGATGCGCAGCACGGCCTCCGCCGGCGGGCCCCGGAGCAGCGCCGCGTCCTCCGGGGCGAACAGGTCCGCCACCGCGTCCGCCTCCGCCACCAGGGCGGCGCAGCCGGTGATCGGGTCCACAAGGCCGTTTCCCGTGTCCTCCAGGGCCCGCAGCGTCACCGCGCGGCCGCCGCGCTCCAGCGTCACCTCCAGCACCCGCCGCCCGGCGCTTTTCGCCGTGCCCCGGAACAGCAGGCTCACCGCCGCCCAGCTGACGGCGAAGGCCAGCGCCAGCACCCGCATATCCAGCCGCAGCAGCGGCCCGCCCCCGCCGCCCCGGAGCAGCGCCGCGGCGTATACCGTCCCGCCGAACAGGGCCGTCAGCCCCAAAAACACGGCGAAGGGCCGGCCGATGCGCCGCCGGTCCCCGAAGGCCGCGACCGTCATGGCCAGAGCGGCCGCCGGCAGCATGGCCGGCGAGCCCAGCCAGCCCATCCCCGGCAGCAGGGCCAGACAGCACCATGCCGCCCCCAGGGCCGCGCCCGCCAGGAACCGCCCCCGCCGGTAGGGCAGGGCGCAGACCTTGGCCGTCCCCAGCAGCAAAAAGTAGTCGATGGCCAGGTTCAGACAGAACAGCTCATCCAGATACACGGTCCTCATGGCACGATGATACCCCCGCCGGTCCTGCGAAGCCGGTTGAAATCGGCGGGCAAGTGTGGTAAAATTTAAAATGCGGGATCAGGGCGGCCCGATGGGGTTGAAATTGTTACCTTTGGCCCGTACAATAGGAAAAGGCAAGGGAGGCGTGTTCCCATGGAAGCGTTGAAATACCGCCGGGTGCTCTTGAAGCTCAGCGGCGAGGCCCTGGGAGGCGAGAGCGGCCGGGGCCTGGATTTTGCCGTGATGCACCGGGTGGCCCGGGCCATCGGGGCCTGCGCGGCGGCGGGCGTCCAGGTGGGCATCGTCACCGGCGGCGGCAACTACTGGCGCGGCGCCAAGGACGGCGGCGGCAAGATGGAGCGCTCCCAGGCCGATAAGATGGGCATGCTGGCCACGGTCATGAACAGCCTGGCCCTGGCGGAGGTGCTGGAGCAGGAGGGCGTCCCCGCCCGGGTGATGACCATGATCGACATGGTCCGCATCGCCGAGCCCTACTCCTACCACCGGGCGATGCACCACCTGGAAAAGGGCAGGGTGGTCCTGTTCGCCGCCGGCAGCGGCAATCCCTATTTCACCACCGACTCCGCCGCGGCGCTGAAGGCCGCCGAGATCGGGGCGGACGCGCTGCTGATGGCCAAGAGCGTCGACGGCGTCTATACCGCCGATCCCAAGACCGATCCCACCGCCCGGCGGCTGGACACCGTCGGCTACGGGGAGATGCTGGCCAAGGACCTGCGGGTGATCGACGCGGCGGCGGCGAGCCTTCTGCGGGACAACGGCATCCCCACCATGATCTTTGCCCTCGATCCGCCGGAGAACATCCTCCGGGTGGTCCGGGGCGAGAAGATCGGCACCGTCGTCTGTTGATCCATGCCGGGCGCGGCCCGGTTTTCGATAGCTACAACAAACAAAAGGAGGACCTGACTATGTCGGAGCTCAAGGAATTTGAAGAGAAAATGACCAAGGCCAAGGAGTTTCTGTCCGGACAGTTCGACGCCGTCCGCGCCGGACGGGCCAACGCCGCCGTGCTCAACGGCATCACCGTGGACTACTATGGCTCGGCCACGCCCATCAACCAGGTGGCGGCCATCTCCGTGCCTGACCCCCGTACGCTGGTGATCTCCCCCTGGGACGCCTCGATCCTCAAGGGCATCGAGAAGGCCATCCAGGCTTCGGAGCTGGGCATCAACCCCCAGAACGACGGCCGCGTCATCCGGCTGGCCTTCCCCCAGCTGACCGAGGAACGGCGCAAGGAGCTGGCCAAGCAGGTCCGCAAGTACGGCGAAGAGGCCAAGGTGGCTGTGCGCAACATCCGCCGGGACGCCATGGACAAGATCAAGAAGCAGCAGAAGGCCAGCGAGATCACCGAGGACGACCAAAAGGACCTGGAGAAGGAGCTGCAGAAGCTGACCGACGACAACATCAAGGACATCGACAAGCTCACCGAGGCCAAGGAAAAAGAGCTGTTCGCCATATGAGCGCAAAGGGAAACGACCTGGCGGGAGGGCCTTCGGGGCTCCCCCGCCATATCGCCGTTATCATGGACGGCAACGGCCGCTGGGCCAAGCGGCAGGGCCTGCCCCGGACGGCGGGCCATTCCGCCGGCGCGGACAGCTTCCGCCGGATGGCCCGGTACTGCCAAAAGCTGGGCATCGAGTACCTGACGGTGTACGCCTTCTCCACGGAGAACTGGAAGCGGCCCAAGGACGAGGTGGACGGCATCATGGCCCTGCTGGAGCGGTATCTGCGCCAGGCGCTGCGGGATATGGACAAGGAGAAGGTGCGCATCCGCATCTTCGGGGATCTGGCCCCCTTCAGCCCGGAGCTGCGGCGGATGTGCGAGCAGTGCATGGAGCGCTCGGCTGCCTATACGGGCGGCCAGGTGAACATCTGCCTCAACTACGGTGGCCGGGACGAGATCGTCCGGGCGGCGAAAAAGTGGGCGGCGGAGGGCTGCCCGGAGCTGGACGAGGACCGCTTCGGCTCCTATATGTGGGGCGGGTCCATCCCGGACCCGGACCTGCTCATCCGGCCGGGCGGGGAGAAGCGCATCTCCAACTTCCTGCTGTGGGAGCTGGCTTACGCGGAGCTCTATTTCTCCGACGTGCTGTGGCCGGACTTCGACGAGGCGGAGCTGGATAAGGCCATCGCGGCCTACTGCGGCCGGGAACGCCGCTTTGGCGCAGTGGGGGAGAGCCAATGATCCGGACCGTATCCATCCTGGGCTCCACCGGCTCCATCGGCCGGCAGAGCCTGGCGGCGGCGGAGCGGCTGGGCATCCGCGTCACGGCCCTGGCCGCCCAGAGGAACATCGGGCTGCTGGAAGAGCAGATCAGAAAATTCCGCCCGGCTTACGCGGCGGTGTATGACCCGGCGGCCGCCAGGGCGCTGCGGGTGGCCGTGGCAGACCTGGACATTGAGATCGGCGAGGGCCTGGAGGGCCTGCGCCGGGCGGCGGTATACGGCTGCGAGGCGGTGGTGACGGCGGTGTCCGGCTCTGTGGGGCTGCGGCCGACGCTGGACGCCATCGCGGCGAAGGAGCGCATCTGCCTGGCCAACAAGGAGACGCTGGTCTGCGCCGGGTCCATCGTGATGCGCGCGGCCAGGGAGGCGGGGGCCCAGATCGTGCCCGTGGACTCGGAGCACTCGGCCATCTTCCAGTGCCTGGAGGGCCGGCGGGACCAGCTGCACAAGATCCTGCTCACCGGATCGGGCGGCCCCTTCCGGGGCTGGACGAGAGAGCAGACCGCCTCCGTCACGCCGGAGCAGGCGGTGCGCCACCCCAACTGGCACATGGGCGCCAAGATCTCCGTGGACAGTGCCACCATGATGAACAAGGGGCTGGAATTCATCGAGGCCATGCACCTTTTTTCCGTGCGCCCCGACGACATCCAGGTGGTGATCCACCCCCAGAGCGTGATCCACTCCATGGTGGAGCTCATCGACGGCACCGTGCTGGCGCAGCTGGCGGTGCCGGATATGGGCCTGCCCATCCAATATGCCATGACCTGGCCGGAGCGGAGCCCGTCGCCCTATGAACGGCTGGACTTCTGGCAGATGCGGGACATGACCTTTGAGGCCCCGGACCCGGAAAAAACGCCCTGTCTGGCCCTGGCCATGGACTGCGCCCGCCGGGGCGGCGTCGCGCCGGCGGTGATGAGCGCGGCCAACGAGGCGGCGGTGGCGCTGTTTCTGGCGGGGAAGATCGGGTATAATGACATCTATGACCGGGTGGCGGCCGCGGTGGAGCGGGCGGGGGAGATCCCGGACCCGGCTCTGGACGACATTTTGACGGCCGACGCCGAGGCGAGGCGGCTGGTCCTGGAGCAATAATCGGTTTTTTCACGGAATAAACTGGTGGTACTATGACATTTCTCTATATCTTGCTTGCGATACTGATCTTCGGGGTGCTGATCGCCATCCACGAGCTGGGCCATTTCATGGCGGCCCGGGCGTGCGGGGTGAAGGTGCTGGAGTTCTCCCTGGGCATGGGCCCGGTGCTGTGGCGGAGGGACACCGCCTCCGGCACCAGAGTGAGCCTGCGGTGCCTGCCCATCGGCGGGTTCTGCGCCATGGAGGGGGAGGACGGCTCGTCCGACGACCCGGCGGCCTTCGTCAACGCGGCGGCCTGGAAGAGGTTCATCATCCTGGTGGCCGGCGCGGCCATGAATTTCTTGCTGGGGCTGGGGCTCATCGCGGTGTGCTATTCCCAGCTGCCGGCCTTTTCCGTGCCCACGGTGACCCGGTTCATGGAGGGCTGCCCCTATGAGGGGGAGGACGCCATCATGCTGGGGGACACGTTCTACCGCGTCAACGGGGAGCGGACCTACCTGGCCAGCGACGTGTCCACCTATATGGCCCGGAGCCGAAACGGGAAGATGGACCTGGAGCTGATCCGGGACGGGAAAAAGGTGGTCCTGGAGGACTTCCCCATGACCCTGCGGGAGTACACGGACCCGGACACCGGCCAGCAGGTGAAGCGCTACGGGTTTTATTTTGAAAACCAGGAGTCCGGCCTGTGGGCCAAGATCAAGTATACCTGGTACTGCGCGCTGGATTTCGTGCGGATGGTGCGGCTGGGGCTGACAGACCTGATCACCGGCGCGGTGGGCGTCAAGCAGATCACCGGCGTGGTGGGCGTGGTGGACATGATGGCTCAGGTGGGCACCGAGGCGGCCACGGTGGCGGACGGGGTCCTGAACGTGCTGTATTTCGCGGCGTTCATCGCGGTGAACCTGGCGGTGATGAATCTGCTGCCCCTGCCGGCGCTGGACGGAGGACGGGTGTTCTTCCTTATCGTGACCTGGCTTTTGGAGCACATCCTCCGCCGGCGGATCGACCCCAAATATGAGGGCTACATCAACACGGCGGGGCTGGTGCTGCTGATGGCGCTGATGGTATATGTGATGTATAACGACGTGGCGAGGATCATAGCGGGATGAACAGAGACGCGACGAGACGGATCGACGTGGGCGGCGTGGCCGTGGGCGGCGGCGCGGCCGTGACGGTCCAGTCCATGTGCAATACAAAGACCCAGGACGCCCAGGCTACCCTGGCCCAGATGCGTGCGCTTCGCGCCGCGGGGTGCGACATCATCCGGGTGGCGGTGCCAAATGAGGACGCGGCGGCGGCCCTGCCGGCCATCATGGCCCAGGCGCCCATGCCGGTGGTGGCGGACATCCACTTCGACCACCGGCTGGCCATCGCGGCGGCGGAGGCGGGGGTGAGCGCGGTGCGCATCAACCCCGGCAACATCGGCTCCAGGGACCGGGTGCGGGCGGTGGCTGACGCCTGCCGGGAGCGGGGCATCCCCATCCGCATCGGCGTCAACACCGGTTCGCTGGAAAAACGGCTCCTGGAGAAATACGGCGGTCCCACGGCCGAGGCGCTGGTGGAGAGCGCCGGAGATGAGATCGAGGCGCTGCGGGCGGTGGGCTTTGAGGACATCGCCCTGTCCGTGAAGGCGTCGGACGTGCCCCTCACCGTGGCGGCCTACCGTCTGGCGGCGGAGCGGTTCGACTGCCCGCTGCACGTGGGCGTCACCGAGGCCGGCACCAGCTACGGCGGCCTTGTCAACTCCGCCGTGGGCATCGGGACCCTTCTCATGGAGGGCATCGGCGACACCATCCGGGTGAGCCTGACGGCGGACCCGGCGGAAGAGGTAAAGGCGGGCCTTGCCATCCTGCGGGCCTGCGGGCTGCGGAAGGGCGGCGTGCGGTTCGTGTCCTGCCCCACCTGCGGGCGGACCCGGATCGACCTCATCGGCCTTGCCAAGCGGGTGGAGCAGGCGGTCTCCGGCCTGGACCGGGACATCACGGTGGCGGTGATGGGCTGCGAGGTCAACGGCCCCGGCGAGGCCCGGGAGGCGGATTACGGCATCGCCGGCGGCCCCGGCTTCGGGAGCCTGTTCGTCAAGGGACAGGTGGTCAAAACGAAGGTGCCGGAGGACCGGCTGCTGGGAGAGCTGATGGCCCTGATCCAGAGTACATAAGCGGAGCATATCGTGGAGAAGATCGGGTTTTTGGACATGTTCCCCTGCTGCGAAGGGGTGGATAAGAGCTACGGCAACCTGCATGAGGCGTTCGTGCAGGACGCCACTGTGAGCCGGGAGCGGATGGAGATGACCATCCGGGCCCGGTTCGGCGCTATGCCCGCCCCGGCGGAGCTGTCGGCCCTGGAGTGGGCCATCGCGGCGGAGTTCGGGCTGCGCGCGGTCCATGTGGAGGCGTCCTGGCCCCAGGAGGAGGCCCGCGCCGCCGCCGGGAAGAAGCCCGGCGCCCCGGCGGAGGGCAAGGCGCTCATGGGCAAGGCCATCAAGGGCAAGCCTATGCCCATGCGTGACGCCTCCCCGGAGCAGAAAACGGTGGTGGTCTCCGGCCGGGTGTTCGCCGCCGAGAGCCGGGCCGTCCAGCGGCTGGGCGCGTCGGTGCTGCAGTTCGACATGACCGACGGCACCGGCAGCGTGCGGGTGAGCAAGTTCATCCCCAAGGAGGAGGACCAGTCCATCGTGGACCGGGTCCAGCCGGGGATGTACCTGACCGTGTCCGGCGCCATGAAGTTCAACAGCTACAGCAAAGAGGTGGAGCTGGAGCCCCGGCACATCATGGCCGTGGCCGCCCCGGAGGTCCGCCGGGACAACGCCCCCCAAAAGCGGGTGGAGCTGCACCTGCATACCCAGATGTCCTCCATGGACGGCCTGACCGATCCGGCCGCCGCCGTGAAGCGGGCGGCCTATTGGGGCATGCCGGCCGTGGCCATCACCGACCACGGGGTGGCCCAGGCATTCCCCGCCGCCTCCAAGGCGGCCAAGGGCATCAAGGTCATCTATGGCATGGAAGGATATTATGTAAATGATATCGATGACCCGGCCGCCGTCCACGGTCCCGGAGACGGGCCGGTGGACGGGGATTTTGTGGCCCTGGATATCGAGACGACCGGCCTGAACAGCGGCAGCGACCGGGTCATCGAGATCGGCGCGGTCCGGTTCCATAACGGTACGCCGGGAGAACAGTTCCTAACTTATGTAAACCCCGGAATGTCCATTCCCGAGAGCATCCAGCGCCTGACCGGCATATCTGACCGGGACGTGTTCGACGCGCCGGCGGAGGCCGAGGCGGTGAGCGCTTTTCTGGACTTCGCGGGGGGCGCGCCCATCTGCGCCCACAACGCGGACTTCGACCTGGGCTTCATCGCCGCGGCGGCGGAGCGGCTGGGCCGGGCCTTCGACCCGCTGGGCATCGACACGCTGGCCCTGGCGCGGGCGCTGCTGCCGGATCTGAAGAAGTTCAAACTGGACATCGTCTCCGACCGGCTGGGCCTGCCCGGTTTCAACCACCACCGGGCGGCGGACGACGCGCTGGTCTGCGGGCGCATCCTGGCCAAGTTCGTCCCCATGCTCCGGGAGGCGGGGGCGGAGCGGCTGGGCCAGGTGAACGACGTGTGCCGGGCGCTGGACAAGCGGTCCGGCCGCCGGGCCCGGACCCGGCACATCTCCCTGCTGGTGCGAGACCGGAAGGGGCTGAAGAACCTCTATACCCTCATCTCCAAGAGCCATCTGGAGCACTTCGACAAGGTGCCGATCATCCCCAAGAGCCTGCTGCTGGAGCACCGGGAGGGGCTGCTGATCGGCAGCGCCTGCGAGGCGGGGGAGTTTTTCCAGGCGGTATACCGGGGCGCCAGCCGGGCGGCCCTGCGCCGCATCGGGGAGCTGTATGACTATTTTGAGGTCATGCCCATCGCCAACAACGCCTTTATGCTGGACAAGGGCCAGGTCAGGGACGAGGAACAGCTCCGGGAGCTGAACCGGCGGATCGTGGCCTTTGCCGACGAGGCGGGCAAGCCCGTGTGCGCCACGGGGGACGTGCACTTTCTCGAGCCGGAGGACGAGGTGTTCCGCCATATCCTGCTCACGGCCAAGGGCATCCAGGACGGGGACCGGGAAATGCCCCTCTATTTCCGGACCACCGAGGAGATGCTGGAGGAATTCGCATACCTGGGCGAGGAAAAGGCCTTCGAGGTGGTGGTGACCAACACCAACGCCATCGCGGACCGGATCGAGGGACAGGTGGACCTGCTGCCGCCGCTGCGGCTGTACCCGCCGGTCATCGAGAATTCCGCCGACCAGCTGAAGGAGCTGGTATACGGCAAGCTGCGCCAGCTCTACGGCGAGCACCCGGAGAAGATCATCACCGACCGGGTGGAGATGGAGATGGACACCATCCTGGGCCGGCACTTTGACGTGATCTACATGTCCGCCCAGAAGCTGGTGGCGGACTCCAACGCCCACGGTTATCTGGTGGGCAGCCGGGGCAGCGTGGGCTCCAGCCTGGTGGCGTATCTGGCGGGCATCACGGAGGTCAACAGCCTCCCGGCCCACTATCTGTGCCCCCGGTGCTACCATACGGACTTTGAGTCCGGCAAGGGCTACGGCTGCGGCGCGGACATGCCGGACAAGCTGTGCCCCCATTGCGGCGTCGAGATGAAAAAAGAGGGCTTCGACATCCCCTTCGCCACGTTTTTAGGCATCAAGGGCGACAAGGTGCCCGATATCGACCTGAACTTCTCCGGCGAGTACCAGGCCAACGCCCACGCCTATACCAAGACCCTGTTCGGCGAGGACCATGTGTTCAAGGCCGGCACTGTGGGCACCATCGCCGAAAAGACCGCCTATGGCTATGTGAAGAAATACGCCGAGGAGAAGGGCTGCACCTTCAACCAGGCGGAGATGAACCGCCTGGCCCAGGGGCTGGTGGGCGTCAAGCGCACCACCGGCCAGCATCCTGGGGGCCTGGTCATCATCCCACAGGATATGGACGTGACCGACTTCTGCCCGGTCCAGCACCCGGCGGACGACGCGGACGCAGGGGTCATCACCACTCATCTGGAGTATCACTTCATGGAGGACTATCTGCTCAAGCTGGACGAGCTGGGCCACGATAACCCCACCATGATCAACATGCTGGAGCGGCTGACGGATACCGACGCCAAGGCCATCCGCCTGGACGATGCGGAGACCATGAGTCTGTTCTCATCGCCCAAGGCGCTGGGTCTGCCCGACGACGACCCCATCATCGGCCAGACCGGCTCCATCGGCATCCCCGAGTTCGGCACCGGCTTCACCCGGCAGATGCTGGTGGACACCCAGCCGGACAAGTTCGACATGCTGGTGCGCCTGTCCGGCTACTCCCACGGCACCGGCGTGTGGCTGGGCAATGCCCAGGACCTGATCAAGTCCAAGACCGCCACCGTCTCCCAGACCATCGGCTGCCGGGACGACATCATGATCTACCTGATGAGCGTGGGCATCGACGCCAATACCGCCTTCAAGACCATGGAGAACGTCCGCAAGAAGAACAAGCAGCTCACTGACGAGCAGGAGGCGGAGATGAAGGCCCACGGCGTGCCCCAGTGGTACATCGACTCCTGCCACAAGATCGAATACCTGTTCCCCAAGGCCCACGCGGTGGCCTATGTGCTGATGGCCTTCCGCATCGCCTGGTACAAGGTCCATGAGCCGCTGGCGTTCTATTCGGCGCTGTTCTACCGCCGCAGCCAGAAGGACGGCTTCGACGCGGAGATGATGATGGGCGGGGCCGCCAAGGTCCGGGCCAAGATCCGGGAGATCAACGGCAATCCCAACGCCACCGCCAAGGAGCAGGACCTGGTGACCACCCTGGAGATGGTGTACGAGTTCTATATGCGCGGGTTCGATTTCGCCCCCATCGACCTCTACCAGTCCGACGCGTTTCGGTTCGAGCCGGTGGGGGACAAGCTGCTGCGGGTGCCCTTCGTGGCCGTGTCGGGCCTGGGGGAGACGGCGGCGCTGGACCTGGCCCATGCCCGGGAGGGCGGACGCCGGTTCGTGTCGGTGGAGGAGCTGGCGGCCGCGTGCCCCAAGGTCAGCTCCGCCCATATCGAGGTGCTGAAAAAGATGGGCGCCTTTGGCGAGATGCCCGAGCAGAGCCAGATGACGCTCTTCGATTTCTAGCTGTTTATTCAAACGGAAATGCGGCGCAAAGCGCCCCCGTCCTCATGGGACGGGGGCGCTTGGTCTGTCGGGATGTACTTTTTATATCCTCGCCACGCCGGAGTCGCGGGCCGCCTGGGCCACGGCGGCGGCCACGGCGGGGGCGACTCGGGGATTGAAGGGCTTGGGGATGATGTATTCGGCGGAGAGCTCCTCTTCGCTCACCAGCCCCGCCAGGGCGTGGGCGGCGGCCACCTTCATCTCCCGGTCGATGTCGCTGGCCCGCACGTCCAGGGCGCCCCGGAAGATGCCGGGGAAGGCCAGCACGTTGTTCAGCTGGTTGGGCAGGTCGCTGCGGCCCGTGGCGGCCACGGCGGCGCCGTTGGCTTTTGCCTCGTCGGGGAAGATCTCCGGGGTGGGGTTGGCGCAGGCGAACACGATGGCGTCTTTCGCCATGCTTTTGACCATCTCGCCGGTGATGGCACCGGGGGCGGACACGCCGATCACCGCGTCCGCGCCCTTGAGGGCGTCGGCCAGGGTGCCGGTGAGGCCGGTCTTGTTGGTGACCGCGGCCAGGGACGCCTTGGCGGCGTTCAGACCGGGCCGGGCGGCGGCGATGGGGCCGGACCGGTCGCAGACGATCACGTCGCCGGCCCCGGCGGAGACCAGCAGCCGGGCGATGGCGGTACCGGCGGCGCCGGCGCCGTTGATGACCACCCGGACGTCCTCCAGACGCTTATGGACCACCTTCAGGGCGTTGAGCAGCCCCGCCAGGGCGATGACGGCGGTGCCGTGCTGGTCGTCATGGAAGATGGGGATGTCGCACAGCGCCTTCAGCCGCTCCTCGATCTCAAAGCACCGGGGCGCGGCGATGTCCTCCAGATTCACGCCGCCGAAGGAGCCAGCCAGCAGCGCCACCGTGCGCACCACATCGTCCGGGTCCTTGCTGCGCACGCACAGGGGGATGGCGTCCACGCCGCCGAAGGCCTTGAAGAGGACGCACTTGCCCTCCATCACCGGCATGCCGGCCTCCGGGCCGATGTCGCCCAGACCCAGCACGGCGGAGCCGTCGGTGACCACCGCCACGGTGTTCCACCGGCCGGTGAGCTCATAGCTCTTGGCCGGGTCCTTCTGGATCTCCAGGCAGGGGGCCGCCACGCCGGGGGTATAGGCCAGGGAGAGGGCCTCGGCGGTGTCCACGGGCGCCTTGGGCTCCACGGAGAGCTTGCCCCGCCACCGGGCGTGGGCCTCGAGGGATGCTTTCAGATAGTCCATGGGATTTGCTCCTTCTCTTAAAGATAGGGCGAATAGATCTCGCCCAGACAGTCGCAGAACACGCTGACGGGGAAGTTTTCCACCTCCAGCCGGTGCACCGCCTCGGTGCCCAGCTCCGGAAAGGCCACCACCCGGCAGCTTTTCACATAGTTGGCCAGCAGCGCCCCGCAGCCGCCCTCGGCGGAAAAGTAGACGCAGGTGCGCTCCCGGATGGCGTCCAGCACCGCCTGGCCCCGGCGGCCCTTGCCGATCAGGCCCTTGATGCCCGCCGCGAGCAGAGCGGGGGTATACTTGTCCATCCGATAGGAGGTGGTGGGGCCGCAGGAGCCGATGGGCCGTCCCGGCGGCGCCGGCGTGGGGCCGGTGTAGTAGATGATCTGGCCGGCGGGATCGAAGGGCAGGGCCTGGCCCGCCGCCAGCAGCTCGCAGAGCTTTTTATGGGCCGCGTCCCGGGCGGTGTAGATGACGCCGGTGATGCGGACCTCGTCCCCGGCGCGCAGGCCCTTGATGGCCTCGTCGGTGAGGGGGGTGGTGATGTGTTTTTCCATTATAATTCCTCCGAAGCGTACCGCAGGCTGTGGCAGCCGATGGATACGGCGCAGGGGAGGCCCGCGATGTGGGTGGGGGCGGCGAGGATATGCACGCCGAAGGAGAACTTTTTCGTCTGCTCATAGAGCGCGGATTCCAGCTGCGCGTAATAGGGGTCCGGATTGGGCCCGTCCCGCAGCGTGGCTTTTTTCGCCAGATATGCCGCCCGGTCGAAGCTGCCGCCCAGACCCACGCCGATGCTCACCGGGGGGCAGGCGTCGGGCACCGCCAGCTTCGCCGTCTCCAGCACGAAAGCCTTCACGCCCTCGACGCCGTCCGCGGGGGCCAGCATGGCGACGCGGGCCTTGTTCTCGCAGCCGAAGCCCCGGGGGACTACGGTGACCTTCACCCTGTCGCCGGGAACCAGGTCGGTGTAGAGCAGGGCGGGGGTGTTGTCCCCGGTGTTCTGCCGGCGCAGGGGGTCCGCCACGATGGAGGAGCGCAGATAGCCCTCCTTCACCGCCCGACGCACACCCTCGTCCACCGCGGCGGGGATGTCGCCGGTCAGATGCACGTCCTGGCCCACCTCCAGATAGACGGCGGCCATGCCCGTGTCCTGGCACAGGGGGATGATCCCGTTCCTCTCAAAATTCTCGATGATGTAGGGATTGCCGAAGGCGTAGAGCTTCGCCTTCACCGGTTCGGGCAGCACGAGGCACGCCTGCACATACAGCTTCGCCACGGCGTCGGTCAGCCGCCGGGCGTCCATCTCCCGCACGCTCATCCGGGGTAGGTCACCTGGGGCTGGCGCTTGTGCTCGCTGATCCGGTGGAACCGGTCGATGACGGCCCGGTCATGCTCGTCCGCCTCGCCCCGGAGCAGGAACTTGTCGATGGCGGCGTAGGTCACGCCCATCTCCTGCTCGTCGGTCTGGCCCTCGAAGAGCCCCGCCGACGGGGCCTTGGTGCGGATGGACATGGGCGCGTCCAGGTATGCCAGGAATTCATAGATCTCCGTCACGGTCAGGTCCGCGATGGGGTCCAGGTCATAGGCCCCGTCGCCCCACTTGGTGAAGTAGCCCATGTACGCCTCGCTGCGGTTGCCGGTGCCGGCCACCAGCCGGCCCTCGGCCCCGGCGATGGCGTAGAGCGTGGTCATGCGCAGCCGGGGGGCGATGTTGGCGATGGCGGCCGGGGTCATGGCCGTGACGCCCTCCAGGGCGGCCAGCTCCGCCTCCCGCACGGGGGTCAGGTCCACCAGCCGGGTCTCGATGCCGTATTTTTCGGCGACGGCCTTGCCGTCGGCCAGGTCGATGCTGAAGTTGCGCTTGGAGGCGCAGGGCATGAGCACGCCCACGGTGTTCTCGCAGGCGGCCTTGCACAGGATGCCCACCAGGGTGCAGTCCTTGCCGCCGGAGTTTCCGTACACGATGCCCTTCTGGCCGCTCTTTTCCAGCGTCTCGCGGATGAACGCGACCCGCTTTTCAAATTCTTCCTTGTAGTCTCGCATGATGACGATCTCTCCTTTCCCATGGAGCTTTGAGGGAATTATACGCGCATTGGGATGGTTTGTAAATGCGTTTTGTTGACAAAAAGGCGCGCCCGCCGGGACAAAAGGGAACAACTTATGTAAACCACACGCCAAAAAGCGGCGACAGCGGTATCATGAAAACCGAGAAGATCATGGACGAGACGGAGATCAGCGTGGCCCGCTGGGCGGACGGGAACCGGTCGTTGAGCCTCTTGTCGCTGATCAGCTGGAGACTGTCGTCCAGCAGCCCCGCCAGCAGGCCGGAGGCCATCAGCACCGGCAGGCATGTCCCCCGCGCCGCCAGGACGCAGAGCAGGACGCCCCCTCCCGCGAGGGCCGCTGTCCTTGGATAGGACAGGCGGTCCAGCCGGCCTGTCAGCAGCCCCGCCAGAGCGCCGCCCAGACCCAATACGAACAGCGCCGGCCCCAGCAGCGCCGGGACCGTCACCGCCGCCTCCACCTTCTCCTGCAGGTAAAACTCCGTCAGGGTCGCGCATGCCCCCACCAGGGCGTTGAACACCATGATCCGGACGGCGGCGCCGTCCGATCTGAGGAGCGACCAGGCGCCCCGGACGGTCTCCGCCAGGGCGGCGGGCAGCGTCCGCAGCGTTGCCGCGGGGGCGCTGCGCGCAGGTTCCGTGACGGTCAGCGCGGCCGCCAGACCGATGAGGGCGATGCCCGTGTCCAGCAGGTACGCCCACCGCCAGCCCAGCAGCACCGTGGCCCCCGCCAGCAGCATCGCGCCGCCGCCACTGAAGCGGTATACCCCGTTTTGCAGGGAGGAAAATCTCAGATATCCCGACTCCTGCCCCGCCCGCAGCATGGACTCATAGGTGATGGCCTCCCGCGTGCCGGACTCCAGGTTGTACCCAAGAGCGGAGGCGGCCAGGGACAGGCATACCCCGCCCATCCCTTGGGAGGCCGCCATCAGCAGCGTGGAGAGCACGAACATCACATGGCTGGCGATCAGGGTCCGCTTTCGCCCCAGCACGTCCGCCAGGACCCCCGAGGGCAGCTCGCAGCACAGGCTCACCACATGGAACACCGCCTCCGCGAAGCCGATCTGGACCAGGGAGAACCCCCGCAGCGCCAGCAGCAGGACCCACACGCTTCCCGCCGGACGGAAGCCCACCGACCATTCCAGGACCATAAGGGCCCGCTTTTGTCTGGAAATAGAAAACTGTTTTTTATTTTTGGGCATAAAAATAGCGCCATCCTTTCTTTTTTATCAGAAGAAAATAAGAAAAGGATCGGCGCGGCCGTCTATCGTGACCCGTGGTCACCGAAAAAAGGGCGCACTGATCCTATGGATGGCCATATCGCAGCCGAGAAAATGCAGGACCAAGCCGCCGCGCGTCCACCGCATCGCAGCGCCCTCCTTTCACAGGATAGAAAAAGTATACCATGAACGGCCAGGGATCGCAAGAGGGTCTTTCTCCAGGCCAACGGTCCGTTTCCTTCAAATGCTGTTCTGACGCGGCGTTTTTCCGCCTCCGATCATTATCACGCCGTCGAACCGCCCCAGATATTCCTCCGACCAGTCGTGGGAGACGACGATGCGCGTCACGCCCTGCAGAGCAAAAATAAACTCGTTGATCATCTGCACATTCTCCGGGTCCAGGCCGGTGGTGGGTTCATCGAAAACCAGTATCTTGGGCTCCCGCCGCAGAGCGCGGGCAATGTTGATCCGCTGGCGCTCGCCGCCGGAGATCTTGTCGCCAAAATCCCCCAGCGGCGCATCCCCCACCCGCGCGGCCAGGGCGGTCAGATGCAGTTTTTGTATGAGCGCCCGGTATTCCTCCATGTCCTGTCCGGGCCGGCCGCTGAACAGGGTGATATTCTCATATAATGACGCGTTGAACAGATAGGGCGTCTGGTCCACCACGCCCACCAGCTTATATACCTCCCGTTCGGAGAGCCGGCGGATGTCCTGTCCGGCCAGGGAGATGGTCCCCTGATAGCCGTCGTAATACTTGAGCAGCAGCTTGATAAGCGTGGATTTTCCGCTGCCGCTCTCCCCGACCACCGCGTAGCAGCCCCCCGGCGCAAAGCGCGCGCTCAGCCCGCTGTAGAGCTGCCGGCCGCCGAGGGCAAAGGATACATTATCATAGACGACCTCCGGCCGGGGGGCGAGGGGCAGGCCGCTGTCCCCGGGGCAGGGCACATCCATCTGGCCCCGCAGCTTTTCCCGTATCTTTTTGGACGCGCGGATCTCGACGATATAGCCGGTGAGGTTGGAGAAATAGTTGGAGATATTGACAAAATAGGTCTGGGCGGCGACCAGCATGCCCACCGTCATAACGCCCCGGACGGTGAGCCATCCGCCCAGGACCGTGCAGGCGACGGAGGCCAGAGAGGCGACGGACAAAAGGGTCTGGAACGTCATATTCCCCACGAGTTCATTTTTTGACCAGGCCCGCTGACGGGACCTGCCGGCGGCGGCGCAGCGGTCCAGGAACGCACTCTCCGCCCCGGCCGCGCGGATGATCTCGCAGCCCTCGATGGTCTCCTTGAGCACGCCGGTATAGCCCTCGGCGGCTTTTGAGTAGGTGTTGGCGCACTTTGTCCCCAGCTTGGTAAAGGGCTTCATGACCGCCAGGGGGATGGCTGCGGCGATCACGGCGGTCAGCAGCAGGAGCGGGTGCATCCGGAGAAGCATCCACGAGGCCGCGAGGATGGAGGCGGCGCTTGTAAAAAGCAGGGGGATATAGCGCAGATACTGCCGGAACAGCTCCACATCGGTCGTGAGCAGATTCAGCCAATAGGCGTCCGGCTCTTCCCGGAATTTTTGCAGCGGGCGGCGCAGCAGGCTTCCCACGATCCCGGTCTTGAGTCCCATCTCCCCGTCGGCGATGACCGCCAGCCGGGAGGACATCATGGCCGCGTCCATCCCATAGCTCACCACGGTCAGCCCCGCGCTCAGCAGGGCTGACCGCAGCAGGCCGTCCATGTCGGCTGTTGTCACGCAGTCGATCAGGTGTCCGTTCACATAGGCGATCCATACGAAAAGGACGGGCTGGGCGGCGTACAAAAAACATGCCAGCGCCATGAGCCGCTTTCCCTTGGGTGTCAGTGTTTTCATTTCTCTCCCTCCCGATGTCGCAGCTATGTGATGATACCACAGCGGGGGAGCGGAGTACATATCGTCCCGTGTTCCCCGAAAATAACACGAAACGACAGGTCAAATTTGACTGGGGAGATGGTATAATGGACCCAGTCACTTTCCACCTTGACGAGAAGGAGGCGCGCCGATGAGAGAAATGTTTCTTGGCGAATACATCCGGCAGGAGCGGCTGAAGCAGGCTATCACCCAGGAGCGCTTGTGCGCCGGCATATGCGAGCCCATCACCGTTTCCCGCATGGAAAACGGGAAGCAGATGCCCTCCTATGGCCGCGTCCGCGCCTTTCTCCAGCGGCTGGGTCTGCCGGACGAGCGGTTTTACGCCCTGCTGAGCAAACACGAATCGGAGGTCAAGGCCCTGGAGGACGAGATCCGCGCCGACGTCATCCGGTTCGAGCGGGCGTCAGCGGAGGACCGCCCCTGTATTCGAGCAGCGGGACTGCAAAAGCTGGCGGAACTGGAAGCGCTCACAGAGCCTGACGACCGGATCGCCCGGCAATACATCATCGCCCGGCGGGTCACGCTGGGGAAGCCGGACGGACCTTATCCGCCGGAGGAACGGCTGGAGATGCTGATGGACGCCTTGCGCCTTACCGTCCCCAATATCGACCTGGATCAGATCGACCTGGGCCTGTACAGCATGGAGGAGACCACGCTGCTCAACCAGATCGCGATCACCTATTCCCAGATGGGGCAGCCCCCAAAAGCAGCCGACATCTATCGTCAGCTGCTCCGGTATGTGCAGAAGCACTATTCGGATGGGATGAGCCGGTATGCCGGAAAGCTGACCCTGGTCGCCTGCAACTACGCCCATGAGCTCTATAAGCTGGGACGCTATGACGACGCGCTCAAGGTCGCGGAACTGGGGCGGAAAGCCTGCGTGGAGTACGCGCACTATCAATTTCTGCCGCTGCTCCTGCACCTCATGGGCGAGTGCTTTTTCCGCCGGGGCGATGCGGACAGATGCAAAGAGTACTACCGGGACGCGTATTGCCTCTACAAGGTGATCGGCGATGAGCATGACCGCCGGCTCCTGGAAAAGGACATCGCGGAGCATTTGGGCCTGACGTTTCCTTTTTGATGCTGCCTCTGCACAGGCGGTTTTGCAGAATACAAAGACCGGGGGCGTTCGCACGCTCCCGGTCTTGCTGTCGGCGGTTTTTATCCCATATAAATGTACTGGTCCCGGTCCGCGCCCACGGAGATGTAGGTGAAAGCGCAGCCCACCGCCTCTTCCAGGTAGCGGATGTAGGCCTGGGCGGCCTTGGGCAGGTCGGCGAATTTCCGGCAGCCGGTGATGTCCCCGGAGAAGCCCTCATGGTATTCGTAGACGGGCTTGCACTTTTCCAGCGCCGGCTCCAGGGGGAACCGGTCGATCCGCTCCCCGTCCAGCTCGTAGGCCACGCACACGGGGATCTTCTCGAAGCCGGACAGCACGTCCAGCTTGGTCAGGGCCAGCTCCGTGGCGCCCTGCATCTGCACGCCGTAGCGGCTGGCCACCACGTCGAAGCCGCCCACACGCCGGGGCCGGCCGGTGGCCGCGCCATACTCGCCGCCCGCTTCCCGCAGCGCGTGGGCCTCGTCGCCGGAGAACTCGCACACGAAGGGGCCGCCGCCCACGGCGGAGGAGTACGCCTTGGTGATGCCCACCACGCTGTCCAGCCTCTTGGCCGGGATGCCCGCGCCGATGGGGGCGAAGGAGGCCAGGGTGCAGGAGGACGAGGTATAGGGGAAGATGCCGAAGTCCAGGTCCCGCAGCGCGCCCAGCTGGGCCTCCAGAAGCAGGCTCTTGCCGCTGTCCGTGGCCTCGGTCAGGTAGCTGGTGGTGTCGCAGATGTTCTCCATCAGGGGGCCGCCGTTCTCCATCAGCCAGTCGTACATCTCCGTGACGGAGACGGGCTCATGGCCGTAGGCGCCGGCGATGGTGAGGTTCTTCCACTCCACGATGTCCGCCAGCCGGTCCTTCAGCACGTCGGGGAACAGCAGGTCGCCCATGCGGATGGACTTGCGCATGTACTTGTCGGAGTACACCGGGCCGATGCCCCGGCGGGTGGAGCCCTGCTTCTTGGCCCCCATCCGGTCCTCCTCCAAGCCGTCCAGAAGGGGGTGGAAGGGCATGCAGATGGTGACCCGGTCGCTGATCTTGAGGTTATCGGCGCCGATGTGGACGCCCTTCTCCCGGAGCCTGGCGATCTCGCCGGTCAGATGGCCCAGGTCCACCACCATGCCGGGCCCCATGACGTTCACGGTCTCGGGGCGGAGGATGCCGGAGGGCAGCAGGTTCAGGATGAACTTGCCCCGCTCGTTCACCACCGTGTGGCCGGCGTTGTTGCCTCCCTGGTAGCGGGAGACGATGTCATACTGGCTGCTGAGCAGGTCCACCATGCGGCCCTTGCCCTCGTCGCCCCAGTTGATGCCAACGACTGCTGTGATCATGATGCTATCTCCTTATTTCTATCGCAGAGCGATGTTATACGTTCGTATCGGCCGCCACGCCCAGCTCGGCGGCGTATTTTTCCAGCACCGGCGCGGCGTACTGGGCCAGGAAGGCGTCGGTCTGCTCCGGGGCCAGGCCCACGAACTTGCCCACGTCCAGCACCTGGTCCAACGCCTCCCGGGTCAGATGGAAAGCCGGGTCGGCCAGCAGCCGGTCCAGAAGGTCGTTCTCGCCGCCCTCCAGCTTCACCTTGACTGCCGCGGCCTGGGAGTGGCGCCGGATGGCCTCGTGCAGCTCCTGGCGGTCGCCGCCCATGGTCACCGCGTGCATGAGGATGTTCTCCGTGGCCATGAAGGGCAGCTCCTCCAGAAGGTGCTTTTCCATGACCTTGGGGTAGACCCGCCCGCCCCGGATCACGTTGATGACCAGCGTGAGGGCCCCGTCGGTGGCGAGAAACGCCTCCGGCAGGGTGATGCGCCGGTTGGCGGAGTCGTCCAGCGTCCGCTCCAGCCACTGGGCCGAGGCGGTGTCGGCGGTGTTGCGCACGGCGTTGGTCACATACCGGCTCAGAGAGCAGATCCGCTCGCAGCGCATGGGGTTGCGCTTGTAGGCCATGGCGGAGGAGCCCACCTGCTCGGCCTCGAAGGGCTCGTCGAACTCCTTCATATGGGCCAGCAGCCGCAGGTCCTGGGCCATCTTGTACATGCTCTGGGCAATGCCGCCCAGCACGTTCAGCACGAAGGCGTCCACCTTCCGGGAATAGGTCTGGCCGGACACGGGCATGCACGCGGCAAAGCCCATCTTGGCGGCGATCTTCTTCTCCAGCTCCAGCACCTTGTCCCCGTCGCCGCCGAACAGCTCCAGAAAGCTGGCGCCGGTGCCGGTGGTGCCCTTGCAGCCCAGGAGCTTCAGGTGGTCCAGCTCGAACTCCAGCCGCTCCAGGTCCATCAGATAGTCCTGCAGCCACAGGCAGGCCCGCTTGCCCACGGTGGTGGGCTGGGCGGCCTGGAAGTGGGTATAGGCCAGGGTGGGCACGTCCCGGTGCGCCCGGGCGAAGTCCGCCAGCGCCGCGACGGCGTTCACCAGCAGCGTGCGGATGCGCACCAGGGCGTCGCGCATCTGGATGATGTCGGTATTGTCGCCCACGTAGCAGCTGGTGGCCCCCAGATGGATGATGCCCTTTGCGCTGGGGCAGGCCTCGCCGTAGGTGCGGATGTGGGCCATCACGTCGTGGCGCAGCCGCTTTTCATAGTCCGCGGCCTTGGCATAGTCGATGTCGTAAATGTGCGCGCGCATCTCGTCCAGCTGTTCGTCGGTGATGGGCAGACCCAGCTCCTGCTCGCTCTCCGCCAGGGCGATCCAGAGCTTCCGCCAGGTGGAGAACTTGAAGTCGGGGGAGAAGATGTGCTGCATCTGGCGGGAGGCGTAACGGGCGCACAGGGGGTTTTCATAGATGTCTTTCATAGGACGGTTCACTCCATGGTGGCAGATTTGGCGGGGCCGTCAGGCCCGCTGGCGGCGCGGCGCGCGGTCCGGCCGGGTCACTCCTTCCGGCCCTGGCGCCTGTCCAGAGCGGCGGAAACGAACCCCAGAAACAGGGGATGCGGCCGGTTGGGCCGGCTCTTGAACTCGGGATGGAACTGCACGCCCACGAAGAAGGGGTGATCGGGCACCTCCACGGTCTCCACCAGCCGCCCGTCGGGGCTGACGCCGCTGATGATGAGGCCCGCGGCCTGCAGCCGCTCCCGGTATTCGTTGTTGAACTCATAGCGGTGGCGGTGCCGTTCGGAGATCTCCTGGGCGCCGTAGCACTTGGCCATCATGGTGCCGGGAGTGATGACGCAGGGATAGGCCCCCAGGCGAAGGGTGCCGCCCTTATCGATCTCGTCGTTCTGGCCGGGCATGAAGTCGATGACCCGGTAGGGGGCGTACTCGTCGAACTCCCGGGAGTTGGCCCCCTCCAGCCCCGCCACGTGGCGGGCGAACTCGATGACGGCGGTCTGCATGCCCAGGCACAGGCCCAGATAGGGGATGCCGTTCTCCCGGGCGTAGCGCACCGCGGCGATCTTGCCCTCGATGCCCCGGTTGCCGAAGCCGCCGGGGACCAGGATGCCGTCCACGCCGGCAAAGATCTCGGCGCAGTTGCCCTCGGTGACGGTCTCGGAGTCGATCCAGCGAAGATCGATGCTGGTGCCCTTGGCGTAGCCGGCGTGCTTGAGAGCCTCATTGACGGACAGATACGCGTCGTGCAGCTGGACGTATTTGCCCACCAGCGCGATGGTGACGGTGTGGGTCAGGTTGTGGATGGAGTGGACCATGGCCTTCCACTCCATCAGGTCCGGGGCCTTGGTCCACAGGCCCAGCTCCCGGCACACGATCAGCGAGAAGTCGCTCTCCTCCAGCATCAGCGGAGCCTCGTACAGCACCGGCACGGTGCGGTTCTCGATGACGCACTCGGGCTTGACGTTGCAGAACATGGCGATCTTGCGGAAAATGGTGTCGTCCCGGATGGGCTCGTCGGAGCGCAGCACGATGATGTCCGGGGCGATGCCCATGCCCTGCAGCTCCTTGACGGAGTGCTGGGTGGGCTTGGTCTTGTGCTCGTCGCTGCCGCTGATGAAGGGCACCAGGGTCACGTGGATGAACAGGGCGTTCTCCTTGCCCACCTCGTGGCCCACCTGGCGGATGGCCTCCAGGAAGGGCTGGCTCTCGATGTCGCCGGTGGTGCCGCCGATCTCGGTGATGACCACGTCGGCGTTGGTCTTTTTGCCGACGTTATAAATGAACTCTTTGATCTCGTTGGTGATGTGGGGGATGATCTGCACGGTGGAGCCCAGGTACTCGCCCCGGCGCTCCTTGTTCAGCACGTTCCAGTACACCTTGCCGGTGGTCAGGTTGGAGTACTTGTTCAGGTCCTCGTCGATGAACCGCTCATAGTGGCCCAGGTCCAGGTCGGTCTCCGCGCCGTCCTCGGTGACGTAGACCTCCCCGTGCTGGTAAGGGCTCATGGTCCCCGGGTCCACGTTGATGTAGGGGTCCAGCTTCTGGGCGGCCACCTTCAGCCCCCTGGACTTCAAGAGCCGGCCCAGGGAGGCGGCGGTTATGCCCTTGCCCAGGCCGGATACCACGCCGCCGGTCACAAAAATGTACTTTGTCATGTCGCAAATCCTCGTCTATCTAAGTTGTCGGCTTCGCTCATATGGCGAAGGCATCCACAAAAACATACAAAATACAGTATAATCTATCCGGCAGGGAATGTCAATGAGACGAATGTGACGCAAAAATGGGCCGTGACGAAAAACGGGGCTTTTCATCGGCGGCAAGGTGCGCTATAATACACCAGTTGTTGATACAGAATATATCAATGAGAGGGACCCGCATGCAAAACGCCATCTATCGATTCAAATTGGACGGGACGCCCGTCCGCTGCAAGACATACGGCTGCGGCCACATCAACCGCACCTATCTGGTCTGTACGGACGCCGGCAGACAGTACATCCTCCAGCGCATCAACGGCGCCGTGTTCCCCGACCCGGAGGGGCTCATGGAGAACGTGACCGCCGTGATCGACTTTCTGGAGAAAAAGACCGACGATCCCCGGGGCTGTCTGCGTCTGAACCCCACGGTGGACGGGCGGATGTTCTGGGACGACGGGAAGGGCAACATATGGCGGCTGTTCGACTTTGTGGGGGACGGCATCTGCCTGCAGGCCCCGGAGACCCTGGACGACTTTTACCAGAGCGCCATCGCCTTCGGCACCTTCCAGAACCAGCTGGCGGACTTCCCCGCCGAGACCCTGCACGAGACCATCCCCAATTTCCACAACACCCCGGACCGGTACCGGAAGCTCCGCCGGGCCCTGGCGGCAGATAAGCTGGGCCGGGCGAAGCAGGTCCAGCCGGAGATCGACTTCGTCCTGGCGCGGGAGGAGGAGGCCGGCGCGCTGCAGCGGATGCGGGACAGCGGCGAGCTGCCCACCCGGGTGACCCACAACGACACCAAGCTCAACAACGTGATGCTGGACGCCCGGACGCGCAAGGCGCTGTGCGTGATCGATCTGGACACGGTGATGCCGGGCCTGGCGGCCTATGACTTCGGGGACTCCATCCGGTTCGGGGCGGCCACGGCCGCGGAGGATGAGAAGGACCTGAGCAAAATGGAGATGAGCATGGACGCCTTCGAGACGTTCACGAGAGGCTTTTTGGAAGCGTGCCCGGGACTGACGGAGCGGGAGAAGCAGACGCTGCCGCTGGGGGCGAAGATCATGACGCTGGAGTGCGGGGTGCGGTTTTTGACCGACTACTTGGAGGGGGACGTGTACTTTGCCGTCCACCGGCCGGAGCACAACCTGGACCGGGCGCGGACCCAGTTCAAGCTGGTGGCGGACATGGAGCGCAAGTGGGACGCCATGGCCGCCGCGGTGGCCCGGCTGAGCAGAGAAATGGAATGATCTGGATATCAAAAACAGCGCCCGCCGGCCAGGCGGGCGCTGTTCTGTGGGGGCGCGCGGAAAAAAATCGCCAAATTCGATTTTTTCTCTTTATTTTTTCCACCGATTGAAGTATTATGTAAAACGATATAATATTCCTAAGCGCTTGCATACCGTCCATTGGTTTGAAATACATGTTATCGAGGTGCGGCCGTGGTCTTTTCCAGTATGCTGTTCGTCTTTCTGTTTCTGCCGGCGAACCTGCTCAGTCAGCTCCTGTTGAAATCTCCCCGCGCGAAAAATATCGCCATGCTGGCGTTCTCCCTGGTGTTCTACAGCTGGGCCGGGCCCCGGTATCTGCTGCTGCTGCTGGGGATGGTGCTGATCTGCTGGGTGGGGGCCATCTTCATCCAGATGAACGAGGGCACGGGCCTGGCCAAGCTGCTGCTGGCCATCACGGTGGGGCTGTGCCTGGTGATCCTGGGCATCTTCAAATACACCGGGTTCCTGCTGGGCAACCTGCAGAGCCTGACCGGCTTCCCGAAGGTCATCCCCCAGATCGCGCTGCCCATCGGCATCTCCTTTTATACCTTCCAGCTGCTCAGCTACGTGGTGGACGTGTACCGGGGAGAGGTGGAGGCCCAGCCGAAGTATTGGATGCTGCTGCTGTATGCCAGTCTGTTCCACCAGTGCATTGCCGGGCCCATCGTCCGCTATAAGGACGTGAACGAGGACATCGTCCGCCGCCGGACCACCCCCAAGGAGGTGGGCGCGGGCATCAGCCGGTTCACCGTCGGCCTGGCCAAAAAGGCGGTGCTGGCCAACGGCTGCGCCGTCATCGCCGACCAGCTTCTGTTGTCCGACGCCGAGGCGCTGGCGGCGGTGCCCGCCATGGGCGTGCTGCTGGGGGCGGCGGCCTTCACGCTGCAGATCTATCTGGACTTCTCCGCCTATTCGGACATGGCCATCGGCATGGGACTGATGTGCGGGTTCCATTATAAAGAGAACTTCAACTATCCTTACATCTCCGGCTCC
This sequence comes from uncultured Oscillospiraceae bacterium, assembly GCA_947625355.1. Classification (GTDB taxonomy): domain Bacteria; phylum Bacillota; class Clostridia; order Oscillospirales; family Oscillospiraceae; genus CAJOIG01. The sequence continues at coordinate 24,826 of CANQOA010000002.1, read as the reverse complement.
ATCACCGAGTTCTGGCGGCGGTGGCATATCTCCCTGAGCTCCTTCTTCCGGGACTATGTGTACATCCCCCTGGGCGGCAGCCGCTGCTCTACGGGCCGGCAGATCCTGAATCTGGCCGTCGTGTGGTTCCTGACGGGCATGTGGCACGGGGCCAGCTGGAACTTCATCCTCTGGGGGCTCTACTTCGGCCTGCTGCTGGGCATCGAGCGGTATGTGCTGGGAAAGGACGCCCAGCGGTTCCTGCCCCAGGTGGTCCGCCACGGCGGCGTGCTGCTGCTGGTGATGTTCAGCTGGATCATCTTCAAGTTCACGGATATGCACCTGCTGGGCACGGCCATCAAGGGCCTGTTCGGGCTCAACCACAACGGCTTTTCCAACGCCACGGTGTCGCTGCTGTTCAAGAACAACCTCTTTTTCCTCATCTTCGCCGTGGTGGCCTGCACCCCGGTGGGGAAGGGCCTGCGGCAGATCTTGGAGAATCTGGCCCGGCGCTCGGAGGCGCTGTTCTTCGTCAACGGCGTGTGGGACATCGTCCATCCGGTGCTGCTGCTGCTGGTGTCGGCCATGGCCCTGGTGGGGGACAGCTACAACCCCTTCCTCTACTTCCAGTTCTGATCGGAGGATCGCCCTATGGATCGGGAACAGAAAAATACCGCCCGGCAGCAAAGGGACCAGGCCCGGGAACAGCAAAACGACATGATCCGCTATATGAAGGCGGGGGCCTTCGCGCTGACGCTGCTGGTCATGTTCGTGGTGGGCATCGTCTGGCCCCGGCCGGACACCTCCACCGTGGAGAAGCGGGAGCTGACCAAGTTCCCGGCGTTCACCCTTGCCGGCCTGTGGGACGGCAGCTTCTTCTCCGGCGTGGACACCTGGTACGCGGACACCTATCCCATGCGGGAGGACCTGATCAGCGCGGATCTGGCCATGGAGGAGCATTACGGCATCCGCACCACCCAGCTGGTGGGCGGCACCATGCCCAATGACGCCATCCCCTCGGACCCGGTGCCGGACCCCAACGCCCCGGCTGATCCCGACGCGCCCCCCACGGCCACGCCCATCCCCACGGCGACCCCGCTGCCTGACGGCACCGTCCACACTCTGGGCGAGTTCTCCGGCAGCATCTATATCACCAACAACTGCGCCTACGGCATGTACGGGTTCAGCCAGAGCAGCACCGATAACTATATCAGCACCATGAACCAGATCTACAAGAACATCGGCGGCAAGGTGAACATGTATATCATGAACGTGCCCATCAGCGCCAGCGTCATGCTGGACGAGAACGTCTGGTCCCATATGGGCTCCAGCGACGAGGGCGCCGCCATCGAGTATATCAGCAGCAAGCTGGACCCGGGCATCACCCCTATCATGGTCTATGACACCCTGCGGGAGCACAACGCCGAGTATATCTACTTCCACACCGACCACCACTGGACCCAGCTGGGCTCCTATTACGCCTACCGGGTGTTCTGCGGCTTGAAGGGCTGGACGCCCCATGAGCTGAGCCAGTTCAGGACCACCTCCTTCGGCCAGAACGCCTATCTGGGCAGCTACTATACCGCCAGCAACAAGTCCGCCCAGCTGGCCGCCAACCCGGACACGGTCTACGCCTGGTATCCCATGTGCGTCAACGCCGACGACCCCAACGACCGGGATATGCACATGAAGCAGCGGGACGGCTCCGAGTACGACTGGCGCATCATCAACGACATGTTCGACTACCCTGACTCCGAGTGGTACTGCGTGTTCTCCGCGGCGGACCAGCCCTTCTCCAGCCTGCACAACCCCAACATCCACGACGGCTCCGCCGTCATGGTCATCAAGGACTCCTACGGCAACGCCTTCATCCCCTGGCTGGTGGATCACTATGAATACACCTACTGGGTGGACTTCCGCTATACCGACGAGACCGTCTCCCACATGGTGGAGACCTACGGCGTCCAGGACGTGATCTTCGAGGCGGCCACCTTCAACGCCACCGGCGGGCTGTGCAACGACCTATTCCTCAAGATCGGCAGCTGAGCCGGAAAACCGAATGACCGGGAGAGGTATGAGCCCCTCCCGGTCTTTGATTTTCCTGAAAATCGGTGGGAAATCTTCCAAAACCCGTTGACAGGGTAGGAAATGGGGGATATACTACCTCTCGGAAGAAAAAATCACGCAGAGAGGCGAGCTTGACACCATGTATGTTTATGCTGACAACGCGGCCACCACGGCTTTGAGTCCCAAGGCCCTGGAGGCCATGCTGCCCTATTTCACGGAGACCTACGGCAACGCCTCCAGTCTCCACTCTCCCGGCCAGCGGGCCGCGGAGGGCCTGCTGTGGGCGCGGGAGACCGTGGCCGCGGCTCTGGGCGCCGAGGCCCGGGAGATCTACTTCACCGGCTGCGGCAGCGAGGCCGACAACCAGGCCATCCTCACCGGCGCGGCCCTGGGCGCCCGGAAAGGGAAAAAACACATCATCTCCACCGCCTTCGAGCACCACGCGGTGCTGCACACCTTGAAGAAACTGGAAAACGAGGGCTACGAGATCACGCTCCTGCCTGTGCATGAGAACGGCGTGGTCACGGCGGAGGACGTGGCGGCGGCCATCCGGCCCGACACGGCGCTGGTGACCGTCATGTTCGTCAACAACGAGATCGGCACGGTCCAGCCCATCGCGGACATCGCGAAGGTCTGCCGGGAGAAGGGCGTGCTCTGTCACACCGACGCGGTCCAGGCCGTGGGCCACATCCCCGTGAACGTGAAGGACCTGGGGGTGGATATGCTCTCCCTGGCGGCCCACAAGTTCCACGGGCCCAAGGGCGTGGGCGCGCTCTATGCCCGGAAGGGCATCGCCCTGGTGAACGTGATCGAGGGCGGCCAGCAGGAGCGGGGCAAGCGGGGCGGCACGGAGAACATCCCCGGCATCGTGGGCATGGCGGCGGCGCTTCAGGAGGCCACCACGGACCTGGAGCAGCACATGGCCTATGTCACCGGCCTGCGGGAGAGGCTCATCGAGGGCCTGTCCCAGATCCCCCACAGCCGCCTCAACGGCGACCGGGAAAAGCGGGCGCCCGGCACGGTGAATTTCTGCTTCGAGGGCATCGAGGGGGAGGGTCTGCTGCTGTGGCTGGACCAGAAGGGCGTGGCCGCCTCCTCCGGCAGCGCCTGCACCTCTGGGTCCCTGGACCCCAGCCATGTGCTGCTGGCCCTGGGCCTGCCCCATGAGATCGCCCACGGCAGTCTGCGCCTGAGCGTGGACAGCTGGAACACCCCCGAGGAGATCGACCACATTTTGCAGGTCGTGCCCGAGGTGGTGCGATACCTGCGGGATATGTCCCCGGTGTGGGACGAACTGGAGCGGGGCGTCACGCCTCACCTGATATAAGAAGGGAGCTTTACCAATGCCACTTTACAGCGAGACCGTCATGGACCATTTCCAGAACCCCCGGAACGTGGGGGAGATGCCCGACGCCGACGGCATCGGCGAGGTGGGCAACGCCGTCTGCGGCGACATCATGCGCATGTATATCAAGGTCCGGGACGGCATCATCACCGACGTGAAATTCAAGACCTTTGGCTGCGGCAGCGCCATCGCCAGTTCCTCCATGGCCACGGAGATGATCAAGGGCAAGCCCATCACCGAGGCCCTGGAGCTGAGCAACAAGGCCGTGGCCCAGGCGCTGGACGGCCTGCCCGCCCATAAGCTGCACTGCTCCGTGCTGGCGGAGGAGGCGGTGCGCGCCGCGGTGAAGGACTACTATGACAAGAGCGGCATCGCCTACGATCCGGCCATGTTCGGCTGCGACAGCTGTGCCCACGAGCACGATCAGGCCCCTGCGGAGGAGTAAGCGGATATGCGGACCACCGCGCCGGCCGCTGGCACCCGGGGCCGGTGGGCCTATGGGCTGATATTGGCCCAGAGCGTCATCTACGGTATGGGCGACCCCATCTCCAAGCTGGTCTACCGGGTCGCGCCGGTATATCCCGTGATGGTCATCCGCTACTTTTTCGCACTGGCGGTATTGTTTGTCCTGTTCGGCAGGCGCATCACAGCGGGGCTGCGGGCATGCCGTGTGACGGACTGGCTGCTGCCCAGCCTGTGCATGGGCGGGGCGTTCATCGTAGGCAATATGGCGGTGGAGCGCACCGCCGCCACCAACTGCGCGTTTTTGCGCTCGCTTTCCTCGGTGCTCACGCCGCTGCTGGCGCTGGCGGTGTTCCGCAAGCGTTACAGCTGGCGGCATGTGCCTATCCTGGCGCTGGTGCTGGCGGGGCTTTACCTGCTGTGCGGCCGGGGCGGCCTTTCCCGCTTCGGACCGGGTGAGGCGCTCGCGATGACCCAGGCGCTGCTGCTGGCGGGCTCGCTGGTATTCGGCCGGCGGTCCCTGAGCAAGGTGGACCCCATCACCCTCACCGCCATGATGACGGCGTGCTCGGCGGTGATGGCGCTGGCATGCCAGCTGACCGTGGGCGGCGCATGGCAGTTTGCCTATACGGGCTGGCAGGTATGGGCCGGTATCGCGTATCAGGCCCTGGGCTGCACCATCGCCGGATACTTTTTACAGAATACCGCGCTGCGATATATCCCCTCCCGCCGTGCGGCGCTGCTGCAATGCACCGCGCCGGTGATGACGGCGCTCTTCTCCCGGGTCATCCTGGGAGAAAAGCTGGCGGCGGCCGGCGTGGCGGGCGGCATCGTGATACTGCTGGGCGTGGCGGCGGAGATCATGATAAAGGACGAGAACGATGGCTGATAAGGCGCTGATCGCCATGTCCGGCGGCGTGGACAGCTCTGTGGCCGCGCTGCTGATGACCCGGGCGGGCTACGAGTGCCTGGGCGTCACCATGAAGCTCTGGGCCGGCGAGACGGCGGGGGACAAGACCTGCTGCACCGCCGACGACGCCATGGACGCCCGGAGCGTGGCCATGCGGCTGGGAATACCTTTTTATGTGTTCAATATGGCCGGGGAATTCGACCGGCAGGTGATCGGCCGGTTCGTCCGCGCCTATGAGGAGGGGCTGACCCCCAATCCCTGCGTCGACTGCAACCGGTACATGAAATTCTCCCGGCTTTTGGAAAAGGGGCGGACGCTGGGCTGCGACGTGATCGCCACGGGCCATTACGCCCGGGTGGAGCGGGACGCCGGCGGCCGGTGGCTGCTGAAAAAGGCCGTCCACGGGGAGAAGGACCAGAGCTACGTGCTCTATATGCTGACCCAGGACCAGCTGGCCCACGTCCGGTTCCCCCTGGGGGGCCTTGCCAAGGACCAGGTCCGGGCCCTGGCGGAGGAGAACGGCTTTCTCAACGCCCGCAAGCGGGACAGCCAGGACATCTGCTTCGTCCCCGACGGGGACTATGCCGCTTTCATCCGGGGCTACACCGGCCGGGACTATCCGGCGGGGGACTTCGTGGACGAGGCCGGCCATGTGCTGGGCCGCCACGAGGGGATCATCGCCTACACCATCGGCCAGCGGCGGGGCCTGGGCGTCAGCGGGGGCCGGCGGCTCTATGTGGCTCGCAAGAGCCTGCGGGACAATACCGTCACCCTCACGGACAACGACCGGCTCTTTTCCCGGCGGCTCACCGCCCGGGACATCAACCTCATCGCCTTTGAAAGGCTGGACGGGCCCATCCGCTGCCGGGCCCGCATCCGGTATAAACACGCCGAGCAGCCCGCCACGGTGACCCAGACGGGGCCGGATGAGCTGACGGTGGAATTTGACGAGCCCCAGCGGGCCATCGCGCCGGGCCAGGCCGTGGTGCTCTATGACGGGGACACGGTGCTGGGCGGCGGGACCATATGGAAAACGGAGGAACTTTGATGGAACGGGAAAAGGCGTGGGAGCTTCTCACGAAGTACAATCACGACCGCTTCCACCTGCAGCACGCGCTGACGGTGGAGGGGGTCATGCGCTGGTACGCCAATGACCTGGGCTACGGCGACCAGGCGGATTTCTGGGCCACGGTGGGCCTGCTGCACGACCTGGACTTTGAGATGTGGCCGGAAGAGCACTGCGTCAGGCAGCAGCAGCTCATGCGCGAGGCCGGGGTGGACGAGGCCACCGTCCACGCCGCGTGCAGCCACGGCTGGGGCCTGACGGGGGTGGACATGGAGCCCACCCTGGAGATGGAAAAGGTGCTCTTCGCCGCCGACGAGCTCACGGGCCTGATCGGCGCGGCGGCCCTCATGCGGCCCAGCAAGAGCGTGCAGGACATGGAGGTCAAGAGCCTGAAAAAGAAGTTCAAGACCGCCACCTTCGCCGCCGGCTGCAGCCGGGAGGTCATCCAAAAGGGCGCGGATATGCTGGGCTGGCCCCTGGAGACGCTGATGGAAAAGACCATCCTGGCCATGCGCTCCTGCGAGGCGGATGTGCAGGCGGCCATGGGGAAGTAAGGAGTTGACAAAAGTGACATGCGGGACGACAATCTTAGCAAGCAAGCAAGCAAGCAAGCAAGCAAGCAAGCAAGCAAGCAAGCAAGCAAGCAAGCAAGCAAGCAAGCAAGCAAGCAGATATTAGTTTGCTGCGCATAGCGGCGACTCTTGCGGTCATATTTGGACATATGGGCGCTGGGCTCGTCGAGAATCCTGGTATGTTTGCGCTGTCTGATACACAGGCGTGGTTTTTTGATACGGTAGCCGTCTGCCTGTCTTGGCATGTTCCGGTATTCATTACGATCACGGGAATGCTGATGCTGCAGCCAGAGCGTCGGCTGACGCCGCGTCTGTGCGTTCGTAAGTATGCAGCACGCCTGGTATTGGCCATCTTTCTCTCTGGCGTTCCGTTTTCGTTTTTGGAGTTGTTCTTCTTTGAGAGAACGGTCTCGCTGGCTCTGATTTGGAAGGCCTTCGTCAATACGCTGAACGGAGAGAGCTGGGGGCATCTATGGTATCTGTACACGATGGTGGGGGTCTATCTGTTTCTGCCGGCCTTTAAGGGGTTTACAGACGGAGCGCCGCGCCGCGCGCAGGAATATGTGCTGCTGTTGCTGCTGCTGTACGATTTTTGCATACCGCTGTTTGACAGTATCGCGGGGACTAAGATCGGTTTCGAATCGCCGATCACAGCTCCGGTGTTTTACCTGCTGCTCGGGAGATATCTGGCGGATGAGACCCCGCGTGTTTTCCGCAGCAAGAAGCTGTGCGCAGTGATACCGGCATTGTTCATCGGCGTTGCCGCGATATTTGAAAGAGTTTCTTCCAATGAGATCCCGCTGCTCCCGGTCCTTGTGCCATTCGTTACTTGCTGCGTTGTCTGTCTTTTCAAGGGCGTTCATGTACCCGAGCGGTGGAAGGGTGCGCTGTGGAAGTTGGATCGGCTTTGCTTTGGCGTCTATTTGACGCATCCGGTGTTCATGAATCTGGTTTATAAGGTTTTTCATCTCACGCCGGCGAATTATAAAGCATATCCGCTTATGATGGTCGTATTCTTCTCCGCTTTTACGCTGATCTCGTTCTTTGCGTCCTGGGTCATGTCTCTGATCCCGCCGCTGAAAAAGTATGTCCTGTAAGGCGCAAAAACCGCCCCTTTCGGGGCGGCGGAGGGAGAACTAGAGAAGGGTCCTGTCCCAGAGACAGTAGATGAGATAGGCTCCCAGCCCTATCAACACGATGACGCCGCGCATCCTCCGCCCTCTCTTTCACTGGATGGGACAAGTTTAGGAGCCGGCGGCATCATTCCGGCTTCAAAGCTGCATCAAAACGGCATCAAAATTATGAACTTTTCAGAAAAGAGGTCGGCGTCATGAAGATCTCGACGAGAGGCAGGTATGCCCTGCGGACCATGGTGGACCTGGCCCAGCACAGCGGGGAGGGCTTGGTGACCCTCAAGGACGTGGCCGCCCGGCAGGAGCTGAGCCAGAAGTATCTGGAGCAGATCGTCACCCAGCTGAGCCGGGCGGGGCTGGTGAAGGGCACCCGCGGCCCCCAGGGGGGCTATAAGCTGGCCCGTGCCCCGAAGGACTACACCGTGGGCGAGATCCTGGAGCTGGTGGAGGGCAGCCTGGCCCCGGTGGAGTGCCTGGAGAACGACAGCGCCTCCTGCGACCGGTGCGCCCAGTGCCCCACGGTGGACATGTGGACGGGCCTGTATAAGGTCATGACCGACTATCTGGGGAACGTGACGCTGGAGGACCTGGTGAACCGGGCGTCCGCCTCCGCCGGGGACGACTACATGATCTGAGGAGGCAGGACATGTTCACCTTCGAGACGGAATATGACCGGCGGGCCATGACGGCCATGGCCAGGGTGCTGCGCCGGACCGTGCGCCGGGGCCACAGCCGGCGGACCCATATCTTCGGCTGGATCGTGGCTGCGCTGGCGGTGCTGCTGGTCGCCGGAAGGATCGCCAGGGGCGAGAGGCTGGGCGTGCCTGGGGCGGTGACGGTCCTGGCGGGCGCCATCCTCGTGGCGGTGCTCCTTTTTGAGGACCGGCTCAACGGCGCCCTCGCGCTGAAGCGGACGCTGCCGGCGACGCGGAGCGTCAGGACCACGTTTGGCCCGGAAGGCTATACCTCCGTGACGGCGCTGGGGACGACCCAGTTCAGCTATGAAGCGATCCAGGCGGTGGCGGAGACGGAGGACTATTTCGTGTTCCTGTTCAGCGCCAGCCACGTCCAGGTCTACGATAAGCGCCGGCTCACCGGCGGTACGGCGGACCAGTTCCGCGCCTTTATCCAGGATGCGGTCGGAAAGACCGTCAGCAAGGTGGATTGAATCGAGAATACTGAGCCGGGGGAGACGCTTCCCAGAGAAGCGGTCTCCCCCGTTCTTTTTTGCAAAAAGGGATTGACATAGGGGCGGGCGGGTGTATAATGGAAATACCCATAAAACATATTAAACCAATGGGAAATAGGGGAGAATTAATATGGCGATCTATCACTCTTTGACGGAGCTCATCGGCGGCACGCCGCTGATGGAGCTGACCAATTTGGAGAGAAAGCTGGGTCTGAAGGCGACGGTATTGGCGAAGCTGGAGTATTTCAACCCCGCCGGGTCCGTGAAGGACCGCATCGCCAAGGCGATGATCGAGGACGCGGAGGCTTCCGGGAAGCTGAAGCCCGGTTCGGTGATCGTGGAGCCCACCTCCGGCAACACGGGCATCGGCCTGGCCGCCGTGGCCGCCGCCAAGGGATACCGGGTCATCCTCACCATGCCGGACACCATGAGCGTGGAGCGGCGGAACCTGCTCAAGGCGTACGGCGCGGAGCTGGTGCTCACCGAGGGGGCCAAGGGCATGAAGGGCGCCATCGCCAAGGCGGACGAGATCGCCGCGGCCATCCCGGGGGCCCTCATCCCCGGCCAGTTCGTGAACCCGGCCAACCCGGCCATGCACAAGGCCACCACCGGCCCGGAGATCTGGCGGGACACGGAGGGAAAGGTGGACATCTTCGTGGCCGGTGTGGGCACCGGCGGCACCCTCACGGGCGTGGGGGAGTATTTGAAGGAGCAGGACCCGGCCGTCCGTGTGGTGGCCGTGGAGCCGGCCGACTCGCCGGTGCTGTCGAAGGGCAAGGCCGGCAGCCACAAGATCCAGGGCATCGGCGCGGGCTTCGTGCCGGCGGTGCTGAACACCGGTATCTATGACGAGGTCATCCCCGTGGAGAGCGACGACGCCTTCGCCGCCGGGCGCATGGTGGGCAGGACGGAGGGCGTGCTGGTGGGCATCTCTTCCGGCGCGGCGCTCTGGGCGGCCGTCGAGCTGGCCAGGCGGCCGGAGAACGAGGGCAAGACCATCGTGGTCCTGTTCCCGGACACCGGCGACCGGTACCTGTCCACGCCGCTGTTCCAGGAATAAAAAGCCCCCGGCGGGCATGCAATAACGCGCCCTCTGCCTGGCAGAGAGCGCGTTATTCTCATGTTTTGCGTTATTTCGCCGAGAGGACCTCCAGCGCGGCCAGCTTTGCCGCCACGCAGAACAGCTCCATGGCCTGCTCCAGCTCCTCCAGGGAGGGGAAGGTGGGCGCGATGCGGATCACGTTGTCCTTGGGGTCCTTGCCATAGGGGAAGGGGGCGCCGGCGCCGGTCAGCACCATGCCGGCCTCCTTGCACAGCCCCACGCAGCGGGCGGCGGTGCCGGGCAGGCCCTCGTAGGCCACGAAGTAGCCGCCGCGGGGCCGGTTCCAGGAGGCGATGCCCAGGGGGGCGATCTCGCTGTCCAGGGCGTTCAGCACGCAGTCGAACTTGGGCTTGATGATGGCGGCGTGCTTTTTCATGTGAGCCTTGACGCCGGCGGCGTCCTTGAGGAACAGGACGTGGCGCAGCTGGTTGATCTTGTCGTGGCCGATGGTCTGGATGCCCAGCTGCTTGGAGAGGAGCTTGATGTTGTTCTCGCTGGCGGCGATCACGGACACGCCCGCGCCGCCGAAGGTGATCTTGCTGGTGGAGGCGAACTCATAGACCATGTCCTCCGAGCCGGCCTCCCGGCAGGCGTCGAAGATGTTCAGCAGCTCGTCGCCCTCCTCCTCGAAGGTGTGCACGCAGTAGGCGTTGTCCCAGAAGATGCGGAAATCGTCCGCCGCGGGCTTCAAAGCCGCGAAGGCGCGGACGGTGTCGTCGGAATAGGTGATGCCGGAGGGGTTGGAATACTTGGGCACACACCAGATGCCCTTCACGGACGGGTCGGACTCCACGTATTTTTTCACCAGCGCCATGTCCGGTCCGGTGGGCAGCATAGGGATGTTGATCAGCTCAAAGCCGAATTCGGCGGTGACGGCAAAGTGGCGGTCATAGCCGGGCACCGGGCACAGGAACTTCAGGGGACCCTGCCGGCCCCAGGGCTCAGCGCCCCCATAGACGCCCAGCAGCAGCGCCCGCACGACGCAGTCATACATCAGGTTCAGACTGGACTGGCCGCCCACGATGATGTTGCCGGGCTCCACCCCCAGCACGTCGGCGAACAGCGCCTTGCATTCGTCGATGCCGGTGGGCTCGCCGTAGTTGCGGGTGTCCGCGCCCTTGGCGGTGTGGGTGAGGCTGGCCGGGTCCAGCGCCAGCATCTCCATGGACAGGTCCAGCTGGGCGGGATTGGGCTTGCCCCGAGCCATGTTCAGGCTCCGGGGGACGGCCTTCAGGGCGGCGTACCGGGCGCTGACAGCGGCCAGCTCCGCGGCCAGTTCCTGCGCGTTCATATCAAGATAGCTTTTCATAGACATTACCTTTCCTTATGAAATCGGGCTAATACAGTATAGTCGAGACGGCCCGGTTTTGCAAGTGCTGTCCGTATTTTTTCCGTTTTGCACAGATTGGCCGCAAAAATCCCGGCAGCCGTTGGCTGCCGGGAGATGTGTCTGAGGGATCAGTGCTTTTTGCCCACCAGCTCCTTGATGTCCGTGGCGGCCACGATGGAGCCGGCCACGATCACGACGCCGCAGATGATGCTCTTGGCGTCGGGCAGGGTGTGCAGCAAAAGCAGGGCAAAGACGATGGACCAGGCGGAATAGGTGATGTTCAGGGCCATGGCCTTGGCCGCGCCGATCTTGACGATGGCCTTGTAATAGAACACATAGGAGGCCGTGCCGAACAGGGCGGACAGGGCGATCACCGCCATGCAGGTGGTGGGGACCAGGCTCACCGTGAAGCGCCAGCCCCGGAGCACGTTCAGGATCACCACGCCGTAGAAGATGGCGGAGGTGAGCTGGCGGATCTGCAGGGCGTGCTCGTCGGTGATGTCCGGGTCCTTCAGGCCGTAGGCGCAGATGACCGCCTCGGCGGCCCAGCCCACGCAGCACAGGATGGCGCAGCCGAAGCCCAGCAGCAGGTTGCTGCCCTCGGGGATGCCGCCGGGGGTGTAGCCCAGCACGATGACGCCCACGATGCTCACCAGCAGACCGCCCAGCTGCAGGGGCGTCATCTTCTCCTTGAGGAAGATGTAGGACAAAAAGGCGCCCAGAGCCGGGAACAGGGAGGAGATGATGGCCGTATAGGCCGGACCGATGTAGTTGATGGCGGCCACATAGCCGCTCATGCCGATGGGCCCGCCCAGCAGGGCCGCCAGGACGATGAATTTGCCGCTGCGGGTCTTGAGGGCCCGGATGACGTTTTTATACTGCTTTTTGACGCCCATATATAGCAGCATCCACAGGGACGAGCAGGCGTCGTGCAGGAAGGTGCTGACGAAGGGCGCCAGAAACACCGCCTGCTCCGTGGAGACGAACTCGCTCATGGCCAGGGCCACGCCCAGGATCACCGTGTCCAGGCCCCAAAGGATACCGGCTACCAATCCGCTGAACATTGTTTCAATCCTCCTTGCTGATGGTTTCGTAAGCCTGCAGGTTGCCCTTCAGACGGACGTACCGCTCCAGGGCGTATTGGACCATGGGCTCCCCGTCGAAAGGCACCCGCGTCAGGCCCCACAGGGTCCAGAGATAGTCCAGATAGAGCTTGTTGCCCAGGAAGCTCTGCTTTTCATAGGCGGTCACCGGGCGGCCGAAATAGGCGTCCAGCAGCAGCGCGTCCTGGGTCCCGTCGTAGGCGGCCTCGATGGACACGTCCGCCAGGTCCCACATGCCCAGGTTCATGCCGGCGTACTCCCAGTCCACCAGGTACATCCGGCCCTGGGACACGATCCAGTTCTCGCACAGCGGGTCGTTGTGGCAGGGCACCAGCTTCCGCTCATGGCCGGCCTCCAGGGCCTCCTTGATGGCCATGACCCGGGCCTTCACGGCCTCGTAGTCGTCATAGAGGGGCACGTGGTTTTCCCGGATGACCCGCTCATAGGTGGCGGCCATCTCGAACACCTCGAAGGGCACGCCCGTGTCCTCGCCGCAGGTGTGCAGCGTGCGCAGCAGCTCCGCCGCCTGGCGGATGTGCTCCGGCCGGCGCATAGCCTCGGGGGACATGGTCTCGGCGGCGGGGAGGTAGCGGGTGACCTTCGTGCCCTCGGGGCCGAAGTACAGAAGCTCCGCGTCGATGCCCAGCCGGCAGGCCAGCTCCGTGCTCACCTTTTCGTCCGAGCGGACGATCATCTCCTCCGTCCCGTCGCCGGGCACCCGCACCGCGTACTCGTCCCCCTCGGGCATGGTCACGTGGTAGGTCCGGTTGGTCAGTCCGCCCAGCCGCCGGATGGCGGCATAGCCGTCCCGGCCGATCGCTGTGCGGAGAAGGGACTTCACGGTCCCCAGGTCTCTTTGCTCCATGGTCATATCCTCTCGATCCTTTTGGTTTTGTAAATGTACTTGTACTGTCCGCCCGGGGCGGTGAAGGCAAAGCCCTCCGCCTCGGCGGTGCCGCCGGTGAGGGCCCGGATGGACCGGATGTCCCCCTGGGCGCAGCCCAGACGGGCGGCGGTGTCCGCCAGGATGGGGGAGCGGGCGTCGGCGACGTAGCTTTCGTCAAAGGCGCGCAGATCGTCCAGGGAGTCGAACTCATAGATATGCCCCGGCGGGTACTTGCGGATGGTCATGTCCAGCTGGTCCAGATGGCGGATGAAAAAGCTCTCCCACAGCTTGGCGGCGGTCTCCGGCTCGTCGTACTCCGCCTCCAGCAGGTCCAGGAACTTCCGGGTGAAGTCCCGGCTCCAGAAGGTGTGGCCCATCATGTACCAGGCGTCGCGGCCGCCGATCTGCACCTGGCAGATGCGGCCGGACCCGTCCGCCTGCATGCACCATTCCTCCGTGGGGCCGTCGGCGTATTCGGCGGCGTAGTAGCTGTCCTCCACCTCGGTCTCGAAGGGGTTTACGGCGAAGTAGTTGTCCGCCGAGCACAGATAGGTGCTGCCCATCCGGTCCCGGACGGCGTGGATGCTGCCGGTGTTGTTGCGGGTCAGGTACTCCGGGTTGTACACCAGGCGCACGCCGAATTTTTCCGCGAGATAGGCGAACTGCTCCTGCTTGTAGCCGGTGACCACGATCACCTCCGGCACGCCCGCCTCGTACAGCTGGCGGATCTGCCGCTCGATGAGCACCTCGCCCTTCACCTCAAACAGGGCCTTGGGCTTCTCGTAGCTCAGAGGGGCGAACCGGCTGGAGGTGCCGGCGGCCATGATCACCGCGTTGTCCACTTTATAGCCCATGCTCTCGCTCCATCCTCTCCCGGGCCAGCCGGTAATATTCCTTGGCGTAGCGGTACTGCCGCAGGGAGTACGCGCCGAAATCCACGCCCAGACCGCGCTCATACTCGCACCAGTTGCTCCAGATCAGCCCGCAGACGGCCACATAGCAATAGATTTTTGTGCGGGTGCTCTCGGGGCAGCCCTCGGGGAAGTAGGCGTCGATGAGACCATCCATCTGTTCCCGGCCGTACAGGGCGTAGATGCCGAACATGGCGATGTCCACATGGGGGTCCTGCATGCCGGCGTATTCCCAGTCGATGAGCTGCAGCTCCTCCCGCCCGCCGGGCAGGGGCACGAACAGGAAGTTGTCCGGCACCGGGTCGATGTGGGCCAGGCAGGGCCGCGCCGCGTGGGCCTCGATGTAATCCCGCAGGGACAGCACGTTCGCCTTCGTCTCGCGGTAGTCCCGGTAGGCGGAGGGGGCTCCGTCCCAGAGGGACTCATAAAAATCCAGCCGCTCGAAGAGGTCGAACCGGCGCTCTACGGCGAGGTCCATGCCGTGGAACGACCGCAGCAGGGCCATGCACTTTTCCACGTCTGCGCGGTCCGACGCGTCGCATGTCCGGGCCCGCTCCAGACAGGCCGTCAGCTTATAGCCGCTGGCCGGGTCCATCAGCAGGGGCTCGTCGCACAGCCCCCGGCCCCGGATGGCCGCGTAGGCCGCCGCCTCACCGGCCCGGTCGATGAGCCGGTCCGTGCCTGGACCGGGGATGCGCAGCACATAGCGCCGGTCCCGGCAGGTGAGCAGGAACGAGCGGTTGGTCATGCCCTTTTTCATCAGGGAGATGCCGCCCAGCGCCTCCGGCCGGACGCCCAGAGCCGCCGCGGCGGCGGAGAGGGCGGTGGGATCGGCCCGGCCCGCGCCGCTGTTCAGGTCCTGCAGCTGGGCGCAGGTGTTGATCTCCTCCACCTGGTCCGCCGGCACGGTCCGGGCGTAGACCAGCATCTTGTCCTTTTCGTAGAGGGCGTCCTCCCAGAAGGAGCCCCGGCGGCGGGGGTCCAGCGCCATGGCGGCGATGCGCCGGCGGACGACGGCGGCCTCTGGCTCGGCCAGGTAGGCGATGCCGATCATGGCGTTGCCGCCGGAGGCGGGAGGGACGACGGCCAGCTCCGAACGCCGGTTCACCCGCACGGTGCTGACATGGTCGGGCCGGTCGCTGACCATATACCAGGAGTAGAGCTCCGTGGGACGGAAGGGATCGAACGCGCACCAGATGTCGCAGGGGATCACATAGGTGTTGGACAGCCGGTCCAGTACCAGCAGCAGGGAGTGGAGATTGTTCTTGGCCGCCCAGTCGGGATTCACCACCAGCGTCACGCCATATCGGTCGATGAGGTATTCATACTGCTCCTTCATGAAGCCGACCACGACGGTCACGTCCCGGATGCCGGCCCGGTGGAGCTGGCGGATGGCCCGCTCGATCAGCGGCTCCCCGTTCACTTCCAGCAGCCCCTTGGGCACCTCCACGTTGACGGGGGCCATCCGCATCCCGCTGCCGGCCGCCAGGATCACGGCGTTGCGCGGCGCGGAGCGGGCCAGCAGCCGCCGGGCCGCCTCCGTGGGGGCCATGTCCCTGTCCAGCAGACCCTCCGCCGCCAGGGACCGCAGACACCGGTTCACCATGCCCAGACTGTGGCCGCTGCGCTCCGCCAGCTGCCGCTGGCCGGCATAGGGCTCCCGGGCCAGGATGTTCAGGATGTCCGCTTCCTGAATGTTCATGTACTCAATAAAACCTCGTTTCGTGAACATAGACGTATTATACACCCGCCGGGGCATTCTGTCAACCCCGGCGGGTCGTTTCAGGTCAAGCCCTCCCGGAGGGCGGTCAGCAGGCCCCGGCAGCCGTCGTTCACGTCCCGCCAGGTCGCCTCGAAGTCCCCGGTATACCAGGGGTCCGCCACATCGCCGGGTCGGTCGGTGTATTCCAGCAGCAGCCGCAGCTTGTTGGCCCTGTCGCCGCCGCAGATGCGGCGCATGCTGCGCAGATTGGCCCCGTCCATGCCGATCAGCAGGTCGTATTGGTCGTAGTCCCTGCGGGTCATCTGCCGGGCGGTCTTGCCGGCGCAGTCGATGCCGTGCTTTTGGAGCATCCGCCGGGCGGGGGGATAGACGGGGTTCCCGATCTCCTCGGTGCTGGTGGCGGCGGAGGCGATGAGAAACTGCTTTGCCAGGCCCTGCCGTTTCACCAGGTCCCGCATCACGAATTCGGCCATGGGACTGCGGCAGATGTTGCCGTGGCAGACGAATAGGATCTTATACACGTTATGCAGCTCCTTATCAGTCAAGTCTGCGCGGGGGGCTCGGCCTTTTCCGGGGCGTCCCCGTCCTCCAGCACCTGGGGGATGAAGCGGCGGGCGAAGCGGCCCTTGCTCCGGCCGATCAGATAGAAATAGCCGATGCTGGAGAACACCGCCGCGCCGATGAAGTTCACGAACAGGTCCTTCATGGTGTCCCGCAGCCCCACGTCCAGATACCCGCCCAATCCCAAGGGGATCTGCTGGCCGCCGGAGACCACGATCACGTCCTCGATGTTCCGGATGACCACCGGGGTGTTGCCGCCGGTGGGGTCCAGGGCCACGGTGGAGATGGCGTCCAAAACGGCGTCCTTCTGCATGTCCCGGAGGAAGAACGTGTCGGCGGCGCACTCGAAAAATTCCCACAGCACCCCGATGGTCATGGAAAAGCAGAACGCCACCAGCGCCAGGAACACCGGCGACAGGGACAGGGAGAACCGCTCGTTGCGGTCCAGCATATCCACCAGGGAGAAGCCCACCGCCGCGCAGAGAAAGCCGTTGAGGGTGTGCATGACCGTGTCCCAGCCGGGGAACGTGGTGTAATAGGAGCGGATCTCGCCCAATATCTCCGTGGCGAAGATGAACAGCAGGATGACGATCTCCATGGTGTCGGGAAAGTCGATGCGCAGCCGCCGCTCGAGGAAGGCCGGCATCACGAACAGCACCAGCGTCAGCGCGCACAGGAACACGTTCTCATAGTCCCCGTTGATGAACTGCCGGATCATGGTGAGGATCACCAGCGCCCGCAGCACGAAATACACCGCGGCCACGGCGGGTTTGCGGTGGACGGTCTCCTTCAGCGATTGCATCTTCGGCGTGCGTCGCCATTTCACGGTCCAACCCCCCTTGATCCTATTATAAGATGTTTTTCGGCCGGGCGCAAGGCAAAACGCGCTGGGTAGATCGGACCTATTGCCAGAAGCGGCCGTTTGCGGTACAATATCATACACGTATAATGCGCGTTATATCCTTGGGAAAGCGGGTGAGGGCAGTGTTTGGCAGAAAAAAGCGCGCGCCGGCCTTTGACAGGACCGGCAAGGAGCCGGTCATCCGCGCCAGCATCTGTACCGGCGAGAAGGTGGCTGGTTATAGGGATACCGCCACGGGAAAATTCGTGGAGGTCGTGCTGATCCGCAATGACGCGGACCTGGCGCGGTTTTTGGACGATTACGGATTTCAAAAGGACGAGCTGCGATACGAGTGGTGACGGAGGCCCCTGCCGCCGCGAAAGAGAGCGCCGTCCCGGCAGGCTGCCGGGACGGCGCTTTGGCGCTTTGTCCGGAAAGGTGGCGGCTCAGACGGACGCCGCCTTGTCTCCCTGCACGGCGCGGATCAGCCCCGGCAGGCATGCCTCGAACTTGACCCCGTACCAGTGGGTCTCCTTTTCCGGCATGGTGGCCAGGATGCAGTCCACCGTGTAGTCCACCGCGACGCGCAGCGCGTCGCCGAGGGACTTGCCCAGGACGATGGCGCCCGCCAGCGCGGAGGTGAAGATGTCCCCGGTGCCGTGGAAGGACACGTCGATGTTCTCCCGGAAATACTGGGTAAAGCTGTCCGCGGCGCTGTCGTAGGCCACGGCGCCCTGATGGACGCCGTCGTAGTTCACGCCCGTCACCACCGCGACGCGGCAGCCCAGCGCCGCCAGCCGGCGCAGCAACCCGTGGATATAGTCCTCGTCATACCCGCCGGCGACGTACTCCTCACCCAGCAGGAAGGCCGCCTCCGTCAGGTTGGGCACGATCACGTCCGCCTGGGCGCACAGGCCCGCCATGCCGGCGGCGTACGCCTGGTCGAAGGCCGGATACAGCCGCCCGTTGTCGGCGAACACCGGGTCCACGATCTTGACCGCCTCCGGGAAGGCGCGGAAGTAGTCGGCCACCATGCCGATCATCTCCCCGCTGCCCAGATACCCGGTGCTGATGCCGTCAAAGGTCAGGCCCTGGCTCTTCCAGTGGGCCTCGATCCGGGGCAGGTCGGCGGACAGGTCCCGGAACGTCCAATCCTGGAAGCCCGCTGTATGGGTGGACAGGATGGCCGTGGGGATCGGGCATACCTCCAGCCCCATGGCGGACATGATGGGGTGGGCCACCGTCAGCGAGCACTTGCCGAAGCAGGACAGGTCTTGTATCGTCATGATCCGTTTCATCGCTCGAACCTCCATTTTTTGTCTGTGGGATGACTATACCACAAATTGGCCCTATAAAAAGAGCCAGTTTCGGATATTTTTATAAGACCAGTTCCGGCGGCCGGGGCAGCCCCGGAACAGAGAAGGAGCAAGGCCGGCGGCCTTGCTCCCTGCTATAGAGATAGAGTTAACATAATATGATTACCATAAATCTTGTGCTCACGGCTCCGGCCGGACGGGGCCGCTGGACTCCCGGAGGATGAGGGCGTTGGGCAGCGCGATCTTCACCGGCAGCCGGTGACCGCCCTCGATGCGGTCGATGAGCAGCTTGGCCACATGCCGGCCCATCTCCTCCAGCGGGATGTTCACGGTGGTCAGCATGGGGTCCATGTAGCGGACGGTCTCCATGTCGTTGATGCCCACCAGGGACACGTCCCGGGGGATGCGCAGGGCGTGCTCCTTCAGAGCCCGCATGGCGCCCACGGCCAGCATGTCGTTGGCGCAGAGGATGGCGGTGAAGCTCTGGCGGCGCTCCAGCAGCTGGTTGACCGCCTCAAAGCCGCCGGCGGGGGTGAACATGGCCTCCGCCACATAGGGCAGCGTGTCCTGGACGCCGTGTTTGCCCATGGCGTCGGCGTAGCCCAGGTAGCGCTGCTCGTTCTCCACCTCGCCCAGATAGCAGATGTCCCGGTGACCCAGGGAGTGGAGGTATTCCACGCAGCTATAGGCGGCGCGGTAGCCGCTGCTGACGACCTGGTCCACGGGGAAGTCCGTCTCCTGCAGACCGGTGCAGACCAGGTGCTTATAGTACTGCTGGAGCTTTTTCAGAGCCCGCTCGTCGATGCGGCCCAGCACGATGGCGGCCTCCACGTTGGAGACCGAGTTGCTGAACTTCTCCGGCTCCAGGTCGGCGATGGAGAACTGGTAGCGCAGGTTGTAGCCCCGGGCCATGGCCTCCACCTCCACGTGGTGCATCAGGGTGGTGAAGAAGGGGTCGATCAGGGACCCGGCGATGCGGGCATAGACGCAGTCGATCTCCCGGATGGTCCGCTTGGGCGGGTTTTGGGGCCGGCGGAGACTGCGGGCGGTCTGGTTGGGGATATAGCCCTCCATGCGGACGACGGACCATATCTTTTCCTGGGTCTCCCGGCTGGCGGCGGAGGTGTCGCCGCTGTTGACCACCCGGGAGACGGTGGAGGGGGATACGCCCGCCAGCTTTGCTATATCCTTCAGATTCATGCTGTGTGCTCCTTCCGTCGGACGGCAGTCGGATCATGGCCGGGACGCCGGCGCCGCCGTCAGACGAGGGGTATCTTATCATATCCCCGCGCAAATTACAACAAAAGCGTGAAAATTTACGAAATTGTGCGCAAACGATTGGGTAATTAACCGTTGACAGATGATTGTGCGATATGTACAATTTTAATCGAGAAGAGAGTGTGACGATTCGGCTAAATATCAACAGCTTTTCCTAATAATGGAATAGGAATTTCGTGAAATCAAATGTTTTCGTAAAATTAGGAGGCATGAACATGGACAAAAAGATTCTGTTTTTGGGCCTGGACGCCGCCATGCCCGACCTGGTGCAGAAGTTCGTGGAGGAGGGCGCCATGCCCAACACGGCCAAGCTGATGCAGCGGGGCGTCTTTTCCCGGCTGGAGACGGTGTTCCCGCCTCTGACCGCCGCGGCGTGGACCGCCATCGTCAGCGGCGCGGGCTCCGGCACCAACGGCGTGCCCAGCCTGATGGTCAAGCACCAGGGGGAGGAGCTGGACCACTGGCACACCTCCTTCGACCGCAACGAGGTGCTGTGCGAGACGCTGTGGGACGTGGGCAAGCGCCTGGGCAAAAAGACGGCCCTCATCAACTGGCCGGTGACCTTCCCCATGGGGGCCATCACCGAGGAGGACGGCTGCCAGCTGGCCGGGTCCCTGAACCCGCCGTTCCGGTATTTCTACATGCCGCTGTGGGACGTGGCCTCCAGCGCCTGCTTCTCCAATAAGCTTCTGCACTGCAACCAGATCCCCGGCCGCGCCGTCCAGGTGCAGACCGAGCCGGCGGAGGGCTGGACCAACCTGCCGGAGAGCAAAAAGCCCTGCCTGCAGTTTGAGATCACCGTGCCGCCCACCTATGTGGAGGGCTACAAGATGTTCGTGCTGGTCTATGCCACCTCCGAGGCCGGCTATGACCGGATGCTCATCTCTGAGAGCAAGGACGCCTCCCAGGCCGTCACCGACATCGCCATGGGCGATTACGGGCCCTGGATCACCAAGAACTTCCATGCCCGGGACTACCAGAGAGACGGCCGCTTCCGCTTCCAGATCCTGGAGCTGAGCCCCGACGGCAAGGACTTCAAGCTCTACCAGAGCTCCATCAACATGGCCGAGCCCTACTCGGTGCCCGCCAGCCTGAGCAAGGAAGTGGAGAAGGTGGCGGGCGTGTACATGGAGGTGGACGACCCCTGGGCCTTCATGGACGGCTGGATGAACTCCGACCTCTATCTGGAGCAGCTGAATCTGCACGCCAACTGGTGGGGCAACGCCACCCGCTACGTGCTGGAGCACCAGCAGTGGGATATGGCCTTCTCCTGGGTGGGGACCATCGACCACATCGAGCACGCCCTGTACGCCGGCATCGAGCCCACCGCCCGCGTCTACAGCGAGCGCACCGCCCCCTTCTGCTGGCATATGATCCGGGAGGTCTACCGCCAGGTGGACGAGAACATCGGCAAGATCCTGGAGGCGGTGGATCTGGACAATACATATGTGGTGCTCATCTCCGACCACGGCATGACCCATCTGGACTGGAATCCCTTCGTGAAGGAGCATCTGGCGCGGGCGGGCCTGCTCAAATACAACCTGGACCTGTCCACGGACGACCCCTCCAACCTGACCATCGACTGGGACAAGACCATGTGCCATCCCCTGGAGCCCTGCCACGCGCACATCTTCATCAACCTCAAAGGCCGCGACCCCCACGGCATCGTGGAGCCGGAGGACTATGAGAAGGTCCAGGAGAAGATCATCAACACCCTTCTGGCCATGCGCAACCCCGAGACGGGCGAGAACGTGGTGGCCTACGCCCTGAAGAAAAAGGAGGCCGGCCGGCTGGGCATCTACGAGGGACCCGGCTTCGACCGGGTGGGCGACGTGCTGTACGCCTGGAAGCCCGGCTATATGTCCCATCCGTTCATCTACCGCTCCGCGATCAAATACCGCGACGGCTCCGAGCGCATGATCGCCAACCGGGAGCTCTATGAGGAGGCCCGGCTGTGCAAGAACTTCCCGGACCTGATCGCGGACATCGTGGCGGAGAACGGCGGCGACTACTCCGCGGTGTGCGGCAACTTCACCGGCGTCCATCTGGCGGAGCCCACGCTCCACGACATGCACGCCTGCATGCTGATGGTGGGCCCGGGCGTGCCCCAGTACACCTGCAAGTACCCCGCGCGGATCATCGACGTGGCCCCGACCCTGGCGAAGCTTTTGAATGTGGACGTTCCCAAAGATGCTGAAGGAGGTGTTCTCTATGACGTCCTGGACCGCATTGAGCGATAAGATCGAGAAAGTTGGCCTGATCGGCTGCGGGCGCATGGGCTGCTGCATGCTGGAGGTCATGCTGCAGGCCGGTTACAAGGTGGTGGCCTGCGACGCGTTCCCCGCCGCCGCCGAGCGCGCCGGCAAGATGGGCGCCCAGGTGGCGGCCGACCCGGCCGGCGTGGCCCGTGAGGCCAGCGTCATCATCATGTCCCTGCCCGGCCCCGCCCAGCTGGACGAGGTGATCTTCGGCAAGGGCGGCATGCTCCCGGAGCTGCACGCCGGCCAGGTGGTCATCGACACCAGCACCGTGGACCCGGATACCACCCGCCGCAACGCCGAGGGGGTGGAAAAGACCGGCGCGGCCTATCTGGACTGCCCCATCCTGGGCCGTCCCTCCGCCACGGGCAAGTGGATGCTCCCCACCGGCGGCGACCCCGCGGCGCTGGAATACGCCAAGCCCGTGCTTCTCACCTTCGCGGCCAACGCCGTCCACGTGGGCGGCCACGGCGCCGGCAACGCCCTGAAGCTGCTCAACCAGATGATGTTCTCCTGCATCAATGCCATCAGCAGCGAGGTCATGGCGATCTGCGACCATGTGGGCATCGACAAGAAGGTGTTTTATGACACCGTCGCCTCCAGCAGCGCCGCCACGGTGAGCGGTCTGTTCCGGGAGGTGGGCAAGTGCATCGTCAACGAGGCCTTCGAGACCCCGGCGTTCACCGTGGACCTGCTCATCAAGGACACCCGGCTGGCCCTGCAGATGGCGAAGCAGGCCAACGCGCCCTCCCTGATCGCCGGCACCGTGCAGATGTACAACGAGCTTGCCAGCGCCGACGGCCTGGGGATGCAGGACACCAGCGCCCTGTATAAGGTCTTTGAGCGCCATTACGACAGCTTTCAGTGACTGACAAAAGAAGGAGCCTGAAAAATGAAATTGGAATTTGAATATGGCCACGGCATGATGGGCGCGGAGCTGCCCGACTGGACCGACGTGTTCGTCCCCGGCGAGACGGTGCCCGATCCGCCGTGCCTTCCCCAGGACTGGGACAGCCTCTACGCCGCCACCCTGGAGAGCATCCGTGATCCCATCGGCATGCCCCCCCTGAAGGAGCTGGCCGGCCCCGGCAAGACGGTGGTGTTCGTCATCCCCGACATCGTCAAGGGCGGCAACCAGCCCACCAGCCACCGGAAGGTGTCCATCCGGGCCTGCCTGGACGAGCTGTACAGCGTGGGCGTGGAGAAGAAGGACATCCTGCTGCTCATCTCCAACGGCCTGCATCCCCGCGCCACGGTGCCCGAGATGCGCACCATCCTGGGAGAGGAGCTTTTCAACGAGTTCTATCCCACCGGCCAGATCACCAGCCACGACAGCGAGGACTATGACCACATGGTGGACCTGGGCTTCACCGCCTCCGGCGACCATGTGCTCATGAACAAGTACGTCTTTGACGCGGACCTTCCCATCCTCATCGGCCACACCCAGGGCAACCCCTACGGCGGCTATTCCGGCGGCTACAAGCACTGCGCCACCGGCATCACCCACTGGCGCTCCATCGCCGGCCACCACATCCCCCGCGTCATGCACGCGCCCGACTTCGTGCCCGTGTCCACCCACAGCGTCATGCGCTCGAAGTTCGACGAGCAGGGCATGCTGATGGAGGAGAAGATGGGCCACAAGTTCTTCTGCTGCGACGCGGTGCTGGACTCCAAGTCCCGCCAGATCGAGATCAACTCCGGCTGGGCCAAGGAAATGCAGCCTGTCTCCTGGAAGATGGCCGACAAGCGCACGTACGTCCACTGGGCGGAGAAGAAATACGACGTGGTGGTGTTCGGCATGCCCACCAACTTCCACTACGGCCCCGGCATGGGCACCAACCCCATCCAGATGATGCAGGCCCTGTCCGCCCAGGTCATCCGCCACAAGCGGGTGATGGCCGACCACTGCGTGTTCATCGTGCCCAGCATCTGCGACGGCTGGTTCCACGACGAGCGCTGGCCCTATCTGCGGGAGCTGTATGAGATGTTCCAGCACGACTACATGCAGATCCTGCCGGATATGGACCGCTACGGCGAGTACTTCGCCACCCGCAAGGAGTATACGGACAAGTACCGCTTCGCCAACGCCTTCCATCCCTTCCACGGCTTCAGCATGATGAGCTGCGGCCACCTGGCCGAGGAGCACACCAGCGCCATCTATATCGTGGGCGCCCGGGAGCCGGGCATCGCCCGCTCTATGGGCCTCAAGACCCGGGCCACCGTGGAGGAGGCCCTGGCGGACGCCATGAAAAAATACGTGGGGCCGCACCCCAACATCCTGGCCCTGCCCCGCACCTTCACCACCGGAGCGGTGCACCTGTGCATGAAGGACCCGGCCGAGAACAGCCATTCCCGGGACGGCGCCGGCCACTGCTGCTGCGGCTGATGTGACGTGAGCCCGGCCGGCCGGGCCCGGCGGCGCGGACAGGCGCGTATCTGATATCCCGGCCGGCCTTATTTGACCGACAACAATAAAAACTATCTAAGGAGGAAACACAATGAAAAAACTGCTCTCTTGGCTGCTGGTCCTGGCGATGGTCATGGCCATAGCCCCCGCCGCCTTCGCGGCGGACGCTGAGGAGGACCTGACCTGGGGCCTGACTCCCTTTGACGAGCCCCAGACCCTCCGCATCGGCTTCTTCACCGGCTCCCCGCTGTCCTATCCGTTCCTGTTCGCGGATAAGCTGGGCGTGTTCGACGCGCTGAACATCGAGCTCGAGTACATCTGCTTCACCGGCGGCCCCGCCATGATGGAAGCCAACGCCGAGTGGGACATCGCCTCCTGCGGCATGGG
>CANQOA010000001.1 GCA_947625355.1 uncultured Oscillospiraceae bacterium | reverse complement strand
GTCCGCAAGCTGAACGGAAAACCACCAGTCCTGTTTCGCACAGAACTGGTGGCCTAACCTGTTTCTTTTGTGTCTACCAACTCTTGACTATTTCACGCATGAGCGCGCCCCCTTTTCATTTCATGGCCGCGAACACGGCGGCCTCCCGGACCCATGCCATCAGCTCGTCGTCGATCTCCTCCGCCGAGGCGACGAGCACATGGTGCGTCCACCGCTCCGGATAGGGCTCGGAGACGGCGTCGATCCGGCGGCTGGACAGCCGGCGGCGCAGGCCGAAGGTGACGGTGATGTACGCGTCCGGACGCCGGGCCTTGGGCCGGACCGGCAGCAGGCTCACGGCGGCGAAGAGGTGGCGGTTGGAAAAGGAGATCTGCGTCTTTTGCACCCGGATGCGCACGTCGTCCACCTCCTCCAGGACCCGGCGCTCAAAGACCTCATAGAGCGCCGCGGCGGCGGGCTTTTGGGCAAAGAACAAAACTGCGTCATCTGACATAGAATGACCTCCCTGTGATCATAGCCGGAGACGGAGGGAAAAACAGTCTCCGAAAGTTTCGACAGGTTTCCATATAATAATTGCAAAACGGTTACAAATGTGATATAGTGATTTTCATAAAATGAACGGAGACCGTCCCGCCGCGGGCAGCGGCGCGCAGGGGAGAAGGAGGCAGCCATGGCGGAGGGTGGACGTCACTTACCAAAGAGCGATCAAGTGCGGTCTGGCCGGCCTGCCCGCCGCCAGAGCGCCCGCCAGGAGCCGGTCTGGGAAGAGGAAGAGGAATATGTCCCGCCCCGGCGCTCGCAGCCAGCCCGTCAGCAGCCGGCCCAGCCGGCGCGGTCCGTCCGGTATGATCAGGACTGGGAGGAGGAGCCCGCTCAGCCCCGCCGTCAGCCGGCCCAGTCCCGGCAGGCTGCCCGCTATGACCGCGCGCCCCAGCAAGACCCCTATTATTATGACGATCAGGACCGCGCGCCCCAGCGGGCCCCCCGCTATGACCGCGCGCCTCAGCAGGATCCCTATTATTATGACGATCGCGGCCGCGCCCCCCGGCAGGATACCCGCTATGGCCGCGCGCCTCGCCAGGAGCAGTATTCTTATGACCGCCCCCCGCAGCAGCCCCGGTCCCGCCGGGTGGAGGTGGCGCCCCCCGCGTACCGGAGACGCCGCCGGGGGCAGCAGAGCCTGCCGCTGATCATCCTGGTGGTGATCCTGGTGGCGGGCGTGGTGGTGGCCGGCGGCAAGCTGGTGAGCGTGATGCTCAATTACCAGCGCGACCGCTCCGCCTATAACACCCTGGCCGACCAGGCCCTGTCGAGCATGGCGGAACCGGAGGCCACGCTGCCTCCGGGCGCGACGCCGGACCCCGACGCCGGTCAGCAGACCACGGTCCAGTCCGAGGTCCCCTTCCAGGTGGACTGGGACCTGCTCCGGAGCCAGAACAGCGACGTGATCGGCTGGATCTACGATCCGGGCGGCATCTCCTACCCGGTGATGCAGACCTCGGACAACGAGTTTTATCTCCACCGCGGCTGGGACAAACAGCCCAATACCGCCGGATCCCTGTTTGCCGACCCGTCCTCCACCGCGGGCGTGGTCCACAGCAACTTCATCATCTGGGGGCACAACATGAAGGACGGCTCCATGTTCGCCTGTCTGCAAAAGTACGTGGACCAGTCCTATTATGAGCAGCACCCGGTGATGTACTATATGACGCCCACCCAGAATTACCGGATCGATCTGATCGCGGCCCATATCGTGGAGTCTACGTGGTCCAACTTCCCCGGGTATTTTGCCAACGACACCGACTACTCGAACTATCTCAACCAGATCACGTCCAGCTCCTTCTTCTGGACGAAGGCGTCGGTCTCCACGTCCTACCAGCTGATCACCATGTCCACCTGCGACTACTCGGCCAATTACAACGACCCCCGGCTCCTGGTCCACGGGATGCTGGTCCCCATCGAATGAGCCCCGACGCGCAAAGCCCGGACGGCCTCCGCCGTCCGGGCTTTTTCATGCTTTCCTCTTTCGCCGCGGGAGCGCCGCGGCGGCGGCGCACGCCAGGGCGGCCGCCGCGCTGATGACCGCGCCGGGGATGAGCCCTGCGGGAATGTAGCGCATCTGCAGCGTATGGGCGCCGGCCGTCACGGGGATGGCCATCAGGCAGTCCTGGACCTCCGTGGGCCGGACCGGCGCGCCGTCCAGCGTGACGCGCCAG
Source organism: uncultured Oscillospiraceae bacterium (assembly GCA_947625355.1). Lineage (GTDB taxonomy): Bacteria > Bacillota > Clostridia > Oscillospirales > Oscillospiraceae > CAJOIG01. The sequence continues at coordinate 171,578 of CANQOA010000001.1, read as the reverse complement.
GCGTCGTCATAGGGCAGCGTCAGCACCAGCAGGGAGTCCCCCTCGCCGGTGGTGAAGGAGCCGGCAAAGCGAGAGCCGGAGAGCTTTGTCAGCTCGCAGCCGCCCGCGGCCAGCGCGTCATGATAGGCCGCCAGGGCGGCCATGTCCTCCGTGACGAAGGCGGCCCCGTCGATGGTCACGTCGGAGTGGGCCTGGACCTGGACGGTCACGGTCTCGCCGGCGGAGAAGGAGCCCAGATAGAGGCTGCCGTTCATTTGGGCGGTGGCGTAATAGTCGCTGTATTGGCCGTTCACGAAGACCAGCACCCCGGGAAAGCCCTGGACACGGATCTGACCGTAGAGGGGCCCGTCCGCCTGGGCGGTCAGGGTATAGGTGACGGAGCCCTCGCCGGCGAGAGCGCCGTCGGGCCCGGCGGTCATGCCCTCCGGGGCGGTATCGTCCACCGCGGCGGGGACATAGAGCGTCTGCTCCACCTCCGGCGCGGCGGCGGAATACAGGGCCTGGATATAGCTGAAACAGTCCTCCGCCTGGGCCAGGGCGGCAAAAGCGCCGTCCGCCGTCCAGCCCATGGGCAGGGCGTAAGGGTCTTCCCAGACGGAGTAGGTCCCGCCGGAACCGACCGGGACGTACGCCTTGGGCAGCTTGTCCGCCACCACATACCGGATGGCCAGCAGACTGTCCGCCGCTGCGGTGACGCCGCTGTCATACAGCGCGAACAGGTCCGTATACCGGGTCAGCCCCAGCTTTTCCAGGAAGTCCAGGCTCTTGAGGGAGATATTGGAGCTGTAGTGGCTGATCCCGTCATAGCCGAACAGCATGGGCTCGCACCGGTCCATGGAGAAGCTGTTCGGGCTCTCCACCCGCCAGAACGTATCCCCCGTATCGGCCAGGGCCAGGGCCGCCTCCTTTTGGGAGACGTACTGGGCCCACTGTGCCGGGTCGCAGGAGGTGGCCGTCAGCTCGGAGAGGGTAAGGAAAGCGTTCTCGCCCAGCTCCGCCGTGTGCAGCGTCAGCAGCAGCGCCGCCGCCATGGCGGCGAGCCGCTTTCCCGCCGCCGGGCGCAGGAGCAGCCAGAGCGCGCCGCTGCATGCCGCCGCCGCGGCGATCCCTTCCCATGCGGCGGAGCCGTCGATGAACCGATAGCTCCTGCCCAGGAAAGCCAGGGCGGCGAACAGCGCCACCGCCGCCGGAGGGACGAGAAGGTGCCATGGCCGGGTGCCTTTCCGCAGGTCTGCCAAGGCGGCGTCGGCCCCGGCGGCGAGCAGGAAGCAGAACAGGAAGCTGTAGCGGTAGTTATACCAGGTGGGCACGCTCATCCCGTGCCAGACCAGGTCCGGCGCCGACAGCCAGAAGGACAGCACCAGGATCAGGACGAGCCCCGCGCCCATGAGCCGCCGCCGGCGGGACACCGCGGCGCTGAGAAGATACAGCACCGCCAGGCACAGCGTCACCGTTCCGCAGAAGATGTTGGGCAGACCCACAGGGGTCAGCTCTTCATAGTCGAAGGCGCCGGCAAAGAGCTTGGAGAAGAGCTCCGGCAGCGGGAACTTGGCCGTCAGCGTCAGCGCCTGGGTGGCCACGTCGGCCTTGCCGCCCGCCAGGGACATGACCGCCGGCACCAGCACCGCCGCCGCCAGCGCGCCCACCGCCAGACTGGACAGGGCAAAGTCCGCCATCCGCCGCAGTTTTTCCCGGCCCGGCGCGGAGAACAGCTCGAAGAGGAAAAACAGCACCGCGAACAGGCACAGGATATAGCCGATATAGAAGTTTATCGCCAGCGCGCCCGCCAGGCTCAGCACATACAGCCACCGGCCGCGCCCCTCCGCCAGCCGGGCGATGCCCAGCGCAGCCAGGGGCAGCAGCACAAGGCAGTCCTGCCACAGGTACCCGATGGCGTAAGCGGTCATATAGGCCATCAGGCCGTAAGCCGCCGCGGGGACCAGTATCCGCCAGCCGTAGCCCCGGCGGCGGCCGCAGTAGACCGCCATGGTCAGCCCGCACAGTCCCACCCGCAGGATATACAGCAGGCTCACCGCCGTCAGCAGATCCTCCCGGGAGAACAGGCAGGTCACCAGGTTCAGCGGGCTCATGAGATAGTAGGCGAGCACGCCCATCATGTTCCCGCCCAGGACCATGCTGGGCAGGTACAGGGGACTGGCCTTGCCGGAGATCAGGTCCCGGAGGGAGCTCAAAATGGCGGCGTACTGATGGGACATGTCCAGCACGCCCAGGCTCCGGCCGCCGAAGGGGCAGATGTCGTCCAGAAGGAACACCAAGGCCATCGTCCCCGCCGGCAGCAGGAACGAGCAGAGCAATATGAGGCTTTTTTTCGGCTTGCGGTCCATAGGCGCCCCCTGTGATCCCGTGGTGTGGGGTGTAGTTTTGTTATAACAGATTATAGCAGAGAAGCCCTCGCGGAACAAGTCATATGTGCCCCGGCGGTATAGGGAAAGGGAAACTTGACACACTATGTCTTATCGGGTATAATACCAACCGCACGCGAACCGCGATCCTATCACACAAAAGGAGATCTGACCATGAAGAGAACGTGGATCATGGCGTTGATATTCAGCATGCTGCTGACGCTGGCCGCCTGCGGCGGCGAGAAGCAGAATGCCGCCCAGCCCACCGAAGAGCCCCAGACCACGGAGCTGCCCACCGTCACGGCGCCCCCCGCCGGGGAGGATGACGACAGCGGGATGCTCGCCGCCGACGAGAACAACGCCCCCAACGCCGATCTGAGCGTGGGTGTGTCCAACCTGGACAGCGAGGAGGCCAAGAAGGCCCTCGACCTGCAGGGCAAGGACGTTTCCGAGCTCATCAAGGCCATTGGAGAACCCAAGAGCTCCGAGTATACCACCAGCTGCATCGCGCCCGACTCCGGCGCGGAGGACGGGCTGCTGTACTATGAAGAGTTCATCGTCTCCACCCTCCGCTATCCCGACGGCAAAGAGATCGTCATGGGCGTGTTCTGAACCACATAACGGCTTGCGGCGCCGCGTTTGCGGCGCCGCTTTTCGACTTTCTTGACAGCCTTTCCCATACAAATTATAATGTGGAAAGGCAAACGAGCCCGGCTGGAAACGGGGCATGCCTGCCTCCGGCCGCTTTGAAGGAGATCCCATGGAATCGGAAAAGATCAGCGTCATCATCCCGGTCTATAAGGTGGAAAAATACCTGGCCAAGTGCGTGGACAGCGTGCTGGCCCAGACATATGGGGACCTGGAGATCCTCCTGGTGGACGACGGCTCGCCGGACGGCTGCGGCGCCATCTGCGACGGCTATGCCTCCCGCGACAGCCGGGTCAGGGTCATCCACAAGCCCAACGGCGGCCTGTCCTCCGCCCGGAACGCGGGGCTGGACGCCGCCTCAGGCGCCTATGTGGGCTTCGTTGACAGCGACGACTATATCGACCCGGCCATGTATGAGAAGCTCCATGCCGCGCTGGTGAGCACCGGCGCGGACGTATGCGTCTGCGACGTGGTCTATGTGGACGAGCAGGGGGCCCTGAAGGGGCCGCCCATCCCGCCCATGGCGGAGGAGGTGCTCTCGCCGGAGCAGGCGTGGCGGCGGGTGGAGCTGGCCGACGACGGCTGGCGCTACGTGACCGCCTGGAACAGGCTGTACCGCCGGGCGGTCTTCGACGGGCTGCGGTTCCAGGAGGGAAAGATCCACGAGGACGAGCTGTCCGTGGTGCCCATCTATGCCCGGTGCCGGTCCATCGCGGTCATCCCCGACGTGCTTTACTGGGACGTGGGCCGTCCGGGCAGCATCATGACCGGCTCGGCCGCCATGCGGCGGCTGGACGCGGTGGACGGCTACCTGGAGCGGGCACGGTTTTACCGGTCGAAGGGGTGGGACGATCTGACGCGTGTGGCCCTGGGGCGGGCCTATGACCGGGTGTGGATGGTCCTGCGGGCCGTGGATGTGGGCGAAAATGCCTCCGCGCTGGGGCCGGCGGTCCGCCGGACGGCCGGAGCGATGCTCAGGAGCGCCGATCTGCGGGGGGCATGGCTTTGGCTGTGGTATGCCGGCCATTCCCGGCGCGGAAAAGGAGGACGGGCATGATCCCGAAGATCATTCATTATTGCTGGTTCGGGGGCGCGCCCCTGAGCCGGGAGACGGAGCGGTATATGGACACCTGGCGCGCCTGCTGCCCCGGGTATGAGATCAGGCGCTGGGACGAGAGCAGCTTCGATGTCAACTGCTGCGCCTATACCAGGGAGGCTTATGAGGCGGGGAAATGGGCCTTCCTCTCCGATTATGTGCGCCTGTGGGCCCTGGAGCAGTACGGCGGCGTGTATATGGACACGGACGTGGAGCTGGTGAAGCCCCTGGACGGGTTTCTGTCCGAGCCGGCCTTCTGCGGCTTTGAGCACGAGCAGCAGCTTTCCACGGCCGTCATCGGCACGGAGCCACACGGCCAGTGGGTGCGGATGCTGCTGGAGGATTATAAGGACCGGCGCTTTCTCCGCCCTGACGGCACGCCGGACGAGACCACCAACGTGCAGGTGGTGTCCGCCATCACCCGCGACCGGTGCGGGATCGTGATGAACGGCCAGGCCCAAAAGGCGGAGGGCCTGGTGACGGTCTATCCCCGGGACTGGTTCAGCCCCCTGACCTTTTATACCGGCCAGGGCCGGCCCACAGAGAACACCTGCGCCATCCACCATTTCGTGGCCTCCTGGCACGACGATGAGTGGCTCCGGGAGCGGGATACCCGCTATGCCTGCATCCGGCTGCTGGGGGCGGGCCTTGGGGAGAGGGCCGCCAACGCGGTCAACGCCATCCGCCGCCGGGACGGCAGCTTTTCCCAGGGCGTGGCGTATTATCTGCGCCTGCCGCTGGTGAAGGCGTTCGGGCATATGCCCCTGGGGGACATCCTGGTGTTCGAGACGGAGGGGGATTTCTGCGACAACGGCCGGGCCCTGTATGAGTACATGCTGGAGCAGGGCCTGGATCAAAAATACTGGTTGATCTGGCTGGTCCGGGAGCCGGAGAAACTGGCCGCCCACCGGCGGGCGCATGTCCGCTTCCTGCGCCGGGACAGCCTGGCGGCCAAATACTATATCAGCCGGGCGCGGCTCTTTTTCTTCACCCACCCCTATTGGCTGCGCCATTGGCGCAAGGGACAGACGGTGGTGAACATGTGGCACGGAGTGCCCCTGAAGGGCACCAGCGGCAAGGATCTGCGCAAAGCGTACGACTATCTGTGCATCTCCTCGGCCAAGGCGGGCTGGCTCTATGACCGGTTCCTGGGGGTGGATGAGAGCCAGGTGCTGCCGCTGGGCCAGCCCCGGCTGGACCTGCTGTACCGGACGCGCGACGTGTCGGCGCTCCTGGGCGGCCGGCAGGCGGGGCGGGACTATGACAAGCTGATCCTCTCCATGCCCACCTTCCGCCAGACCGCCCGCTGGACCGACGGCTCCTTCGCCAACGCCTTTTCCATCAACCCGGTCCAGACCCTGGAGCAGCTCAAGGAGCTGAACGAGGCGCTGCGGCGGCGGCGGATGCTGGTGGTGTGCAAGATCCACCACCTGCAAAAAACGGACTTTTTGGAGCAGACCAGCCTGTCCAACATCCTCTATCTGAAGGACGAGGACCTGGCGGCAGCGGATGTGCAGCTGTATGAGCTGGTGGGCCGGGCGGACTGCCTGCTGACAGACTATTCCTCTGTGTATTACGACTATCTGCTGCTGGACCGGCCCATCGGCTTTTTCGTCGGCGACATGGACCAGTACACGCGGGGATTCATCATGGACGATCCGCTGGACTGGATGCCGGGGGAGAAGATCGCCGACCTGGCGGGGCTGGAGTCGTTCCTGGACGATCTGGCCGCCGGGCGCGACGGCTATGGCCCTGACCGGCGGAGGGTGCTGGAACGCGTAGACGACCACCGGGACGGGAACAACTGCCGCCGGATCGTGGAGTATTTCGGACTGTGAGGAGGGACGGAGCATGTCCATGGAGATCGACGTAAAGGCTGCCCAGCAGCGGGAGCTGGAGATCCTGAAGGCGGTCATGGTGATCCTGGACCGCCACGGTCTGCGCTGGTGGGCTGACAGCGGCACCTGCCTGGGGGCCGTGCGCCACAAGGGCTTCATCCCTTGGGACGACGACGTGGACATCGGGATGCCCCGGGAGGATTTCGATAGGTTCCGCGCCATTGCCCCCAAGGAGCTGCCGGACTGGCTGGCCCTGCAGGACTATGAGCAGACCCGCCACGCCATCCACTCCATCCTGAAGGTCCACGACGTGCGCACCACTTTCATCGAGAACGGGCTGGAGGACCACCCCGAGGCCCATACCGGGGTCTATATCGACATCTTCGCCTATGACGGCTATCCGGCGCCGGGCCCGGAGCGGGACGCCCTGGAGCGCAAGCGCGCCCGGTTCGTGCGGTTCAACCGCTTCCTGCGGGGCACCTGGGCTGACACCCGCACGGCGGGGGAGAAGCTGCGGCAGGTCCTGCTGTCGCCGGTCCGGCTGTTTTTGCGCTACAACTGGGCGTCTATGTGCCAGGAGGAGCTGTTCCGCCGGTATCGGTTCGACGACCAGCCCTGGGCCAACGAGTGCTTCGGCTGGGTGATCTATCCCAGCGGGTGCCTGCGGGGCACCGTGCTCTTGCCCTTCGAGGACATCATGATCCCCTGTCCGGCGGGGACAGACGAGTACCTGCGGGCGCTGTACGGGGACTATATGCAGCTGCCCCCCGAGGACAAGCGGAGTCCCGGCCATCCGGTGGCCTGGTTCAGCATGGAGAAGTCCTACCGCGACCGCTGGTGGGAGAAGCGGTAAGGAACACCGAAGAGGATCAAAAAAGTCCGCGCGCTTTCCGGAGGGAGAGCGCGCGGACTTTGGCTTTGACGGCGGGGCTCAAAGGGCCTCCCGCTGGGTCAGACTGTGGGCGGCCACCAGGAGCACGCAGGGCGTGACCCAGCCGCGCTCCAGCATGGCGCAGAACATTTTCGTGAAAGCGCCGCCCCGGGCGGCGGCGTAGCGCCCCAGAGCGCCGGCGGGCGTCAGGGACAGGATATGCCGCACCCGGTCCCGGCGGGTAGCGAGCGGGACGCCCTTTTGCCGGGCGGTGGAATAGATCCGCCGATAGGCGGCCCCGCCGGTATAGATGAGCACCAGGCCCATGTCGATCCCTTTGTCACGGGCCACGGCGGACAGGGAGCCATACAGCTCCGCCAGGGTGTTGACCTGCCGCTCGTCATAGACGTGGCTCATGGAGCTGCCGGCGATGCGATAGTGGTATTTCTCCGTATCGCTGAGCACCAGGACCTTTTTGCAGTCGGCCAGGATCGCGCTGTTGGCGATCCGGTCCTCGTCCAGGGAGATCCTCTCGTTATAGTATTTCCAGTTGGCCAGGATCAGCTCGCGGCGGTACAGCTTGTCCCAGCGGCTGTAGGTGATGGGCAGGGTGGCCCGGTCGGTGTGGAGGAAGGAGGTGAAGAACTTTTCCAGCAGCCGCCGGATGTCCTCCGGCCCCTCATAGATGACGGTCTTTTCCCGGCGGGACGTCACGGGGGGACGGTCCTCCCGGTCCTCGCTGCGCTCGCCCACCACCACGTCCGCGCCGGAGGCGGTGATGGCGGCATAGAGGTCCCGGAAGAATCCGGGCTCCACCCAGTCGTCCCCGTCTACGAAGCCGATATAGGGGGCGGTGGACGCCTCCACGCCCGCTTTCCAGGCGGAGACGAGGCCGCCGTTGGACTTGTGGATCACCCGGACCCGGCCGTCCCGCGCGGCGTATTCCTCGCAGATGGCGCCGCAGCTGTCCGGCGAGCCGTCGTCCACGACGAGGATCTCCAGCTCCCGAAATGTCTGACAGAGCACGCTGTCCAGGCACCGGCGCAGATAGGGCTCCACCTGATATACGGGGATCACGACAGATATTTTGGCCATGGGAGCCTCCTCAATCTTCCTCAGGCGTGAGCCGCATTTTCACCGCCCAGGTCGCCAGCAGGCAGCAGCGGCATTTCACCAGCAGCAGGAACGGCTTATAAAACGCCGGGAGCCCGGCGAAGCGGATGCGCTTGACGAAGCCGGACTCGTTCAGGGCCCGGCGGACGTTGGCCGCGGCCCTGACCAGGCTTTTTTGTGTCAGATACTCGTTGGCGATGCCGCTGATGACCCGGTACATGCAGAAGCCGTTGATCTGCCGGTCCAGAGCGGGGTCCTTCCCGCCCAGGTTTTCCATCAGGTAGTCCTGGACCAGCCGCAGCTCGTGAAAGTACTTTGGCCGGTAGTGGTTGAGGTTGGACTGGGCCAGCCGCCGGTATACATACAGCTTCTCCCGGCTGATATACACTGTGGAGGCGCTGTAGACGCACTCATATGCCATGGAGGTGTCCTCGAAGATGGTGATGCGGTCGTCGCGGATAAAATGCGCGCGGATCAGCTCCCGCTTGCCGGCTTTCGACCACAGATAGGCGGGAAACAGCTCCACGCCCAGACGGCCCTGGCGCATGTCCATGAGCATATAGGGGTAGATCTCCGCTTCCAACCGGGTTTTGTCGTAGAAGCCCTCCTGCGCGCGCATGGGCTGCTTGACCTTCCCCACGTCCCGCGTGAGGTCGTACAGCACCATGTCGGGCTCGTTGTTCCGCTGGATGTGGCCCCGGAGCGTCTCCAGCCAATGGGGCACCACCCAGTCGTCCGCGTCCACGAAGCACACATATCTCCCCCGCGCCCGGTCCAGGCCGTTGCGGCGGGCGGGGGTCGGGCCGGCGTTGGCCTGGTGGACGGCGAGCACACGGCTGTCCCGGGCCGCGTATTCGTCGCAGATGGCCCCGGAGCCGTCCGGGGAGCCGTCCTCCACCAGGATCAGCTCGAAGTCCCCGCAGCTCTGGGCCAGGATGCTGTCCACGCATTGGCGCAGATAGGCCTCGGCCTTATAGATGGGGATGATGATGGAGAAAAAGGGCGTCATGGGTCACTCTCCCGAGATCTCATTTTTGGCTGCCCCGCCGGAGCAGCTGTTTCCCGGCCCGGAGGATGTAGCGCAGCTCCTCGGTCCGGCAGTAGCACAGCAGGAATATCCCGCCGGTCACGCCCACGCACACGCACCCGTGGACAAGAAAACCCAGCCAGCCCCCCAGGGCGATGAGGGAGCACAGCCACCAGCTGGCCGCCAGGGCCCCGGCGGTGACGGCGTCATAGGCGAGGTTGGTGAGGAAATAACGCCGCAGGGGCAGGCCCAGCACTTTTTTATAGATCAGCGGCGGGTCGAACAGCAGGTTGGAGCTCAGATAAGCCGCGATGGTGCCCACCACGCACCCGGCGATGCCCATCCGGGGCACCATCAGGACCGACACCGCCAGATTCACGGTCACGTTGATGACCGGGCGGAAGCGCATCTGACGGAACAGCCCCATGGCTGTGCGGAAGGTGCTGAGGAAATAGGCCCGGCCGGTGACGTAAAACTCGATGCCGATGAAGAGCGCCAGCGGCGTCGCCACCGTCCGTCCGGCCACGTTCCAGCTGGTGACTACCATGTTCGGGCCCCAGACGATCGCGACGAAGTCGTCCAGCAGCACGGCGATGCCCACGGAGAACACGCCGTACAGGCACACCGTGGCCAGATTCACCACCCGGAACATCAGCCGGGACCAGTCCAGGTTGCCCGTGGTATACAGGCTTCCCAGAGACGCCTGCAGGGAGTTGAAGAAGCTGTTGAGAAGCGTGCGGATGGAGGTCTTGACCGTCAGATAGCTGTAATAGAGGCCGTTGCTCTCCAGACCCAGCATGGTGGACAGGACGATGTTGTCGGAGCCGTCCAGAGCCACGTTGGCCACCCGGTAGAGCAGCAGGGCTGAGCAGTCGGAGAAAAAGCCCTTCAGCTCCTCCCGGGAGACGCGCTCGGAGGTCTTTTCCTTCAAGTAGGGGTGCCGCCGGTCGCAGATGACGGCGTAAAGGATGTTCCGCAGGATCGTGAAGAGCACCTGCACGGCGATATACAGCACGAAATTGCGGGTAAAGACCAGCACGCATATCTGGGTGACGCTGTTGGCCAGGGAGACCACATAGCCGGAGACGGTGAGCACGTAGCTTTTCTGGGTGGCGCTGATGAAGGCGTTCTTGTAGGCGAAGAACCAATAGGAGGCGACGCTGTTGGACAGGTAGATCAAAAAGATGAGCCCGCCGTTGAGGTGCAGCTCGGCCAGGCGGCCGTAATTTTTCACCAGCTTGGGCAGAAAGGGGATCAGCGCCAGACCCAGCGCCGCGATGACGCAGCCGATGATGAAATACACCTGCCGGTACAGCTTCATCAGCGCCTGCAGCCGGGGACGGTCGTTCTCCTCGATGGGGCGATAGAGCTTGAAAGCGATGGCGGAGCCAAAGCCCAGCTCCGTCAGGCTCAGCACCGACAGGAGGCTGGAGAACAGCCCTTCCAGGCCCTGGTAGCTCACATCCAGGACCCGGATGAACACAGCGCGGGTGATGAAGTTCAGCACGATCATCAGGATCGACGCTCCCACGCTGGATATGAAGTTGAAGAAGGAGTTTTGTGCGCGCGTCATGACTGGCGGTCCTCTGGGGGGTCAGCTGTTGACGAAGTCGGCCAGCGTCTGCCGCACGCCCCGGTCGTCCAGCTGGAACACGATGGGGTCCGGGTCGTTGACGTTGGCCTCCACGAACTCCGGCCCGTCGGCAGTGACGGCGATGTCCCAGCCCACATAGCCCACATGGGGCACGTTCAGGGCCGCCTTGACGGCCATCTCGGTCAGCCTGTCCCAATGGGGGATCTGGAAACCGGGCATCACATGGCCGGTGGAGGGGTGGCGCACATACACCACGTCCCCCCGCAGCGTGCGGCCCATGCCGTTGACGATGCCGGTCTTTATATCCAGGGGATAGGCCACGCCGCCCTGGTGGAAGTTGTCCACGATGGCGTCCGCCCCGCCGCAGCGCAGGCATCCGCCCAGAAGCAGGACCCGGTCCCCCTTGCGGGCGGTCTGGAGCCGGACGGTGTTCACCGTGGAGGGGTTCAGCGCCGCCATGGCCGGGTGCTGGGTGATGAAGGCCTCCATGAGGCAGGGCTGGCCGCCCCACTCCTTTATGAACGCCTCCGGGGCCAGCTCCCGGGCGTTGAATTTCCGGATCTTATCCCCGTGGGAGGTCAGGCAGTATTTGATGAGGAAGTCGCCGTTCCGGCCCAGAAAGGCGCGGATGTCGTCGGGGGTGCTGTCGGGGATATACAGCCAGTCCCGGCGGATGAGATCCCGGAAAGCGGCGTTGAAGCGGTGCTTGTCGTTCAGGGAGGCGAAGTCCTCCGCCGTCATGCCCGCGTTCAGCTGCCGGGCGAAGCGGGAGGAGGCCCGATAGAGGAGATACTGTCTCCTCCGGCGGTTGTTGAACATGTACAGGCGCATGGCCCGGAACTCCTCGGAGTTGGCTCCGTAGAGGATATAGCACACCGCGTAGGACGCGGCCAGCCGCCAGACGGGAAAGCCGCTCTCAGCCGACATCTCCGGCAGGGAGGACAGAAGCCGTTTCAGATATTGCATGCGCGTCATGGGCGCTCGCCTCTCTTTCCGAATACCTCCGCCAGTACCGTGTCCGTCAGGTCCCCGAAAATGGGGCCGTTGGCCGCGTGCGCCTGGGCGGGGATCACGTTATACTCCACCAGGACCGGCTCTCCGTCCGGTGCCACGGCCATGTCCCAGCCGATGATCTTGAAGTGGCTCATCTTCGCCGCGTGGGCGCATACGCTCTCCACCACCCGGGCGAAGGAGGGGACGGTCACCGACGCGAAGAGGGTGCCGTTCTCGCTGCGGTCCGAAAAGCGGAAATGGTGGTCCATGCCCAGCGCGTCCAGCCGCCCATCGGGGCCGATGGCCGCTTTGTATCCGCCCTGAGAGGTGTTGTCCACCTCGCTGGAGGACCCGCCCATCCGCAGGATGGAGGCCAGCACGCGGACCTGGCCGCCGTGCAGGAAGGTGATGATGCGGATGGTGTTCAGCGAGCCGGGATTGAGCTTGGCCAGATCCGGATGCTGGGCCATCTTCTCCTGGATGATGAAGTTGTCCCCATACTGGCGGAAGATGTCCCGGATGTCCCCGTCGGAGAGGGCGGCGCTGTCATAAAAGCGGATGCTGTGGCCCTGGCCGCTGCCCACGGAGGGCTTGGCCAGGATGCGGCCCCGGTCATGACAGCGGGCCACGGCCTCGTCCTCGGTGAGAAGGGACAGCCCGTCGTCGTAGTAGACGCCCGCGATGCGCTTGACCACCGTCACCGGCCGGCGCATGTCCGGGAACAGGACGCTGTGCAGGCACTTGTCCTGCAGGGCCTTGGCGAAGATCAGGTTGTTGTAGTGGGGGATGATGCGGCCGAACCACAGATCGTCCGGGATGTACCGGGGGCTGAAGGGCCGGTTGGCGTTGGCCAGCAGGTGGAACCAGTATTTTTTGGGCACGGCCACCCTGAACTGCCGCCAATAGGGGCGGATGAGACTGTCGTACTGCTCGTCCACCTGGGGGTTGGGGGGCAGGGGCTTTAAGTCGCGCCTGGCGTCCCGCCGGGCGCCCCGCGCCAGAAGGAACGTCTCCACGCCGATATAGAGCTTGTCGTACAGGGGGCGCAGCTTACTTCCCATCGTTCTCTTCCTTCTCCGGCGCGGGCGTGTTCACCGTCTTGCGGATCTCATACTGGGGCATGTTGCTGACGGTCATATAGATGCGGCCGATATACTCCCCGCACAGCCCCAGAAGCAGCATGAGCATGCCGCCGATCCCCAGCTGCAGGGCGATGCTGGTGGTGAAGCCCGCGGCAATGGAGGGGTTTATGAGCTTGCGGATCACCACGATCACGGCCGCGAGGAAGCCCGCGGCGGCAAAGACCGTGCCCGCGATCACCGCCAGCCGCAGCGGGACGGTGGAGAAATTGGTAAAACCTGTAAGCCACAGGGCCACCATCTTTCGGAACGTATAGTTGGAGCGGCCCGCCATCCGCTCCCGGTGGTCCATGTCCACGTTGGCATAACGCTCGGCCACGTGGGACAGGTAGCCGCCCATGGAGGGGAAAGGGCTTTTGTACTTTTTCAGCGCCTCCACCGCGATGGAACTGATGGCGTAATAGCTGGAGATGGTGATCCCCTTGGGCTGGGAGCCGTTGAGCTCCAGCATCCGGGTGTTGATCCAGCTGGTGACGCGCTTGAAAAGGCCGTGCTTTTTGTGGCTGAAGCGGGCGTACACCACGTCGTAGCCCTCCACCAGGACCTTGTCCACCAGGCGGAAGATCTGGTCGGTAGGATGCTGGCCGTCGTCGTCCATGAACACCAGCACGTCCCCGGTCACGTAGGGGATGGCGGCCATTTTGGCCGTGGATTGGCCGAAGTTCCGGGACAGGTTCACGCCGATGATCTTTTTGTCGGCCTGGCACAGCTGGGTGATGACGTCGAAGGTGTCGTCCTGGGGGTAGTCGTTCACCAGGATGATCTGGTAATCGTAGCCGGGCCGGGCGGTGATGGCGGCGCGCAGCTCGTCCACCACGGGGCCGATGGTCGCGGCGGAACGGTAGCAGGGGATGGCGACCGAGACGGTGATCATGAGTTCTCACCTCCGAGATAGCGTTGGCGCAGCGCCGCCAGCTCGTCCAGAGACTCGTCCGAGGGCGCGGCGTTGAACAGATGGAAATTCTCTCTGATGGCCTGAGCGGGCAGCTCCCACCAGCGGCTCTCCAGCAGCCGGGCGATGATGTGATCAGAAAAACGCCTGCGGATGGGCCGGGCCGGGGCCCCGGCCACGACCGTATAGGGCTCCACGTCGTGGGTCACCACGGCGCCGGCGCCGATCACCGCCCCGGTGCCCACCGTGACGCCCCGGCAGATGCAGGCGTTGGCCGCGATCCACACGTCGTGCCCGATGACGCAGGGGGCCGCGAAGCGGTCATAGCCGCTCTCGCCCTCCGGCAGCAGGCCGAACATGTCGGAATAGAGGAAGGTATGGGTGGTCAGGCGGGAGTAATCGTGGTCCGCTCCGCCGATGGACACGTTCCAGGAGATGGAGCAGAACGAGCCGATGTCGGCGTGCCAGGCGGTGGTGTTCCGGCCGGTATAGGAGTAGCGGCCCATGGTGACGCCGTAGAGCATATTATTGCGCTGCAGGGCCACGTGCTCGTCCAGCCGGCAGCCGCCCAGCCGGGAGAAATCGCCGACGGTCACATATTCCCCCAGAACGGTGTCCTCTACCCGGGTGCTCTTGTATATCTTCGCCGTGGGCGCGCCGGTCACGTTCCGGCAGATGGCGTCCGGCGCGGCATAAAACGACTGGGCCATGTCATTGCACCTCGATCACGATCTCGTTCAGTACGGCCTCCAGCCGGGCCAGGCATTGGGGCACGTCGTCGCCGGACACCAGCACCTGTCCGATCCGGTCCCCGGCATTTTCAAAGGGACGCACGGCGTCTCCGGGCCGGACCAGGACGGTCAGCTCCCGCACGTACCCGGGCAGCGGGTCCGGCAGATGGATCGCGCGCACCGTCCCGGCGGCGGGGGCCCGGAGCATGGACGCGGCCACAGGCAGCGGCTGCGCCCGGCGGCGGTCGAACAGCGCCCGGGCGTCCCGGCCCAGGGCGGCCATCAGGATCATCTGATAGTAATCCACGCCGAAATGGGCGCCGATGAGCTCGGAGAGGCAGGTGGCCCCGGCCCGGGCGGTGAGCTCGATGATATAGGGCTCCCCGTCCTGGAGGACGAAGTCAAAATTCACCGCGCAGTCGTCAAAGCCGCAGGCGCGGATGGCCCGCTCCGCCTGGTCCGTGATCCTGGCCCGGACGGCGTCGGAGCAGTCCAGCGGGGCGTAGTGGCCGATGGGGATGTTGGGCCGGTCCGGATTGGACACGGTCAGATTCCCGTCCGGCAGCACGAAAAGGATGCGGCCGTTTTGGACGAACGCCTCGGCGCAGAAGCTCTCGCCGGCGACGAACTGTTCCGCCAGGCAGTAATCCTCCCCAGTCAGGGCCAGACATTTGGCCAGCGCCTCGTGGGCCGCGGCCCGGTCATGGAGCACGTAGACTCCGTTGCTGCCCTGCAGGTCCGCGGCCTTCACCACCATGGGCAGGCCGAAGGCGTCGATGGCGGCGTCCAGGTCCGCGCCGGTACGCAGCAGCCGCCAATCCGGGGCTTGGACGGCCCCGGCGGCAAAGGCCTCCTTCATGGCCCGCTTGTTGACGGATATCTCCGCCGCCCGGCGGCCGATGCCGTGCAGGCCCAGCTTCTCGCAGGTATAGCCCAGCGCCCGCATGCCCACCTCGAAGCAGCAGGTGGCCACGCCGTCCACGGCCAGCGCCTGGGCCGCCGCGGCGATGGCGGGGGGGTCGGCGATGTCGGTGTAAGTGACCTCGTCGGCCTCGGGGATGCCGGGATAGTTCCCCGGGATGGTGGCGGCGATGGTATAGAGGCCCATAGCCCGGGCGGCCCGGATGAGAGGCACCTGGGCGGGGCCGGCGCCCAGGATCATGATGCGCTGCATATCGTATAGAATCCTTTCCCATGGGGTGGCGCGGGCTCAGCGCCCGCCGAGGGTGATCCAGTAGCCGTGGCGGCTGGCGCTGTCGGTAACGCTGCCGCCGGCGCGGCCGTCGTAGTCCCAGCGCCAGATGCGGTCCGGCGCGGCGCGCTTTGCCTGTTCCATGGCGGCCAGGTCCTCTTCCGTGAAGATGAAGCGGATCTCCGCCCGGCAGGGCGGCCGCTTCGCCGTCAGGTCCGGCGCCTTGCCGCAGGCGGTGTCGATGACCATGGCCATATAGTCCATACCGGTGGACAGGTACACCAGGTCCGATCCGATGCAGTCCCCGCCCATCCGGGCGCCCACCTCGATGATGTGCGCCCTGCCGTCAGGGGCGATGCGGAACTCCGCATGGCTGGCGCCGTAGCGGATGAGCAGCGCGTCCAGCGCGGCGGCGATCTGCCCGGAGACGGCCGGGACCCGGTCCGCGGGGATGTCCGAGGGCTCGGTGTGGCCGGTCTCGATGAAGTGGGGCGCGCCGGTGGTGTATTTCTTCGTCAGGGCCAGGATGTGGTGCTCCCCGGCGAAGGAGATGCTCTCGCAGCTGTACTCGGGCCCGTCGATGAACTCCTCGACGATGGCCCGTTTCTCGAAAGACTGGGCCATGGCCTGGGGCACGGCGGCTGCCAGAGCGTCATAGCTCTCCACCTTGAAAATGCCCCGGCTGCCAGAGCGGTCCGTGGGCTTGACGATCAGCGGCCAGGTCATGCCGGCCAAGGCCTCCGGCGCGGGCACGGCGTCCACGCGGAGAAAGGCGGGACAGTCCACGCCCGCCTCCCGCAGCGCTTGGCGCATGGCGTATTTGTTGGTGGCGATGAGGTCGGTGCGCTCGCTGTTGCAGGGATTGCCCAGCCGCCGCTGGACATAGTTGACGGTATGCACCGCCAGGTCCGAGCCGATGGAGCAGCAGGCGGTCACGCCCTCCCGGCGGCAGACGTCCCAGATGGCCTCTTTTTCCGTGATGCTGATGGGGTGGAACACGTCGGCGGTGCGCTCCCCCACGTCCCCCGCCTCCCAGGCGAACACATGGGTCTCGAAGCCCATGTCCTTCGCCTTGCGGATGAGGGGGTCCTGAAAGGCGTTGGCGCCGATGATCGCGATCTTTTTCATGGTATCTCCCGGTCAGAAAGTGTACTGGGCTGTTTGCAAAATGCGGACGAGGTAGCACACGCCGCAGACCAGATGCCACGCCAGCAGCGCGCCGCCGCCCCAGCGGACCAGCGCCCCGGCGCGGGTCTTGTCCCGCAAGAGCTGGATGAACTTTCCCATGGCGACGGTCCACAGCAGCCATATCGAGAGATAGTATCCCCAGGCGAGGTTGCCGTGGCCGGCGCGGGCGCCGGTCTCATGCAGGCACATCAGTTCCAGCCGGCCCACCGCCAGGCAGAGAAAGCTCAGCCGGGCGGACGCGCCGCGCAGGCGCGGCGGCGCGGCGAACAGGACGAACAGCGGGAAAGCGCAGGGATAGACCATGCGGACGAGGGACTTGGCCAGCTGCGCGAGAAGATCGCCGACGCCGGAGAACGAGGGGGCGATGAAGTAAAAGACCAGACCGGCCCGGCCGGTGGCTGCCGCCGCGGCGGATGCCGCGGAGCCGGCCGCAGCCGTGTCCGCCGCGGCCGCGGCCAGACGGATGCCGCCGCCGAAAAGCCGGAAGGTCTGGAGCAGGAGGATGACCGCCGCCGGCAGGAAAGCCAGCGCCAGCTTGAAGCAGAAGGGCAGCAGCATCCCCCGTGTCCGGAACACGTCCACCAGCAGGAACAGGAAGATGGCCGGGGCGAAAAACTGCAGGAACGAAGGCTTCGCGCAGACGCTCAGATAGAGGCACAGCGGATAGAGGACCAGTTCCCAGCCGGTGAACACCGGCTCGCGGAACTGATGCCAGAAACCGCCGGAGAAGACAAATCCGCCGCTGCCGGCCCCCACGGGATCGGGGGAGAGGCCGCGCCGGTCCCGGCGGCGGGCATAGATGCGCACGGTCATATAGAATATCGCCGCGGCAAAGGGGCGGACCATGATATTGGTGGGGTTGTGCCAGGTGTTCACCGTGTCCCGGCCCAGATAAAAGCTGTGCCCCGGAAGGGTGAGGCTCCCGGCCAGAAAGGCCGCGAGCATGAGCGCGGCCAAAAGCCACCGGGGCAGCGCTCTCGGCAGGGTCCTGTCCCAGCAGAGGAATACCAGCAGATAGGCGGCGGCGTTGGCGGCGGCGGTCACCAGACCGGCGGCAGTCCACATGTTGTCCACCCCCAGCATGAGGGTCAGCTGGACGCAGATGTGCCACAGCCGCTCCTGCCCGCTGCGGAGGGCGGCGATCATGTCCCGGCCGCTCATGAGCGTGGCCCATACCAGGTGATCGTGATAGTCGCTGGTCCCGAGCCGGAAGTTGAATACGACCCGATATGTCAGCGCGAAGAGCAGCGCCGTCGAGAGCAGCGCGAGCACATTGCGCCGCAGGAAGGAGCGGACGGGGGTCTCCCCGCCGCTCATCGACGCCCTCCCCGGTAGAAGGCGGCGACCGCGTCCACGGCCTGTTCCACCTCGCTGTCCTTCAGCCCGTAAAACATGGGCAGACGGAGCAGCCGCTCGCTCTCGCGGGTGGTATAGCGGTCCTCGCCGTGGAATCGGCCGAAGCGGAGACCGGCGTCGGCGGAGTGCAGCGGCACGTAATGGAACACGCTTCCCACGCCGTTGGCCTTCAGATGGGCGATCAGCGCGGTGCGCTCGTCAAGGTCCCTGGCCTTGATGTAGAACATGTGGGCGTTATGCACGCAGCCCTCGGGGACGGTCTGCCAGTCGATGAGGCCCTCCTCCTTCAGAGGCGCGAGGCCCTCCCGATAGAGCTGCCAGCTGTGCAGCCGGGCGGCGTTGATCTGCTCGGCCATTTCCAGCTGGCCCCACAGGTAGGCGGCGTTCAGCTCGCTGGGCAGATAGCTGGAGCCCAGGTCCTCCCAGGTGTATTTGTCCACCTGGCCCCGGAGGAAGCGGGCCCGGTTGGTGCCCTTCTCCCGGATGATCTCCGCGCGGGGGTCGTCCTGGCGCAGCAGGATGGCGCCGCCCTCGCCCATGGAGTAGTTTTTCGACTCGTGGAAGCTGTAGCAGCCGTAATCGCCGATGGTCCCCAAAGGTTGGCCCTTATAGGAGGCCATGACGCCCTGCGCCGCGTCCTCCACCACCAGCAGGCCGTGGCGGCGGGCGATGGCCATGATCGTGTCCATCTCGCAGGACACGCCGGCGTAGTGCATCACGCAGATGACCTTCGTCCGTTCGGTGATGGCGTCCTCGATGCAGTTTTCGTCGATGTTCATGGTGTCCGGCCGGATATCCACGAACACGGGGGTGGCCCCGGTCAGCACGAAGGCGTTGGCCGTGGAGGAGAAGGTATAGGAGGGCAGGATCACCTCGTCTCCCGGCTCCAGGCGGCACAGCAGCGCCGCCATATCCAGCGCGTGGGTGCAGCTGGTGGTCAGCAGGGCCTTGGCCGTGCCGGTGTGCTCCTCCAGCCAGGCGTGGCACTTCTTCGTGAAAGCGCCGTCGCCGCTGATCTTATGGGAGTGGATGGCCTGCAGGACGTACTCGTCCTCCCGGCCGCAGTAGGGGGGCGTGTTGAACGGAATGGTGGTCATATGTTGTTCCTCCGTAAAGTGGGTCCGCCGGTCGTCAGAGGCCGACGATGACGCCGTGGGTGATGAGCATCACCGCCGGGACGACGTATACAAGACCGACGCAGATCGCCGCCGCGGCGTAAAACATCGCCAGCGCCGCGGCGCATACCGGCCGGGGCGGGGCCGTGGCGCGGATGCCGCGCCGCCGGCGGAGAATGAGCCATCCGGCGCACAGCGCCAGAGAGAGCAGGGTGATCCAAAGTCCCGCGCCGGCCCGCACGGCCCGGACGGGCCGCCAGAGACGCACGGTGTTCTCCCCCTCCCGCAGGGGCACGCCGAGGAAGGTGGCGAGGGGATAGTCGAAAGAGACCGGGCTGCCGTTCACGGTGCACTGCCAGCCGCCGGCGGTGAGGGGCAGAAACAGGACCCGGTCGGGGCCGTCCGCCGTGACGGTGAGAGTCAGGCCGCCGTCCTCATAGGCCACGGCCATGCCCCCATCCCGCCGGGCGGCGGCGGAAAAGCCGTCCAGAGCGGCCTTGTCCAGCGCCAGCAGGGTCACCTGGCCGGTCATGTCCTGCGCCGAGGAGAAGGTGATCTCCGCCGTTCCCGCCGGGAACAGGCCCAGCGAGAGCAGGTTGGAGTTGAACGCCGCCGGATAGACGGCGTTTTGCAGGTTCAGATAAGTGGGCACGGCCACGTCCCGGCCCCCGGCGGCGATATCCATGAGCACCCCGGCGGCGGAGAGGTAGAGGAAGGCGGGCTCCTCCAGGGTGCAGGTGAGGCGATAGCTCATCAGGCCCTCCCCGGACGCGGTCATGTCCGGCGACAGGGTGCCGGCGATGGCGCCGTCCGTGCCGGTGAAAGCCCGGTACAGGCAGTTGAGCCGGTCCGCCAGCTCGTCATAGCTGAGGTAGTCGTCCAGCGCGCCGGCCGGATATTGCAGGCCCAGGACCCCGGGATAGCGGCAGGCGGCCACGGTCAGGCCCGCCGCGGTGTCCACGGGCGTATAGAGGTCCCCGTCCACCGGCAGCGCGCTCAGCGCCCGGTCCACGCCCAGCAGCATGTCGGAAAAGACCGTGCCGCCGGTGTCCAGGATGCGGAAGTAATTCACCGAGTAGCCCAGCTCCCGATAGACGCCCAGCCGGGTGGCGGAGTTGCCGGAGTCCACGCTGGACACCGCGCTGACGCCCGCCAGATCGGGATAGCCGGCGCTGAGACTGCCGTCCACGTTCTTGACCCGGGAGAGGGGGGCGATGTCCTGGCCGGAGAAGTACGCATAGAGCTGATCGGCCGTCTCGATGTAGGCGGGATCATATTCGTGGGTATAGGCGTGGTCGTCGTTGGGCGCGACGAAACCGAAGGCGTCCACCCCCACCTGCAGCAGCATCACCGCGCCCATGGTCAGGGAGGCGATCCTGGCGTTCTGCCGCAGAAGGACGTGATACAGCGCCGTAAAGGCGACCCCCGTCAGGACATAGGCGGCGGCCCAGCCGAGCATGGCGGTGTCGCCCATGGCCGTGAGGAACACGGAGCCGTATTCCTGGTAAGCCGCCGTCAGGATGGGCAGGAACCGGGACAGGAGCCAGGCCAGGACCGGGACCAGGAGCAGCCACCGCTGGGAGGATCTGTCCGCCGTGTCGCGGCGGGGCTCATCCAGCGCCAAGGCCGCCCCGGCGATGAGGGTGGCCGGGAGCATGTAGCCATAGCGCATGGGGAAGAAATTATACTGGCCGAAATGCCATACCGTGTCGATGTTGGTGAATACCATGGGGATGGCGAACACCGCCAGCATATAGAGGAAGAACCAGATCACCCGCCGCCGGGCGGGGCGCTCCGCCTTGGGCAGGCGCCGCTGGGCGCCCAGGGCCCGCAGCAGGATGGCCATGACCGGGCTCATGCCCAGCAGCATCAGCGCCGTGTGGCGGATGTTGGGCAGGTTCCAGGTGGTGGCGCCGGAATAGAGGCCCGTGTCCATGTTGCTCTTGAAGCGGGAGGAGACGGCGATGCCCGAGGCGGATACCACCCAGAAGCAGGCGGTCAGCCCCAGCGCCGCCAGGGTGCCGGCCCCGAGACGGAGGGCCCGGTCGCCCCGCTTTTCCCGGGGCAGGAGCAGGCCGATATATCCGGCGGAGAACAGCAGTATGTATATGACCGCCATGTAGGCGTAATAGGTGCCGCAGAAGAGGAAATAGCTGTAGGCCAGCACATAGGGCGCGCACCGGCCCTCCCGCAGCAACAGCTCCAGACCGTACAGCAGCAGCGGGAACGCTGCCGCCACCGTCAGCCAGGAGAAGTTGGAATAATACTGCAGCACGAAGCCGGAATAGGTATAGACCACCGCCAGCAGCGCCTTCCACCGGCCGCTGAGCGCCGGGAAACGCAGGCACAGCGCCAGCGCCGCCGCCAGGGAGATGAAGGCCATCTTCACGGCCAGGTACAGGCTCAGACCCTCCAGCACGTGGTCCCGGCTCACCAGCAGGAACACCCAGTTGGAGGGGCTCAGCACCGCCCGCCAGCTGGCGCCGGCATTCTCCGCCAGTCCGGCGAACCAATCCACGGCCATGGACGCCTCGCCATGGAGCACGTCCCAAAGCTTATAGAGGGTGGGGACATAGAACTGGGCGGCGTCCGCATAGGCCACGTTGTCCGCGCCGAAGGGCCATATGCCCCGCAGGGCGTATACCGCCGCCAGCAGCGCCAGCGTCAGGCCGCAGGCGGCCAGGCAGACCCGCAAAACAGGCCATATGCGTTTTTTTCGGGAGGTGGAAAGACCCATGGGCGACCTCATAGGGATACGAATATCAGTTTATCATGGTAACGATACTATATTATAGCATATCTGCCGTAGGCAGGATGCTATAATGCGGCATATTTTGCGGTTCCGGCGTCAGCCGGGAGCGAAATGCCTTAAATCAAATATAATAGCCGTATCACGGCTATTATAGCACAAACTCCCGGAAAGGCAACACAGGAACGGCTGCGTTTCCGGGAGCGTTTGCCGGCGAAGCTCAGGCGCCGGCGAAGCGGAACACCGCGCCGGCTACCGCGCCGATGAGGATCAAAAACGCGGGGTGGAGCTTTTTGCACGCCTTGCTGACGGCGAAGATCACCGCCGCCAGGACCAGCGCCTTCCAGTCCAGCACGGTCCAGAACCGGTCCCACCCTGTCCAGGCGTCCAGATCCAGCAGCGCCCCGATGGCCACAGTGACGCCCGCCGCGGCGATCAGGCCCGTGGAGGCCGGACGGATGCCATAAAAGGCGCCGTTGACGTATTTGTTGTCCCGGAAGGCCTTCAGGGCGGCGGCCACCAGGATGATGATGACGATGCTGGGGGTGACGATGCCCACCAGGGCGCAGACGCTGCCCAGGACCCCGGCGCTGGTGTAGCCGGTATAGACGGCCATGTTGATGCCGATGGGGCCGGGGGTGGACTCGCTGACCGCCAGCATGTCCGCCACCTGGGAGGCGGTGAACCAGCCGGTGCGCGCGCCCATCTCATAGAGGAACGGCAGCGTGGCCAGCCCGCCGCCCACGGCGAACAGGCCGGTCTTGAAAAATTCCCAGAAAAGGAGCAGATAGATCACTTGCCCTTTGCCTCCTTCCCCACCCGCAGGGCGATGCCCAGCGCGGCGGCGGCCAGCACGAACAGCACCGGGGACACGTCCAGCACGTAGGCCAGCACCGCCACAGCCACAAAGATGCAGGCGGTGATCCGGTCGGTGACGGAGGAGCGGAGCAGCTTGACGACCGCGTTGAGGATGAGCACCGTCACCGCCACGCGGATGCCGGCGAAGGCGTTTTTCACCAGAGCGTAGTCGGCGAAATTGCGCAGCAGCGCCGCGATGAGCCCGATGATGAGGAAGCTGGGCAGCACAAGACTGTAGGTGGCCACCAGCGCGCCGGGGACGCCCTTCTGCTTATAGCCGATGAAGGTGGCGGTGTTCACCGCGATGATGCCCGGCGTGCACTGGCCGATGGCGAAATAGTCCGTCAGCTCCGCGTCGGTGCACCAGCCCCGGCCCTCCACGATCTCCCGCTGGAGCAGGGGCAGCATGGCGTAGCCGCCGCCGAAGGTGATGGCGCCCATGCGGAAAAAGGAGACGAACAGCTGCCAGTAGATCTTCATGGCTCCGCCTCCCGCGTCTTGCACACATCGCACCAGCCCGCCGGCGGGGCCAGCTTCTCCAGCTCCTGCCAGCTGAGGGCCACGCCGCTGTGGGCGCTGCCAGCGGCGGGATAGACCGTGTCGTGGTCCTTCAGACTCACATCCAGCCACAGCTCTACGCCCTCCGGCACCAGGAACGGGCACACCCCGCCGGCGGCGTTGCCGGTGAAGCGCTCCACGTCCTCATGGGCCAGCATCCGGGCCTTGCAGCCGAAATGGTCCTTGAATTTCCGGTTGTCGATCCGCCGGGTCCCGGCGGCCACCACCAGCACGGCGCTCTCGCCGCGGTAGAAGCCCAGGGTCTTGGCGATCTGGTCCGGGTCCACCCCCAGCTGCTCCGCGGCCAGCTCCACGGTGGCGGTGGAGGCCTCAAACTCATGCAGCCGGTCCAAATAGCCCTGTTCGGAAAGATATTGCCGCACTTTTTCGATGGTCATGCAAATACTCCTTGAAAAAAATGGAATACGGCTGTAAAATAGTCCCATGCAGTATAACATGGATCGGGAAAAAAGAAAAGTGGCAGTGATCGGCGCGCTGAACGTGGACATCGCCGGCCGGGCGGAGGACACGCTGACCCGGGGCGACTCCACCATGGGCCAGGTCCGCTTCGCCTTGGGCGGCGTGGGCTGGAACGTGGCGAGAAACTGCGCCCTGCTGGGGGCGGAGACCGCGTTTTTCTCCGTGCTGGGCCGGGACGAGCAGGAGAGCGCCATCCGCGCGGAAAGCGAACGGTACTGCGTGGACATCTCCGGCTGCCGGTGGACCGACGCGCCCAACAACCGCTATCTCTATATCTGCGACGAGCACGGGGACGTGGCCGCCGCCGTGAACGACATGCAGCTGTGCCGGCGGATCGACGCATCCTACACCGGGGCCTGCCTCGCGGCGCTGAACGGCTGCGACGCGGTGATGGTGGACGCCAACCTGCCCCGGGCGACCCTGGCGTGGCTGGGGGAGCGGGTGACGCCGCCGCTGGTGGCGGACTGCGTGTCCGTGGCCAAGTGCGGACGGCTGCTGCCCATCCTGCCCCGGGTCCGCATCCTGAAGGCCAACCTTCTGGAGGCGGAGACGCTCACCGGCCAGACCGGCCCGGAGGCGTGCATCCGCGCTCTGCGGCAGATGGGCGTGGAGCAGGTGGTGGTCTCCATGGGGCCCGGCGGCGTGATCTGCGGCGAGGGTGAGGAGATCTTCGCCCGCCGGAGCGTGCACACCGACGTGGTGGACGCCACGGGCGCCGGCGACAGCGTGACGGCCGCCCTGACCGTGGGCGTGGCCGCGGGCATGCGCTTTGCCGAGTGCGTGGCCCTGGGCGTCACCGCCGCGGGCATCACGGTGGCCCACGCCGGGTCCGTGACGGCGGAGCTGGCGGTGCTGCGCCCGTACGGCTGAGAGAAAAGCTATAGACGGGGCCGTCCCGGACGGCCCCGCCTTTTTCATAGGTGGAATAATGAAAAAAGACCGCTTCACGCGGTCTTTTTTCATGCTATAAAAGCCACACCCCTGTGCGCTTTGGAGGATGGAAAGGAGTTTCCTGTATGAGAAAGCATCAAGAGGAGAAAGGGGAGTTACACAATGGGCCCATTACAGGGGCGTGGCCGGCGGCAAGTTCATGCGGACCGGTGTGAATGAGCCATTCCAGGTCCTATCATTATATAACCACATTTTTTCCATCTCGTCAAGTGTTTTCTGCCAGTTTATTGGTAATTTTTTATAGGCTGTCCGATGGAGAACGATCTGTTCGCGCGGCACTCAAAAGCCTGCGATCGTCTTATGCGCGTCCTCCAATCCGGCCAGTACCATCGCCTCGATCCGGGCGGGGGGCAGGTCTGTGACGGCGCCGGCCGCGTCGGCGTGGCCGCCCCCGCCCAGCGCGCTGAGGACCTGGCCCGCGCGGACGCGTCCGTCGGTGCGCAGGGATACCTTCCAGCGCCCGTCCGG
The DNA here is from genome assembly GCA_947625355.1 of uncultured Oscillospiraceae bacterium. Taxonomy (GTDB): domain Bacteria; phylum Bacillota; class Clostridia; order Oscillospirales; family Oscillospiraceae; genus CAJOIG01. The sequence continues at coordinate 146,358 of CANQOA010000001.1, read as the reverse complement.
CAGCTGCCGCAGCATCAGCCCCGCCCAGGTCCCCTCCGGGACCATGGTCAGGGTGGAGAGCTTGTCCATGTCGTCCTCCCCGGCGCCGGCGGCGGCGATGGCGTCCGCCGGCAGGGTCATGACGCATACCCCCGGGCGGGGGAAGCGCATGGAGCGGAACAGGGCGCTCTCCAGCCGGAGACGGGCGGCGGTCTTTGTCTCGAACAGCCGGCGCGTCAGCTCGGCGGGGTCATAGCCGGTGTCCCGCAGCGCGGCGGCGATACGCAGCGTGCGGGCGGTGGTGCCCGGCGTGCGAAAGCCGTTGGTGTCGGTGGCCAGAGCCGCGTACAGCGCCTCGGCCATGGCGGGGGTGGACTCGGCGCCCAGCTGCCGCAGTGTCAGGTAGACCAGCTCCCCCGCGGCGGCGCTGTCCGGCTCCAGGTAGGTAAAGCGGGCGTAGCCGCTGTTGGTGCCGTGGTGGTCGATGGCCAGGTCGGTCCGCTCCGCCAGGGCCTCCGCTCCCGGCGGGAACTGGCCCGGACCGGGGATGTCCACCGCGGCGATGAAGCCGGGGACGAAGCCCTCCGGGGCGAAATAGGGGCGCATATAGCCCTCATACCGGGCCATGCTGGGCGGGTTGGACGCCAGATACGCCGTCTTGCCCAGGGCCCGCAGCCCCAGGCACAGGGCGCAGCCACTGCCGGCGGTATCCCCGTCCGGCCGCACATGGGTGACGATGAGCACGTCGTCCGCCGCCGCCAGCAGTGCCGCGGCGCGTATCGCGTCGATCCGTTCCATGATGCGTCTCACTCCATGCTCAGGTTCTGGGCCGCCCACAGCCGGGCAAAGGCCCCGTTTTTGGCCAGTAGCTCCTCCCGGGGCCCCAGCTCCACGATGCGCTCGTCCTCCACCACCGCCACCAGGTCCGCGCTCTTCACGGTGGAGAGCCGGTGGGCGATGATGACGCTGGTGCGGCCCTGGGCCAGCTGGTCCAGGGAGGCCTGGATGCGCTGCTCCGTGACGCTGTCCAGGGCGGATGTGGCCTCGTCCAGGATGAGGATCGGCGGGTTCTTCAAAAAGACCCGGGCGATGGACAGCCGCTGCTTCTGGCCGCCGGAGAGCATCACGCCCCTCTCCCCCACGAAGGTGTCGTACCCGTCGGGCATGGCCATGATCTCCTCGTGGATCTCCGCCCGCATGGCGGCGGCCACGATCTCCGCGTCTGTGGCGTCGGGCCGGCCGTAGCGGATATTTTCCCGGATGGTGTCGGCAAAGACGAACACGTCCTGCTGGATGATGCCGATGGCCTGGCGCAGACTGTGCTGGGACACGTCCCGCACGTCGATCCCGTCGATGGTCACCGACCCGCCGGTGACGTCGTAGAACCGGGGGAGAAGTTGACATAATGTTGTCTTGCCACCACCGGAGGGCCCTACCACCGCCAGGCACTTCCCATGGGGCAGGGTGAAACTGACGTGCTCCAGGACCGGGTCGCCCTCGGCGTAGGAGAAGGACACGTCTTTGTACTCCACATCCCCGGTCACGTCCCGCAAGTCCTTGGCTCCTGGCTTATCCTGGATGTCCGGCTGGGTGTTCATGATCTCCAGGAAGCGCTTGAAGCCGGTCATGCCGTCGGTGAAGGTCTCGATGAAATCCGCCAGCTGGGTCACGGGCCGGGTGAAGGTGGACACGTACAGGGAGAAGGTGATGAGGTCGACATAATCCATTTTCCCCTTCATGATGAAGAAGCCGCCGGCGGCGATGGTGAGCACCTGCATGAGGCTCATGGTGGACTCGATGCCGGAGTGGTAGATGCCCATGGTCTTGTACCACTTTTTCTTGGACTCCTTGAATGCGTCGTTGGCGGAGCGGAACTTGTCCGCCTCGGCGTCCTCGTTGGCGAAGGCTTTGGCGGTGCGGATGCCGGAGATTCCCGACTCGATGGAGGCGTTGATCTCCGCCAGGTTCTTTTTCACCTCCGCGTTGGCCTCGTCCATGCGGCCGTTCCAGTGGATGGTGAACAGGATGAACAGCGGCACCACCGCCAGGATGATGAGGGCCAGGGGCCAGCAGATGGTGCACAGGATGGCGAACGCGCCCAGGATGGTCACCAGGCTGGTCATCAAGTTCTCCGGCCCGTGGTGGCTCAGCTCCGTGATGGAGAACAGGTCGTTGGTGATCCGGCTCATGAGCACGCCGGTGCGGTTATGGTCGAAGAAGGAGAAGGACAGGGTCTGGATGTGGGTGAGGATATCGGTGCGCATGTCCGCCTCCAGCCGCACGCCCATGAGATGGCCCAGGTAGGTGATGATGTACTTGCAGACGGCCTTGACGATGTAGGCCCCCGCCAGGATGGCCATCACGGCGAAAAACAGCCCGAACAGCCGGTCCGGCAGGAGGGTGTTGAGGGTATAGCGGGTGGCGTAGGGGAAGATGAGGTCCGCCAGGCACGCCACCAGCGCGCAGCCCATATCCAGCAGGAACAGCCGGAGGTGGGGCTTATAGTAGCTGGCGAACAGCCGCAGCGGATGGGAGGAAAAGTCTTTCTGTTTCATGGTATGTACAGCCCCTTATCGTATAAAATGCGGGCCGGGTTTTCCCGGCCCGCGGTCCGTATCGGTCATTATATCGCGGCTATCACGATCTGGCCGTCCGCGGCGGAGACGGAGATGGCCCGGACCTGCCCGCGGCGCTTGTCGATGATCTCGGCGGCGATGGCGTCCTCGATGTCCTTCTGGATCTGCCGGCGCAGATTGCGGGCGCCGTAGGTGACGGAATAGCTCTTCTCCACCAGATAGCCGATCACGGCCTCGTCCCAGGTGAAGTCGATCTTCTTCTCCGCCATCACGTCCTTCAGCTCGCCCAGGATGAGCGCGGCGATGCCCCGGAAGGTCTCCTCGCTGAGGGGCTGGAAGTAGACGATCTCGTCCACGCGGTTGATGAACTCCGGCCGCAAAAAGTCCCGCAGGGCCTTCAGGGCCTTCTCCCGGCCCATCTCGCCGACGGACTGGCCGAAGCCCAGGCTGCCCACCTGCCGGTCGGAGCCGGCGTTGGTGGTCATGATGAGCACCGTGTTCTCAAAATTCACCGTCCGGCCCTGGGCGTCGGTGATGCGCCCGTCGTCCAATATCTGCAGCAGGATGTTCATCACGTCCGGGTGGGCCTTTTCGATCTCGTCGAACAGCACCACGCTGTAGGGCCGGCGGCGGATCTTCTCGGTGAGCTGACCGGCCTCGTCATAGCCCACGTAGCCGGGAGGCGAGCCGATGATCCGGGAGACGGAGAACTTCTCCATGAACTCGGACATATCCAGCCGGATCAGGCTCTCCGGCGCGGAGAACAGGTCCATGGCCAGCTGCTTGACCAGCTCTGTCTTGCCGATGCCGGTGCTGCCCACGAAGATGAACGAGCAGGGCTTGCGCTTGGCCTGGAGCCCCACCCGGCTGCGCTTGATGGCGGCGCAGACCGTGTCCACGGCCTGGTCCTGGCCGATGATATGCTTTTTCAGCCGCGCGTCCAGATTGGCCAGCCGCTCGAACTCGTCGTCGGTGATGTTGCTGGCGGGGATCTTGGTCCACAGCTCGATGATCCGGGCCAGGTTGGCGGCGGTCAGGGCCGGGCGGCCCTTGGCCTTCAGCACCGTCATCTCGTCGGAGATCTGCATCTGCCGGGAGCGGATGGCCGCCAGGCGCTCGAAGTTGTCGGTCTCGGCGGTGAGGAGCATCTCCCGCTCCTTGTCCAGGTCGGCGCTCTCCTTTTCCAGCTCCAGCCGCCGGGCGGTGTCCGCGTTTTTCAGATCCACGTCCGAGCAGGCCTCGTCCAGCAGATCGATGGCCTTGTCCGGCAGGTAGCGGTCGGTGATGTACCGCTCGGACAGCGTCACGGCCAGACGGCACATCTCGTCGGAGATGTCCACCTCATGGAAGTCCTCATAGTACTTGCGCACGCCCTTGAGGATCTCCACGCTGTCGGGGATGGAGGGCTCCGCCACGGTGACCGGCTGGAACCGGCGCTCCAGGGCCGCGTCCTTTTCGATGTACTTGCGGTACTCGTTGAAGGTGGTGGCGCCGATGACCTGGATCTCCCCCCGGCTCAGGGCGGGCTTGAGGATGTTGGCGGCGTTCATGCTGCCCTCGGCGTCCCCGGCGCCTACGATGTTGTGTACCTCGTCGATCACCAGGATCACGTTGCCCTGGCGGCGTATCTCGTCGATGAGGCCCTTCATGCGGCTCTCGAACTGGCCCCGGAACTGGGTCCCGGCCACCAGGGCCGTCAGGTCCAGCAGGTATACTTCCTTGTTCCGCAGCTTGTAGGGCACCTGGTCGGCGGCGATGCGCTGGGCCAGGCCCTCGGCGATGGCGGTCTTGCCCACGCCCGGCTCGCCGATGAGACAGGGATTGTTTTTTTGCCGGCGGTTGAGGATCTGGATGACCCGCTCCAGCTCCTCGGCCCGGCCGATCATCCGATCCAGCTTGCCCTCCCGGGCCCGCTGGGTCAGGCTGATGCAGTAGTTCTCCAGGAACTTTTTCTTCCCGCCCCGCCGGTCGGGCGCGGGAGAGGGCGAGGAGGGGCCCGGTCCGGGAGAGGGGCCGCCGTCCCCGTCGCCGGAGCCCTGGGAGCCGCCGAACAGGCGGTTCAGGAAGGGGAAGGTGGCGGTCTTTCCCTGGTCGGCGTCATCGTCGCTGTCGGCGGGATCGATGCCCATCAGGCTCTCGATGCCCTCCGCGCCGCCCAGCGCGCTGGTCATCTCCCCGGACAGGGCCTCCAGGTCCTCGTCGGAGAGGCCCATCTTGGAGATGATGTCGTCCACGGGCTTGATATGCAGCTCCCGGGCACAGGAGAGGCACAGCCCCTCGTTGTGGGACTGACCGTTTTCGATCTTTGTGATGAATATCACCGCCATGTTCTTATGGCAGCGAGCGCAGACAGTAGGTTGCATGGAGGTCTCCTTATGAGGTAGGGCCGGTCAGAGCGTTATGTAACTGGCCAGCAGGTTTTTGTCCAGGAAGAACCCGGCCAGGCCGGTGGCCCGGATGGACTCCTCCGGCAGAACAAGGCCGGCGAATTGGAACACCCAAACGATCACCGAGCAGAACATGGCGCCCACGAACAGGCCGATGGCCAGTCCGCCCAGGTCGTTGACGATGCCGATGTATGGTATTTTGAAGCTCAGATTGGGCAGGTTGACGATCACGGTCAGGATGGCGAACAGGATGATGAACGCCAGCAGGAACCCGGCATACCAGGTGACGGACTGACAGGCGATGGTCACCACGGAGGAGGTGAGGGAGGCGTTGTTCTCCTGGGCATAGGCTATGGTCCGGTCGGCGAGGGTCTGGGCCATGCCGTCGTAGAGCCCCAGGCTCTGGTAGGTCCGCTGCGCGACGGTCTGGCGCATGTCCGGGCTGCTGTTGAGCAGGTCCGTCGTGGAATAGGGCGCGTCGTACTGGCCGGTCTGCTCGTCGGGCTCATAGCCGAACGCCTGGTAGGTGTTCTCCTCCACCAGAGTCTCCATATAACCGCTGACGAAGGGCTTGAGCACGGGGATCACCTCATAGGAGTAGGTGTCGCTCAGCACCTGGGCGCCATACAGAGATAGTATTATCACCAGCACCTGGATAATTCCCATGATGATGCCCTTTTTATAACCCTGCCAGGCGCAGATGACAAGGATGGCCAACAGGACGATGTTGATGATGGAATAGACGGTCGTCATAGTCATATGAGGCTACCTCTCGCAATAATGTTCCGGATGGTGGGTGGGGTGGACTGCCGGTCAGAAGGCGTATACTTCGGCGTAGTTGGGAGCGATGAGCAGCGCCTCGCCCCGGGAGCGGAGCAGCGCGTATTTGAAGCCGGGCAGGCCGTCAAGGCGGCCTTTCTCGGAAAGGGAGCTGTTGTAGAGGATGGCGCCGTCGGAGCACAGGGCCATGATCTCCAGGTCCGACGCCGTCAGGCACACCAGCCCGCTGTCCAGCGCGGCGGTGCCCAGCTCGGTGCCGGCGGGGTCCAGGCTGACCAGCGTGGCGGTGGTGCCGGTCCGGTAGGGGCTGAGGGCCAGGGCGGCGCAGTTGGCGCCGTCGAAGGTGTAGCCGATCAGATACTGCCCGGCGAAAGCGTAGGTGTTCTGCCACTGGCCGTCGGAGTCGAAGAAGAACATCTGCTCGCTGGAGAGCGCGCACAGCCGGCCGGAAGAGAACCAGTGCACATCCAGGAGGATGGTGTTGTCCACGGCGAAAGCCGCCTTTGGCTCATCCCCGCTCTGGGAGAGGTCGAAGAACCGCACCTCGCTGCCGCTGGCGGTATAGCTGAGCACGGCCAGCTGCCGGCCGTCCGGGGACACGGCGCCGCTGATCACCCACGCGGAGGAGGAATACCAGAGGTAGATCTCGTTCAGGTCCGGATCGTACACGGTGACCAGCCCCCGATAGCCGGTGTCCTCGGTGGTGACGGCGATATAGCCGCCCGGGGACACGGTGACCGACAGGATGTCCCCCGGCACGGACAGCTCCAGCACGCTCCCGTCGAAATAGGCAACCGCCAGCCGGGTGCCGCCCAGATCGTAGAAAACGGCAAAGTCCTCGCAGCCTGCGGCGGCGGGGTTCTCCATCTGCATGAGCTTGCTGGTGACGGCGGTGCCGTTCCCGTCCAGCAGCTCCAGACCCGCGCGGTTGGCCACGGCCAGGCCCCGTCCCGCCGCGGCGAAGGCGTCGCCGGAGCCGGCGTCAAAGACGTATTCGTCCCGCGCCACGGCGGCGGTGTCGGCGGAGAGGATCATCTCGTCGGGGGAGAAGCTGTCCCGATAGTACCAGATGACCACCGTGGCCGCCAGCAGCACCAGCGCCGCGATCAGCGCGATCAGCGCGCTCACCGCGTCCCGCTGGCTCATCTGGCTGTCCTCCGGGAGCTCCTCCGCCTTTTCGCGACGGAAGGCCATCCCGCCCTCGGCGGGCTTTTCCCGGGCGGTCTTGTTGGCCTTGGGGATCTTGCGGGGCTCCGCCGGCGCGAGTGTTGCCGGTTTGGCGGCCTTGGCGCCGCCGGACTTCTTTTCCCCGCCGGAGGGCTGTTTGGGCTTTTTCGCGCCCTTGGCCGGCTTGGCGGCTTTGGCCTCTTTGCCGGCCCCGGCGTGTTTGGCGGTCTTGGCCTCTTCGCCGGCGGCGCGCCTGGCGTGCTTGGCGCCGTCCCCGGCCGGGGCGGACCGCTTGGCCGGGCTGCCGTTTTTCCCCTTGGAGGAGGTTTTCTTCTTGGGGGACTTTTTCCCGGGGGCGTCGGACCCATCTTCCTCCGGATGGATCACGCGCAGCCGCCGTCCGGCCGCGGGCTCCCGCTCCGGGGGAGCGCCCTCCCCCTTTGGGGCAGCATGCGCACCCTGAGGGATCTCGGTATCGTTTTTCAGGTGCTTGTTAGCCATGTCTGTCCCCTTGGTATTTCGTAACTATATATTTTAACACAACCGGTCGGAAATGTCCATGCCGGAGTCTTCCATCATCTGTCCCACGGCCCCGTCGTACCACACCCGGTGCATATACAGCCCCTGGGGGGGCATGGTGGGGCCGGTGAGCCGCCGGTCCCCGGCCTCCAGCAGGGCCGGGATGTCCGCCGGGGAGAGCTTCCCGTCGGAGGCGTATACCAGCGTGCCCACGATGGCGCGGACCATGTTGTAAAGAAATCCGTTGGCGCACACGGCGACGGTGATGACGTCCCCGTCCCGCGCCGCCCGGCACCAGTGTACGGTGCGGACGGTGGTCTTTGTCTCGGTGCCCACGCTGCGCACGGCGGCGAAATCGTGGGTGCCCACGAAGGCGGCGGCCGCCGCGTCCATCGTCTCCGCGTCCAGGGGCGCGGGCCAGAAGCAGGCCCGGCGGTCCAGGAAGGGGTCGCGGATGCGGCTGTTATGGATCTTATAGATATACTCCTTTTGGAGGCAGGAGCCGATGGCGTTGAAATCCTCCGGCGCCTCCACGGCGGCCTGGACGGCGATATCCGCCGGGAGGCGGCTGTTCAGCGCCAGGGGGATGCGCTCCACGGGGATGGCGCAGTCGGTGCGGAAATTGGCGCAGTAGCGCATCGCGTGCACGCCTGCGTCGGTCCGGCCGCAGCCGGTGACATGGGCGGGATGCTTCATCACCTTCTCCACGGCCCGCTCCACCGTCTGCTGGACGGTGGCCTCCTCCGCCTGGGTCTGCCAGCCGTGATAGGCCGAACCGTCATAGGAAAGGCGGATGGCGATGTTCCTCATATGCCCAGCCTCCGCAAAAGGAGCACGCCCGCCGCCAGCGCCGCGCCCAGGGCGAACGCCGCGGCGTCCTGCCAGGCCATGCGCAGCTGCTTCATCCGGGTGCGGCCTTCGCCGCCGTTGTAGCAGCGGCACTCCATGGCCAGCGCCAGCTCATCGGCCCGCCGGAAGCTGGACACGAACAGGGGGATCAGCAGCGGCAGCAGCGCCTTGGCCCGCTCCACCAGACTGCCCGTCTCCAGGTCGGCCCCCCGGGCCTTCTGGGCGGACATGATCCGGTCCGTCTCCTCGATGAGGGTGGGGATGAACCGCAGGGCGATGCACATCATCAGGCTCAGCTCATACACCGGCACATGCAGCTTTTTCAAGGGCGACAGAAGCCGCTCCAGAGCGTCGGTGATGGCCAGCGGCGAGGTGGTATAGGTCAGCAGGAACGTCCCAGACACCAGCAGCAGGATGCGGATCACCATAGACACCGCCCGCTCCAGGCCGGCCCAGGTGACGCGGATGAACTTCCAGCGGAAGAGGATGTCGTCCCCGCCGGTGAAAAACAGGTTCAGTACCGCCGTGAACACGACGATGAACACCAGCGGCTTTAAGCCCTTCACCAGGGCCCGGGGCTTGATATGGCTCACGGCCGTCACGGCCGCCAGCGCCGCGAAGCACAGCGCGTAGCCGCCCCAGGAGCCCACCATGAACAGCGCCGCGATATAGACCAGCGTCAGCAGAAGCTTCGTCCGGGGGTCCAGCCGGTGGACGACGGTGTCGCCGGGGAAGTACTGGCCCAGGGTGATGTCCTTCAGCATGGCGCGCCCCCCTTTCCCCAGAGGGCCAAAATGGCCTCGGCCAGCGCGTCCACGGTATAGAGGGAGGGCGGCAGGGCCGCGCCCTTGTCCCGCAGCAGGCGGGCGATGTTGGCGGCTTCGGGCAGCTCCAGGCCGATGGAGGCCAGCTCGTCCCCGTGGGAGAACACCGCCTCCGGCGTGCCATCCAGCACGATCCGGCCCTCGGCCATGACCACCAGCCGGTCGCACCGGGTGGCGATGGTCATGTCGTGGGTCACCAGCAGCACCGCGGCGTCCCGTGCCTCCCGCCAGGCGAAGAGCTTTTCCAGCAGATCCTCCCGTCCGGCCGGGTCCAGGCCCGCCGTGGGCTCGTCCAGCACCAGCAGCTCCGGCTCCATGGCCAGCACGCCGGCGATGGCCGCCCGGCGCTTCTGCCCGCCGGACAGCTCCAGGGGCGAGCGGTCGAACACGCCCTCGTCCAGCCCCACGAAGGCCGCTGCCTCGCGGACCCGGCGGTCGATCTCCGCCGTGTCCAGCTTCAGGTTCTTCGGCCCATAGGCGATGTCGGCATAGACGGTCTCCTCGAACAGCTGGTACTCCGGGTATTGGAACACCACGCCCACCCGGAACCGGGCGGCGCGGATGGACGCCTTGGAGGCGAAGATGTCCTCCCCGTCCAGCAGCACCGTTCCGGCCGTGGGCTTCAAAAGCGCGTTCAAATGGCTGATGAGGGTGGACTTGCCGCTGCCCGTGTGGCCGATGAGGCCCACAGTGCCGCCCCGCTCCAGGGTCAAGTCCAGATCCCGGACGGCGGCTTTTTCAAAGGGCGTGCCCTGGCTGTACACATGGGTCAGGCCCCGGATCTCGATCAGACTCATCTCAGCGCCTCCCATATGGCCGCGGCGCAGTCCTCCGGCGTGAGGGCCCCGGCGGGCACGGGCATGCCCGCCGCCCGCAGCCGCAGCAGCAGCGCCGTGGTGTCCGGCACGGTCAACCGCAGCGCGCGCAGCGCGTCCGCCCGGGGGAAGATCTCCCGGGGAGCGCCGTCCAGCGCCACCCGGCCGGCGTCCATGACCAGCACCCGGTCCGCCCGCGCGGCCTCGTCCATGTGGTGGGTGATGAGCACCACGGTGATGCCCCGTTCCCGGCACAGCTCCTCCACCGTGCGCAGCACCTCCCGGCGGCCCCGGGGGTCCAGCATGGCGGTGGGCTCGTCCAGCACCAGCACCTCCGGGTCCATGGCCAGCACGCCGGCGATGGCCACCCGCTGCTTCTGGCCGCCGGAGAGAAGGTGCGGCGCGTGCAGGCGGAACTGGTACATCCCCACCTGCTCCAGGGCCGCGTCCACCCGGCGGCGGATCTCGGCCGGCTCCACGCCCAGATTCTCCGGGGCAAAGGCCACGTCGTCCTCCACCACGTTGGCCACGATCTGGTTGTCCGGGTTCTGGAACACCATGCCCACCCGGCGGCGGATGGCCAGCAGGTTCCCCTCGTCGATGGTGTCCATACCGTCCACCAGCACCTTGCCGCCGGAGGGGAGCAGGATGGCGTTCATGTGCTTGGCCAGGGTTGACTTGCCGCTGCCGTTGGAGCCCAGCACGGCGGTGAAGGTGCCGGGCATGATGTCCAGGCTCACCCCGTCCAGCGCCGGCCGGGACCCGTCCGGGTAGGTATAGGTCAGATTTTTGATGCGGATGATCGGGTCCATAGAATCCTCGCAAAGTCTTATCGTTCCCATCGGCACGACGCCCCGCAGGGGAGCGCCAGCCCGGAGGCGGTCACCGGCAGGCCCAGCTCCTGGGCGTCGCTGCGGCCGCCGTATTTTTTGGTGAACAGGCTCTCGGCGATATAGGTGAGCACCGACGGGGCAAGCCCCGTGGTGTAAGAGTTGATGAGCACGAACAGCGGCTCGTCGGAGAGCAGCGGCGCCACCGAGCTCACGAAGGGCCAGAGGTCGTCCTCCAGCTTCCAGATCTCGCCGCCGGGCCCGCGGCCGTAGGAGGGCGGGTCCATGATGATGGCGTCGTAGCGCTTTCCCCGGCGGAGCTCCCGCTGGCAGAACTTGGCGCAGTCGTCCACGATCCAGCGCACCGGCCGGTCCGCCACGCCGGAGCAGGCGGCGTTCTCCTTGGCCCAGGCCACCATGCCCTTGGCCGCGTCCACGTGGCACACCTCCGCCCCGGCGGTGAGGCACGCCACCGTGGCCGCGCCGGTGTAGGCGAACAGGTTCAGCACCCGGATGGGCCGTCCGGCGGAGCGGATCTTTTCCATGGCCCAGTCCCAGTTGGCGGCCTGCTCAGGGAACAGGCCCGTATGCTTGAAGCTCATGGGCTTGACCTGGAAGGTCAGAGCCCCGTAGCGGATCTTCCAGCTGGCGGGCAGGTCGTTTTTCTCCCAGGCCCCGCCGCCGGAGCTGGACCGGCGGTATACCGCGTCGGGCCGCCGCCAGCGGGGATCGGTCCGCGCCGTGGCCCAGATGGCCTGGGGGTCCGGCCGCAGCAGGATGCGGCTGCCCCAGCGCTCCAGCTTCTCCCCGCCGGAGGCGTCCAGCAGTTCGTAATCCTGCCAGTTGTCCGATACCCACATAAGCGCATGGTCCCCCTGGTTACAAATTGACAACATATTATAACACCAATTGCATAGGGGGTCAATCGGCTGGGGTGATTTTTCACCCGCCGCCGGGGGCCGGCATATCCTGCCATAGGCGGACGGCGCGTCCGCCGGTTGGAGGGAAGCGCTTGCATATACTCGATCAGATCCTGCTGGTGCTGGGGCTGGCCATGGACGGGTTCGCCGCGTCCGTGTGCATGGGCATGGCGGCGGGAAAGAAGATCTGGCCCATCGTGGGGCTGGTCAGCGGCTTCCATGTGCTGATGCTGCTGACGGGCTACGCCCTGGGTGCCAGTCTGCCGGAGAGCCTCACGGCGGCCTATCCCTGGGCGGCCGCCCTGATCCTGGCGGGCATGGGGGCCAACATGGTCCGCACCGCCGGACAGGAGGAGCGGTGCGGCGGCAGCGGCCTGGGGTCCATGGCGGCCCTGTCTCTGGCCACCAGCGTGGACGCCATGACGGTGGGGGCGGCCCTGGCCATCCTGGGAGTGCGGCCGGCGCTGGCCGGAGGGCTCATGGGCGGGGTGATGGTGACGCTGTCGCTGGCCGGGAGCCTTTTCGGCAGCCACATCGGCCGAGGGCGCCGCCGGGCGGCCCGGACGGCGGGGGGCGTCATACTGTGTCTGCTGGGGCTGAAGCTGCTGCTGGGCGCCATGGGCCTGGTCAGCCTCTGACGGCATACGAAAAGACCCGCAGACCCATCGGTCTGCGGGATCGTGAACGCCGGCCCGTCAGGGGCTTTGCGGTCCGCGGCGGGGGAACGCCCGGCACGCGGCGAACCGGCCCAGGGCGCACAGCGGCAGCGCCGCCAGCACATCCAGCACGGAGTGCTGCTTGATGAACAGGGTGGACAGGCATATGAGCGCGGTCATGACGGTGAACGCCGCCTGCCACAGGACCTTGCGGAACCGGGGCGCGTCCCATGCCGCCGCCGACACCGCCACGGCCCCCAGCACGTGGATGGAGGGGCAGACGTTGGTGTTGGTGTCGAACTTATAAAACGCCCGGACGGCGCGGGTGAGCAGGTTGTCCCTGGGGAAGGTGTCCGGCCGGAGCTGCTGGCAGGTGGGCCAGAGCAGGTAGATGCCGATGGTGACGGTGTAGGTGACCATGATGAATACCATCAGCCGCCGGAAGGCGGGCACGTCGAAAAAGAACGTATAGGCCACCGCGCCGACGAGATAGAGGAACCAGAACAGGTACGGCAGGAAGAACCACTCGTTGAAGGGGATCAGCCCGTCCAGCGCGCATTGCACCGGCGTATAGCCGCCCACGGGCCACAGCCGCTCCACGCCCCAAAACAGCAGCCCGTAGACCGGCCAGTACAAAAGCAGCAGCACATGCCGGTAGGCGGGGCCCGTCACGTTCCCCGGACGCAGGGCGCGGTAATCGTAAAGCTCAGGCGCGTTCAACGGCTCTCTCCTTTACGCGGTCCAGCGTCCTGGCCAGGCGCAGCAGCCGGGGCCGGTTATACCGCTGGATCATGATGAACGGCACGTTCCCCGCCGCGTATACCGCCGTCAGGACCGCGCCCTTCCAGCCGGGCCAGAGAAAGAGCACCGGCAGCGCCAAAAGGATCAGCGCCGCGTGGACCAGCTCCGCCACGCAGGTCTCCTGGGCCAGAAGCCGGGCCTGCTCCGCCGAGGGGACCTCCAGCTTCTTTCGGGGCAGGGTCTTGAGCAGCCTGCTCATGTCCGGCACCCGGTCCTTCCACTTTCGGATGCCCAGCTTTTCATAGAACCGGCCCTGACGCTCGAAGGCGAAGGGCCGGAAGGGGAACGCGTCCATATGGAAGTCCCGGCGCACGAAGGCCGCCGCCACGTTGGACAGCAGGCTGATCACCGCCAGATACAGGATGCTGCGCCAAAACCGCTTCATGCGGAGCGCTCCTTCCTGGCCAGGTGCTTTTCGGCCAGGTGGACGCATACCGCCGCCGCCGCGTTGCCCGGCTGGCCGAAGGCCGCGCTCATGGTCCGCAGCGCGCCGGGATCATCCAGCAGGGACAGGCACAGCCGGGCCAGCTGCTCCTGCCGGTCCGCCGTCACCGCGCCGCCCATGCGGCAGAAGTGGCGCAGATTGCTCTCCTCGCACCCGGCCACCGCGTCCACCAGCACCATGGGCAGGCCCTTCACGGCCGCCTCGGCGGTGCTGATGCCGCCGGGCTTGGTCAGATACAGGTCGGCGCAGTCCATGAGCAGGGAGACCTGGTCGCTGTAGCCCAGGATGCGCACGTCCGCCCGGTCGGCGAAGATGCGCTCCAGCTTTTTGTGCAGGTGGGCGTTGGTGCCGCACACCACCGTCATCAGCTGCCCGGGGGCCAGCCGGTCCGCTACCAGCTCCGCCAGGGCGTCCAGGTGGCCGCAGCCCATGCTGCCGCACATGGCCAGCAGCATCTGCCCGTCCTGGGGTAGGCCCATCCGGCGCCGGGCCTCGGCCCGGTCCGTCCGCAGGAAGAAATCCTGCCGCACCGGGATGCCCGGCATCATGGCGATGCGCTCGGCCGGGATGCCGGCCGCCAGGAATTCCGCCGCGGTCTCCTCCGACGGCACGAAATACCAATCCATCTCGCAGTCGTTCACCATGGGGCTGCAGGTGTAGTCCGTGGCGATGAAGCCGGCCGTCAGGTCCATGTCCGGGAACATCCGGCGCATCTGGGTCACCATCAGCGCGGAAAAAACATGGGGGCAGATCAGGCAGTCATAACCCTCCGCGTCGATGATCTCGCCGAGCCGTTCCGCCCCGGCGGTGAGCACCCGGAACACCAGCCCGTCCTCGTCCAGCGCGGCGGGGTGCTGCTCCAGGTATTGATAGCTCTTTTTCCACGCGCCGGGCATGTGCCGGTACAGTCCCGTATGGAACCCCGCGATGGCCTCCGACGCCCACTCCGACAAAAACGCCAGCGCGTCCGTCACGTCACAGTCCGTCCCGGCCGCGGAAAAGACCTGCCGCACCGCCTCGGCCACCGAGTTGTGGCCCTCGCCGGTGTTGCAAGTCAGGATCAGTACTTTCATCGAAATGTTTCCTTTTATAATTATAAGTAGTGATAATGCTCGAAAACAGACGCTGTTACCTAATAATGCCGCAGGCGCCGGGTTTCTGTCAATATACAGAACGACCAAATGGCCCGGTGCGGAATTGGGCAAACAGTGGTTATGTTATGGATTTGACTTGCCCTGCTCCTCCGGCGGCAGGCGCTTTGCACAGCCGAGAAAGCAGGCAGAGTATAGCACCTCCGGGCGGGAAAGTCAAAAACCCATGACATGGGCGCGGATCTATAGTATAATGGCCCCATGGTACGGTTGATATTGGGCCGGGCCGGGGTCGGAAAGACGGGCCTTGTGTTCCGGGAGATCGGAGAATATGTGCGCCAGGGCCGGGGGCAGCTGGTCCTGCTGGTGCCGGAGCAGTACAGCCACGAGGCGGAGCGGGAGCTCTGCGCCGTGGCCGGGGACGCGCTGAGCCGGTATGGGGAGGTGCTGTCCTTCACGGGGCTGGCCCGGAAGGTGTTCTCGCAGCTGGGCGGCGAGCGTCCCGTGGTGGACGGCGCCGGCCGGCTGCTGTGCATGGCGCTGGCTGCCCAGACGGTGGGGGAGCGGCTGCGGACCTACCGGGGCGGCCGCCGGGACCCCCGGGTGCTGGACAGCCTGGTCCGGGCGGCGGAGGAGCTGAAAAACGCCGGCGTCACCGCCTCGGTCCTCTCCGCCGCGGCGAAGCGGACCGAGGGGACGCTGTCGGACAAGCTGGAGGACCTGGCGCTGCTCATGGAGGCCTATGCCGCCGTGCTGGGCCGCAGCGGCGCGGACAGCGCCGACCGTCTGGCCACGCTGGCGGACCTGATGGCGGACAGCCGCCTGGCGTCGGAGGGGATCTTCTATGTGGACGGCTTCTCCGATTTCACCACCCTGGAAAAGAACGTCCTCCGCCAGATCGTCCGGGCCGGGGCGGACCTCACGGTGTGCCTCAGTTGCGGCCGGGGCGCCGATGACGGGATGTTCGCGCTGCCCATGGCCACGGCGCGGTGGCTGGAAGCCGTGGCGGCGGAATACGGCGTGCCCTGCCGGGAACAGTGGCTGGAGCGCTCGGAGGACCAGGCCGGCCCCATCGGCTATTACTGCGACAGCCTCTTCGACTTTTCCGCCGGGCCCATGCCGGCGGCCGGCGACGCCGTGACGGCGGTGTACGCGGCGGATATCTATGAGGAATGCGAGCTGGCGGCGGCCCGGCTGGCGGAGCTGGCCAGGGCCGGGTGCCGCTGGCGGGATATGGCCGTGGCGGCCCGTGGCTTCGCCGATTACCGGACGGCGCTGGAGAGCGCCTGCGCCCGGTACGGGGTGCCCCTGTTCCTCTCCGGCCGGAGCGACACGCTGCAAAAAAGCGTGCCGCTGGCCATCGTGTCCGCCCTGGAGGCGGCGCTTCGCGGCTATGAGTACGAGGCCGTGTTCGGCTATGTCAAGACGGGCCTCTCGCCCCTGGACCAGGAGGCGGCGGACAGGCTGGAGAATTACGTGCTGCTGTGGGGCATCCGGGGCGGTCAGTGGGACCGGCCCTGGACCATGCATCCGGAGGGCTACAACCGGGAGCAGGACGAGGCGTCCCAGGCGGCGCTGGCGGCGCTGAACGAGGCCCGGCAGGCCGTGATCGGCCCGCTGAAGGCTCTGGAGCGAAGGAGCCGGGCCGCGTCCACGGCGGCGGAGCAGGCCATGGCCTTGGCGGCCTTTTTGGAGGACATCTCCCTGGCGGAGCGGCTCCGGGAGCGATCGGCGGAGCTGGCGGCCATGGGCCGGCAGGAGACGGCGGCGGAGTGCGCCCGGCTGTGGGACGTGACATGCGCGGCGCTGGAGCAGTTTGCCGCTCTGCTGGGGGACATGGCCATGGACGGGGAGCAGTTTTTGGGGCTGTTCTCGCTGATGCTGTCCAAGTACGACGTGAGCGTGATCCCGGTGTCCCTGGACCGGGTGGGCGCGGGGGATATCGACGGCATGCGCCGGCGGCACATGCGTCACCTGCTGGTGCTGGGAGCGGCGGACGGCCGCATCCCCGCCCCGGACGAGGGGGGCGGCGTGTTCACTGCCGACGAGAGGGAGGAGCTGGCCGCGCTGGACCTGGGGGAGGGCGTGCGCCTGGACCTGGGCGGCGCGGAGGAGGACATGGGCCGGGAGCTGGGGCGGATCTACAGCTGCCTGTCTCTGCCCTCGGAGAGCCTGTATCTGAGCTGGCCGGTCACAGGCCCCGACGGCAGCGAGGGCCGGCCCAGCCTGCTCATCGGCCGGGCGGAGGCCCTGCTGGGGGTGGAGCCCCGGCGGGGGGACATCCTCCGGGCCCGGACCTTTGCCGAGGGGCCGGCCTTTGCCCTGGCCCTGCAGGGGCAGGCCGGGGACGACGAGCCGGTATGCCTGGCGGCGCGGGATCATTTCATCGCCCAGGGCCGGGGCGCGGAGCTGGAGCGCCTGGCCGGAGCGGCCAGGGACAGCCGGGCGAGCCTGGGTCCGGAGGCGGTGCGGGCCCTCTACGGCCCCTCGCCCACGCTGACCGCCACCCGCGCGGAGAAGTTCGCCGACTGCCGGTTCGGGTATTTTCTGCAGTACGGCATGAAGGCCCGGCCCCGGCAGCAGGCGGTGTTCGACCCGCGGGATTACGGCACCTTCATGCACTATGTGCTGGAGAACGTGGCCCGGGAGGCCATGGACGCCGGCGGCTTCGATCAGCTGGACGCCGGACAGGTGGGCGCGCTGGCGGACAGGTATGTGGACCGGTATATCCGGGACGAGATGCATGGCTTCGCCGACAAGACCGCCCGATTCGCCTATCTCTTCCGCCGGCTGCGGACCACGGTCCGGCAGGTGACGGAGGACATGTGGCAGGAGCTGCGCGCGTCCCGGTTCCAGCCGCTGGATCTGGAGCTGGATCTGCGGGCGGAGGGGGTGCTGGCGCCGGGGGAGGATGAGACGCCCCTGGCGGGCCGGGCGGACCGGGTGGACGGCTGGGTCCACGACGGGGCGCTGTACCTGCGGATCACGGACTACAAGACCGGCGTGAAGAGATTCGACCTGGCGGACGTGTGCCAGGGGCTGAACATGCAGATGCTGCTGTATCTGTTCGCGCTGCAAAAGCGGGGCGCGGCCCATTTCGGCGCGGAGACTATCCGCCCGGCGGGGGTGCTCTATTCCCCCGCCCGGTTCGACATCGTCAGCGCCGACAGCGACGTCACGGACGAGGAGCTGGCCGCCCTGCGGCGCAATACCGCCCGGCGCAGCGGCCTGGTGCTGAACGACGAGGCGGTGCTGGAGGCCATGGAGCCGGGGCCGGACAAGCGCTTTCTGCCGGTGCGGCTGGCCAAGGCGGGGGGCTATACGAAGGCCAGCGAGGCTAGCCTCGCCACCCTGGAGCAGTTCGGCGCCCTGAGCCGGTACATCGACGGGACGCTGAAAAAGCTGGCGGCGGAGCTGAAGGCGGGGAGCGTCACGGCGGACCCCTGGTTCAGGAACGGACGGGACAACGCCTGCGCCTTCTGCGACTACAAAGAGGCGTGCCTGTTCGACGGCACAGGGGACGGCTGGCGGCTGCGCACCAAGCTGTCCACCCAGGACGCGTGGGAGAGGATCGAGAGCCATGAGTGATATCAAACTGACGCCCTCCCAGCTCCAGGCGGTCCAGGCCCCCGGCGGGGCCCCCATCCTGGTCAGCGCCGCGGCGGGCAGCGGCAAGACCCGCGTGCTCACCGAGCGGCTGATGGCCCGGGTGCTGGCCGGGGAGGACATCGACCGGTTTTTGGTCATCACCTTTACCCGCGCCGCGGCGGCGGAGCTGCGGGGCCGGATCCTTTCGTCGCTGAACGCCATGGCGGCCGCGTCGCCGGCGGACCGGCGGCTGCGGCGGCAGAGCGCGCTGCTCTATCGGGCCCAGATCGGCACCATCGACAGCTTCTGCGCCTCGCTGGTGCGGGAGAACGCCCACCAGCTGGGCATATCTCCGGGCTTTTCCATGCTGGACGAGGACCGGGCCCAGGCCCTGCGGGCGCGGGCGCTGGAGGATGTGCTGGACCGGGCCTATGAGCGCATCGAGACCGACGAGGGCCTGCGGGCGCTGGTGGACAGCGTGGGGGCCGGCCGGGACGACAGCCGCCTTGCCGAGCTCATTTTGGAACTGGACCGGCAGATGCAGAGCCGCGCCTATCCGAAGCAATGGGCGGACGGCGCCCTGGCCATGCTGGACACGGCGGGCATGACCGACGCCGGCGAGACGGTCTGGGGCCGGTACCTGCTGGAGGACGCGGCGGCGGAGGCCGCCTACCGGGCCGGCGAGCTGGAGGCGGCCGCCGCCCTGACGGCCCGGCCGGAGAACGCCGCGGCCATGGAGGGGTACAGGACCTCCCTCGATGAGATGGCGCTGTGGTTCCGGGACCTCGGCCGGGCAGCGGGCGAGGGCTGGGAGGCGGCGCGCCGGGTGCTGGAGCGGCCCGACGCCCGGCTGGGCCGGGTGAAAAAGGACGCGGACCCCGCCGTGCGCGAGCGCGTCAAGGCGGTCTGGGACGCGGGGAAGGACGCGGCGGCCAAGCTGCGCAAGGCACTGGCCGGGGACAGCGCCGTCCTTTTGGCGGGCATCGCCCGTTCCAAGGCCCCTCTCGCGGCGCTGATGGAGCTGGTATGGGCGCTGCAGGAGGAATACACGGCCCGGAAACGCCGGGCAGACCAGTGCGATTTCGCGGATGTGGAGCACATGTGCGTGCGTCTGCTGTGCGCGGAGGACGGCGGGGCCGCCCCCCTCGCGGCGGCGGTGTCCGACCGGTTCGCCGAGGTGATGGTGGACGAGTACCAGGACGTGAACGCGGTCCAGGAGCTGATCTTCCGGCGGGTGTCCCACGAGGGGCGGGACCTGTTCATGGTGGGGGACGTGAAGCAGTCCATCTACCGGTTCCGTCTGGCGGAGCCGGCGATCTTCAACGAAAAATACGCCGCCTATGCCGACGGCGGCGCGGGACGGCGGGTGCTGCTGCGGGAGAATTTCCGCAGCCGGGCGTGCGTGCTGGACGCCTGCAACAGCGTGTTCGGGCGGATCATGTCCCCCGCGCTGGGGGACGTGGCCTATGACGGCGAGGCCCGGCTGATTCCCGGGGCGGAATATCCCGCCGCGGGGGAGGCGCGGCCGGAGCTGCGCATCCTGGAGCCGCCCGCGGCGGACGAGGGGGAGGACGCCCCCGACCGGACGATGCTGGAGGCCCGGTATGTGGCCGGGCGCATCCGGGCCATGGTGGAGGGCCGGGAGCCCATCTCCGACGGCCAGGGGGGCACGCGCCCCTTGGGATACGGGGACATCGCCCTGCTGCTGCGCACGCCGGGCACCTCCGGCGCGGCCTACCGCCGGGCCCTGGCCGAGGCCGGCGTGCCGGTGAACGCCCGCCAGGGGGGCGCGTTTTTCTCCCAGCCGGAGGTGAGCTTCGCCATCTCCATGCTGGCGGTGGCGGACAATCCCCTGCAGGACGTGCCCCTGATCGCGGCGCTGCGGGGGCTGCCCTTTGGCTTTACCCCCGACGAGCTGGCGGCGGTCCGGGCCGCGGGCAGGGGCGAGCTGTGGTATGCGCTGCGGGCGCGGGCGGAGACGGACGAGCGGTGCCGCCGGTTCGTGGAGCTGGTGGAGGAGCTGCGCGGCTTTGCCCGGGAGGAGCCCACGGACAGCGTGCTCCGACGGCTCTATGACCGGACGGAGCTTTTGACGGTGTGCGCTGTGATGCCGGACGCGTCCCGGCGGATCGGGGAGCTGATGCAGCTTTATGAATACGCCCGGAAGTTCGAGCAGGACGGCGGAAGGGGTCTTTTCCGGTTCGTGGGATGGCTGCGGGAGCTGGAGCGCCGGGGCATGGAGCCGCCCGCGCCGGCCAGCGGCGGCGCGGTGCAGATCATGAGCGTGCACAAGTCCAAAGGCCTGGAGTTCCCGGTGGTGTTCCTGGCGGACAACGGCCATGGCTGGAACCATGGCCAGAGCGGCCATGTGCTGTGCCACGGCCGGCTGGGGCTGGGCATGCGCATGACGGACCCGCTCCGGGGCGTCCGGTGGCCCACGCTGCCCTGGCGGGCCATCGACCGGATGAGCCGGCGGGAGGAGCTGAGCGAGCAGGAGCGGGTGCTGTATGTGGCCATGACACGGGCCCGGGAGCGGCTCATCATGACATGCACGCTGCCCAAAGCGGCGGAGAAGCTGGCGGCGCTGGACGTGCCGCCGGAGGGGCCCATCAGCCCCCGGGTGCTGGCTGGTGCGCCCAACACCGCTTTCTGGCTCATCCTGGCCGGAGCGGCGGACGGGGGCCGGACGCTGGACATGGCGCTGGCCACGCCTATGGAGGCCGGCAATGCGCCGGCGGGGGAGGCCCCGGAGCGGCCCGCGGCGGACCCGGCGCTGACCGAGGCGCTGGACCGGCGGCTGGCGTGGACCTATCCCTATGAGGCGGCGGTGGTTCTGCCCTCCAAGCTCACGGCCACGTCGGTCCGGGAGGCGGCGCCCGGCGGGGCCGACGCCGAGGCGGCGGAGCTGCCCCAGGCGCCGGCTGTCACCGGCCGGCTGCGCAGACCCGATTTTGGCCGGAGCTCCCGGCCCCTCTCGGGGACGGAGCGGGGCGTGGCGGCTCACCTGGTGATGCAGCACATCGATCTGGCCAGGACCGGCTCGGCGGAGGAGATCTCCGCCGAGATCGGCCGGCTGGAACAGATGGGCTTTCTGGACGAACGCCAGGCCGCGGCGGTGGACCCCGGCGACATCCTGGCCTTTTTCCGCTCGGAGCTGGGGGCGCGGCTGCTGGCGGCGGACCGTGTGAGCCGGGAGTTCCGGTTCTCCCTGCTGTGCCCGGCGGCGCTGTGGTATCCCCAGGCACCGGCGGGGGAGGAGATCCTGCTCCAGGGCGTGGTGGACTGCTGCATCGAAGAGGACGGCGCTCTCACGGTCATCGACTTCAAGACCGACGCCCAGGTGGAGCCGGAGCGGCACACCGCCCAGCTGCGGGCCTATGCCACCGCCATGGAGCGCATCTTCCAAAAGCCGGTGCGCCAGGCGGCGCTGTGGTATCTGCGGCGGCGGCAGGCGGCCCTGATCCCGCTGGGAGAGGAAAAATGACCGGTATCGGCGCAAAAAAACGTTGCGCTTTGCCAAAACGTATGATAATATATCATTTGCGTCTTGTAACGGCGGGCGGGAGCCCGCACTCAAGACAGCTCGATATGAGGTGAACGACATGAAGGAAGGCATCCATCCCAAGTACTACAAGACCACCATCCGCTGTGCCTGCGGCAACGTGATCGAGACCGGCTCCACCCGTGAGAACATCACCGTTGAGATCTGCTCCAAGTGCCACCCGTTCTTCACCGGCAAGCAGAAGCTGGTGGACACCAGCGGCCGTGTGGACAAGTTCAACAAGAAGTACGGCCTGACCAAGTAAGATGCCGGCATTGGAAAAGCCCCGCTCACCGAGCGGGGCTTTTGCCGTCTCTATTCGTTATTCATCCAGCTCCCCGTCGTACCAGCCGGAGACGCCGCCGCGCTTGCACATGATCCCCCGGCCGGTCCGGCGCACCACGGAGATCTCGTCCCCGGCCCGGAGGGGCAGGCGGTAATCGGTCACGTCGTTGACCGTGGCCCGGTCCCCGTCCCGGGTGAGGATGTGGTCCGCGGGCACGTCCATCTCATAGCCCGTGCGCAGATGGCGGCAGTGGATGAACTCCGCCCCCTCCGAGAGGATCTTCACGGCGTTGTCGCCATAGCGGATGTACCAGTGGCGCGGATTTGCCGCCTGGTCCGTTTTGACGCGCGCCACAGGGAAGCGGTCATAGCTCGTCCAGGTCATGTCCGGCAGGAAAAAGGCGTTGAGCTGCCCGTCGTCCTTCAAAACGCACCCGCCGTCGATGCTGATGAGCTTCAGGTCCTCGTCCACGATGGGGCGGGCGTCCACCACGTCCTCATGATAGAGCACCAGCGGCCAGTGGCCCACCACGGTCCACTTGGCGTGGGGCCGGGCCACGGCACGGTATCGGTCCAGCTTCATGCAGGCGAATGCGCCCTTCTCCGGCACATAGCCCCCGTGGACGAAAACATAGTCCTCCGTCTCGAGGATATGGGGCAGGGCCCGGAGAAAGTCCAGCTCCTGCCCGTAGTTCTCCCGCACGGCGGCCTTGGCGGCGGCCAGATCCATGTCCGGGGCGATGGCCACGCCCTGCTCCCGGAGCATCTGGGCGATCAGCCCGTCGCCCCAGCCCCGGTTCCGGCCCACCAGGTATCGCAGGTAGAACGCGTCCTGTTCCGGGTCGTCCGGCAGGTCGCAGAAGTTCTGCCAGAAATCGCAGTTGCCGCAGACGGTGTGTACCTCCCGCTGCCGGCTCAGCTCCATCACGTACCGGAGCGTGCCCAGGGAGTCGGGCCCCTTTTCCAGCAGGTCCCCCACGAACACGATCACGTCCTCCGGCCGGAGGGCGCATTTTTCCAGCAGGCCTTTTAAGTAGTCCAGCTCGCCGTGCACGTCCGAGATGGCGGCGATGCGCCGGCCCGGACCGAGCCGCAGCCGCTCCACCGTGGGCGGCGTCGTCATCAGCAGCGGCGCGGGCTTCACGGCAAAAACCACACCTTCCGGCGGATGTCCATCCCCATCAGATATTGGGGCCCGCCCACGCCCTGGGCCGTGTCCAGCACGCGGAAGCCCAGCGCGTCATAAAACGCGAGGGCGGCGGCGTTGGTCTGGGACACATGCAGACGGATGGAGGTCCGGTCCAGGCGCCGGAAATAGCTCACCGCGTGGCCGATCAGCTGGGAGCCGAACCGGCGGCCGCGCATGTCCCGCTCCACCCAGATGAGGCTGATCCAGCCGGCGCCGTCCTCAGCGCCCCGCTCCGGGTCCAGCTCGATGATCCCCGCCAGGGCGTCGGCGTACAGCAGCTTCACCAGGCATTGGGGGTCCTCCTTTGCCCGCTGGACGGCGGAGGCCAGATAGAGCTGGGGGGCGAAGCCCTTCAGGTTCCCGTGGCTGGCCAGCCATGTCTCGCTGTAGCAGCGGGTATAGAGCTCCCGCTCCTCCGGCATGGACATGGGCACGGGCATGCCGTCCGCCTTCCGGGCCAGGTGGTCGCCGGCCAGCCCCTGGTGGGCAAAGGTGCTCAGCGTCCCCAGGTGGGACGCGTCGGCGTAGCTCAAAAGGGAGAGCGCGCCGTCCTCCGCCTCCAGGGTGGTGACGGCGGTATTGTCCCCGTAGGGGATCTCCGCAAAGCCCTTGCCCATCAGGTGGGCGGCTGCCGCGCGGATGGCGAAGGCGTGGCTCACCACCGCCACGGTCTTGCCGGGATAGGCGTCCGCCAGAGCCAGCAGCGCCCCCCGCACCCGCCGCCACACGGCCTCGTAATCCTCGCTGCCGGGCACATGCCACTTTGCCGGGTCATGGGTGAACAGCCAGTGCTGCTCCGGGTACTTGGCGCTGATCTCCGCCCAGGCATGGTCCTCCCAGCAGCCCACGTCCACCTCCCGCAGGGCGGGGTCTGTATGCAGGGTCAGATCGGGATGGTATTTCAAAAGGGCGCTGGCGGTGGACTGGGTGCGGATCAGGTCGCTGGCCCACAGCGCGTCGAGATGTACCTCCCGGAACCGTTCCGCCAGGGCGGCCATCTGCCGGCGGCCCAGCAGGGTAATGTTGGCGTCGTACTGGCCCTGGGCGCGGCGGTACAGGTTTCCCTCCGCCTCGGCGTGGCGGATAAGATAGAGCTTGGTCATGGTATCCCCTCTTGCGATCGTTCTGGCCCCATTTTACACCCATCGCGGACCTTTCACAAGAGGAAGAACATGCGCCCGCCGTCTTGTCCCGCCGGGAAAAACGCGCTATAATAATATAAGTCACCCACTCCGACATCTCCCCATCACGCGTCTCGATCCCCTGAGAGCTTTTTACAAGAGGAGCGCGCCATGAAAAACCTCTTCCGACTGCCCTTCGACGCCCGGAAGGGCGTGGTCATATGCGGGGCCTATGGCATGTCCAACGCCGGCGACGACGCCATTTTGGCCGCCGTCACGGCTTCGCTGCGCCGATTGGACCGGGAACTGCCCATCACGGTGGTCTGCCGCCATCCCAAGCGGGTGGCCCGCGCCTGCGGCGCGGCTGCCGTGGGGCGGATGAACGCGATCGGGTGGCTGCGGGCCATGGGCCGGTCGAGGCTCTTCATCCTGGGCGGCGGCGGGCTTTTGCAGGACGTGACCAGCCGCAGGAGCCTGTGGTACTATCTGGCGCTGCTGCGCGCGGCCAAGGCCATGGGCTGCGCCACCCAGCTTTACGGCGTCGGCGCGGGGCCCATCCTCCATGACCGGGAGCAGATGTGGACGGCCAACACGCTCAACCGCTATGCGGACGTGATCACCGTCCGGGACGGGGCGAGCCTGGCCGTGCTGAAGAGCTGGGGCGTGCGGGGATCCAAGCGGCTGCTGGCCGCCGACCCGGTCCTGGGTGCCGAGGCGGCGCCGGCGGAGCGGGAGCGGAAGGCCGGGTTCGTCCTCCGGCACTGGCCGGAGGTGTGGAGCCATGTGCCCGACTTTGCCCAGGCGGCGCGATACGTCTGGGAGCGGTACCATCTGCCGCCGGTGTTCCTCTGCCTGGCGCCGGAGGACCGCCGGGTGATCGGCGACGTGTGCGCGCTGCTGGACGGCGTGCCCTATACCGTGTCCGCCGACGCAAAACGGGCCGGGCGGATGAGCCTGGTGGTGTCCATGCGCCTGCATGGGCTGATCTTCGCCCTCACCGGCGGGGCCCCCGCCGCGGGGGTCAGCTATGACCCCAAGGTGGACGCCTTCTGCACGGAGGCGGGGCTGCCCATGATCGCGCTGGAGGATGTGACGGGGGACGATCTGCAGGAGCTGATCGATCTGGCCATGCATTTGGACGGGGAGCACCTGTCCGCCGCGGCCCGTACCCTTCGGGCGCGGGAACAGACGAATATCAACGCCGCCGCCCAGCTTCTGGCGGGAGAATAAGAGAAAGAAAAGGAGCCGTACCGTATGAAAAAGATCGTGCCGGAAACGCTGTATGAGATGCGCTTCGTCAGCGCCCCGTCCATATCCCCGGACGGGACCATGACCGCTTTTGTGGTCTCCTGGGCGGATGAGGAGGCCAACGGCTACAAGGGGGACATCTGGCTGGCGCAGGAGGGAGCCGAGCCCCGGCCGCTCACCGCCGGCGGGGACGGGCGGAGCTTCGTCTGGACGGAGAGGAACACCGTGCGCTTCCCCGCCCTGCGGGACGGGGCGGACAAAAAACGCGCCGACGCCGGAGAGCCCCTGACCGTCTACTATGAGATCGACCCCCGCGGCGGCGAGGCCCGCCGGGCCTTTGCCATCCCGGAGGCGGTGGGCGCCATCCGGGACATCGGCGGAGGGAAGTATCTGTGCCATTATACCCACGACACACGCATGGACGCGCTGGCCGCCCTGGAGGGCCCGGCGCGGGACAAGGCCCTGGCCGACGTCAGGGACCCGGCCTATTATGTGCTGGAGGACTATCCCTTCTGGTTCAACGGCCGGCACATCATCAGCGGCAAGCGGGACCGGCTGGGCCTGTTCGACGCGTCCGCCGGGACGCTCACGCCCATCACGGACGCGGACTTCAACTGCGACGGCTTTGACTGGGAGGGGGGCCTGGTGGCCTTCACCGGCAGTCCTGTCTCCCACCGCAACGACGGCTATTCCGGCGTCTATGTCCACGATCTGGCCGGCGGCGGGACCCGGTGCCTGATGGAGCCGGACGTCATGGGCGGGGACCTGCTGGGCTTTTGGGACGGAAAGCTGCTGCTGGCCATGACCGACGGGAAGCTGCCCGTGCCGGACGGCTCGGGCATGACCTATGAGGACGATCAGTATCCGGACTTTTTCCTCATGGACCCGGCCACGGGCGAGCGGACGCTGCTGGCCCGTTACGAGGCGTCGGCCGGCTATGGCACCGTGGGCTCCGACGCCCGGCTGGGCGGCGGCTGGGGCGCCAAGGCCGATGGGGACAAGTTCTATTTCCTCACCACCGTCGATGACAGCACCTTCCTGCGCACCATCGACCGGGACGGCCGCGTCTCCCCGCCCCTCACCCCGGCCGGGAGCTGCGACAGCTTCGACGTCCGGGAGGGGAGCCTGGTCTACTGCGGGCTCTATGGGGGCGAGCTGTGCGAGCTCTACGGCGGGGACGGCCGGCGGCTGACCCATTTCTCCCGGACGGAGGACTATACATACGCCCCGCCCCGGATGCACACCTTCACGGACCGGGACGGCTATGTCATCCACGGCTGGGCCATGCGGCCGGTGGATTGGGAGCCCGGACGGCGCTACCCGGCCATCCTGCATATCCACGGCGGGCCCCGGACCGTGTTTGGAGACGTGTTCCATCACGAGATGCAGGTCTGGGCCAACGCGGGCTATTTCGTCTTTTACTGCAACCCCCGGGGCTCCGACGGCCGGGGCAACGAATTCGGCTTCATCTCCGGCAAATACGGCTCCATCGACTATGAGGACATCATGGCGTTTTTGGACGAGATGCTCTCCCAGTATCCGGAGGTGGACCCGGCCAGGGTGGGCGTCACCGGCGGCAGCTACGGCGGGTTCATGACCAACTGGATCATCGGCCACACGGACCGGTTCGCCGCCGCGGCCAGCCAGCGGTCCATCGCCAACTGGACCACCTTTGAGTACACCACCGACATCGGCCTGCGCTTCGCCAAGGGCCAGATGCGGGCCACCACCGACACCGACGCGGAGAAGCTCTGGTCCCACTCGCCCCTGCGGTACGCCAAAAACTGCCATACGCCCACGCTGTTCATCCACTCGGACAACGATTTCCGCTGCTGGATGAGCGAGGGGCTGGCCATGTTCACGGCGCTGAAAAAGGCGGGCGTGGAGACGAAGCTCTGCCTGTTCCGGGGGGAGAACCACGAGCTCAGCCGCTCCGGCAAGCCGAAAAACCGCATCTCCAGGATGAACGAGATCCTCGCCTGGATGGACAAGTACTGCAAGTGAAAGGAGCGCGCGTATGTTCCGTATCGGATGCCATATCTCCGCCAGCGGCGGCTATCTCGCCATGGGCAAGCGCATCGACGCCCTGGGCGGCAATACCTTCGCGTTTTTCACCCGCAATCCCCGGGGCGGCGCGGCCAAGGACATCGACCAGGCCGACGTGGACGCTTTCCGGACCTTCTGCCGGGAAAAGGACATCGACCGCATCGTGGCCCACGCGCCCTATACCCTGAACCCCTGCGCGGAAAAGGAGAACGTGCGCGAATTCGCCCTGACCGCCTTTTCCGACGACCTCCGGCGTATGGAATACACGCCGGGGCAGTACTACAACTTCCACCCTGGGAGCCACGTGGGCCAGGGCCTGGAGGTGGGCATCGCCAAGATCGCGGAGGTATTGAACCAGGTGCTCTTCCCCGGGATGACCACCACGGTGCTGCTGGAGACCATGGCCGGCAAGGGCAGCGAGGTGGGCGGCCGCTTTGAGGAGCTGCGGGCCGTCATGGACCGGGTGACGCTCTCCGACAAGCTGGGGGTGTGCCTGGACACCTGCCACGTCTGGGACGCGGGCTACGACATCGTGAACGACCTGGACGGGGTGCTGACGGCCTTCGACAAGGCCGTGGGCCTGGACCGGCTGAAGGCGGTGCATCTGAACAACACGAAAAACGACCTGGGCGCGGCCAAGGACCGGCACGAAAAGCTCCCGGACGGGAAGCTGCCCCTGGAGGCCATCCGCCGCATCGTCACCCATCCCGCGCTGGAAAAGCTGCCCTTCATCCTGGAGACCCCCAACGACGAGGCCGGCTACGCCGCCGAGATCGCCCTGGTGCGGCAGCTCCACGGCTGATACATACTTGCGCCCTTCGCCGGAAAGACTATAGCCGGTGATGAAACGATGAAGGACAATTTTGTGGACGGACCGGGCATCCCCATGGGCTTTGGCATGGCCCTGGCCCAGAACCCGGACGCCATGGACGTGTTCTCCGGCCTGAGCCCGGAGCAGCGGGAGCAGGTCCTGAAAAAGACCCACCGCATCCGGTCCCGGGCGGAGATGCGCTCCTACGTGGACTCCCTGGTGGGGATGGACCCCAGTCAGTTGAGCTGAGGACCGATCCGCCAAAAGGCCCCTCCTCCGGGAGGGGCCTTTCCTTTCTTCTACCGCGCAAAGCCTTGCAAACAGCGGGATTCTACGATTCGGAGAGAGCCATTCTACAGGTGGGGTGACCGGGGGACGGAACAGGAGGTTGCGGTTTTTCCGCTCCCGGGGTATGCTGAAAACATGAAAGCTCGCAGGAGGTACACCATGTATCAGATCTTTACGGACCTGGCCGCCAATCTGCCCCAGGAGCTGGTGGACCGGTATTCCATCGGCGTGATCCCCATCCGCTGCACCATAGACGGCGAGGTGCTGGACGTATCCAAGGGCTTCGACGGTCCGGCCTTTTACGCCGCCATGCGGGCGGGCGCCAAGACCAGCACCTCCATGCCGTCCCCGGCGGTGTTCATGGAGATGTTCGAGCCGGTGCTGCAGCGGGGCGAGGATCTGGTCTATATCGGTATGTCCAGCGGCATCAGCGGCACGGTGGGCCTGGCCACCTCCGTGGCGGCGGAGATGGAGGAGAAGTACCCCGGCCGGAGGGCCGTGGTGATCGATACCAGGGCCGCCTCTCTGGGCGAGGGGCTGGAGGCGCTGTACGCCGCCGACGTCCGGGAGAGGGGCGGCTCCTTTGACGAGGCCGTGGCCGCGGCGCGGGAGCGGAGCGACCATATGTACCAGATATTCACCGTGGAGGACCTGGAGTACCTGCGGCGCGGCGGGCGGCTGCATGGCGCCGTGGCGGTGGTGGGCAACATGCTCAACGTCAAGCCGGTGCTCTTCGGCGACGCGGAGGGGCACATCGTGCTGCGGCACATGAACGTGGGCCGGCGCCGTTCCCTGGACACCCTGGCCGCCAAATACAAGGAGTTCTGCACGGACCTGTCCGCCCCGGTGGGCCTGGCCCACTGCGACAGCCCCAAGGACACGGCCCTGGTGGTGGAAAAGCTGCGGGCCGCCGGCTGCACCGGCCAGATCCTGACGGTGTGCTACGAGCCCGTCACCGGCTCCCACGTGGGGCCCGGCACCGTGGCTCTGTTCTTCTACGGCCCCCGGCGGTAGACCGAAATACGACGCGAAAAGCCCCGGAGACATGCTCTCCGGGGCTTTCTTTTGTCGTTTTTTCACGCCACCCGGCGGGCCGTATAGAACCGGGTGTCGTAGTAGCTGCTGGACAGGGAAGAGATGACGACCCGTCCGGAGCCGGAGGAAGCGTGGATGAACTGGCCGTTGCCGATATAGATGCCGGCATGGCCGATGGCGCTCTTCGCGCCGTTGAGGAAGATGATGATGTCGCCGGGGACCATATCGCCCCGGGCCACCTTCACGCCGTCGTAGCTCTGGGAGGTGGCGGTGCGGGTGATGGAATAGCCGCACTGCTTGTACACGTAATAGACGAAGCCGGAGCAGTCGAAGCCGGAGGGGCTGGCGCCGCCGTAGACATAGCGCACGCCCTGATACTTCTTGGCCTCGGCCACGATCTTCCCGCCCGCGGTGGAGGGCGCCAGGGACCGGCCGTCATCGTCGCTGTAGGAGGTGGACAGATAGTCCTGGTAGATGTAACCGGTGATGCCGCCGTAATCGACCCGGTACCACTGGCCGGACTTGCCGGTGATGGTGACATAGCTGCCGGCGGCCAGGAGCCGCTTGCTGGCATAGGCCGTAGAGGGGCCCTCCCGCAGATTCACCCCGGTGGTGGTCACGGCGGAGACGTCGTCCATTTCCTCCACGTCGGCCGTGACGCCGGACTGGCTGAGGTACTGCTTGTACACATAGCCCTGAAGGCCGTTGCAGCTGACGGCATACCAGTCGCCGGAGGAGCCGGTGATGGTCATCTTGGTGCCGCTGTTGTATGTACCCAGGACGGAATAGCCGGTGCCGGGCCCGGAGCGCATGCGCACGTAGTTGCCGGTGATGACCCCGGCGGTCCCGGAGGGGGACGGCGACGGAGCCTCGGGGGCGGTGCTGCCGCCGGTGAGCCAGGAAACGGACATGTAGTCGCTGTAAAGATAGGCGTCGGCGTCCTTGTAGCGCACCTTGAACCAGCCGCCGGACACGCCGGTGACGGACATGGTATCTCCCTCGCTGGCCGTGCCCACCGCGGAATAGGCGGTGCTGGGTCCGGAGCGCACGTTCACGCCGGAGCCGGTGACGGTGCCGGTGCCGAAGTCGCTGTCCGCCTGGAGCGCGAAGCTGATGTAGCTCTTGCTCACATAGCCGGACTCGCCCCGGTACCAGATCTTATACCACCCGTCTGTGTCCCCGGTGATGAGCACGACGGCGCCGCGGGGCAGGGTAGTCAGGATCGAACTGGAGGTGGAGGGTTCGCTGCGCAGATTCAGCGCCGACGCGGTCACGGTGCCGGCGCCCTCGCAGATGTCCGCCCGGGCGGAGGTCCCGCCCACGGCGACGGTCAGGCACAGCAGGATGACCAGGATCACGCTCCAGCGGAACAGCGCCGCGTTGCTTGGCCCGCGCATATCAACGGGTGGCGAGCGCCCGGTCCAGCCACACGCTGGCCACGTCCATGGCCGCGTAAAGGCTGTCCTTTTCGCTCTTCTTCACGACCCGGTCCCGGCTCTTCAGGTCCGGATCGGTCAGCTGCAGCTGCACGGATACGCGGGTAGCCACATCCAGGTCCTTGATCTTCTTGGTGTCCAGGATCTGGAGCATGATGATGTATTTGTCCGCCATGCTGCCGAAATAGATGAGGTTATCCTTCCGACGCAGGGGGTGGCCCTTATACTGCAGGGCTGCGGTCTTCTTCTCTGCCATGGGTAACGCCTCCGTTGATATTGTAACTGAATTGTAACACGTTGTTTCCGGGTTGTCAACAGGCCCGCGAAGGTTTTTGGAAAAATATCCGCCCATCCTTCCAAAAGGACGGAAGGACGAGCGGATATCGCGATCTCTCTGTCAGCCAAAGGGGGGCGGGTCCTCCCCGCCGGAGGGCGGTTCGGGCACCGGTGTGACGGGCGGTTCCGTGACCACGGGCGGCTCGGTCACCGGCGCGATGGGCGGCTCGGTCACCGGCACGATCGGCGGGTCGGTGACCTGTACGATCGGCGGATCAGTCACCGGCACGATCGGCGGGTCGGTCGCCGGCACGAACGGCGGCACGGTCACCGGCGGCGTCTCCATGACGCCGGGGGGCGGCTCGGGCGTTTCGGTGGGCACGGGCGTCCCGGTGGGTTCGGGCGTGGGGCTCTCCTCTTCGCCGAAGATGTTGGTGGCCCAGCCCCGGGAGGGGACGGGGAAGCTCTTATAGGGCAGGCCCGCGTGGATGCGGCTCATGACCATCTGCCAGATCTGGGTGGCCGGGTTGATGTTGAAGTACATCCTCTCATTGCGCTCATATCCGGTCCAGACAGCGGCCATATAGTAGGGGGTATAGCCGGTGAAATACCGGTCGCGGTTGCTGCTGGTGGTGCCGGTCTTGCCGGCCACGGCCTGGCCGGAGAAGCTGGCGGAGTAGCCCGTACCGCCGTTGGCGGCGGCCCAGAGCATGTCGGTGATGTTCCAGGCGGTGTTGGCCTTGACGGCCACCTGGGACCGGACGGGATTGTCCAGCACCACGTTGCCCTCCCGGTCCGTCACCATGGAATAGAGCCGGCCGAAGCTCATGACGCCGTCATTGTCGAAGGCGGTGAAAGCCTGGGCCATCTCCAGGGGGGTGACGCCGTAGCTGAGCTGTCCCAGGGCCAGGGCCGGATACACATAGTCCGACACGATCTGCTGGGACGCCTCGTCCCACACGTCCCGGACCAGGCTCGTGAAGCCGAAGCGGTTGGTCAGGTAGTCCCAGGATGCCTGCAGCCCCAGCTTATCCAGCACTTGGGCCGCCACGGTGTTCAGGGACCGGGCCACGCCGATGCGGATGGTGATCCAGCCGCTGTAGCCGCCGGAGTCGTTGCGGGGATACCAGTCCGGCTTGCCGGCCAGGACGATATCGGGCGAGTCGTTGACCTTGGTGTCCTGGGTGATCAGGCCCAGGTCGAAGGCCGGGCCGTAAACGGCAACGGGCTTGAAGGAGGACCCGGGGGGCCGCTTATACTCGGTGGCGTAGTTGCTGGTGAAGCTGCCGGTCTTTTTGCCCACGTTGCCGGCCAGGGCCAGAACGGCGCCGGTCTTGGGGTCCATGACCACGATGGCGGAGGCGAACTTGGCCCCCGCGGGGGGGGACTGGTAGGGCCTGGGGAGGTTGCCGGTGTTCTGGTACACGTCGTCCACGATCTGCTGGATGCGCTGGTCGATGCAGGTGTAGATGTCGTAGCCGCCGTTGTAGACCAGGCTCTCGGCCAGGTCCCGGTTGATGCCGCGGGCGGCGGCAAAATCGTCTATGAGGTCGTACACCAGCGAGTCCACATAGTAGGTGTTGGGGGTGAAGGTCCGCTCCTCGCCCTCGGCGCGCTGGAAGTGGAGGGTCTCGTTCTTGGCGGAGACGTATTCGTCGTAGGTGATGTACCCCTGATCGTACATATTCCAGAGGATGGTCTCCTGACGGGCCTTGTTGCGGGCCTTGCTCTCCGGGCCGATGTAGGGGTCATAGAGGGAGGGATTGTTGGTGATGCCGATCAGGCTGGCGCACTCGGCCAGGTCTAGGTCCCAGACCTCCTTGCCGAAATACACCCGGGAGGCGGTGCCCACGCCGTTGCAGCCCTCGCTCAGATAGATCTGGTTGAGGTACAGCTCTATGATCTCCTGCTTGGTGTATTTTTTCTCATACTCCAGGGCCTGGAAGATCTCCAGCAGCTTTCGCTGGACGGTGACCTCGTCCTGGCCGGTCAGGTTTTTGATCAGCTGCTGGGTGATGGTGGAGCCGCCGAAGTTGTCCCGCATGCTCACAAACATGTTGCCGAAGGCGGCCACGGTGCGCCACCAGTCCACGCCCTTGTGCTGATAAAAGCGCTTGTCCTCGATGGCCACGCAGGCGTGCTCCAGATCGATGGGCATATCCTCATAGTCCACCCAGATGCGGTTGATCTTGGCGTAGAGGGTGTCGATCTCCACCCACTGGCCGCTGCCGGGGCTGGTCTCGGCCAGCACGCGGCTGGACTCGCTGGTGGCGATCTCCTGGGGCGTCACGTCCAGCCGCTCGGACAGGCTGGTCTTGACGTATACCGCGAAGATGCAGGCCAGGATCATGCCGGTGGTGATGAACACCAGCAGGGCCGTGATGACGATCTTCACGCCCAGACGCAGCGTGAAGCCCATGCCGGCGGCGGCGGTGTCCGCCACGGACTCTACCGCCCGGCGGGCACGGCGCATCCTGCGGCTGTTGTGCCAGGCACGGAGCCGCCGGAAACTGTCTCTGATTTTGCGGAATATACTCACAAATGTTCCTCCGTCTCCCAGGGGACGCTTGTTCTGCGCTGTCGGTACGTATGCATAGATATAATTATTATAGCACCATTTGGCTCGATTGTATATCCCAATTGTGAAGAAAAGATGAACTGTTCCCTAAATCGTGCATGACGGTCCCCGCGGCGGGGCATACTGTCCGGGAGGAGCTGAGGGCCTTGAAGTTTCGGATGAAGATCGTTTTGACGCTGCTGCTGGCGGTGTTCGCGGCCATGAGCCTGCTGGCGGTGCTGGCGGACCTGGGGGTGCTGTCCCGGGCGGAGCCCGCCTCGGCCCAGGCCCGGAGCGGATACCTGCTGCGCTCCTGGGACGGGTTCATAGGGGTGTTCTGCCCGCCGGACGCGGACGAGCCCGTCACTGTCACCGACATCCGGGTCAGGGACCTGCCGCTGTCCGACCGGATCGCCCTGAACGGCGGCGTGGCCGCGGAGGACTATGGCCGGGTGATCCGGCTGCTGGAGGACTATGGCTCCTGAGGCGGGGGAAATTCCCCTTTTTCCCTCTTGCAATCTTCCCCCGGAGCATATACAATAGAGGCATCACCCAAGGAGGGGACGGCAATGGAAAGCGAATTTGGCGCGAGTTACATCACCATCGAGGACGACGACGGCAACGAATTCGAGCTGGAGCATCTGGGCACCCTGGAATTCGAGGGCGATGAGTACATGGTCTTTCTCCCCGCCGATATGGCCGAGGACGACCCTGATTACGGCTTCATCATCCTGCAGGTGGTGGAGGAGAACGGCGAGGAACAGTTCATCTCTGTGGACGACGAGGATAAGCTCCAGCGGGTCTATGACTACTATATGGAGCAGGTCTTTGCCGAAGAGGACGAAGCGCCGTCCGCCGAGTGAACATGAACGTATAAAACCTGCCCTGTTCGTGGTCTCAAGGGCCCGGTTGGACCCACATCTATTATAAGGGACGCCGTATATGGCGGCGGAGCGCAGGCCTCCCGGCTATGCCGGATGTTGGAAGCACGGAAACCGCCATGAGGCGACCCACCTGCCGAGTTGTGCAGGTTACAAATCTGGCCCCCACGGCAGGGCGGGCCTCGCCGGAGCAAAGGTGACTTTGCTCCGGCGATCGTTTGTTTATCCCTTCGGAACGGGGCGTTTTGACAGGCGGGACAACTCGTGCTATACTGACAGCGTATCGGAACTTGCCGTTGACCCGAAAAGGAGACGTGACCATATGAAGAGACTCATGGGGCTGCTGCTGGCGCTGGGACTGCTGGCGGTGCTGGCTGCCTGCGGCCATTTCGTGCCCATCATGCCGGGGACCGACCCGGTGATCGCCGGGACGGAGACCCCCGTGCCGGAGGACGCGGCGCCGGCGGAGGACGTGTTCGAGACGCGGCCGCTGATGAGCTTCATCGGCTGGGACAGCTTTGCCACGTCCTACTATGACGACACCCCCATCGCCCTGAGCATCTATACCCCCGAGCGGGGCTATGCCTCCCCCGTCTTTGACCGGGCGTCCATCGTCGCCGCCTGCGACGCGCTGCGGTCCATGTCTGTCACCGGCCGGGCGGAGGGCGCCCCGATCGGCGGGGAGACCACCTTTATCTTCACCATGGAAAACGGCGTCACCTGGTCCGTCACCTTCGCGGGGACCGACCTGAAAATGCCCTCCACCAACTATACCGTCTCCGGCGGGGACAACCTCTGGGCCCTCACCTTCCCCGGCTACAGCGAGGGATACGACCTGTTCGACCTGTATTTCGACGCCGGCGTGCGCGCCTTTGCCGATGATTACTACAATAACCGGCCGGTCTCCGTGGGCCGGCGGATGAACGGCGGCGCCACCCTGACCAGCCAGGACCCGGCCATTGTGGACCAGGTGTTCCAGCTGCTGGCCAACGCCCGCATCGACCGGATCGAGACCAGCCCTGACCAGAATATCGACCTGACCCAGACCACCGACTATGTGTTCTCCCTGCCCGACGCGTCCTATTACACCTTCTCCTTCGCCGGGCCTTGCCTGGCGGTGACCGTGTCGGAGGATTACGGGACGGTGTACTACTGGCTGAACGGGCTGGAGCAGCTGCCCGAGACGGCGGTGCTGCCGGAGAGCCGGCTGCCCACCTTCTCCGGCGGTCAGCTGACCGCTCTGCGGGAGGACATCGCCCTGGCCCAGCAGGCGGCCTTCAACGAGCTGGGCGGCGTCACCGTCATCGGCGTGTTCGTCAGCTATACCATCAACGGCCAGGACGGCTATCTGACCCTCAGCGGGAACACCGCGGCCCAGTTCGTCCAGCAGGTCACCACCATCACCGCCTCGGCGGAACAGGTGGCCCCCCAGGGCGAGGAGATCACCGTCTCCGTCACCCTGTCCGACGAGTCCGGCCCCATCCTCTATTTCATCGGCGACTCCATCCAGCAGGTGGTGGGCACCAACTATGCCTGCGACGCCAACGCCATGGCCAATCTGCGCAGCTATATCCTCTCCCTGGCCCAGGACCCCAACAACATCAGCGGCATCATCGGCGAGAGCACCGGCTGACGGCGCAGGGACAAATAACACAGGGGCATGACCGCCTGCCGGCGGCCATGCCCCGTTTTTCTTTCTCTCCCTCAGCGGCCGAAAAACGCCTCCAGCGCCGCTCTGTCGGCGGTGCTCCGGCCGGAGACCATCCGGGCCTGGCCGCCGCCGCGGGCTCCCAGGGCCGGGCCGTGCTCCTTGAGGAAGGCGCGCATGTCCGCCGTGCGGCTGGCCATGACGAAGCGCCAGGCCCCGTCCTCCCCGGCGAACACCGCGCACACGCCGGCGCATTTTTCCATCCCGGCGTTGGCTAGCAGCCGCAGCGCGTCCTCGTCGCCCTGGAAGAACAGCAGCAGATGCCCGTCTGTCTCCGGCAGGGCGGCGGCCCGCGCCCGGGCCATCTCCCGGCGCAGCTCCGCCATCTCCCGTTTCAGCCCGTCCCGCTGGGCCAGCAGCCGCTCCACCCCGGCGGCCACGTCCTCCTGGGGCGTGTTGAGCAGCCCGGACACCGCCACGGTGGCGGCATAGCGGCGGGCGTAGTCCTCCATGGCGTCGGAGCCGGCCTTCATCCAGAACCGGACGCCGCCCCGGTGGCGCATGAAATCCAAAATTTTGATGGCGCCGATCTGGCCCGTGCCGGACACATGGGGCGCGCAGCAGGCGCAGTCGTCCACCCCCTGGACCGTCACGATGCGCACGTCGCGGGTCAGCTCCAGCTTGCTGCGGTAGTGCAGGTCCTTCAGCTCCGGCACGGCGGGGAACCGGGCCGTCACCGGCACGTTCCGCCACACCACCTGGTTGGCCTGCCGCTCCAGCTCGTCCAGCTGCGCCCGGTCCAGCTCTCCGCTCAGGTCCACCGTGCAGCAGTCCGTCCCCAGATGGAACCCCACGTTCTCATAGCCGTATTTGGCGTGGGCCAGGCCGGAGAGGATGTGCTCCGCCGTGTGGGTCTGCATCTTGCGGAACCGCTCGGCCCAGTCCAGCACGCCCTCCACCTGCCGCCCCGGCTCGATCGGCCCGGCCAGGCGGTGGTATATGACCCCGTCCCGCTCCCGGGCGTCCGTCACGGCCACGCCGTCCAGGGTGCCCGTGTCCGCCGTCTGGCCGCCCTCCTCCGGGAAGAAGGCCGTGGCGTCCAGCGCCGTCTCCCAGCCATCGCCGGCTCTCTCGCAGCTGAGCACCCGCGCCGTGAAGCGTTTGCAGTAGGCGTCCTCGTAATAGAGCTTTCTGGTCTGCATCGGTTGACCTCCCGGCAAAAAAAGGTTATACTGTGGCCATGGATATCTTCGTTGTGCTTTTGATCTATCTGGAAGCGGTGAACCTGTTCACCCTGGCCGTGTACGGCGTGGACAAGTACCTGGCGAAGGTCCACCGGGAGCGCATCCCGGAGGCCGCGCTGCTGGGGCTGGCCGCCGTGGGCGGGGCCGTGGGCGCGCTGGCGGGGATGCTGCTGTTCCGGCATAAGATCCGCAAGCGGAAATTCACCGTCGGCGTCCCGGCCATCCTGGTCCTGGAGATCGCCTTTTTTCTCTGCCTGTTTTTCGTCACCGCCAAGTGACGGGACCCAAAACCATTGTAAAGTTTTTCCGGAGGTGCGTCAAGCATGAATCAGTATCTGGACATAAAGCCGGAGGTGGCCGAGGCGCTGGCCGACGGCAGGCCCGTGGTGGCCCTGGAGAGCACCATCATCTCCCACGGCATGCCCTGGCCCCAGAACGCGGAGACCGCGTTCGCCGTGGAGGATATGATCCGCGCCCACGGCGCCGTGCCCGCCACCATCGCCGTCATCGGCGGGCGGCTGAAGGCCGGGCTGGAAAAGGACGAGATCGAGTATCTGGCCAAGAAGGGCCAGGCCGTCACCAAGGCCAGCCGCCGGGATCTGCCGGTGCTGTGCGCCCGGGGCGAGGACGGCGCCACCACCGTGGCCGCCACCATGATCGTGGCCGCCCTGGCCGGCATCGGCGTGTTCGCCACCGGCGGCATCGGCGGGGTGCACCGGGGCGCGGAGGTCACCATGGACATCTCCGCCGACCTGGAGGAGCTGGCCCGCACGCCGGTGCTGGTGGTGTGCGCCGGGGCCAAGTCCATTTTGGACCTGGGCCTGACTCTGGAGTACCTGGAGACCAAGGGCGTGGCCGTGTGCGGCTATCAGACCGACGAGCTGCCCGCTTTCTATACCCGTACCAGCGGCTTCGGCGTGGACTTCCGGGCCGAGAGCCCGGCGGAGCTGGCCGCGGCCTTCGCCGCCCAGCGGGCCCTGGGCTATCCCGGCGGGATGCTGTGCGCCAACCCCATCCCGGAGAAATATTCCATGGACCCGGCCGTCATCAACGCCGCCATCGACCAGGCCGTGGCCGAGAGCGTGGCCCAGGGCGTCAAGGGCAAGAAGGTGACCCCCTTCCTGCTGGCCCGGGTCAAGGAGCTCACCGGCGGCGACAGTCTGGAGTCCAACATCCAGCTGGTGCTCAACAACGCCGCCCTGGCCGCCGATACCGCCGCGGCGCTGTGCGCGCTGTAAAACGCGCCGGCGTGCATGGTAAAAAATACCTGCAAAAAAGGTATTGACAAACATTCGTTCCCGCGCTATAATGCAGCCAAATTCAATACAGTAAACCGTTGATGAAGAGTAAGTAACCTTTCCAGTGCCTGTCCCAGAGAGCCGCGCGTTGCTGAGAGCGCGGTACAGGCGGGAATGTGCGAATGGACTTCGGAGGGCGATCGGAAGGCGGACTTGTCCGCCCTATGTGAGACGGAGAGAGGCGCTCCGTGAACAACGCCGCCGCGTGATGGCGCGGAG
This sequence comes from uncultured Oscillospiraceae bacterium, assembly GCA_947625355.1. Lineage (GTDB taxonomy): Bacteria > Bacillota > Clostridia > Oscillospirales > Oscillospiraceae > CAJOIG01. The sequence continues at coordinate 107,008 of CANQOA010000001.1, read as the reverse complement.
CAAAGCGGACGCGTGAGCGTCAAGCCGGGTGGCACCGCAGGAGTTTATAACATCCTGTCCCAGCAAACAGCTGGGACAGGATTTTTATTTTGATCCGGGAGGTACATGAAAATGTTCATATTGTCCAGACGATGGCGGGCGTAAGGACGACACCCACGAAACATGAACATGATCGAACAAAAAAATCTAAAATGAGAAAGCTTGAAAAGGAGAACAATACAATGAAAAAGATCGTTTGCATCGTGATGGCCCTTGTGCTGGCCCTGTCTATGAGCTCTGTCGCCTTCGCCGAGGGCGAGACCTATAAAGTCGGCATCTGCAACTACGTGGACGACGCGTCCCTGAACCAGATCGTGGAGAACATCCAGAACCAGCTGACCGCCATCGGCGAAGAGAAGGGCGTCACCTTCGAGATCAGCTATGACAACTGCAACGGCGACGCCGCCGTCATGGACCAGATCATCCAGAACTTCATCGCCGACGGCGTGGACCTGATGGTGGGCGTGGCCACCCCCGTGGCCATGCAGATGCAGGCGGCCACCGAGGACATCCCCGTGATCTTCTCCGCCGTGTCCGACCCGGAGAGCGCGGGCCTGGTGGAGAGCAATGAGCACCCCGGCGCCAACATCACCGGCACCAGCGATTTCCTGGACACCAACGCGGTCATGAACCTGATCTTCGCCGCCGACCCCGAGGCGGACCTGATCGGCCTGCTGTACGACGTGGGCCAGGACTCCTCCACCACCCCCATCGCCGCCGCCAAGGAGTATCTGGACGCGAAGGGCGTGGCCTACAAGGAGTACAACGGCACCACCGTTCCCGAGGTCCAGCTGGCGGTGGACAGCCTGATCGCCGACGGCGTGGACGCGGTGTTCACCCCCTCCGACAACACCATCATGACCGCAGAGCTTTCCGTCTATGAGGCTCTGGCCGAGGCCGGCATCCCCCACTACACCGGCGCTGACTCCTTCGCTCTGAACGGCGCGTTCCTGGGCTACGGCGTGGATTACGCCAATCTGGGCGTGGAGACCGCCAACATGGTCGCCCAGGTGCTGCTGGATGGCGCCGATCCCGCCGAGCTGCCCGTGATGACCTTCGATAACGGCACCGCCACCATCAACACCGACGTGTGTGAGCAGATCACCGGCAAGACCTTCGACGAGCTGGCCGAGCTGTTCGCGGACCTGTGCACCGCCGTCAAGCCCATCGAGACCGCCGAGGAATTCGGCGAAGCGGCCGAATAAGCCGGAACTGAAAAATGACGCGGGGACAGGGGCGCGAGCCCCTGCCCCCTATATCATGACCCGGAGGAAAAACCATGTCACTATCCGCCATATGGGGGCTGGTGCAGACGGCGCTGGAGCTGGGCGTCACTTGCTCGCTGACCGTGCTGGCCCTGTTTTTGAGCTACTCCATGCTGAACGTGTGCGATCTGAGCACCGACGGCTGCTTCACCCTGGGCGCGGCGGTGGGGGCCGTGGTGGCCATCGCCGGCCACCCGTACCTGAGCATCCCGGCCGCCATGGCCGCGGGGATGCTCTCCGGCTTCGTCACCGCCGTGCTCCAGACCCGCATGGGCATCGACAGCCTGCTGGCCGGCATCATCGTCAACACCGGTCTCTACTCCATCAACATCGCCGTCATGGGCAAGTCCTCGCTGCTGAACATGAACAAGACCGAGACCGTGTTCACCAAAGTCAAGGACCTGCTGGCGGGCACGCCCCTGGCCGGATACCAGGAGCTGCTCATCGTCCTCGCGGCGGTGGCGCTGGTGATCGTGTTTTTGTCGCTGTTCCTGCGCACCCGGCTGGGCGTGGCGATAAGAGCCACCGGCAACAACCCGGACATGGTCCGCTCCTCCTCCATCAATCCCGTATTCACCACCACGGTGGGTCTGTGCGTGGCCAACGCCTTCACGGGGCTCTCCGGGTGCCTGCTGGCCCAGAGCCAGAAGTCGGTGAACATCGATATCGGCTCCGGCATGGTCACCATCGCCCTGGCCAGCCTTCTCATCGGCCAGACCTTCATGGGCCGGGGCTCCATCGCGAAAAGGGCGGTGGGCATGGTCGTGGGCTCGGTGATCTTCCGGCTGGTGTACACCATCGCCCTGCGGCTGAACATGCCCGCGTTCATGCTCAAGCTGGTCAGCTCCGTGATCGTAATAGCTGCCATCGCGGGGCCCTATCTCAAGACCCAGCTGCCCATGCTGGAGCGGCGGCTGGCCGGATCCAGGAAGGAGGGAGACTGACATGCTCACCCTCCAAAACATCTCCAAGACCTTCAATCCCGGCACGGTCAACGAAAAGACCGCCCTCACGGACGTGAGCCTGCACCTGGATAAGGGCGACTTCGTCACTATCATCGGCGCCAACGGCGCGGGAAAATCCACCCTCTTCAACGCCATTGCCGGCAGCTTTTTGCCCGACACCGGCCGCATCCTGCTGGACGGCCAGGACGTGACCTTTCAGCCGGAATTCAAGCGGGCCAAGGCCATCGGGCGGCTGTTCCAGGACCCCATGCGGGGCAGCGCCCCGGCCATGACCATCGAGGAGAACCTGGCCCTGGCGGCGGCCGGCGGCGGCTGGCTCAGCCACGTCTCCAAGGCGGAGAAGGCCGCCTTCCGGGATAGGCTGGCCCTGCTGGACATGGGGCTGGAGGACCGGATGCGCCAGCCGGTGGGGCTGCTGTCCGGCGGCCAGCGCCAGGCGCTGACCCTGCTCATGGCCACCATGGTGCCGCCCAAGCTGCTGCTTCTGGACGAGCACACCGCCGCCCTGGACCCCGGTACGGCGGAGAAGGTCCTGGCCCTGACCCAGGACATCGTCCGGGAGCACGGCCTCACCTGCCTGATGATCACCCACAACATGTCCTCGGCCCTGGAGCTGGGCAACCGGACGCTGATGATGGACTCCGGACGCATCCTCCTGGACCTGAAGGGCGCCGCGCGGCAGGGCCTCACGGTGAACGATCTGCTGCGCATGTTCAAGGAGAACGTGGGCAAGGCCCTGGACAACGACCGGATGCTTTTGAGCTGAGAGTATATTTTAATGTATCGCGCCCCGGGACGGAACGTCCCGGGGCGCGGCGTATTCAGTTTTGTTTGAATTCCCGCAGGATCAGGCCCGGATTTTTTTCCTCCGCCCAGCGGATGGACCACTGGCCGCCGAACACCAGCAGGTCGTTGCCCTTGAAGTCCTGGACCCAGCGGCTGTCGGTGCCCAGGTTGAGCCGGCTCAGGTCCATGTCCTTGTTCTCCACCCAGCGGACGAACTGATAGGGCAGGCCCCGCCGGCGCACGTCCACGCCGTATTCCGTCTTGAGCCGGTACTCCAGCACCTCCAGCTGCAGCACGCCCACCACGCCGACGATGACCTCCTCCAGACCGGCGCCCGGGGCGTGGAAGATCTGGATGGCGCCCTCCTGGGCGATCTCCGTCATGCCCTTCTCGAACTGCTTGCGCTTCATGGTGTCGATGCGCTCCACGGCGGCGAAGATCTCCGGGGCGAAGGTGGGGATGCCCTCGAAGGTGACGTGCCGCGACTTGTCGCACACCGTGTCGCCGATGGCGAACAGGCCGGGGTCGAAGATGCCGATGATGTCCCCGGCATAGGCCTCGTCGATGATCTGCCGGTCCTGGGCCATCATCTGCTGGGGCTGGGCCAGGCGCAGGGCCTTGCCGCCCTGGACATGGAAGTATTCTCTGTCCCGCTCGAACCGGCCGGAGACGACGCGCATGAAGGCGATCCGGTCCCGGTGGGCCTTGTTCATGTTGGCCTGGATCTTGAACACGAAGGCGGAGAACCGCTCGTCGAAGGGGTCCACGGTGCCCTCGGCGGCCTGCCGGGGCAGAGGCGGGGGCGTCAGCGCCAGAAAGCTCTTCAAAAAGGGCTCCACGCCGAAATTGGTGAGGGCCGAGCCAAAGAACACCGGGCTCAGCTCGCCCTTGCGGACCTTGTCCAAGTCGAACTCGTAGCCCGCCCCGTCCAGCAGCTCTACGTCCGCCTCCAAGGTCTCCCGGAGGGTCCGGCCCAGCAGCGCGTCCAGCGCCTCGCCCTCGTCCAGGCTGTGCTCCTCCGCCTGGATGCGGGCGGAGCCCCGGTGGGCGTCGCCGAAGGAGAGGATCTTGCCCGACTGGCGGTCATAGACGCCCTTGAAATCCTGGCCGCAGCCGATGGGCCAGTTCATGGGGTAGGTGCCGATGCCGAACTCGTTCTCCAGCTGCTCCACCAGGTCATAGGGGCTGCGGGCCTCCCGGTCCAGCTTGTTGATGAAGGTGAAGATGGGGATGTGGCGCATGGCGCAGACCTTGAAGAGCTTTCGGGTCTGGGGCTCGATGCCCTTGGCCGCGTCGATGACCATCACGGCGCTGTCCGCGGCCATGAGGGTGCGGTAGGTGTCCTCGGAGAAGTCCTGGTGGCCGGGGGTGTCCAGGATGTTGATGCAATAGCCCGCGTATTCGAACTGCATCACCGACGAGGTGATGGAGATGCCCCGCTGCTTTTCCAGCTCCATCCAGTCGCTGACCGCGTGCCGGGCGCTGGCCTTGCCCTTCACCGCGCCGGCCAGCTGGATGGCGCCTCCGTAAAGGAGGAGCTTTTCCGTCAGCGTGGTCTTGCCGGCGTCCGGGTGGGAGATGATGGCGAAGGTGCGCCGCCGTTGGATCTCGTTTTTCAGATCAGCCATAAATCGTTCCTGCCTGTCAAAGTTTCCGTCAGTAGCTAATATTACCATCGCGCTGGGAAAAAATCAATGCGCGGCCGCCCTTCCCCGGCGGCTTTTTTTCGGGCAGGGCCGGCCTTTCGGCTCCATTCGACAGCCCCTGTGCGCCATTCTATAGAAAAGCGCGTAAGGAGGCGGTCATGATGCGCCGGTTCGTATTTGCCCTGACGCTGGTGGCGCTGGGGGGCCTCATGGCGGCCAGGACCCGGGCGGAGCAGGCTTTGCAGGCCGCGCCGGTGATGGCCGTCGCGGCGGAATGGAGCGCGGAGCGATATAACGTGCTGGACCTGGCCCCCGCCTCGGACAGGCATACCGCGGGGAGCGCCGTGCTGGGGGAGCTGGACGCCTATTATCTGACCCGGACGCCCACGGCCAAGAGCCGCTATACCGGCCTGCTCGCCGGGCACAATCTGGTGCTGATCCTGGCGGAGGATTGGACCGAGCCCAAGCTCGACCAGACGGGCAGCCCGGCGCTGTACCGGCTCTGGACCGGCGGCGCCGGCTTTTTGGAGCACTATGCCCCGGAGTGGTATCAGGGCCGGGACGGCCGGGAGTTCGCCCTGCTCACGGGCGTGACCCCCACGGCCGTGGGGGAGGACACGGCCATGGCAGCCGCCGGGGCGCGGTCGCTGTCGGTGCCGTTCGCGCTGGCCCGCTGCCTGGGGGACGCGGGCTATGTGTGCCGGGCGTGGCCGGGCCGGGCGGATATGGACGCGGCCTATGAGGCGCTGGGCTTTGCCGCCGTGCGCGCGGAGGGCGGGCCGGACTTCGCCATGCTGGGAGCGGAGGAGGCGCCGTTTTTTGTCTACTGGGTCTGGGACGGCGCCGACGGCGAGGCGTCCCTGGCGGCGCTGTTCCAGGCGCTGGAGGAGCAGAACATGGCCGAGGACACGGTGATATGCCTGCTCACGGGCCACACCCAGCCGCTGCGGGGACACATGTTCCTGTGGAGCCAGCGGCTGGTGGGCACGTCGGTGACGGTGCCGTCCTCGGAGCTGGACGTGACGCCCACGCTGCTGGATCTGCTGGGCATGGACTACGACGCCCGGCTCCTGTCCGGCCGGGACCTGCTGGCCCCGGCGGAGGAAGGCCGCCCGCCGCTGGTGAGTCTGGGCGGCAGCGCCTACTGTGACTGGGTGACGGACGCCGGGTGCTTCATCGCCGGGGAGGAGAGCTTTTTCCCGGCGGACGACCGGTTCGCGGACGATGGGGAACAGGCGGGATACGTCGCCGATATCTGCCGGCTGGTGTATGACCGGTACATATTCGACCGCCGGGCCATGGAGACCGATTATTTCCGAGCCCTGACAGGCCGGTGAAGTTAAGAAGTTAAAGTGTTGCGTTTGGAAAAGAAACGCGCTATAATACAAACCACGGATGATCCCCGCGCGTCGGGACGGAGAAAGATGATCCCACCTGCTTTGGAGAGAGATCGGAGGGAAACGATATGAGAGTGCAGAGGATATTGCTTCTTCTGCTGGTGCTGCTGTTGGTGGTCGGCCTGGAGGTAGCGCTGATGAGCCGATGCTCCGATGAAGAGGCGCAGGGCCCCGGGGGCCTGGTCGGCACGGTCACGCCCAGCGCGCCGCCGACGGAGGACCCGACGGTCACGCCGACGGTGCCGCCCATCGTGGTGAACACGCCGCGGCCCGGCTTCACCAGCCCGCCTGTCTCCACCGCGCCGCCCACCCGGCCGCCCACGCAGCCGCCCGCTCCCACACCAAAGCCCACCCAGCCGCCTGCTCCCACCCAGGCGCCCGCGCCCACGACCCCGCCTCCTCCCACGCAGGCGCCGGCCAGCGTGACCGGCTCGGGGAGCTTCTCCTCTGATACCGGCTCGGGCGTCAATATGTCCATCAGCTGGCAGGCCGTGGATCTGGGGAACGGCACCACCCGGCTGAAGATCACCGGAACGGTCAGCTCCTGGAGCTTGCAGGTCATGAGCCAGCCCATCTCCATCAGCTTCAGCGGCTACAGCAAGAGCCTGATGGGCAGCAGCATCAACTACAACGGCAACGGTCCGGCGGTGAACAACCTGTTCTCCACCGAGCTGGACGTGGCCAGCGGCACCTCCGGCACCATGTCCGTCGTCTGGAGCTACAACGGGACCTACGGCACCGGCGAGAACCAGGTCTCGCTGCCCACCATCACCGCTTCCGATTATGTGTATACCAACTGATAGAAACGCAGCGCCCCCGGCCAATTGAGCTGGACCAGAAGGAACGGGCAGGGAAAAAGGCCCCTGGCGTGTAAGAGAAAAGGTAGACGGATGTGCGAAAGCATGTCCGTCTTGCCGATTTATGCGGTAGGCACATTTTTTTTCGCAGTCCGAGGAGCCGTAAAAAAACGGCGGCTCTGCGCCCCGGCCGGGCGATATTCTACTTATGGACCGGAACGATTCTGCCGGATGATCCTTGCTGATGCATCCGATCCTCCCCGTTGTTTCAAAAACGCCGAATGCTTCTGCTGTGAAGTGTCCGGCGCTTTTCTTTGTCGGATCCGCACGGGTCATGCCGCTTCCGTCGGATGCTGCGGCCCGCCGCCTCCTGTCAGGATCGGCGTATATGCGAGGGCGATCGTGCGGCCTGCTCCTGTCGGACAGAAGGTAGGGCCGCATAGTAAAAAGAATCATATCGCGCCCCCAGCACTCATAGGGTAAAGGCGGAGGTGTCCGCTATGATGAGCGTGGAAGTGCTGGACGAGCTGGCAAGGACTGATATCACTGAGCAGAGCAGAGATACGCTGGTGGACATCAGCAAGATCACGGTCCGGGGAGACAGCCCGCGGCAGCGCCTTGCCTTCTATATGGAGCAGGTCAAAAACCCTTATTGCTTCAAAGTTGGCAATATTCCGGTAAAAATATCTTTCTCCGACGATGGTCCGACACTTGAAGATACCCTCACCCGATTCTTTAAGAGCATAAAAAAGCAGCGGCAGGTTTGACTTGCCCTATTCTGACAGCGAAAATGGGATCGTAGAGTGGGGAGAGAAGGAGGCTCCCTGAATTATGGCACGGATCAGAAAGACATCCACCACCGAAACCGCACGCAAGCAGATGTTCTGGAAGATAGGCGTATACGTCCGCCTGTCCCGCGAGGACGGAAACATCGTGTCCGAATCAGTCGTAAACCAATGCAAGATCATCAACGATGAGCTTACGGCCTTTTTCCCGGATGAGGCATACGAGATCGTTGAAACCTATATCGATGATGGCACCAGCGGGACAACGGACGCAGAACGGGCTAGTTTTCAGCGCATGGTCCAGGATGTGGAGTCTGGCCGGATCAACTGTATCATCGTGAAGAACCTCTCCCGTGCTTTCCGAAACAGCGCAAACCAAGGCCATTTCCTTGAAGAATTCCTCCCTTTATATGGCGTCCGTTTCATCAGCCTTTATCAGCCCCGGATGGACACCTATCTGGATTCAGAGGTCGTTCACAGTCTGGAGGTCAGCATCACTGGCTTTATGAATGAGCAGTATGCGTATAAGACTTCTGCCGACGTGCGGAGGACATTTAAGAACAAGCGGGAGAATGGGGAGTTCATCGGCGCGTTTGCTCCGTATGGCTACATAAAGGACCCCGCGGATAAAAATGCCCTCCTCATAGACGAGGAGGCCGCACAGGTGGTCAGAGACATCTTCACTTGGTTTGTCACGGACAGTATGACAAAGATGGGGATCGCAAAAAAGCTCAATGAGCTGGGCGTTCCGAACAGAGCGGCATACAAACGGTCAAAGGGCTTCCGTTACGAGAATCCCCACGCCATCCACAACGATGGAAGATGGTCCGCGTGTGCTATTGCCCGGATACTTCAGAATCCGCTCTACATAGGCGTCATGCGGCAGGGCCGGCAGAAAGTCATCAGCTACAAGGTCCATAAAAGGGCATCTGTTCCTGAAAGCGATTGGTTTGTTGTTGAGAACGCTGTTCCGCCCATCATCAGTAAAGAACTTTTTGAGGCGGCCCAGGCGCTGAATCAAAGAGACACCAGGGTGGGGTTAGAGACAAACCAGGTCTATATGTTCGCCGGACTGATACGCTGTGCAGACTGCGGGAAGGCTATGCACCGCTCGAAGTCAGGAAAGTATCTTTACTATGTGTGCCGGACCTATCAAGAGAAAGGACGCGGCCTCTGCACCAAGCATAGGATCAATTCTCAAGACCTGGAATCGGCTGTGCTGGCAGCGATCCAAAGTCAGATCGCTATGGTAGCAACGCTGTCCGAAATCATCCGGAAGATCAATGAAGCTCCTGTTGTAAAAACGGAATCTATACGGCTGAACGCCATGCTCAGCCAGCGGACAAAGGAGCTGGAGAAAGCCCAGGTGGTAGCCGACAGCCTCTATGTGGACTGGAAAATCGGCGACATCACCCGCGACCAATACCACCGCATGAAGATCAAGACGGAGGAACAGATCGCCCAGCTTGAAGCCGCGATTGCTCATATCAAGGATGAGCAGCAGACGATGGCCGCCGGCGTCACCACCGAGGACCCCTATCTAGTAACCTTTCTCAAGCACCGCAACGTCAAGACCCTGTCGCGGGGGTTGCTGACGGCGCTGGTGGACATGATATATGTCCACGAGAACAAGGAGCTGGAGATCAAATTCAAGTATCAAGATCGATTTCGCCGTATCACGGAGTTCATCGGGAACGATCAGCACGATCTCCGGGTGATCGGCGATAAAAAAGTATCTTGATTCAGGGATAAATGATCGCACCCGTGGGGCCCGTAGGCCCGATAGGCCCGGTAGGTCCGGCAGGACCGACAGCGCCAGTCGCGCCGGTAGCGCCCGTGGCGCCAGTCGCGCCGACCGCGCCAGTGGGTCCGGTAGGTCCGATAGGCCCGATAGGCCCGGCGGGACCGATAGCGCCCGTGGCGCCAGTCGCGCCGACGGGGCCTACAGGCCCGATAGGGCCGGCAGGGCCGACGGGGCCCATGGGGCCGACAGGACCGGTCGGTCCGGCGATGAGGCTGGGACAGCAGGGCTGGACCTGGCAGGGATACCGGGTCAGACCGTTGGCCTGGGCCCCGGGGATGATGTTCATATTCTCAACACAATCCGCCATAGTTTCCTCCTTTGGGCTTCGCGCCCACCACAATATATGAGGGAGCCTGTCGAAGGGTGCGCCACGAAAAAACGCCGGAGCAAGCCGCGCTTGCTCCGGCGAGTGCCGTGACCTGGGGCGTTCAGGCCTCTTCGTCCGCCTCGTCCCGGGCCCGGAACAGCAGCGACACGCACCAAAGCGCCGCCAAGCCCACCAGCGTATAGATCACCCGGGAGACCGGGTTGGTCTGGCCACCGAAGATCCAGGCGACGATATCGAACCGAAACAGGCCGATGCTGCCCCAGTTCAGCCCGCCGATGATGGCGAGGATCAGGGCGATCCTGTCAATGACCATGAGAAAGACTCCTTTTCGTCAGACTGATTGCTCTTGCGTGGCCTAGTTTTTGCAAAAGACCGCGGCTCCATACATCCCCGCCGCAGAACTTCTTTCCATCTGAGCCGGATCGGCCGAAAAATGGAAAATTCGCTGTAAACCGACGCCGTTCTGTGGTATACTGACAAACGAGCAAAAGGAGGCGCGCCATGCTGGAGGAGATACGTCCCATCGAGCCGGTGGCCCACATCCGGACAGACCTGCCAGCCAAGTTCGGCCTGCCCCGGCAGAGCGGACTGGTGGAGGAGCTGACGGCCCGGATCGTGTTCGAACCGAAATACCGGGACCCGGTGGCTTTCCGGGGCATCGAGGGGTTCAGCCATCTGTGGCTCATCTGGGGCTTTTCCGCCAACCGGCGGGACGAATGGGCCGCCACGGTGAAGCCGCCGCGGCTGGGCGGCAACCGGCGGATGGGCGTGTTCGCCACCCGCTCGCCCTACCGGCCCAACGCGCTGGGGCTGTCCTGCGTGCGGCTGCTGGGCCTGGACCGGGACGAAAAGCTGGGCCCGGTGCTGCATGTGGCCGGGGCGGACCTGATGGACGGTACGCCGATCTATGACGTGAAGCCCTATCTGCCCTTTACGGACAGCCGGCCCGACGCGGCGGGGGGATTTGCGGAGGACGTGCGGGACTACGCCCTGGAGGTGGAATTCCCGGAGGAGCTCCTGGCCCGGATACCGCCGGACAAGCGGGAGGCCCTGTTCGGCCTGCTCCGGCAGGACCCGCGGCCGGCCTATATCGACGATCCCACGCGGCGGTACGGGTTTTATTATTTGGATTTTGACGTGCGCTTCACCGTGGCGGACGGGAAGCTCACCGTAGTGGAGATCGCGGACAGATAAAAACACCGGGGCGGCCGCCCCGGTGTTATTGTATGTCCTCCTCATCCATGAGCCGGATGCCGTTCTCGTCCAGCAGTCGGGCGGTGACGCCCATGCCGGACACTACCTTTCCCGTGAAGGTGCCGTCGTACACCGCGTGCACGCCGCAGGAGGGGCTGCGGGCCTTCAATATGGCCTCCGTCACGCCGTGGGCCCGGCAGAAGGCCAGGGCCTTCTCCGCTCCCAGGCGGAACTCCGCCGTCACGTCATCCCCGGCCTTGCTGTATACCCGCTCGCCCCGGATCTCGCTGGGCAGCCGGGGGGCCGGCAGGCCGCTGGCCCGCTCCGGACAGAAGCAGACCCAGTCCTTCCCCTCCAGGTATTGATGGACGGCGGCGTTGTCGTTGTTGCCGCCGTTATACTTGCAGTCGTGGCCCAAAAGGCAGGCGCTGACCAGGATCATAAGCCGCTCCTTTCACGCCGCCGCAGGCGGCGCGTGTTTTTTCCATCTGCCGGACAAAAAGTAGGGGCACATGACCAGGAAAAAGGTGAAGCCCGCCAGGGCCCCGCCCAGCCAGTAGCCCATCACGCCCATGGAGAACGTCCGGGCCAGCAGCACGCACAGGCCGATGCGCATCACCACCCCGTCCAGGATGCCCAGCACGAAGTTCATCACCGGGAAGCCCATGCCGTTGCACAGCGCCGTACTGGGCCCCCGCAGGGCGTAGCCGAAGAAATTTAATACCGCCACCGGCACGTACTGCCGGCTCATGGCCAGCACCGCCGCGTCGTCGTCGAATAGGGCGAACACCCCCTCCGGCCAGGCGATCATCACCGCCGAGAGCGCCGCCGTGAACGCCAGCCCCACCGCCACTGCGGCGCCGAGGGCTTTGCCCACCCGGTCGAATTTCCGAGCGGCGAAGTTCTGCCCCACCAGGGTGGCCCCGGACTGGCTCAGGGCCTGGCAGACGATGCTGGCCACGGTGGACAGCTTATTGCCCACGCTGGTGACGGCGGACACCGTCACGCCATAGACGTTGATGCACCGGGACACGAACAGCATGGAGACGTTGATGGCGCAGGACTGGATGGCCATGGGCACGCCCAGCTTCAAAAGCTTGGCAAGGTTCTCCCGGTCGGGCTTGAGGTACTTGGGGGAGAACTCAAAGCCCAGCCGGTCCCGCCGGCTCCACAGATACCCCACGCACAGCAGAAAGCTCACGCCCTGGGCGATCACCGTGGCCAGGGCCGCGCCGAAGGGGCCCATGCCCCCGGAGACGAACACCAAGTCCAGTATCACGTTCAGCACCGACGCGATGACGATGAACACCATGGGCCGCTTGGACTCGCCGATGCCCCGCAGGATCGCCGCCACCATCACGTAGCCCACCAAAAAGAACAGCCCCGCCGTGCAGCACACGGTGTAGGACCGGCAGTAGCTGAGCGCCTCCGGCGGCACGTGCAGCCACCCCATCAGCTGCCCGGCAAAGCCCAGGCCCAGGGCGGTGATGGCCAGGCTCAGCCCCAGGATGAAGGTGAACATCACCCCCACCATCTTGGAGACGGCGCCGCTGTCATGCAGGCCCACATATTGGCTGATGAGTACCTGGCCGGCGTTGCAAAAGCCCATGCAGACGAAGGTGTAGAAGTGGATGAGGTCCGCGCCGATGCCCACGGCGGAGAGCCCCGCCGGGCCCACGAACTGGCCGACCACCACCATGTCGGTGAGGTTATAGGCCGTCTGCAGAAGGTTGGACAGCATGAATGGCCAGGCAAAGCCCAATAGCTGCCTGGCCACCGGCCCGGAGGTATAGTCTCTGATCAGGGTGTTCTTGTCTGATGCCATGGATGTCTCTTTTTCTCTCGTTTTTTCTTTATTGTATCCCGCCGTCGGGCCGAACGCAAGGGAAATTTTCCCGTCTCTTGCGGCGCCGGCCCGGATATGGCATAATGGACCTGTTCCCAAATCTTCCGAAAGGGGTGGTCGTATATGAAGCGGAAAAACCACATGCGGAGGGCCTCCGGGAGCTGACCCTCCGCGTTTTTGGAGGTCAATATGGACGAAAATCATACCGACGCGTTGATAACAGACTTTTCCGACGCCCGCTTCCAGGCGGCGTTCCGGCAGTATTTCACGGAGCTGGGCCTGGCGGTCCGGGACTGGGACGGCCTATGGCGGGAGATGAACGGCGAGGGCGGCAACGCCGCCTTTCTGCGGACCGGGCCGGCGGGAGAGACGGTGGGATTCATCCAATTCCGGCCCATCCGGTTCACCAGCTGGTTTTTCGAGGAGACCTGCGCTTTTATCCGGGAGTTCTGGGTGACGCCGGAGGCGCGGGGGAGAGGCCACGGCGCATCGCTGCTGGCCCTGGCGGAGGCGCACGCCCTCCAAAACGGCATGCACACCGCCATCCTCACCACCGACACCGCGGCGGGGTTTTACATCCGGCACGGATACGTGCGCGCTCCCGCCTGCCGGGCGAAAAACGGCGACGACGTGTATGTGAAAAGACTGGGATAAGAAAAGGAGCGGGGACCGCAGGTCCCCGCTCTTTTCTTTTACGCTGTCCGTTGAAGGGCTGCCGTCGGCTCCAGATCGTATACGTTCGTGAACCGGGCTTTTCGCTCCGCCGTCAGGTGGTGGCTGACCAGGATCAGCGTCAGCTCCGGGTTTGCAAGCAGGCTCTCCTCCACGAGCCCCGCGTTTTTCTGGTCCAGGGCGCTGGTGCCCTCGTCCACCAGGAGGATGGAGCGGTCATGGATCAGCGCCCGGGCGATGGCGACGCGCTGCTTCTGCCCGCCGGAGAGGCTGCTGCCGTTTTCGCCCACCATGGTGTCCAGGCCATCCGGCATGGCGGCCAGGTCGCCCAGAAGCGCGCTGTCCCGCAGGGCCTTTTCCATCTGCTCGTCGGTGAAGTCCTCCCCCAGGGTGATGTTGTCCCGGATGGTGGAATTGAAGAGGAACACGTTCTGCTCGATGTAGCTCATCTGCCGCTGGAGCTGCTCCGGCGTGAAGCCATGGGCGTCCGCACCGTCGAAGCGGATGGCGCCGCTGTAGTCCGGCAGCCAGCCCAAAAGGAGCTTCAAGAGCGTGGACTTTCCGCAGCCGGAGGGGCCGGTGAGGGCATATTTGCCGCCCTTTTGGAAGGTGAGGGACAGATCGTTGAGGACGGGCTTTTCGCCGTACTGGAAGGTCAGGTCATCCACGGTGATGGCGCTGTTGATGGGGGCAAGTCCCTCGTCGGCCTCGTCTCGCGCCTCGTCGGCCCGGACGGCGATCTTGTCAAAATAGGGCTTCGTGGCGGAGAAGGACAACAGGTACTGGGCCAGATTGCCGACGCTGTTGGAGAGACCCCCGACAATATTTCCCCCGCCCATCAGGGCACCCTGGAGGATCACGCCGCGGATGGACAGCACGCCGATCAAAAGATTGATCACCATCTGGCAGCCTACGTTAACGCAGCCGAATCCGGCGGTTATGAAGGCCTTCACATATCTCAGCCTGAACTTGGGCTTTTCTATCTGTTCGCTGGCACCGTCCGCGCCCTCGCGGAAGCGCGGCTCCCGGCCAAAGGAGCGCAGGACGTCGTAGCCTGACAGAATATCCTTCAGCTTTACGGTGGCCTTGGCCTGCTCCGTCTCGCAGGCCTCGCCCAGCCGCTCCATGCGCTTGGTGAAAAGCTGTGGGGCAAGCAGCATGACGACCGCATTGACCAGCGCCGCCACCAGCAGCGACCAGTGGAGCGTCAGCAGAGCGACGACGCAGAAGACGGCGGTGGCCGCGTAATCCATACACTGATAGAAGGGGGTCCACGCAAGCTCCTCTATCTGGTTAACGTCGTTGGTGAACCAGGAGAGGTATTCCCCCGTGTCCGTCCCGTGGAACTCCACATGGGACTTATGAAGCAGCGTCGCCGCCATGTCCCTTCGGACCGCGTTGTTCATAGCCCTGATGGCGCGGGCCTGGAAATAATCCCGCAGACTGCCGACCCACAGGAGAATGAACCAGACGCCCACCATCATCAGATCCCAGAAGATAAAGCCGCGCAGATCAAGCTTGATGACACTCTCAAAGACCTGCATCATCAAAAGATCGTTTCCGACCTGCAGGGCGCACACCACAAGCCCCGGCAGGATCGCCAAAAGATTGGCAGCCCAATATTTTTTCAAATAATAACGCATTTTTATCTACTCCTTTCTATAAGTCATGTCATTTTGTCTCCGCCCAGACCTCGTCCGGGCCTATGATCGGCAAAGCGTCGCCGAACCGCATGAGGTTTGAATCATGCTGCATGAGCACCCGCCCCAGCAGGAGGAAGGGAATCATCTTCAAAGGCTCCGCCACCCTGTAGACGGTCGCCTTGCCGTCCTCCAGTTCCAGCTCCATGGAGTCTAGTATTTCCCGCTCCGTCAAGGCCTCCAGCAGCTCCACCGCCGCTTCTTTCGGCATTTTCAGCTCCTTCACCACGACCCCCGGCGCGAACCAATTGGCGTTGCGCCTGTAAAGACAGCCCAGCAGTTCCAGACACCCCGGCTTTGCCAGGACCGCGAACAGCTTCCGGTAATCCTCCATGGGCGCCAGCCACTGGGCCCAGCCGCCCTTGGGCTTCGGCCAAAGCGTCACGAAGGACAGATCGTCCGCGTGTACGTCCAGCAGCATACCGCTCTCTTCCAACACTTGGGTCAAAAACAGCTGGACGATCCCGTCGCCGGCGTCGATCTTGCAGGACGCGGGATAGCTCATGCCCGGCAGAGCGAGATCCTCCGGCACGAAGTAGCCGATGGACTCCCAGACCAGGCGGCAGAACTGGTCCATCCGTTCCTTCGCCGGGAATCCCAGCAGCCACCGGCCCACCGCGTCCTCCACGGCCTCCTGCTCTCCGGCCTCCATGCCGAAAAGGGCGTCGATGGTCACCCCCAGCTGCCGGGACAGCACCGGCAGCAGCTCCACGTCCGGCGTGCCGCCCTTTTCCCATTTGCTCACCGCCTGGGAGGATACGCCCACCAGGTTCCCCAGCTGTTCCTGTGTGAGGCCCCGCTCTTTTCGCAGCGCGGCGATCCGCTCGCTCAGTTCGCTTGCCATGCAAAGCACCGTCCTTTCGCTTTCTGGTTGTATTATAGCACAAGCAATGGTTGAATAAAATGGAGGCGATTTTGGATATTTCCAACCAATGGTTGTGTTGATACAGCAAAAAACCGCCGCGGGCACGAAAGCCTGCGGCGTTGAACGTATCTTTTTATACTCCCGTGCCGTCGAAGGGCGGGGTGTATTCGCTCTCCGCGCTGGAAAGCTCCTGGGTGTAGCCCTCCAGGATGCCCAGGGCGGCCATATAGTCGCATGAGCGCTGGTATTCCTCCGCCGTCAGCCGCCGGTCCGGACCGCCGGCCCCGTTGGGGGTGTACTGGCCCATGAGGGACACCAGCACATCCCCGGGCCGGAACGTGTCCGCGATCCAGTCCAGCACCGAGAAGGTGTTGTCAAGCTCCCCCGGCAGCACCAGGTGGCGGATCATCACGCCCCGCACCAGCATCCCGTCGGCGTCCAGCGCATAGGGCCCGGTCTGGCGGAACATCTCCAGGATGGCCGCCCTTGCCACGGCCGGGTAGTCCGCCGCGCCGGAGAGCGACTCTGCCAGGGCCCCGTCCATGTACTTCATGTCCGGCAGGTACACCTGCACCTTGCCCTCCAGCGCCTTCAGCGCCGGGAGGGATTCGTACCCGCCGGTGTTCCACACCACCGGAATGGACGGTTGGGGGTCCAGTGCCCGCAATACGGCGGGGAGGAAGTGGGAGGCGGTGACCAGATTGAGGTTATGCACCCCCTGCCCCTCCAGCTCCCGGAAGATCGCCCGCAGCCGGTCCACGGTGATGATCTTGCCGCTTCCTCCGGCGCTGATGTCCCGGTTCTGACAAAAGACGCACCGCAGCGTGCACCCAGAAAAGAATACCGCGCCGCTGCCCCGTGTGCCGCTGATGCAGGGCTCCTCCCAATGGTGGGGGGCCGCCCGCGCCACCACCGGGTCCGGACCCACGCCGCAGAAGCCCACGTGGGCCTCGTCCCGCAGCGCGCCGCATTTGCGCGGGCAAAGTGAACAGATCATAGTTTACCTCGTGTTTTCAGAGAATGGATCGCCGCCAGAGCCACAGCATGATGAGCGCCACCACCGCGCCCAGCAGCCCGGACCCGGCGGCCAGCAGGGCCCTCTGGTAGGGGCGCTTGCCCTCCTCCCGGGCCTTTTCGATCTCGGAGAGGGTCTTGCCCTCGGTGAAAGCCACGATCTCCCGCCAGGTCTGGATGTCGAACTTCTTCTTCCAGCGCTCCACCCGGAAGGACCAGGCGAATGCCACAGCGGCCAGGACCGACCAGGCCGCCAGACCCCACCAGCGCCACAGCATCACCAGCGGCACGCATGTGACCAGCATGGCCGCGAACAGCGCCGTAAAAATATTGCTGTCCCGCCGGAAGGACGCCTTGTCCGCCTCGTCTATCTGCTTTTTCATTTCCGCGATATCTCCTTTGACAAGATCGTCAAGGGTCGCGGAGAATACCTCGGCCAACAGCAGCAGGCTCTTGATGTCCGGGCAGGTCCGGCCGTTCTCCCAGTTGGAGACGGACTGGCGGGTGGCGTACACCCGCTCTGCCAGCTCCTCCTGGGAGAGGCCCAGCCCCTGCCGCCGCTTTCGTATCTGGCTGCCAAGCTCCATATCCCGCGCCTCCTTGCCCTGCCAGCATACGCAAAACGCGGCGAGCTGTCTATCAAAGGTCTTTTACATGGGCCGTCGGAGCCCGGATATCAGAGGCTGTAGTCGGTGTGGAGCAGGTGGTGGGCCTTTTCCCCGAGGGGGGCCTTCAGGTATGTGCGGTAGAGCGCCTGTACGTCCGGGTTCTCATGGGAGAACCGGACGGAGGACTTGGCGTCCGCTTTCCAGAGCTGGGCGCCCCGGCTGGCGGCCATCTCCACGCCGTCGTGGATGGGCTGGCCGCCGCCGCCGGCGCATCCGCCGGGACAGGCCATGACCTCCACGAAGTCATAGTCCACCGCGCCGCTGTCGATGGCCTCCATCAGCCGGCGGGTGTTGGCAAGACCGCTGACCACCGCCACCCGGACCGTCCCGGCGCCGGGGATCGTGAAGGCCGCCTCCCGCCAGGGCGCGCCGGTGCGCACCTCGGCAAAGGCGTCCGCGCTGGGGTTCTGGCCCGTCACGATATAGTAGGCGGTGCGCAGCGCTGCGTCCATGACGCCGCCGGTGGCGCCGAAGATGACCGCCGCGCCGGTGCCCGAGCCCAGGGGGCTGTCGAATTCCGCCTCCGGCAGGTCCGCCGGGACGATGCAGTCGCTGCGGAACAGCCGGCACATCTCCCGGGTGGTCAGCACCAGGTCCACGTCCCGCGTGCCATAGTCGTTGTACATCCGGGGCAGCTCCGACTCCCTCTTCTTCGCGGAACAGGGCATGACGGATACCACAAAGAGCTTTTTCGGGTCCACGCCGATCCGCTCGGCAAAGTAGCTCTTGGCGATGGCGCCGAACATCTGCTGGGGGGATTTGGCGGTGGACAGGTGTTCCAGATAGCTGGGGAACTGGGTCTCCATGAAGCTGACCCAGCCGGGGCAGCAGGAGGTGAACATGGGCCAGCGGTACCGGCCCCGATGGGTGAACCGCCGGACGAACTCGTTGGCCTCCTCCATGATGGTCAGGTCCGCGGCGAAATTGGTGTCGAACACATAGTCGAAGCCGAGGCGCTTGAGCGCCGCCACCATGCGGCCCGTGGTGGCCTGCCGGGCGCTGAGGCCGAAGGTCTCCGCCCAGGCCGCCCGCACCGCCGGCGCCACCTGGACCACGGTGGTGATCTCCGGGTCCGCCAGCGCCCGCAGAGCCAGATTCGTGTCGTCCCGGACGGTGAGGGCCCCGGTGGGGCAGTGGGTGACGCACTGGCCGCAGTAGGTGCAGTCGGTGTTCTTCAGATAGCGGTTGTAGCTGACATCCACGGTGGTGCGGGAGCCGGTGCCGGCCACGTCCCAGATGTGCATGCCCTGGATCTTGTCGCAGATCTGGACGCAGCGCATGCACTTGATGCACTTGCTGGCCTCCCGGACCACCGGCACGCTCAGGTCCACGTTGGTCCGCTCCGGCTGGACCTGATAGGGCTGGTAGTGGATGTTCAGGTCATGGGACAGCCGCTGCAGCTCGCAGTTGCCGCTGCGCACGCACACGGTGCAGTTGGAGTTGTGCTGGGACAGGATGAGCCGCAGATTGGTCTTGCGGGCCTGGCGGACGCGGGGGCTGTTGGTCTGGATGGCCATATGCTCCTGGACCTGGGTGTTGCAGGCTGGGACCAGCCGCTCGGTTCCCTCCACCTCCACCATGCACATCCGGCAGGCGGCGATCTCGTTGATGTCCTTCAAAAAGCAGAGATGGGGGATGGGGATGCCCGCCTTTTCGGCGGCGGCGAGGATGGTGGTGCCCGCGGGGACGGACATCTCCCGGCCGTTGATCGTGATCTTTACCATGTCTCCACACGCCCTCCTTTGAAGTTGCCGTAGCCAAAGTGGTCGCAGCGCAGGCACCGGGAGGACTCCTGGAAGGCCTCCTCGGCGGTCATGCCGCACTCGATGCAGAAAAAGTCGCTCTTGCGTTCGCAGGCCTCCCGCTCGCCCGGGTTGACCCGGCCGCGGGGCCGCAGCGCGGCCACATGGGGCGGGGGCACCATGACGGGGGATTTGATCTCGTGATTGAAGCCCAGATACTCGTCGATGTTGGCCGCCGCCGCTTTGCCGGCGGCAATGGCGCGGATGACCGTGGCGGGGCCGGTGACGCAGTCGCCGCCGGCGAACACGCCCTCCACATCGGGCAGCTGGGTGCTGGTGTTGGCCGAGAGCGTGCCGCCGCGCTGGATCTTGATGCCCACCTGCTCGAAGCCGCGGGACTCGATGCCCTGGCCGATGGCCACGATGACGATGTCCGCCGGGATGCGCAGGGGGGATACGGAGGCAGTGGTGGGGCGGGGCCGGCCCGCGCTGTCCACCTCGCCGATGATCTGGGGCTGCACCCACAGGGCCTTCACATGGCCGTTCTCGTCGGCCTCGATGCGCAGCGGCGCGTGGAGCGTCAGCACCTCCGCGCCCTCCGCGATGGCGCCCTCCACCTCCTCGGCCTGGGCGGTCATGTCCGCCTGGCGGCGCCGGTAGACGCAGGTGACCTTCTGCGCTCCCAGGCGGATGGCGCTGCGGGTCACGTCCATGGCCACGTTGCCGCCGCCGATGACAGCCACGTCCATGCCGGTGAAGTCCGGCATCTCGTCGTCGCCGATATGGCGCAGCAGCTCGACCGCGGATACGACGCCCTTGCTGTCCTCGCCCTCGATGCCCGTTTTCTTGTCCGTGTGGGCGCCGATGGAGATGTACAGGCAGTCATACTGCTGGCGCAGATCGTCAAAGGATATGTCCTCGCCCACCTTCACGCCCAGCTGTACCTGGATGCCCAGGGACAGGATCGAGGCGATCTCCTCGTCCAGCTTCTCCCGGGGGAGGCGGTAGCTGGGGATGCCGTAGCGCATCATGCCGCCCAGCTTGTTCTGCTTTTCGTATACCGTGACCTTGTGGCCCATCAGCGCCAGATAATAGGCGGCGGAGAGACCGCCGGGGCCGCCGCCGATGATGGCCACGGATTTGCCGGTGGCCGGAGCGCATTTGGGCTGGGGGACGTCGCCGGCCTGATCCACCGCATACCGCTTCAGCCCCCGGATGTTCAGCGCGTCGTCCACCATGTTCCGGCGGCAGCGGGCCTCGCAGGGGTGCTCGCAGATGTAGGCACAGGCGGTGGGGAAGGGGTTGTCCTTTCTGATGAGCCGTACCGCGTCGGCGCACCGGCCCTCGTTCACCAGAGAGATGTAGCCGGGGATGTCCACCCCCGCGGGGCACAGAGCCACACAGGGGACCGGGTTTTTCAGACTGCCCAGGCACCGGTGGTGGAGGATATGCTCCTCATAGTCCTCCCGGAAGCCCTTCAATCCCAGCAGCACCAGCTTGGCGGCGTTGGTGCCGATGGTGCAGTCCGCCGTGTCCACCACCACCTGGGCGGTGTTCTCGATGCGCTTGAGGATGTTGATGCCGGGGTCGCCCTCCAGCACCTCTCGGATCATGTTGGACAGCTGGGCCAAACCGATCCGGCAGGGAACGCATTTGCCGCAGGTCTGCGCCTGGCACAGGCTGAGAAAGTTCAGCGCCATATCCACCGGGCACAGGCCGGGGGGACTGGCGGCGATGCGGCCCTCCATGCTGCGGTAGAGCTGTTCGACGACCGCTTCCGCCTGGCCGGGCATTTTTACTTCCAATCTGCTCATGGGCGTATGCTCACTCCTTTATCACAGCTGTTACAGCAGTTTCTGCTCGTGTCCTCCGGTATCCCGCCCGGGAGGGGGATATCCGTTCTCAAAATGTTTTCAAAAAACGGCGTCTCCCGCCGGGCAGGGCGTCCGGCGGGAGGGCCCGTGAAACAAAGCATCCCCCGGTATGGCCGGGGGATGCCCGCTGTTTATGGAAGGCCCAATGGGCCAATGCGCATCACATCAGCTCGTTGGGATCGGTGTAGGGGATATCCAGCGCCTCGGCGACGGCGGCGAAGGTCAGCTTGCCCTTGTAGGTGTTGACGCCGCTCATCAGGCAGGGATCGGCCTTGCAGGCGGCCTCCAGGCCCAGCTTGGTGATCTGGATGCCATGGGCCAGGGTGGAGTTGACCAGCGCCTCGGTGGAGGTGCGGGGCACGCTGCCGGGGATGTTGGCCACGCAGTAGTGCATGATGCCGTCCACCTCGTACACCGGGTCGGCGTGGGTGGTGGGATGGCTGGTCTCGAAGCAGCCGCCCTGGTCGATGACGATGTCCACCATCACGGCGCCCTTCTTCATCAGCTTCAGATCCTCCCGCAGCACCAGCTTCTGGCACTCGCGGCCGGGGGCCAGCATGACGCAGCCGATGACCAGATCGGCCTTCTTCAGCGCCATGAGCAGGTTGGCGCGGCTGGAGTACAGGGTGGTGATCTGGGTGCCGAACACCTCGTCCAGATAGGCCAGGCGCTGGTGGTTGATGTCCAGAACAGTGACCCGCGCGCCCAGGCCCACGGCCATGCGGCAGGCGTTGATGCCGGCGTTGCCGGCGCCGATGATGACCACCTCGGCCTTATCGCAGCCGGGCACCGCGCCCAGCATCACGCCGCGGCCGCCGTAAGTCTTTTCCAGATACTTGGCGCCCTCCAGCGTGGCCATGCGGCCGGCGATCTCGCTCATGCAGTAGAGGCAGGGCAGGCCCTTGCCGCCGGGGCCCAGGATGGTCTCGTAGGCCATGGCGGTGGTCTTGGACTTCAGCAGCGCCTCGGTCAGCTCCTTGTCGGCGGCCAGGTGGAAGTAGGTGTAGATGAGCAGGCCATCGCGGAAGTATTTGTACTCACTCTCCAGGGGCTCCTTGACCTTCACGATCATCTCGGACTTGGCCCAGACCTCGTCGGCCGTGTCCAGGATGACGGCGCCATGGGCCGCGTACTCGGCGTCCTCAAAGCCGGCGCCCAGGCCGGCGCCCTTTTCTACGTAGACCGTATTGCCGGCGTTCACATATTCGCCGACAGCGCCGGGGGTAAGACCAACGCGGAACTCATTGTTTTTGATTTCTTTCGGCAGACCAACGATCATGATAAAAACCTCCGATCAATATTTCAGACAAAATTTACCCGCGGGATAGGGGACCGAAAACAAACGCTGTTTATCGTTTGCTCGCCTCACAACACCTCTAATCTGCAAAAACATTCTTTAAAGTAATGATGTATTTTTGTGCGGTTTTACTAAATTGTATCATGACTGCGCCCTTTTGTAAAGATGGAAAATGCAATATGGAAGATTTTGTGGGCTTGTCGCGGCGGGAATGGGATCAAAAAAGCGGCGCGCCGCCGAACGCGGTGCGCCGCATAGTGATCTCATAGGTTTTCCATGGCCCATAAAAAGCCCCTGGCCGTCCGTTCCGGGGCGTCCCGGAAGTGGTTTCCCGGCTCCCAGACGAGGGTGGCGGCCGTGCCGGAGCCGTCCAGCAGCGCCTTCTGGGCCCGGATGCAGCCGCCGACCTGGGCCAGACGCCGGTCCCGCGCCCTTTCCTCCCGGTCGCCCAGGCTCAGATAGACCGCCCTCGCCCGCACGGCGCGCGCCGCGGCGTGATCGGTCCAGCCGTCGAACCACACCGAGGGCGCCGCAGCGGCGGCCGCGGCGAACAGGTCCGTCTCATAGGCGCACCACAGGGCGAACAGCCCCGCCAGGGAGTACCCGCCGATGACGGCGTCCAGGTCCGCGCTGTACCGGGCCCGGAGCGCGGGCAGCAGCTGTCCGGCCGCATACGCCAGCGTCCGGTCCGCGCCGCCGCCGAAGGGCGCCCGGCCGAATACCGGCGGGGCCGGCCAGGGGGACAGGTCCCGGTCCCAATCCTCCACCGGGAACGCGCACAGCAAAAAGGGCCTGGACGTATTCCGCCGGATATACGCCGCCTCCGCCTCCGCCGAAGCGTCGCGCCCGTCCACCGGCTGGAGCAGCAGGATCTCCGGCTCCCCCGTCCGACAGATGGCGCACATCCTATCCCCGACGGGCAGGTCCTCGCGTATCATGGGACTGATCCGCCTCCCTTCCCGCATAGGTGGGGACAGCGCCCCGCGAAAGCGGCGCGCTGTCCGTGTGGTTTTCTGCCGGCTGTGTCAGCACTGGAGCGAGCCGAAGGCGATGCATCTGCCGCTCTTGCGGTCAAAGAGCATGATGTTGTCCCCGCCGATGTCGATCCTGACCTTCTCGCCGATCTTGAAGAGGGTGCTGCCGAACACCACGCCGGTCAGCAGAAAGTCGCCGATGCGGATCTTGATGGTGGACTCCATGCCCGTGGGCATGGCGCCGTAGATCTCGCCGTCCAGCCCGCCGTCGGGGGTGATGCGGATGAACTCGGGCCGGATGCCCAGCACCAGGTCCTCGTTGGTGAGGACCGGCTCCTCCTGGAGGGAGAAATCGTCCTCCTCCACCTTGGCGATGTGGTAGCGGAAGGTCTCGTCCTTGTTGCCCTTTTCCACGTAGGATTTCTCCGCGCTCCTGCGCTTGAGAGCCTCGGCCCGGGCCGCCTCGTCGGTGTCCCGTTTCTGGAACCAGGCGGGCAGGTCCACCGGCGCGGCGGGGGTGAAAGCGGCCGTCCGGCCGCCGAACAGCGTCAGGTCCACGGCCCCGCCAGCCTTTTGGACGCCCTTGGCCTCCACGAAGTTGATGGAGGGATTGCCCACGAAGTCGGCCACGAACAGGTTGTTGGGCCGGTTATAGACGGTCAGCGGCTCGGCGTACTGCTGCAGGACGCCGTTGTTGATGAGGCAGATCTGGGTGGCCAGGGTCATGGCCTCCATCTGGTCGTGGGTGACGTATACGAAGGTGGAGCCGGTCTCCACATGCAGCCGCTGCAGCTCATAGCGCATCTCCAGGCGCAGCTTGGCGTCCAGGTTGGAGAGCGGCTCGTCCATGAACAGCACGGAGGGCTCCGGCGCCAGGGTCCGGGCGATGGCCACCCGCTGCTGCTGGCCGCCGGAGAGCTCGGCCGGGTAGCGGTCCATGAACATGCCGATCTTCACGATCCGGCTCACCCGCCGCACCGAGAGGTCGATCTCCTCCTTGGTGAGCTTGCGGGTCTCGGTGACGGTCCTGCCGTCCCGGGTGGATTCAAAGGCGTCGTTGAGGCCCTGGCTCTTTTTGGCGGCCGCGGCCTTTTCCTTCAGACTGGCCGCCTCGGCGGATACGTCTCTGCCCTGCTCCAGGTGGTAGCCGAAGAGCTTCTTAGCGGTGTACTGGGAGATGGTGAACGCGTCGATGAGCTTGATGATGGCCTTCTTCTCGTCCAGCCTGCCGTTCTTGTCCCGGCACTCCTCCAGCACCTTCACCACCTCCGCCGGGCTGGACAGGATCTCCCCCAGGCGGGCGGCGTTTTTCGCCTCGAAGTCCACCTTGGGCAGCTCGTCTTTGATGTTGGCCAGGCCGAAGGCGATGTTCTGGTATACGGTCATGTTGGGCCACAGGGCGTAGTTCTGGAACAGGAAGCCCACATGGCGCTTGTTGGCGGGGATGTTGATCCCCATGTCGCTGTCAAAGACCACCTGGTCGCCGATGGTGATGCGGCCGCTGGTGGGGGTCTCCAGACCGGCGATCATGCGCAGGGTGGTGGTCTTGCCGCAGCCGGAGGGGCCCAGCAGGGTGACGAAGGCATTGTCCTGGATGACCAGGTCCAGGTCGTCCACGGCGTAGAACTTGCCCCAGCGCTTCGTGATATGTTCCAATTTGATCTCTGGCATGGTTTAACCTCCTATCCCCTTGTCAAGGCTGGCCCCGGTGATCTTGTTGACCAGGGCGTTGCAGACCAGAATGGTGACGATCAAGATCAGGTTGATGCCGCTGGAGAAGGCGTAAAGGCCCATCTCGTCGAAATAGTCCAGGGTGGTGGACAGGATGAAGCCCTGGGTGCACAGCAGCATGAACAGGCTCAGTTCCCGCAGGCACGTCATGAACGGCAGCAGATAGCCGCTGATGATGGACGATTTCTGGATGGGGATGATGATGCGGGTCATGCGCTTGATCCAGGGGATGTCCTGGATGATGGCCGCCTCCTCGATCTCACCGGACAGCTGGAGCATGGAGTTGAGGGCGCTCCGGCTGGCGAAGGGGATGTATTTGATGGTGCCCACGATGATGAGCAGGGTGTAGGTGTTGAACAGGTTCATGTACTGGTTGGAGAACAGGATGAAAAAGGCCACGCCCACGGCGATGGACGGCATGAGGTACGGCAGGAAGGCCACGGAGTTGACGTAGTTGGCCCACTTGCTGCGCCGCTGCTTGGAGACGGCGTAGCCGATGAGGGTGCCGATGCTGCCCGCCAGCAGGGCGCAGCAGACGCTGACCATCATAGTTCCCTTGAAGGCGTTCCATATGGTGGAGTTATAGAGCATGCCCTTTTGCCCGTACATGCCGTTTTCCGTCACGTTCTCGCTGGTGAGCCACCACTTGGTGGTCAGATTGGCGGTGTTGCCGGTGTACAGGAAGGAGTAGTCGCCGGGGTTGGGCAGGAACGTCTCGAAACCGAAGGACACGATGGGGAAGATGCTGGTGAAGAAGGTCAGAAACACCAGCACGAGCGCGATGATATACCGGCCCCGCTTGCCCAGGCTGATCTTGGAGATCTGGCCGGACTTGCCGGTGACGGTGGTATAGCTCTTGCGGCTGGTGAGGGACAGCTGGTTCAGCAGCATGATCGCCACGCCGAACACCATCATGATGATGGCCAGGATGCTGGCCTCGCCGGTGTACTTGGAGTTCATGGACACGTACTTGGTGCTCAGCGTGGTCAGGCCCAGGTAGTGGGGAACCGGATAGGAGCCCATGGAGCTGCCGAACACCAGCAGGATGGTGGACAGGATGGCGGGCTTGACCATTGGCAGGGTGATCTTGCACATGGTGCGCCATTTGGGCGTGTCCAGGATGGTGGCCGCCTCCTCCAGATTGGCGTCCATGTTCCGGAAGATGCCGCCGATGAGGATATAGGCGAAGGGGGCGTAATGCAGGCCCAGGACCATGACGCTGGGGAACATGCCCTGGCACCACCACTTGGGCATAGCGAGACCGAGGGTGGCGGCCAGCAGGCCGTTGGAGGTGCCGGTGACGGCGTTGGAGTTGAAAAGGTGCTGCCACACCACCGCCAGGGTCCACTGGGGCATGATGTAGGGGAAGATGAAGATGCTGCTCAGATATTTGCGCCAGGCCATATTGGTGCGCGTCACCAGGAAGGCGAACACGCCGCCGTAGAGGATGGACACGACGCAGGTGCCCACGGCCAGCAGCACCGTGTTCAAAAGCGGCGTCCACAGGTTCGTCTTGGCCAGACGGCTGGTGAACAGGTCCACGTAGTTGGCAAAGGTATAACCGGATGCCATACCGGTCAGGTGCTGGTCGATGGTGCCCGGGTGGATCTTGAAGGTGTCCTCCACAATGGCCACGATGGGCGCCACGGTGCTGACGGTGAGCACGATGCCCATCAGTAGCAGGATCACGTTGTGCGGTTTGGAGAAAAAGGTCTTGACTTTATTGAGCCGGATGGTGGAGGCGCTGGCTCTCGCGCTTACAGCATCCATAGGATGACCACTCCTTTCCAGCTGGGTCGGGTGAGATATAGGGGAAGCGCCCCGGAGTATGGACGATCCGGGGCGCCCCATTATGTTTGGATCGGTTTTATGCGCGCGGGAAAGATCAGCCGGCGGAGTACTTGGTCAGCATCTCGATCCAGCTGCCCACCGTGAAGGACACGCTGGCGCAGTACTCGGGGTCCTCGAGGACCAGCTGGCCCTCGTTGGTCCACCAGTCATAGCCGGCGTCGTTCAGCGCGGCGAACTCCACGGTCTCGCCGTCCTCGGCCATGCCGCCGGTCTGGTGATGGAAGATCTCCTCGTTGTCAGCGGCGACGGTGGGGTTGGAGGAATAGCCGCCGATGTCCTTGCCCCAGGCGGAGAAGCCGTCGGTGGTGCAGGTCATGTAGGCGATGAAGGCGCAGGCGGTCCAGGGCAGGGGGCTGTTGTCGGTGACGAACAGATAGTGGCAGTAGCCATAGCCGCCGAAGCCGGTGTAGCCGTCCTGATAAGCGGCCACGGTGATGTTGTTCTTGCTGACGGAGTCGGACTCCTCAACGGAGCGGAGCTTGGAGTACACCAGCAGGCCGAACTGGTCGGTGGCGGACTGGTCCACCAGGGTGTTGCAGATGGGGCCGTCGTCGGTCTGGGCGTTGTAGCTCTCCACCCACAGCTTGATCCAGGCCAGCGCGTAAGCGCCGTTCTCGCCCAGGCCCAGGTCCTCCGCGTCGGTGACCAGGGAGTCGACGACCGGCTGGAAGTAAGCCTGCTCGTCGGCGGACAGAGCGTCGAAGGCGGCCTTCAGGTTGTCGGCGTTGGAGTCCTCGGTGAGCATGTACAGGAAGTTCTTGCCCACGATCTCAGAGTCGATGTCCATGAACAGGCCGTGCTCACCCTCGGCCACGAAGTCCCAGACGTTGTCATAGGTCTTGTCGCCGGTGTTGTTGTACATAAAGACCTTGTTCAGGGTCTGCAGGGGCAGATAGCCGGCATAGTCGGCGGCGGTGGTGCCGTTGGCGTCAGCCCAGTCCTTGGGGATGAAGGTGTCCAGAACGCCGGTCTGGACCATCTTGCTCTCGATCTGGTTGCCGTCCTGGATCAGGGTCATGGCAAAGGTGCCGGTGTCCTTCAGGGAGTCGGCGGTCAGCTGGTCGAAGATCTTGTTGTTCTTGGGCTGCTGCCAATCGAACTCCATGTTGTAATCCGGGTCGATGCTCTGCAGATACTCGATGAACAGGGGCAGCGCGGTGGCGCCGCGGCTGGAGTTGCCCACGCCGTAGAAGGTGGCGCCGTTGGATTCCTCGATGGCCTTCTGGGCCAGCTCCTCCAGGGTCATGCCCTCGGCCTCGGCGATGATGTCCTGCACGGAGCTGCCGCCGTCGGCAAACGCGGGGATGGCCATGACGAGCATCATCGTCAGAGCCAGGACCATAGCCAATACTTTCTTCATTTGTTTGTACCTCCCGTTATTCTCGGCATACCGCCGCGCGGTATACTGTAAAGGGTATTATAGGACCCTATTTACGAAATGTCAATCTGCGCCAAAAAAATTATTTTGGTTTTCCAGTTTTTGTGTATTGCGCACAATCAACGAGAGCTCTCCGGAAAGGGCCGGCGGTGCCCCTCGGGGCGTCGGGGCGGGAACAGGACAAAGCCGGCCACCCGAAGGTGGCCGGCTCTGCAACAAAGAAGAGAGGAGTGAAAAATGAAAATGTCAAACGATCATGCTCGCTGGGGTGACGTCCTCGGGAGCATCGGCGCTCTCCCTTGGAACGACCTTATCATAGCGCACCCGCGGCGGGGAATGGTGAATAAATTCCCAACGTTTTGTTAATAAATGATGAATGGTTCATTAACAGCCCCGGGTCGGCGTCCAAAGATTGACAATCCGGCGGGATTTTACTATAATGATAGCGCAATCAAATAAGTAAACATACAAATGACCGACGGAGGGATAAGAAATGCTGCTGCATGCGAAGTCCAAGATGCTCTCGATCCATAAGAAGATGGAGATCATGGATGAGGACGATCGCGTCCTCTATACCGTGGAGAGCAAGGCCATCTCGATCCATGACACCACCTATATCCGCAACGCCGTTGGCGAGACCATCGCCACCATCTCCCACAAGCCCATCTCCCTGCACGAGACCCACGAGATCGAATTTGCCGACGGGGAGCGCGTGGAGGTCCGCACCGAGTGGTTCCACGTGATGAACGACGTGATCGATCTGGACGGCCTGGGCTGGCAGCTGCGCGGCGACGTGCTGCAGCACAACTACGAGTTCGTCAACCAGCTGGGCGCGGTGATGGCCCGCACCCATCAGAAATGGGTCTCCCTGCACGACGTCTACTACATCGACGTGCTGGATGAGGGCCAGCTGGACCGGATCGTGTGCATCTATGTGGCCCTGGAGAGGATCATCCGCGAGCGGGAGATCCGCCGGGAGAACGAGTCGGGCGTGATCGGCGCCTCGGCGGCGGCCCATCACAGCGACCAGCAGGACTGATCCGATCTGCACAGCGGGCCCCCGCGAAAGGCGGGGGGCTCTCTTTGATTTTGGAGGGAGACCGCCAGATGAACATACTGTATGACAGCCGCCTCGCCGCCGACAAGACCCCCTTCGGTCCCCTGTGGGCCGGCCAGGAGTGCCGGATGCGCCTGCGGGTGCCGGCGGAATGCGGCGCCCGGAGGGCGGAGATCGCCGCCGACGGCTGGCGCGCGGCGATGGCGCCGTCGGGCCGGGAGGGGGACTATGACGTGTTCCGTGCCGCCTTCCGGATCGATGCGCCGGGCCTCTATTTCTATAAGTTCCACATCTGGGACAAAAACGGGGACTATGACCTGTTCAAGGCCGGCCGGGGCACCAACATGTGCGCCGGGGATCTGTGGCAGCTGAGCGTGCTGCCGGCGGATTATGCCCCGGCCGAGTCCTTCCGGGGGACCGTGTATTACCAGATCTTCCCTGACCGCTTCTATAAGAGCGGGGACTGCGACCTTGCCGGCAAGCTGGAGCCCTATACGGTCCGCCCCTTTGAGGGCTTCGTGCCCACGGCGCGGGACGCCACCGACTTTGCCGGGGGCAATTTCCGGGGCGTCCGGGAGAAGCTGGATTACATCCGGGACCTGGGCGTGAAGGTCATCTATCTGAACCCCATCGTGATGGCCTGGTCCAACCACCGCTACGACGCGGCGGACTATATGCGCCCGGACCCCATGCTGGGAACGGTAGAGGATTTCACCGTCCTGTGCGGCGCCGCCCATGAGCGGGGCATGCGCGTCGTGCTGGACGGGGTGTTCTCCCACACCGGCAGCCACAGCGTCTATTTCGACGCCGCGGATCAGTTCGGTGGGGGAGCGGTGTCCGCCGGGCCCGCTTCAAAGTACTATAAGTGGTACGATTTTCAAAATTTTCCGGAGGAATATACCTGTTGGTGGGGCGTAAAGGTCATGCCCTGCGTCAACGAGCTGGACCCGGACTATATGGAATATATCCTTGGGGAAGAGGGCGTGGTGGCCACCTGGCTCCGCCGGGGGGCGGACGGGTTCCGGCTGGACGTGGCCGACGAGCTGCCGGACGAGTTCATCGCGGCGCTGCGCCGCCGGGTGCGGGCGGTGAAGCCCGGCGCGGTGGTGATCGGCGAGGTCTGGGAGGACGCCTCCAACAAGATCAGCTATGACGTCCGCCGCCGGTACTTCACCGGCGCGGAGCTGGACGGGGTCATCAACTACCCCTTCCGGACGGCGATCCTGGACTTTGCCGCGGGCCGTGACGACGGCGCCGCCCTGGCGGAGACGGTGATGACCCTGGCGGAGCACTATCCCGCCGCGGCGCTGGACTGCACCATGGCTGTGCTGGGCACCCACGACACGGAGCGGGTGGGCACGGTGCTGCCGGACCGGACCGCCCGGCGGGCGGCGGCGCTTTTGCAGTTCGCTCTGCCCGGGTCCCCGGTGATCTATTATGGGGACGAGGCCGGCCTCACCGGCGGCCGGGACCCCATGAACCGGCTGCCTTTCCCCTGGGGACGGGAGGACAGAGAGCTGCAGGACCTGTACCGCCGGCTGGCGGCGCTGAAAAACGGCCACCCCGCCCTGCGTACCGGGGACATCCGCTTTGAACGGGCGGAGGGCGGCGTGCTTCGGTTCGTGCGCCGGTGCCCGGAGGAGACGGTGGTCTGCGAGCTGGTCCGGGAAAGCGGCGCGTTCTCCGTGGAGCGGATCGGGGAGGCGCGGCCGGCCGGAGCCGAACAGTGATCTCCTTTTTTGGAACAGCTTTTTTCCATCATATAAAGACAGCGGGCACGCGCCCGCTGTCTTTTTTTGCCGCCGCATGCCGCGCTGAAAAAGGCTTTTTGCGCAGATTTTGCCACAGATTTTTTCCCCGGCGGCGGATACCATATAAAAGAACGGCGCGGAAAGCACGACGAGGTAAATTTTTCCAAACGCCGGCGGACGTTCCGAGCGGGCGTTTGCGCGGCACGTGGAAGCATAGAGATAATTTAGCGCGGTTTGCGCGCCCGCTTTCTCGCATACTGAATGGGCCGGCAGAAAGACGGGAGGAAAGAGCATGGAGAAGCATTGGCGCCGGCGGCTGCTGGCAGCGGCCGCCGCGTGGTTGATAACGGCCGCCTGTACGGTGACGGCCTTTGCCGACGGGGAGCTGATCCCCGTGGGGGAGACGGTGGGGATACAAATAAAAATGGAGGGCGTGCTGGTGGCGGGCGTCACCGATGTGCAGACCCAGTCCGGCGCGGCGTGCCCCGCCAGGGAAGCGGGCCTGCAGGCCGGGGATGTGATCGTGGCGATCGGGGGCCGGACAGTGCATGACGCGGCCGATCTTCTGGTCGCGGTGGAGAGCATGGACGGCGGGCCGGCACAGCTTTCTGTGAAGCGGGACGGCCAGCTGCGCACCGTGGAGGTGACGCCGGCCCGTGAGGCCGGGGGCGGTCTGCGGCTGGGACTTTGGCTGCGGGACGGCGTGACCGGCATCGGCACGGTGACCTATATCGACCCGGACACCGGGGCTTTCGGTGCCCTGGGCCATGGGGTCAACGATCTGGAGACGGGGGTGCTGCTGCCCGTGGCGGACGGCAGCGTGTGCCTGGCGCGGATCGTGGATGTGAAGCGGGGCGCCGCCGGCGTGCCCGGAGAATTGGCCGGCAGCTTTGACGGCGGCGATGTGGTGGGGTGCATCAACACCAACACCTCCTGCGGCATTTTTGGCGTCATGAGCGGCAGCCTGGGCGCGCTGCGCCCGGCCATCCCGGTGGGCGCGCCGGGGGATGTGGTGAAGGGCCCGGCCACGATCCTGGCCTGCGTGGCAGGCCGGGAGATCCGGGAATATGACGTGGAGATCTCCCGCACGGGCATGGTGTCCGGCGGCGGCCGGGACCTGATGGTCCATGTGACGGACCCGGAGCTTTTGCAGCGCACCGGCGGCATCGTCCAGGGCATGTCGGGCAGCCCGATCATCCAAAACGGGAAGCTGGTGGGCGCGGTGACACACGTGTGTGTCATCGCCTTCATGCCAACAGGGGACTACTGCTTCATGGGTATCTTCGGATAGATGTCGATCTCCAGCGCGCCGTCATGGTCCTTGCGGTACTCGATGCGGTAGAGTATCTCCTTCAGGAGCTTGTTGCGCTCTGTCGCGGCCATCTGGTCGTAGCTGTCCAGCAGCGCCTCCGTCTGGGGTATCAGGTTCTCATGGAAGTCCGCCTGTTCCTCCAGGGCGGGCAGCCGTTCATAGAGGCTGTCAAGCTGGGACTGGACGGCTTTCTGGCTGCCGGTGATCTTCTCCTTGCGCCGGCGGAACTCCTCTTTTGTGTAGAGGCCCTGTTCCACCAGGTCGAAGGCGTTATCCAGCTGGGCGTTCAGCTTTTCCAGTTCGGCGGTGAGCTGCCCGATCCTGTCCCGACAGGAATCCGCCTCGCTCTCAAAGCTCACGTTTTCGATCTCCACTGTGTAGCCCTTTACCCATTGGCGCAGAGCGGAGATGACCTGCTCCTCGGTCTTGGCGTAGTCGTAGCTGGCTGTGTGACAGTTGCGGTGATTGACGCACCGGAACCGGGGGACGCCCCGGTTGGAAACGGTGCGGCCTATGCGCTTGCCGCACTTGGCGCAGTAGATAAGACCGGCGAAGGCGTTTTGCAGTTCAAAGTTCTCTTTGACATGGGCGTTGGATGGGCGCTCTGTGCGGACGCGCTGGGCCTCGGTGAAGATGTCCTCGCTGATGAGCGGCGGGTGCAGGCCCTGGAATATCTCATAGTCGCCGGGGTCCTGCAGGTGCTTGATATGCCGCTTGACCTCGCCGTTTTCGATGCGCTTGACCTGCTTGCACCAGCCACGGCGTATCTTGCCGCAGTAGACCGGGTTTTTGAGCATATTGAAGATGGAGGAATAGGTCCACAGCTCTCCATGCCGGGTGGGGATGTGGTGGTCGTTCAGGTAATTGGCGATCATCACAGTCCCGTCGCCGGACAGATACATGTCAAAGACGGTCTTTACCACCTCCGCCTCCTCCGGCAGAGGCTCCAGGGAGTAGCCCTTTTCATTGGGCAGCTTGATGCGCTGGTAGCCATAGGGGGCGATACTGCCCAGGTACTTTCCCTCGGCGGCGGAGCTCTCGCGGCCCCGGATAAGACGCCGGTTGATGGTCTTGTATTCCCGGCGGCTCATGAACAGGCCAAACTCGAAGTACTCCTCGTCGAACTCGTTGCTGGGGTCGTAGATCTTGTTGGGGGTGATGATCTTGGTGCCGGAAAACTGGAACACCTGGCTGATGTAGGCCTGGTCGGCGCCGTTGCCGCGGGCCAGACGCTCCAGGTCCACCACCAGGACCCCCGCGTAAAACTCCTCGCTCACCTCGGCCAGCATCTCTTGAATTTGCGGCCTGGCAGCGATGGACTCGCCTGAAACGACCTCATAATAAACTTTTGCAATACGGTACCCACGATCATTCGCCAGCTTGTCCAAGATCGCCTTATGGCGCTTGAGTGTTTCCTCTACACTGAACTCGGCATAGTCACGGTCAAAACGGGATTTTCGCAGATACATGACGTATTGCTCCATTTGGGGCCTCCTTTCAAGAATATTATAGAAAACGATGCAGGCGGTGTCAAATATGTGAGGCGCTCCAAATAATGGAAACGCCGCAAAGTCATTGCGGCGTGGAAGGTGCGTTGTCTGTGGTCGGGGGAGAGGGAAGGCTGCGTTTTCTGTATGCCTCTGAGACGATATGGCTTATGGAGGCGGTGTGTATATCATCAAGCGGCCGGCACATCTCGTCGTGGATGCGAAGAATGATGGCTCCGGCCTGTATCTCCTTTGCGACTATATGACCGCCTCCTTTGCTATTCAGTTGTTATTTTATCCAGGCGTATCGGGAAGATACGCTCACACCCCGTATTCGCTCAAAATGTCCTCAAAGTCAGCCAGAAACTCGTCCAGGAAGATGGCCTGGAGTTTTGGGGATGCCACTACCTCGGTATACACGGTTGGGAGTTCGCTTCCGGCCAAGCGGATGAGGACGTCGATGATCGTGACAGCAATGTTCGCATGATCTGATTCCTGAAAATCGCACAGACCGTGATAGAAGCGCCGGATCTTACGAATATTCATGCGGTCGTGCAACAAGTCGAACACAGGAAGTGTGACCGCGCCGGACAGGGTATTGATAGTGTTGTTGTTCATGATGAATGTTTCCCCTTTCAATATTGTAGTTTAAAAGAGCATAATATGAGTTGACCTATTCTGCTGGAGGTTTTAACGTTGTTCCAGTAGGAATAGGTCAACTATCTTATGACTGATTAAGTTATATTGCTCCTGGCAATTCTCTGAACTGCCTTTACCGGCTTCAACGCAGGGCAAATTTACGATTTGTTGAAGTACGCTTTCAGGACATTTGAGGCGGAGTTGTTGAACACAATGGAAAAATGTGATATCTTTGCTTATATAAGCGAGCCTGCAATAAACCAGCCGTCTATGCAGTATAGTGGACCTTTTCTCCGTATGGCGGCGCTGTAGATATTTCATCGGAGAAAACGATCCAATCATCCTGATATTCCAGGCGAACAGCACACCACTGTCCGTTCCGCCACAATTCTATGCGATCCCCGCAGTGAAGGCCCCCAAGAAGCATGCCATTTTGTAAAACCAGATCCGGGCGGGAGATCAGGTCATTGAATATCAAAGTACCTTCCATATCATAACTCCTTATAAGAGGTGTTGCTCTGTGCGCTTATTCGAGGCTATCCCTTCGGAACTGTTTTCTGTGTTGGCGTCGCCTAACCGCGCTTTATACGCTGACGCGCTTGATGTGCTGTATGAGGCATACGGTGACAGCAATCTTAAGATCCCGGAGAGTACATACTATATGATGCTCCGGGGCAGGCTGGAGCAGCAGCTTGCGCAGGCTACGTTTGAGGATGAGGACATAGAAGAGGAGGAGCTGCGGGATATTTCCGGCCGTGCTCGATTTCTGATCCGCAAGCTGGGGAGCAAGGGTTGGTTTGAGAGAGAACGGGAAAAGGATTATACGAGCTTCGAGGAGTATCTGAACATTCCGGGGTACAGCAGCCGGCTTTTGGAGCTGCTTCATCAACTGCGTGATGACGCACCTATGCGGGGATATTCCTATGTTTTCGGGACCTACTCGTCCTTAAAAGTCGCAAAGGACAGCGGAACGGCCTATGAAAAGATGATGGCCGTATACAGCGCCTATGATAACACGATGGCGCTCATAAAAATGCTGAAAACCGTCTATCACAACGTGAGGCGGTACTTTCAAATACAAATTGAGATGCAGGACATCAATGAGGTCCTGTCAACGCACTTTGACGATTTTGGCGAGCGGGTCATGGAAGCATATATCCGCCCGTTGAAGATCAAGGATTCTGTTCCGAAGTATCGCGTCCCGATCCTGACCATTCTGGAGGAGTGGCTGGAGGATGACGGGGTCCTGTTAGCTATGGCCAATGCCGCCTTGCAGGATAAGCGGCGCGACACGCTGGAAGCCTGCCGGGGGGAACTGATCGAGAAGATATTTTGGGTCAAGGAGCGGTATGAAAGCATTGAAAGCGATTATCTGAACGAGATCGATCAACAGGTCCGGCGGTATACGCGGGCAACCACGCAGAAGCTGGAGAACCTGGCGAATTGGGACCAGAACATCCGTGGCAATCTGAATTATCTTCTGACGAGGTTGTCTCAGAATCGGAGGGCGGGTAAGCTGACAGAGGCCATTCAGCCGGCGTTTCTGCTTTATGAACAGTCATTCCTTTCGGAAAAAAGCCTGTGGATACGCAAACGGCCGACCCGCCGCAAGATGACCGAACCCGTTGCAGTAGAAGATGCCAGCGTCAGCCAGGAAACACGGGAGCAGGCGGAAGAAATGTTGTCAACGCCGTACAGCCGCGCCGCGCAGGAGGAATACATACGCCAGCGGTTTGGGGAGCAGACGGTCCTGTATTCGAGGGATATGGCGCCGGAAGATGACCACGCCTATATCATGTGTCTGTTGGCGGTCCTGAACGGAGGGGACCGGAAGAGCTTTTATCATGTAAAGACGTTGGACGGAAGCTACAAAGAGGGGGCCTATTCCATCCCGCAGTTCAGGCTGGAAAGGAAAGAGGAGAAGAAAGATGGATCTTTCGGAACTTGAGCGCTTTTCCGGAAAGGAATTGGAGCAGTTTACACGTGTGTGCAATCTGCTCCTCAGCCGTACTTTTGTCGTCAGAACGATCTATGTTCAGGATAAAGGGCGTATCAGCAACCCTGATTATACGTTTTTGTCCCTCCATCAATCGGTGGTGCGGGGCTATCTCGGCCTGCTGGACTGGGATCTGCGGAAGGACGATTTTAACGGGTACTTTTACGTTGTAAATACTGACGAGGCCAACCGCTGTGCGCTCAATCAGAAAGCCACCGCCATCCTGCTCGCCCTGCGCATGATCTACGACGAGAACCAGGATCAGACCGGTTTGGAACAGGATGTGCTTTGCACGGTCCATGATCTGCTGGATAAGGTGGTGGCGGACTATGCGATCTTCTCCACCCGCCCCAATATGGAAGAGGTGAAGCGGGCGCTGACGATCTTTGAACAGCACAGTATCCTTCAGCGGATACAGGGCAGATTCAGCCAAACGGGGTGCAAATTCGTCATTTTGCCAACGATCCTCACGGTGGTATCCAGCGAACGGCTGGACGCTGTGGTCTCCATGCTGCGAAAGGAGGAAGAAGACGGCGATGAAGAAGCTGACGAAGATACTGTTGATTAACTGGCTGTATTTCTCAAAGCAGCTTCTGGAGATCGACGACATCAACTTTCTCACCGGCAAAAACGGAGCGGGCAAATCCACGATCATTGACGCGCTGCAGATCGTTCTTCTGGGCGAGACGAACGCCAGAAACTTTAACAAGGCGGCGAATGACAGCTCCCAGCGCACACTGGACGGTTATCTCCGGGCGGATATGGACACCAACAATCCCAGATCCCGGCGGGGAAAGGATTTCTCCAGCTATATCGCCTGCGAGTTTTTGGACGATCAGTCCGGTGGCCGCTTTACGGCCGGGATCGTCTTTGACTGCCACAGTGACGGCAGCCGCAGGGATCAGTTTTTCCTGTATGACAGCCCCATACCGGGGACCTGCTATCTTGTCAACGGCGTACCCATGGATATTGCCGCCCTGCGGGCATGGTTGAAGGCGCAGCTGGGGTCCCGCTATCAGATGTACGACAGCAATAAACGCTATCGGGAAGATCTGCTGGCAAAGTGGAACGTACATAATGAGCAAGTGTGCCGGATGATGAAAAAGGCGGTCTCCTTCCGGCCCATCGTCAACATTCAGGAATTTATCACTGAAAATATCTGCGACATTCCGGACAAACCGGATATCGAGGCCATGCAGCAGAATATCCGCGACTACAAGCGGCATGAGGAACTGGCCCGCCGCCAGGAGGAAAAAATAGAGCGCCTGACGAAGATCGCGCAGTATTTCCGTGAGTATCAGGCGGCCGTGGACCGGCTGCAGCTTCACCGGTTTCTCGCGCTGTGGGCGGAAAAAGTCTCGCTGGAGCAACAGATCGAAAAATTGACCGTGGAGCGCGATGACTGTGCCCGGCAGATAGAGGACGAAGAAAATAAAAGAGAAGAGCTGAAAAGGCAGGTCCAGGAGAATGACCGCCGGAAGAATGAACTGATAGCCGATCGCGCTCAAAACGACGTTTACAAGGAACAGGAGCGGCTGCGGAGACAACAGGAGACACTGGAGCAGGAGCAAAAGCGCCTGATGGAAGGGATCGGGCGAACGGTCCAGGCCGTAAAGCGAGAGGCAAATGTACTGGTGTCGCTGTGCCGGCTCACGGACCAATGGCCCCAAGATGAGCATTTCATGGCCCTAAAGGAAGCAGCCGGCGTGCTGGAAAAGGCATGCCTGCCGCTGGAAACGAGCACGCCGGAGATCTTTTCCGGGTCAGTCGCGGTTTTTGTGACGGCGCAGAAGGCCACAGAGGGATTTGCCGAGTGTCTGCGCAAAGCGGCGTATGAGATGGAGAGCGTGATGAACGGGCTGCGGGAGGAAATGTCACGGGTCCAGGGAACCCTGGCGCAACTGCGGAAA
Organism: uncultured Oscillospiraceae bacterium; assembly: GCA_947625355.1. Classification (GTDB taxonomy): domain Bacteria; phylum Bacillota; class Clostridia; order Oscillospirales; family Oscillospiraceae; genus CAJOIG01. The sequence continues at coordinate 68,238 of CANQOA010000001.1, read as the reverse complement.
AACATCAAGGATTATCCGGAGGGACTGCTTGATCTGAAAAACCAGCTCCATTCGCAGCTCTTAACACGGTATAAGCGGCCGGTATCCGTAAATGTGCTGGCCGACGTGCTGGAGATCGCCGACGGTGAGGAGATGTGGCGCGGCGCGGTGGAGGGGTATCTGAATACGCAGAAATTCTATTTGCTGGTGGATCCTGACGTATACACGGATGCGCTGGAGATTTTCGACAGGATCAAGCATCAGTATCGCAGACAGTCCTTTGGCCTCGTGGATATCGGGAAGCTGAGGGAGAGGGAACGTCTGGAGGCATGGGACGACAGCTTGGCGAAAAAAGTTCAGACCGACGATCCGCTGGCGCGCAGTTATATCGACTATCTGTTGGGACGGGTCGTCTGCTGCACCCATACGAGCCAGCTTCGCCGTCACCGCACGGCAGTAACGGCAGAGGGAATGTTATACCAGGGCTATGTGGCCCGGCCGATGCTGAAGTCCAAAATGGAGGACGCCTTTATAGGCCGCAAGGCCATCGATCTGCGGATAGAAATGCTCCTGAGCAGGCAGAAAGAGCTGTCCGACGAAGAGCGGCGGTTAAAGCCGATATGCGATGAACTGACGGGTCGAAAAGGGCGCGAGTTCCTGTTCACGGGCCGCTTTGTCCAGGAGGCGGAACAGCGTCAGCGCGACTATGTCCGGGGCCTTGAGATCACCACGGAGCTGGGAAGCATCGAGGATAAACTGTCCCACCTGGATCTGTTCTGGCTGAATGAGCTGGATAAACAGATAGATGAATTGGAAAAAACGATCGGCAGGCAGCGCGGCGAGATCGAGGCGTGTTCGGCCCGTATCGGCGAATTGAAGAACCAGCAGGGCAATTTGGACTATGAGAAGATCCCGGAGCGTAACGAGAGGTTGATGGCCCGAGATGCGGAGATCGAGGAAGAGTTTTCCTCTGACTATCAAAATACAGTCGGGCTGCCTCGGTATGAGCAGGAAATAGAAAGGCTGAAGCGTGCTTCCGTGGTCGCGAAAAACTTTGGGGATCAAGTGCCCCGTGCGCAAAATGACGTTGCCCAGACCAAGAACAATCTGCTTACAGCGCGCCGGGATTACGTCCAGCAGTTCCAGCCGTGCTCCTTCCGCGTCGATGTCATGGATAACCAGGAATTCGACGATGAGCGCCGCCGGCTGGAAGAGAGCGAACTGCCCCGATACAGAGAGAAGATCAAGCAGGCCCGGGAAAGCGCGCTGGAACAGTTCCAAAATGACTTCCTTGCCAAACTGCGGGATGGCATACAAAACGTAGATGGGCAGGTAAAGAATCTGAACAGGGCGCTGAAGCAGGCGCAGTTTGGAACGGACCAGTATCAATTCAAGGTCGAGCGAAACCCGGATTACGCCGCCTATTATGACATGATCATGGCGCCGGAACTGATCGAGGGCGAGGGCGGCCTCTTTGCCCTGCCGTTCCAGCAAAAATACGGCCCGCTTATCGAAGACCTGTTTGGGCGTATCACGGCGTCGGACGATACGCAGACCAACGCCCGGAAGCAGAGCGAGCTGCAGAAGAACATCGAGCTCTATACGGATTTTCGCACCTATCTGAAATTTGACCTGGAGACAACGGACCCGAACGGGAACAAACAGCTCCTGTCTCAAACGCTAAATACGAAGTCCGGTGGTGAGACCCAGACACCTTTTTATATAGCGGTCCTCGCTTCCTTTGCCCAGCTCTACCGTGTCAATGATACGTCCAGCTTTGGCAACACCGTGCGGCTGATCGTGTTCGACGAGGCGTTCAATAAGATGGACAACGACCGCATCATCGAAAGCGTCCGGCTGCTGCGGAGGATGCATCTGCAGGCGATCATCTGCACACCGCCGGACAAGCTGCCGGATATCATGCCACAGGCGGATCGTACGCTGCTGGTCTGCAGGGAGCGCTACACGATGCAGGTGCTTCCCTATACCAAGGAGGTGAAGAGCGCGTGGAGCGAGAGGTGATCCTGTCTCGGCTGCTCGATAAGTACGAGAACAGCAAGCATCTGACGCAGCCGGGCGCCTCCAACCGGCGCGTCATGCTTCGCGTCGATAAGAGGGAGCTGCCGGAATATGACCGGGAGACCGCCGCTGTCAGGGATCGGTTCAATCAGGCCGCAAAGGAACTGGAGGCGGAGGGCCTGGTCCGGCTGGAATGGATATCCGGCCAGCCGGTCTTTTCCAAGGTCATTCTGGAACTGGATCAGGTTGAAAGGGCGTATCAGGCGCTCGGCCGTGGGCATCCGCAGCAGACAGCAGAAAAAGTGTACGGGGTGATCCAGACGGCGCTGTCCGGTGTCAAAACACCATGGATCGCAGCCTGGCGGGATGCAGTCTGTCAGACGCTTCAGAAGGAGTGGAGACTGCCTGCGATCTGCAGAAAAGGCGACGGGTTTCTACAGGATATCCTCCGGCTGTTGACATGCTATGACCGCTTGGAGGGCGAGACTGTCACGGTCCGCACATTCAGTATTCGCTGCTTTCAAAACAGCAAGAGATTTGAGCGGGAATTCCAAAAGGACTTTTTGAGGATAGCGGAAAGATATGACTATGAGCTGAGCTCGCTTTGCGCGCAGGAGGAACTGAGTGAACGGGAAAAGCTGGCATTTCTCGGTATTTATGCCCACCCGGAATACTATTTGATGTCCGGCTGCTGCACGATCGTAACATCTGCCGGAGAGGTGGACGCGACGCCCTTATTTCCAACGGGGCTGGCGCTGCCCAGCACAGCGGTTGGAGCCGTTGAGATGTTTATATTAGACGGCATACGGCGCATTACATTCATTGAGAATAAGACAAATTATGAAGAGTACTTGCTGTCGGAACAGGCGAGAGAAGAGCTTGTGATATATCACGGCGGGTTCATGAGTCCACGAAAGCGGCTTCTATTGGAAAAGCTGGCGGTGTGTGTATCAGATGAAGTTGACCTCTTTTTCTGGGGAGATATAGACCTGGGAGGGTTTATGATGTTTGAGCGGCTGCGGCGGATATTTCCTCGCCTGCAGCCGATGAGGATGAGTGGCCGCGAAGTGGAGCAATATGCTCGTTTTGGGTTGTCGAGGCCGCCGGCATATCTGGAGGAACTCGACCGGGTGCTGCAAAGTGGTGCTATTGACCGATTTTATGATGCTGCTGTAAAAATACTCCAATACGGCAAAACGATTGAACAGGAAGTTTTCTTGTCCTAGCGGGCTGCCTTGTGCCTTTGTGTCCACTGAGCATTATCCTGAAATGGATAGAGCAGCCGCCTCCTAAGTAAACGCGAGTATTCCGCTTTTTCGGGGGTGTCGCGCCGAAAAATGAACACGCCCCAGTAGCTCAGTGGATAGAGCATTCGCCTCCTAAGCGGCAGGTTGGACGTTCGAATCCACACTTGATGAAAATGATCAGGCTCTGGTTTTATAGCCGGGGCCTGATTAGATGTATATCTATGATAATGGGCATCGGCGTCTGCTGTGGTCTAATTTGCTTGACTGAGTTGTGATCATGACAAAAAGCCTCCTTTCATGGAGTGATAGATATTGCGTAGAACTACAACTGGGACACTAGATATTGGGTAATTCTGTGCAAAATGAACTTTTTATTTACTTGACTGTGTACTTGATGAATAGTTGTGCTATAATGTAAAGTAAGGGGGGAGTGAAATGCCTTTCGATGCAAATCTGATAGCTGCCATTGTAGATGAGGCCAGAAGTCATAGTGTGGAGCTTCCTTGGATAGAGTTCAAAGTGAACTATTATGATCCCCAGGCAATCGGAGAATATGTGAGCTCACTTTCCAATACTGCTGCGCTTTTCAGCCAGCCACATGGGTTCTTGATCTGGGGCGTCAATGATGAGTCTCATGAGGTCGTCGGTACAGGCTTCGACCCGGATACAGCCAAGGTGGGGAATCAAGGATTGAGTTTGTGGATCGCTACTCAGCTTGAGCCCCAAGTCCAGTTTTATTTTCACAAAACAGAGATCGATGGAAAATGTGTTGTGTTACTGGAAATTACGGCTGCATATGCTTCACCGGTGAAGTTCCGTGGAACAGATTATATTCGGATCGATACAAGCAACAAAAAGCTAAAGGATTTTCCGGATACTGAGCGTGAACTCTGGGCGATCCTCTCGAAGCGGCCCTTTGAGAGCCTGATCGCTATGGAAAATGTGTCGGAGGAGTTTATCCTACGAGTTTTGGACTATCCGGCCTACTTTGACATGCTCTCTCTGGAGTTGCCAAGCGGAAGAAAGCGAATCATCGAACGGCTGTTGCAAGATCGGATGATCACAAAAAACGATGCAGGCGCTTATAGCATCACGAATTTAGGGGCAATTTTGTTTGCCAGGCGAATACGTGATTTTCCGTCGTTGGAACGAAAAGCGATTCGTGTTATCGTATACAAGGGCAAAAGCCGTATCACCCCTGCGAGCAAAGAACAGATTGGAGGAAGGGGATACGCAAATGGCTTTGAGGGACTGATCAGCTATATCAACGGTCTGCTTCCTGAAAATGAGATCATGGGACAGGCGCTGAGGCGGACAGTGCCGATGTACCCGGAGTTGGCGGTTCGTGAGCTAGTCGCAAACGCAATCATCCACCAGAATTTCTTTGCCCAAGGCACGAGCCCGATGGTGGAGATATTTGACGACCGGATGGAGATCACAAATCCTGGTACGCCGCTTATCGAAAAGGAGCGATTTATAGATCATCCGCCTATATCCAGAAACGAGAGCTTGGCTTCTTTTATGCGTCGTGTGGGCGTGTGTGAGGAGCGAGGCAGCGGATATGACAAGGTCGTGGCACAGACAGAATTCTATCAGCTCCCGGCTCCGGAGATCGAGATATACGACAATCATACAAAGGTTATCCTCTACGCTTATCAGACATTTGGTGATATGACAAAGGATGATCGTGTACGTGCTTGCTATCTCCATGCCTGCCTGAAACGGGTGAATCGCGAATATATGACTAACTCTTCTCTGCGCGAGAGGTTTGCGATACCTGCAAAGAACCGTTCGATGATCTCCCGGCTGCTGACCGAGACCTGTGCGGTTGGCTTGATCAAGGTCTCAGAGGATTCCACAGCGGATAAAAACAGACGCTACCTTCCGTATTGGGCTTAGATTTACTTGACCCATAGTTGACTGAGGGGCTGATATTTGCGTGAAAAGCCCGCAGAATCAAGACTTTTTTAGTTGACTGGGAATTGCCCCTTAAAGAAATCCGCCTCAAACAGCTCCGCACTGGCGCGGCGCCGCTGGTCGAGAATGTGCCCGTAGACCTCGGTGATCATATCTGCCTGGGCGTGCCCGGAATCGCCCTGCACCGCCTTGATGTTGCCGTGGGTGAGGATGAGCTTATAGGTGATGCTGCTATGCCGCAGACTGTGGAAGGTGACCTTCGGCAGACTGCAGGAGGTTAGCAACGCGTGGAACTGCTCCAAAAGAAAGCTGTTCTGCAATGGGAGTCCCCGGTCGCAGGTGAAGATCAAGTTCGGCGCTTCTTCTGGCGGCGTTCCGCACGATCCCTTCCACAAAAGGAGCGACCCCATCACGGTGGGCGGCAGGTAGACGATCCGGTTGCTGGCATCAGTCTTTGGGGCTTTCAGCACCAGAGCGGTGCTGGCATTCTTGCGGACAGACGGGAAGATATACAGGGTGTCCCGCTGCTCCAGGGCCGTTATGGCGGCACGGCTGGCCCGTGTGAGCGTTTTGTTCACACGGAGGGTGTGCTCATCCCAATCAACGTCGTCCCACGTCAGAGCAAGCAATTCCCCCTCTCGCAGCGTACAGGCAAATGCCAGTTCGAGGGCCAATTTCAACTGCAAGTCCTTGCAGTTGGCCAGCAATATGTGGACCTGCTCCGGCGTCAGAAATGGCTGCGGAGCAGATTTTATTTTGGGGAGGATCGCCCGCTGGAAGGGATTGCTGGGCACATATTCCCAAAGTACGGCCTGTTCAAAGACGCTGTGTAGGAGTTTGTGTACGCTTTTCAACGTGTGGGGCGATAACCGCTCTCCCGGATGCTTATGGAATTTGCCGTTATAGCGCTGCTGTCCCAAAAGGTCCCCGTACATCCATGCCACCATCCTGGGTGACAGCTCGTGCAGCCGGATGCTGCCGAAATAGGGGATAATGTAGTTGTTGATCAAACCCAGGCTGGAGTCGTACATGGACAGCGACCATCGGCTCTTTCCGTAAAGCCGGACATAGGCCCAGACGAGCTGCTCCACCGTTTCGATTTTGCCGGTCGTTTTCCTCTGTCGGACCCGCAGCCAGGACTCGACGACTTCTTTACGCCGTAGCGCTTCGGCTTCGGAGTGGTAGGTCTCCCATTTCTGCTTATGGGCGCCATTGATGTATGTGCTGTAGACAACGCTGTAGCTCTTGCCACGCTTGACGATAGATGCCATGAATGGTCCCTCCAAAAGATAAGTTTGGTCAATCATATCATGGAACTTATTTCAAGAGCGCCGCGAGAACGTATTTTCGAGAAAGTCGAGAAAATTCGGTCATGGCTGGCCAACACGCCGAAAGGAATTTGGCCAACTCGCCGAATTGAGCCGCTCACGATAGGAGAGGCGGCGTAGCAAAAGACACACCTCCACGGGTGTGCCTTTTGCTGTTCCGGCGTGTGCTGCCGGGCGAAAACCTGCTTGTCGTATGCTGTTCAGTGTGAGGAAACACTATGTAGCTGGCGGTGTGTGGGCATGATCGTGGTTACACACGTGCTGGTGAACGACCCCACCAGGGGGTATGGGATCTTCATCGACACCATGCTGGACGCGGCGGCATAGGAATGCCCGGCTCAGATGAGCCGGGCATTGCCGCACCCATTTCCCGCGGGCTTATAGAAAAGTCAAATCTATGCCATAAGGTTATCAAATTATACAATTTGACATGATTTTGGCCGCGCCGTATACTAAATTTATCTGAATTGCCAGCGGTCTGGGATCGCGGAGAGAGGCGTGGACGTATGCCGACACAAGGGGAGCGGTATCCGGCGGGCGGATCCGGCGGGCAGCTGGGGGCTTTGACCCGGCAGCAACTGCAGGATCTGGAAAAAAAGGAAAAGACCGGCGCACAAAAGCTGCTGGATGTCGTGATCGTTCTGCTGCCGCTTTTCTGTGGCGGCATTGCTTTGCTGGAGTATCTGCTGGTGCCGGACAACAGCATGAATCCCCAGCCGAACACCTACGTGGGCTTCCTGCTGGTGCTCGCCGCCGCCTATCTGTGCTACTGCGTGTTCGCGGCCGGAAAGCTGCCGCGGGGGGAGCGGGCGGTCTATGAGAAGGTCCGCTACAAGGCGCCGCTGTATGCGGCGCTGTTCCTGCTGCTGGCGTTTTATGACTATCTGACGTTGAAGACCGGCGTGCTGACCCAGCCGTTCGTCCCCTGCATGAACTCGATCCTGAACATCGCCTGGTCCGACCGGGCGTACCTTATCGAATGTACGCTGCACACGCTGCGGCTGCTGTTTTTGGGCTACTTCATCGGCGTGGCCGTGGGCCTGGTCACCGGCATCACCTGCGGCTACTGGGAGCGGGCCCATTATTGGATCGATCCCATCATCAAATTCCTGGGCCCCATCCCCACGGCCACATGGATCCCCATCATCATGGTGGTGGTGTCGTCCCTGTTCGCCGGGGCGGTGTTCGTCATCGCGCTGGGCTCCTGGTTCGCGGTGACGGTGGCCTCCATGACCGGCATCTCCAACGTGGACAAGGACTATTTCGAGGCGGCCCGGACCCTGGGCGCCAGCGAGCGGCAGCTGATCTTCCAGGTGGCCATCCCCCACGCCATGCCCTCCATCCTCCAGGGCTGCACCCAGGCCATGAGCTCGGCCTGCGTGGCCATCATGGTGGCGGAGATGATGGGCGTGAAGGCGGGCCTGGGCTGGTATATGACCTGGGCCAAATCCTGGGCCAGCTATGACAAGATGTTCGCGGCCCTGTTCGTGATCTGCTTCATCTTCACCGCGGTCACCAGGGGCGTGGAGCTTCTCAAGCGGCGCCTTTTGCGCTGGCAGATCGGAAGGACGGCATAATGGGCGAGCAGAAGCATGTCACCCTCCGCATGGATGGGGTGTCCAAAGTATTCGCGAAGGTGGAGAGCGACGAGGTCACCCATGCCCTGAACACCGTGGACCTGACCATGGCCAGCGGCGAGTTCATCAGCCTGGTGGGCCCCTCCGGCTGCGGCAAATCTACCATCCTCCGGCTGATCGCGGGGCTGATCCTGCCCACCACTGGCACGGTCACCGTGGACGGAAAGCCGGTGACGGCGCCGTCCCCCCAGCGGGGCATGGTGTTCCAGAAGCCCACGCTGTTCCCATGGCTGACCGTGGAGAAGAACATCTCTTTCAGCCTGCGGATGCAGCACAAGCTCAAGGGCAATGAGGAGAAGGTGGAGCGGATGCTCCAGGTCATCGGCCTGGAGGCGTTCCGCAAGGACTACCCCGGCCAGCTGTCCGGCGGCATGGCCCAGCGGGTGGCGCTGGCCCGCTCCATCATCGACGAGCCAGACATCCTGCTGCCGGACGAGCCTCTGGGCGCGCTGGACGCCTTCACCCGCATGAACATGCAGGACGAGATCCTGAAAATATGGCGGGAGCGGTGGCAGCTGGCCATCATGGTCACCCACGACGTGGACGAGGCCATCTATATGGGCACCCGCGTCATCGTGATGGAGGCCAACCCCGGCCGGGTGATCGCGGACGTGCCCATCCACATCGACTACCCCCGGGACCGCTCCTCCGCCGCGTTTTTGGCCTACCGGGTCGATATCCTCAATCAGCTGCATTACGCCGGGCACAAGAGCTGACCCAACTGTCCATCATACCGGCTCCGCCGGTCTTGGAATATTATATGAAGGAGAAAAGAGCATGAACATGAAGAAGTACCTGTCCCTGGTCCTGGCGCTGGTCATGATCCTGGTCATGGCCCCCTGCGCCCTTGCCGACGCCGAGGAGGAGCACCTGGATTCCTATGAGGCTTCCACTACCGGCAACTGGGAGGCCATGTTCGTCCCCATCGACATGGAGGGCCGCGCCATCGATCTGAGCGATCTGGACCTGACCCCCACCGAGGAGGAGCTGGCCGCCATGAAGGAAGAGCCCGCCTATGGCGAGCCCGTGCTGTACTACATGATGGACGCCTGCAACTCCGGCCCGACCATCGCCGATGAGCTGGGCTACTTTGCGGAGGCCGGCCTGGAGGCGGAGGGCGTGAAGGGCAGCTCCTATACCGAGGCGCTCGGCACCCGACAGGCCACCGTCGCCGTGGGCCACATCGCCACCATGCTGGTGCCCATCACCAACGGCGTGGACCTGACCTTCGTGGGCGGCGCCCACATCGGCTGCAAATCCATTTATGTGCTGGCCGACAGCGACTATAACACCACCGAGGACCTGAAGGGCACCGCCATCTCCGTGCCCAACGGCATCGGCGCGTCCGACTACAACATCACCGCCCTGCTGCTGGACGCCGACGGCATCGACCCCCGCAACGACGTGGAGCTGACCCCGGTGTCCACCGACGCCTGCGTGGCCGCCATGGAGCGCGGCGAGATCTCCGCCGCCCTGCTCAGCGACACCTTCGCCTACAAGATGGTGCAGGAGGGCAAGCTCAAGTGCATCCGCTCCCTGCTGGACGAGGATTTCGCCGGCGATAACTGCTGCATCATCGCCATGAACCGCACCTTCGTGCAGGAGAACCCCACCATCTCCAAGAAGATCGTCCAGGCTGTGCAGAAGGCCCACAGCTGGATGCGCAACAACATCGAGGACGCCGCGAAGAAGCTGATGGAGCTGGAGCTGCTGGGCGACAACTATGAGATGAACGTGAAGGTGTTCAACGCCCTGCAGTTCGGTCTGGATCAGGAGTTCACCGGCGAGAGCCTGCATAAGGTCGTGGAGAAGTACATCCGCCTGGGTCTGATCGAGAAGATGGACGACGTGGACGAGGTCATGGCGCTGGCCTGGACGCCGGTCCTGTAAACAACGATACCTCTGATCGCGCAAAGAGGCAGGCATCCGCCTGTCTCTTTGCCGACGTCCGGAAAGGAGAGACAAAATGGAGATCGTAAAGGACCTGCCGGAGGTCTTTGAGGACTTTGCCGAGCAGCGGAAGAATTCCTTCCTGGCCGTGAAGGAGCTGAAGGACAGAGGCGTGCCCGTGGTGGGCTCCTACTGCACCTATTTCCCCCAGGAGATCGCCATGGCCATGGGCGCGGCCACGGTGAGCCTGTGCTCCACCTCAGACGAGACCATCCTGGAGGCGGAAAAGGACCTGCCCAAGAACCTCTGCCCGCTCATCAAATCCAGCTATGGCTTCGCCAAGACCGATAAATGCCCGTATTTCTACTTTTCGGACGTGGTGGTGGGCGAGACCACCTGCGACGGAAAGAAAAAGATGTACGAGTACATGGCCCAGTTCAAGGACGTGTTCGTCATGGAACTGCCCAACTCCCAGAGCGAGGCGGCGCTGACCCTGTGGAAGGGCGAGATCCTGCGCCTCAAGGCGTATCTGGAGCAAAAATTCGGCGTTACCATCACCGACGAGGCCGTGCGGGAGGCGGTGAAGCTCAACAACCGGGTGCGCCGGTCGCTGAAGGGGCTGTATGACGTGATGCGCCATGACCCCGCCCCCATCACGGGATATGACCTCTTCAAGGTCCTCTATGGCAGCGGCTTTAAGTTCGACAAGTCCGCCATCCCCCCGGAGGTGGACGCGCTGACGGCCAAGATCGAGGCAGAGTACGCCCAGGGGAAGATGCTGACCAGGCGGCCCCGCATCCTCATCACCGGCTGCCCCATCGGCGGCGCCACGGAGAAGGTCATCCGGGCGGTGGAGGACAACGGCGGCGTGGTAGTGGCCTACGAGAACTGCACCGGCGCTAAGGCCCACGATCAGATGATCGACGAGGACGCGCCGGACATCTACGACGCCATCGCCCGCCGGTATCTGGCCATCGGCTGCTCGGTGATGACGCCCAACCCCAACCGGCTGGAGCTGCTGGGCCGGCTCATCGACGAGTTCCGGGTGGACGGGGTGCTGGAGATGACCCTCCAGGCATGCCATACTTATAATGTGGAGTCTCTGGCCATCCACCGCTTCGTCAGCGACCAGAAGCACCTGCCCTATATCAATGTGGAGACGGATTATTCCCAGATCGACGTGGGCCAGCTCAACACCCGCATCGCCGCGTTTTTGGAGATGCTGTGATCCATCGAAAAAAGAAGGACCTGCCAGAGCAGGTCCTTCTTTTCATCTTCCCGCCGCCAGAAGGGCGGCGCCCAGGGCGCCGGCATAACGCGCCTCCGGTACGGAGCCTATGGGCCGGCCCAGCCGCTGGCCAACCAGCTCCAGGAAATACCCGCACTGGCACAGCCCGCCGGTCAGATAGACCGGCCGGTCGGCGTCCCGCAGCTTGGCGTATTCCTGGGCCACCTTCTTCGCCACGGAGTTGAGCACGCCCCAGGCGATGTTCTCCCGGGCCACGCCCTGCCCCGCCAGGGCCACGATCTCCGTCTCGGCGAACACGGTGCAGAGGGAGCTGATCTCGATCTGCTCGGTCCGCGCCCGGGCCAGCTCGTCCAACTGCCCGATGGGCACGTTCAGGCGGTTGGCCATGATCTCCACGAACTTGCCCGTGCCGGCGGAGCACTTGTCGTTCATATAGAACTCCTCCACCCGGCCGTCCCGGCAGCTGATGACCTTGGTGTCCTGGCCGCCCACGTCGATGACGTTGATCGCCCCATGGGAGAACAGCGCCGCAGCCCCCTTGGCGTGGCAGCTGATCTCCGTCACCTGCCGGGCGGCGAAGGGCACCGCCTTGCGCCCATAGCCGGTGGAGACGCATTCCGCTCCGTCCGGGTCCACGCCCCGGCGGGCCAGCTCCCGGCGGATGTCCTCCAGCGCCTGCAGGCTGCTCCAGCCCGTGGGCAGCACGAAGAGGCCCTCCGTCTCCCCGCTGCCGTTCAGGACCGCCGTCTTGGAGCAGGTGGAGCCGATGTCGATGCCGATGTAGGTCATAGGGCCGCCTCACTTCCGTCGTTTGTGTTCCCGATATTTCATAATGATCATCGCAAGGCGAAAACGAAAGTTTTCGCCGCCAAACGATCCGTTTGGCAGCAAATGATCCAAGGATCATTTGCGCAATGTTCATTGCAATGAGTGTCTGGCAAACAGCGCCGCTGTTTGCTGAGCCGCAAAGCGGCTCGGCGCAACGCCTTACGGCGTTTCGCCATCAGATAGTCATTATTATAATCCGCCGGAGGAGCTCTGTCCAATCGAAGGGGCTGATAGATCCCGGCCTGCTTTTGCTTTTTCTATCAACGGCGCGCCGCGCTCAGCCGCCGTGGGCCTCGGTCAGAAGCAGGTAATCGATGGCGCTGAGAAGCTGCGGCTTTTGCTCCGGCAGCATGCCCCGGATGGTATAGCGGTCCAGCACGGTCGTGTCCTCGAAGAGGCAGTCCGTCACAGTGAGCTCCTGGAGCATCAGCCGCTCCTCCCGCAGGATCTCCGCGGGCTCCATCATGGCGAAGCGTCCGGCCCTGGCCTCCCGCCAGAGGGGAGTGCCCTCATACAGGTGCAGCTTCAGACACCAGATGTCCTTCGGCCGGGTGCGGTTGAGCATCCTGGCCGTCTCGATGGCGTGCATCCGGGAGTGGTCCCGCCCGCCCAGGCCGGGGATGACGGTGAGGTAATAGTCGATGCCGGCGCCGCTCAGCCGGTTCAGCGCCTCCACGGTCTGGGCGGCGGTGATGCCCTTGTCCATTTGCAGAAGGATGCTGTCGCAGCCGCTCTCCACGCCGATGTGCAGCGCCGCCAGCCCCGCCCGACGCAGGGCGGCCAGCTCTCCGTCCGTCCGGCGCAGGACGTCGTCCACCCGGGCGTACATGGCCACGCGTTCCAGCCGGGGCAGATAGTGTCTGCCCATGGCGATGATCCGCAGCAGCCGCTCCGGCTCCATCATGAAGGGGTTCTCTCCCAGGAGGAACAGCCGGGTCTGCTCCGGCTGGAGCACGGCCAGCACGCGCAGCCTCCGCTCCACCTCGTCCAGCGGGATGAGGCGGAAATCGTCCCTGGCAAAGTCGCAGAAGGCGCACCGGCGCCAGCTGCATCCCAGCGACACCTCCAGCGCCGCGCTGCCCTCCTCATGAGGGGGGATGTAGATCGTGTCATGGCTGTAAATGGACCGATAGAGCTCTTCCCGTGTCATAGGCGTCCTCCATTGGGCCCCGCGCGGGCTCTTTTTCTTATATTATACCGGAAGCGGCCGCATCTTTCAATGTCCCGGCTGCCGACATGGGGGCATCCGGATCGAGGTCTGCGGCGGGGAGGTTTGCAAACCGCCGGCGCCTGTGCTACAATTGAAAAAGTCCATGGGATCATATGCGGATCTTTTGGGCGGGCGGGCAGGAGACCGTGTCGTATTTTTTGCCGTTTGCGGAGGGCGGGGGATATGGTAAAGCTGTTGGTCGTTTTCGGCACCCGGCCGGAGGCAATCAAGATGTGCCCGCTGGTCAGGGAATTTCGCCGGCGGGGGAGGATGGAGGTCCGGGTGTGCGTGACGGGGCAGCACCGGGAGATGCTCGACCAGGTGCTGGCGCTCTTCGGGGTGACGCCCGATTACGATCTGAAGGTCATGCAGGAGGACCAGACCCTGTTCGATATCACCTCGCGCGTCCTCTATGGCATGAAGGGTGTCCTGGAGGAATATGGGCCGGACCTGGTCTTTGTCCACGGTGACACCACCACCGCCTTTGCCGCGTCTCTGGCGTGCCTGTATGAGCAGATCCCCGTGGCCCATGTGGAGGCGGGGCTGCGGACCCGCGATATCTATACCCCCTTCCCGGAGGAGTACAACCGCCAGGCCATCAGCCTGGCGGCGAAGTACCACTTTGCGCCTACACAGCTGGCCCGGTACAACCTGCGGCTGGAGGGGAGGGACCCCGAAAGCATCTATGTGACGGGCAACACTGTCATCGACGCGCTGAAAACGACGGTACGGGAGGATTACAAAAGCGAGCTCACGGAGTGGGCGAAAGGCAGCCGTCTGATCGTCGTGACGGCCCACCGGCGGGAGAACCTGGGCGAGCCCATGCGCCGCATGTTCCGGGCCATCCGGCGGATGGCGGACGATTTCCCGGACGTGAAGGTGATATACCCCATGCACCCCAATCCGGCCGTCCGGCAGGAGGCGTATGAGCTGCTGGGAGGGAACGGCCGCATCCGGCTGATTGAGCCGCTGGACGCCTTCGATTTCCACAACCTGATGAACCACGCCTATTTCATCCTCTCGGACAGCGGCGGCGTGCAGGAGGAGGCGCCGGCGATGGGCAAACCGGTGCTGGTGATGCGGGACATCACCGAACGGCCGGAGGGCCTGGAGGCGGGAACGCTCCAGCTGGTGGGGACGGATGAGGAGATCATCTACCGCGCCTGCCGGCGGCTGCTGGAGGACAAGGACCGGTACGAGCGGATGAGCCGGGCCCGCAATCCCTACGGCAGCGGGACCGCCAGCAAAAAGATCGCCGACATCATCGAGCGAGACCTTCTCTGAACCCTTTGGCGCCGGGCGTATCCGCGGGGCCGCCGGGCGCGGCAGGCGCCCCACTTGACACGGTCAGAACCTCTGTGATTTAATATGTACGCGGCTGGCTCCACGGCTCGCCGCGTATTTTTCAATGCCCGGAGGGCCGCAGGCGGCCGTGCCGGGTGCTCCCGGGAGGCAGGCTTATGAGCAGCAAGACAAAAAAGCGGCAGGCCATGGATCGCCAGGCGGAGATGGAGGCCGCGCGTCTGTTCGGCAAGCATGTCACCCGCGACAAGGCCATCCTTCTGGCCGTGGTCACCACCGTCGCCTGCGCGCTGCCCGCCGTGCTGGGCCTGCGTCTGTGGGAGCAGATGCCGCCCATCGTGCCCACGGGGCTGATCCTGTCCGACGGGCGGGACGACTCCCTGCCCCGATATATGGTGGTCTTTGGGCTGCCGGGGCTGATGTGCGTGCTGAACGGGATCTGCCACGCCCAGCTTTGGATCAACCAAAAGCGCGTGACCGTGCCCAAGACGCCGGTGCGGCTGGTGGGCCGGTGGGGCTTCCCGGTGCTGAGCGTGCTCTTCTGCGGGGGCATGATGTTCCAGGCGGCGGACCTGCCCTACTCGGCGCTGTTCGTCACGCCCTGCGTGCTGGCGCTGGCGCTGCTGATGCTGGGGGCCCATATGTGGGACTGCCCCAAGGACGCCCGTCTGGCCCTGCGCTTTGCCTTCACCCAGCGGGGCGACAGCTGGCAGGCGGTCCACCGCTTTGCCGGGTGGACGTGGCTGACCGCCGGACTGGCGGTGCTGGGCTGGACCATGTACACCGGCACGTCCGATCTCGCCGCGGCGGCGGTCATCGTGCTGGCGCTGGCGGTGCCCTTCGCCTATGGGGCCCTCCGGCGTCCGCGGTTGAAATAAGAAAAACTTCTGTCAGATTCCACAAAAACCGGGTTTGATTTTCATCCCGCAGGGTGAGCCCCTCCCGCTTGACATTGCCACGGTACGATGGTATGGTGGTAATACCAAGAAGGAGGGGCTTTATGACGCTGGAACGGATTCAGACATCGCCCAAGGTCCCGGAGCTGGTGATGCAGTCGCTGATCTCCGCCCTGGAGCGGGGCACCATCCAGGTGGGAGACGAGCTGCCATCTGAGCGGGACCTGGCGGAAAAGCTGGGCATCGGCAGGGGCTCTTTGCGGGAGTGCCTGGCGGTGCTGGAGTTTTTGGGTGCCATCGAGTCCCGGGGCAACCGGAAGATGGTCATCCGGGACGCGGATTTCATCCGCAACTCTATCTCCTTCGTGCGGGTCTCCAACCGGGATGACATCCAGGAGGAGTTTTTGGAATTTCGGCGCATCAACGAGTGCGCCATCGCGGAGCTGGCCTCCCAGCGCGCCACGAAGGAGGACCTGGCCGCGCTGGCCAACTGCCTGCAGCGGATGAAGGCCCACCCCGAGGACCCCATGACCGACGTGGGCTTTCATGAGGCGCTGGCCGTCGCCAGCCACAACGCACTTCTGGCCGCCGCCATCCACCTGGTCAACAGCATGATCGCCGGCATCCGGGATCGGTTTTTCGAGCGCCCGGATTATCCCCGCATCGCCTATGAGTCCCATGTGCTGATCTATGACGCGGTGAAGGATCGTGACCCGGAGCGGGCTCGGCAGGAGATGGAAAATCACCTCCAGATCGTCCGGAAATTCTCCCAGGAATACCCGGATCTGGACTGATTTTGCCTGTTGTGCTATTATTTTGTGCAAACTGCGCAAATTTCGCCGGTGAATTTCTGGGCTGGCCCTTTTTGTTCCCGCTTGACACTCCGCCGCGCGTGTGATAGTTTTTAATTTGGTCGGTTGGTATGACCAACGGACCAAACTGCGCGGCCCGCGGCCCATACGGAGAGGCGCTATGACCTATTATCTCGAGACCCACAGTCTTGATCCCCATTATAACCTGGCCTTTGAGGAGGTCGTTCTGGAGCGCCGCCGGGAGGGCGACTATCTCATGCTGTGGCAGAACCGCAGCACCGTCGTGATCGGCCAGAACCAGAACACCGAGGAGGAGATCGACCGGGACTTCGTGGACGCCCACGGCATCGACGTGGTCCGCCGGATGACCGGCGGCGGGGCGGTCTACCACGACCTGGGGAACCTGAATTACTCCTTCATCACCGATGCCGGCGACGCCGGCGCCCTCACGCTGGAGCGGTTCACCCGCCCGGTGGTGGAGGCGCTGCGGGGCCTGGGGCTGGAGGCGGAGGCCTCCGGCAGGAACGACATCCTGGTCCGGGGACGGAAGGTGTCCGGCACGGCCCAGCGGCTGGTGGGCGGACGGATCCTCTACCACGGATGCCTGCTGTTCGACGCGGACCCGGCCATGGTGGCGGGGGCGCTCCGGGCGGACCCGGAGAAATTCTCCTCCAAGAGCACCAAGTCCGTCCGCAGCCGGGTGGGGAACATCCGTGCCTTCCTGCAGGAGGACATGACCCTGCCGGAGTTTTGGGCTTACCTCAAGACATCGCTGGCCGCCGGCGGCCTCACGGAGACCTCCCTGACGGAGGAAGAGATGGCCGCGGTGCAGGCGCTGAAAACGGAGAAATACGACACCTGGGCCTGGAATTACGGCCGCTCGCCCAAGTATACGAGAAAAGACCGCCGCCGGTTCGAGGGCGGGACCCTGGAGACCCGGGTCAACGTGGAGCAGGGGCTCATCACGGACATCGTCTTTTACGGCGATTTTCTGGCCGTGTCGCCGCTGGACGGTCTGTGCCGGGCGTTGAAGGGATGTCCCTTCCGGCGGGAGGACGTGCGGGCCGTTTTGGAGCGGTTCCCCGTGGGGGAGCTGTTCGGCGCCATCCGTGCGGACCAGGTGATGGACACCCTCTTCGCCTCGGGCGATATCTGATCAAAATAAAAAGAAAAAGCGGGTACCCGCTTTTGTATGGGATAGGAGCTATCCCATAAAGAGACCTTGAACGGCAAAAGGACGCGCCGAAGCGCGTCCTGTCAGTCGATGATGATCCGCTGGAATGGCTCGGTCAGGAGCGTGAGCGGGGAGGCCTGCCACAAGGGCGCGGCCTTTTGCGCCGCCGTCCGGTAGCCGTACATATCCTCTCCGGCGAAGGGCAGATGGCAGATGACGAGCTGTCCCGGCCGGATGCGTTCCTGAAGAAATTCCCGTCCCCGGCGGAGGGTGAGCCAGGGAAAGGGCGCCACGGCCGCGTCGATGGGCCCGCAGTCCCCGGCGAAGGATGCCAGGGCCTCGGCGCACAACGCGCAGTCCCCTGTCAGAAGCAGCCGAAAGTCTCCGTGCTCCAGCACGCAGCCATAGTGGCGCACCTTGGCGAATGCCGCCCCCTCATGGGGCAGCCGCGCCAGCCGGACCGTGCCCCCTGGCAGAGACACCGTCTCCCGCTGGGCGTCTATCAGCCGCTGGCCCGCCAGCCGCTGCTCCGGCAGAACGAGCTTGGCCCCCGGCCAGCGCTCCATGGCCCGGGCGGCGAGCCTGGGGGAGAAGTGGTCCGGGTGGCAGTGGGTGAACAGGATGAGATCCGGGCCCGCCGCGGGCAGCAGCGTCTGCAGCGTCCGCCAGCGGTCCTCGGTGACGGTGGACCAGCTCTCCACCTGTCTGTCATGGAGTGCGTCGGCCAGGATGACGGCGGGGCCCAGGCGGATCAGAAGTCCGGCGTTGGCGACGAGGGTGAGCTCACAGCGAGCCATGGCGCGGCCTCCTTACGAAGTCGATGTTGCCGGTCATTATAGCATATCCGCGTGAAAACGCAAGCACTGTCCACATTCAGAGCAGCGGCTCTGTGGAGATAGTCTACATGAAGGGATTGATCGCATGAAAGTCTACAAAAAGATCATGGATGTGATCGCCGAGATCGAGAAGATCGTCATGAGCCTCGTTCTGGTGTTCGTCACCGTGATCACCTTCGTCAACGTCGTAGTGCGCAAAGGTGTGTGGAGAGATGAGCAAGAAGATCACCTTCAGCAAGGCTCTGCGCGAGGGCCTGCATGAGGAAATGGTTCGCGATGAGAACGTCTTCATCATCGGTGAGGACATGGCCGTGATGGGCAACGTGTTCGGCGTTACCACCGGCTTTCTGGATGAGTTCGGCCCCAACCGGGTGATCGACACCCCGATCTCCGAGGAGGGCTTCTGCGGCATGGCCGTGGGTGCGGCCATGCGCGGGCTGCGTCCCGTGGTGGAGCTGATGTACAACGACTTCATCACCGTGGCCGCCGACCCCATCTTCAACCAGGCCGCCAAGACCCGTTATATGACCGGCGGCCAGGCCACCGTTCCCATGGTGCTGCGCTGCCCCATGGGCGCCGGCCGCCGCAACGCCGGCCACCACTCCCAGTCCCTGGAAGCGCTGTTCTGCCACTTCCCCGGCCTGAAAGTGATCGCCCCCAGCTGCGCTGAGGACGCCAAGGGCCTGATCAAGAGCGCCATCCGGGACGACGACCCTGTCGTCAGCCTGGAGAACAAGCTCCTCTATGCCAAGAAAGAGGAGATCCCCGAGGAGGAGTACTGGCCTACATCGGCCAGCCCGGCGAGAAGGTGGGCGGCACCGCCGCCCCCGCGCCGGCTCCGGCTCCCAAAGCTCCTGCGCCCGCGCCGGCCCCCGCTCCCAAGGCGGCGGCCCCCGTGCCCCCCGCCCCGGCAAAGCCCAAGGACGGCGCCACCGTCATCGTGGTGGGCGGCGGCCCCGGCGGCTATGTGGCCGCCATCCGGGCGGCCCAGCTGGGCGCGAAGGTGACGCTCATCGAGCGCGAGCACCTGGGCGGCACCTGCCTGAACATCGGCTGCATCCCCACCAAGTGCCTGCTGCACAGCGCGGAGCTGGTGGAGGACATCAAAAACCAGGGCAAGGAGATCGGCGTCGAGGTATCCGGCGTCAGCATCAACTTCCCCCAGATCATCAAGCATAAAAACGACATCTCCAAGAAGCTCACCGGCGGCGTGGCCGGCCTTCTGAAGATGAACAAGGTCAAGGTCGTGGACGGCGAGGCCAAGTTCGTGGGCCCCGGCAAGCTGTCTGTCAAAAAGGCGGACGGCGCCACCGAGACCATGACCGCCGACGGCATCATCGTGGCGACGGGTTCCGTCAACGCCACGCCTCCCATCCCCGGCCTGAAGGAGAACCCCAACTGCATCGACTCCACCGGGGCCCTGAGCCTGGAGAAGCTGCCCAAGAGCATGGTGGTCATCGGCGGCGGCGTCATCGGCCTGGAGCTTGCCTGCGCCTACGCGGCCTTCGGCACCAAGATCACGGTGGTGGAGGCGCTGGACCACATGCTGCCCATGCTGGACGGCGACCTGACCAAGATCGGCGTGCAGCATATGAAGAAGATGGGCATGGAGTTCAACCTGGAGTGCCCGGTGCAGTCCGTGGAGCCCTCCCCCGTGGGCGCCAAGGTGGTCTGCAAAAATAAGGCCGGCGAGACCGTCTCCTTCGAGGCGGAGAAGGTGCTGGTGGCCATCGGCCGCCGGGCCAATACCGCGAGCCTGGACCTTGAGGCCGGCAAGATCGAAAACGACCGGGGCCGCATCGTGGTCAACGACCGGATGCAGACCAGCGTGCCGGGCGTGTACGCCATCGGCGACTGCGTGCTGGGGCACGCCCAGCTGGCCCACACCGCCTCCGCCATGGGCGAGGTGGCGGCCGAGAACATCATGGGCATCGACGCGCTGTACGACGAAAAGACCAACCCCACCTGCGTGTACATCGAGCCGGAGGCGGCGTCCGTGGGCCTGACCGAGGAGCAGTGCAAGGCCAAGGGCCTGGACTATAAGGTCGGCAAGTTCCCCATGAGCGCCAACGGCAAGGCCCTGATCATCAACGGCGGCGAGGGCCTGGTGAAGATCATCGCCGGCAAGGAATACGGCGAGATCCTGGGCATGCACATCATCGGACCCCGGGCCACGGACCTGATCGCCGAGGGCGCGCTGGCCATCGGCGAGGAGATGACCCTGGACGAGATCATCGCCACCATCCACAGCCACCCCACCGTCACCGAGACGCTGCGGGAGGCGGCGCTGCACGCGGAAAAGCGCGCCATCCACACCCCCAACAAGTAAACACCATTCGGAAGGGCCCGAAGCGCGAAACCTTCGGGCCCTTATTCTAAATTCGGAGCATTCCGGCCGAGAGGCTGAGAGCATAGAAAGGAGGGCGATACCATGCAGGCTGCCATGCGCGGCATATGCAAGATGAGCGCCGGCCCCGGGTATGAATACCGCACCGATCTGCCCATCCCGGAGATAAAGGACGACGAGGTGCTCATGAAGGTGCGCGCCACCGCCGTGTGCGGCACGGATATGCACATCCTTGCCTGGAACGAGTGGGCGGCAAACCGGATGAAGAACCTGCCCATCGTGTTCGGCCATGAGACGGCCGGCGAGATCGTGCGGGTGGGCGCCGCCGTTACGAATTTGAAGGTGGGCGACCGCATCAGCGTGGAGACCCATATCCCCTGCGGGCATTGCTTTTCCTGCCGGACGGGCAACATGCATATCTGCGAGAACATGAAGCTGTTCGGCGTCACCGAGCCGGGGGCCTTCGCTGAGTACGCCCCGGTGCCGGCCGGCTGCGCCGTGCCGCTGGCGGAGGGCGTCAGCTATGAGATGGGCGCCATGCTGGAGGCCATGGGCGCGGGCGTGCACGGGGTGGAGCGGGCGGACGTGAAGGGCAAGACCGTCCTGGTCAGCGGCTGTGGTCCCATCGGCCTGATGGCCATCGGCGCCTGCCGGGTCCACGGGGCGGCGAAGATCGTCGCCTGCGACCTCTTTGACGAAAAGCTGGCCCTGGCCAGGACCATGGGCGCGGACATCACCGTCAACAGCGGGAAAGAGGACGTCGTAAAGGCCGTGCTGGCGGCCACGGAGGGCCGCGGCGCGGACGCCGCCATCGACATCAGCGGCAGCGGCCGGGCCATCGTCTCCGGTCTGCGGAGCCTGCGCAAGGGCGGCATCCTGGTGTCCGTGGGGCTGCCCAACGGGGAGATCCCCATCGACCTGACAGAGGACATCATCTATCGGGAGATCACCTATACGGGCATCTCCGGCCGACGGATGTTCGAGACCTGGGACGACTGCATGGACATCCTGCGAGCTCCCGGCTTCTCCCTGGAGCCGGTGATCGGGGGCGTATACCCCCTGGAGGACTTCGACACGGCCATCGGGGCCATCCGATCCGGCGCGCCGGGCAAGATGATCCTGGTGCCCTGACCACACGGGAACGATATTGGAAGGAGCCAATCATGCAATATGAAGCGCGATTTTTGAGGCAGATCCACAAGGACCTGCTGGAGACCCGCCTGCTGGAGGAGAAGCTCTGCGACCTGTACGCCCAGGGGCGCGTCCCCGGCCATGTGCACAGCGGCGTGGGCCAGGAGGCCACCTATGTGGGCGTGCTGTCCACCCGCCAGCCGGGGGATTACTTCAAGCTGACCCACCGGCCCATCTCCATGCCCTGGATGCTGGGCACGGACCTGGACATGTTCTTCGGCGAGCTGCTGGCCAAAAAGACCGGCAACTCCGGCGGCCGGGGCGGCAGTCTGCACATCGGCGAGCTGCGCACGGGCGTGCTGGGCATGTCCGGGACCCTGGGCTGCGATACCGGCGTGGCCGTGGGCGCGGCGCTGACCATCGACTATGAGCAGCGGCCCAACGTCTCCTATATGTTCATGGGCGACGGCACCTCCAGCCGGGGCCCCGTGTATGAGGCCATGAACCTGGCGGCGGCCTGGAAGTTGCCAGTGCTGTTCATCTGCGAGAACAACGGCTTCGCCATCTCCACCCCCGCCAGCAGCACCATCCCCGTGCCCAATGCGCTGGCGGACCGGGCCGCGGGCTACGGCATGCCCTCGGAGGTGGCCGACGGCACGGACGTGCTGGACGTTTACCGGGCGGCGAAGAAGATGAGCGACTACGTGCGCGCCGGCAATGGCCCGGCGGTGCTGGAATGCAAGGACTACCGCTGGCGCGGCCACTTTGAGGGCGACCAGTGCGCCTACCGGGACGCCGAGGTCACCAAGGACTGGGTGGAGAACCACGACTGCGTGAAGAACCTGGAGGCGATGCTCCTGAAGGAGGGCGTGGTCACGGAGGCGGAGCTGGCCGCCATGCGCGCCGGGTTCGACGAACAGATGGAGACCGCCATCGCCCATGCGGAGGCCGCCCCCGCCATGACGGCGGAGGAGATCTTCGACGGGCTGTACGCGTGAGCGGGAAGGAGGCAAGACGATGAAAGTTACCTATGCCAAGGCCATCGGCGACGCCCTCAAGGAGGAGATGCGCCGGGATGAGAAGGTGCTGATCTACGGCGAGGACGTGGCCCAGTTCGGCAACATCTTCGGGATCACCCGGGGGATGCTGGAGGAATTCGGCCCCAAGCGGGTGCGCAACACCCCCATCGCGGAGACCGCCATCGTGGCCACCGCCGCCGGCGCGGCCATGACTGGGCTGCGCCCCTGCGTGGAGCTGATGTACGCCGACTTCACCATGGTGGCGTTCACGGAGATCTTCCATGTGGTCAGCAAGTGGCGCTATATGCACGGGCCGGAGTACAAGCTGCCTCTGGTCATCCGCTGCGCCGAGGGCTGCGCCAACGGCGCCGGCGCGGAGCACTCCAACGTGACGGAGAGCCTGTTCATGCACGCGCCCGGCCTCACCATCATCACCCCCAGCTGCGCCTATGACGCCAAGGGGCTTCTCAAGAGCGCCATCCGCTCCGATAACCCGGTGCTGTTTTGCGAGCCCAAGCAGCTCTACCAGGTCAAGCAGGAGATCGATGACGCGCTCTATGAGAGCGATTACACCATCCCCATCGGTAAGGCGGACGTGAAGCGCCCCGGCCGGGACATGACCGTGGTGGCCATCGGCCTGATGGTGCCCCGGGCGCTGGAGGCGGCGGAGATCCTCTCCCGGGAGGGCATCGAGCTGGAGGTCATCGACCCGCGCACCCTCGCCCCGCTGGACACCGAGACCATCTACGCGTCCCTGGCCAAGACCCACCGCGCCGCCATCGTGGAGGAGGGCAACAAGACCTCCGGCGTGGGCGCGGAGCTGGCCGCCCGGTTCCAGGAGGAGCAGTATGACGAGCTGGACGGCCCCATCCTGCGGGTGGCGGCGCTGGACGTGCCCATGCCCTACAACATCCCCATGGAAAAGACCGCCGTCCCCTCCGTGGAGCGCATCTGCGCGGCCATCCGCGCCGCGCTCTGAGCGGGAAAGGAGACGGACCCATGCGTACTGAGATCGTTATGCCCAAGGCCGGCCTGACCATGATCGAGGGCACCATCGGCCAGTGGCTGGCCGCCGAGGGGGACCTGGTCCAAAAGGGCCAGGCCATCATGGAATACGAAAACGAGAAGAACACCATCGAATACGAGGCCGTCCACGGGGGATATCTGCACATCCTGGCCGCTGTGGGCGACACGGTGGCCGTGGGCGCGCCCATCGCCGTGGTCACCGACACGAAAGAGGAATACGACGCGCTGGTGAGCGGCGCGCCTGCTACCCCGGCCGGGGGACCTGCCCCGGCTGCCGGCGCCGCGCCCGACGTAGCGGCGGCAGTGCCGGAGATGCCCGGCCGCATCGGCGGACGGCACTTTCGCGCCACGGGCCTGGCCCGGAAGATGGCCCGCCAGGCGGGGATCGATCTGGCGGAGGTGACGGCCAGCGGCGGGCCCGACGGACGGCGCATCACCGCCAAGGACGTGACCGCGTACCTGGACGCGCGCAAGGCCGCGCCCGCACCGGCGGAGGCTGCCGCCCCCGCGGCGGACGAGGTCACCGCCATCCCCTGGACCGGCGTGCGCAAGACCATCGCCAGAAACATGTTCCAAAGCCTCCAGCAGACCGCCCAGTGCTCGGCGGTGTGCGAGGTGGACGTGACGGACCTGCTGGCCCTGCGGCAGGAGCTGGTGGAGAGCCAGGAGTATCTGGGCTGCCGGGTGACAGTGAACGATCTGCTCTGCGCCGCGGTGTGCAAGGTGATGAAGAAATATCCGCTGCTCAACGGCACCTTCGACGGAAAGACCTTCTACTCCCACTCCCATGTGCAGCTGTCGCTGGCCGTGGCCACGGAGGGCGGGCTGATGGTCCCGGTGATCAAAAACGCCGACACCCTGTCCCTCACCCAGCTGAGCATGGCGGCCAAGGAGCTGAGCGCCCGCGCCAGGGAGAAACGCCTGCAGGCCGGCGAACAGGGCTGCGGCACCGTCACGGTGTCCAATGTGGGCATGTTCCCGATCGACATCTCCACCCCCATCCTGAACGCGCCGGAGGTGACGATCTTCGGTTTCGGCCGGACGGTGAGAAAGCCCCGGTATATGCCGGACGGGACCCTGGCGCCGCGGGACATGATGCATATGTATCTGACCTTCGACCACCAGGTGGTGGACGGCCAGGCGGTGGGCAATGTGTTCCGGGATCTGCAGTACCTGCTGGAGCACCCCTATCTGATCACCGTGTGAGCGCGGCCCCCAAGCAAGAAAGAGACGCCCTCCGGCATTTTGCCGGAGGGCGCTGTTATCCCGTTGTGGCTCAGAACAGGCCGCACACCAGCTCGGTGTACGCCGCGGGGTCGTCCAGCGGCAGGCCCGCGATCAGCTGGGCCTGGGCCAGCAGGACCATGGAAAGACGCGCGGCCCGGGGCTTGTCCTCCTCGTATGCTTTTTGCAGGGCGGCGAAGGCGGGGTGGGCGCCGTTTAGCTCCAGGACCCGCTTGGCCTTGATGCGCTCGGCCTCGGGCACGCCGGGCAGGCTCTGGAAGTACTTCTCCATCTCCAGGGTCACCTCGCCGTCGGTGGTCAGAAACACCGGCTGGCTCTTGAGCTTGTGGCTGATGCGCACCGATTCCACCGCGCCGCCCAGGCTCTCCTTCACGAAGTCCAGCAGCTCCTTGGACTGCTCGGCCTTTTCCTCGGCCTGCTTTTTCTCGTCCTCGCTCTCCAGACCCAGATCATCGTTGGTGACGTTGCAGAAGTCCTTCTCCTCGTATTTGCCCAGCATCTGCATCACGAACTCGTCCACGCTGTCTGTCAGGCACAGCATGTCGCAGCCGGCGGCCTTCACAGTCTCCGCCTGGGGCAGAGCGGCGGCCCGCTTGGCGGTCTCGGCGCAGGCATAGTAGATCTTCTTCTGGCTCTCGGGCATGGCGGCCACGTATTCCTTGAGGCTGATGAGCTTGTCCTGACTGACGCTGTAGAACAGCAGCAGGTCCTTCAGCTGGTCCTTGTGCATGCCGTAATCGCCTACCACGCCGTATTTCAACTGGGGCGCGAAGGCGTTATAGAAGGTCAGATAGTGTTCCCGGTCCTCCGCCATCAGGCGGGTCAGCTCGCTCTGGATCTTCTTCTCCAGGTTGCCGGCGATGATCTTCAGCTGCCGGTCGTGCTGCAGCAGCTCCCTGGAGATGTTCAGACTCAGGTCGGGAGAGTCTACCACGCCCCGGACGAACCGGAAGTGCTCCGGCACCAGGTCCGCGCACTTGTCCATGATCATCACGCCGGAGGAATAGAGCTGCAGGCCCGGCTGATAGTCCCGGGTGTAGTAGTCATAGGGGGCCTGGGCGGGGATGAACAGCATGGCCTTATAGCTGGTCAGACCCTCGGCGTTGACCCGGATCACGCCCACGGGATCGGTGCTGTCGTGGAAATGCTCCTTGTAATACGCCTTGCAGTCGTCGTCGCTGACCTCGCTCTTGGGCCGCTGCCAGATGGGCACCATGGTGTTGACCACCTGGTCCTCGCTGATGGTGTTGTAGGCGCCCTTGCCGTCCTCGCCGCCCTTTTCGTCCCACTCCCGGCGCTCCACGGTCATGTGGATGGGCCAGCGGACATAGTCGGAGTATTTCTTCACCAGGTCCTTCAGCTTCCAGCTCTCCAGATAGGCGCTGTAGTCCTCCTGGTCGGAGTCGGCCTTGAGGTGCATGATCACGTCCGTGCCCACATCCGGTTTCTCGAAGGGGGTGATGGTGTAGCCGTCCGCGCCGGCGGACTCCCACTTCCAGGCCTGTTCCTCGCCGAAGGCCTTCGTGATCACGGTCACCTTGTCGGAGACCATGAAGGCAGAATAAAAGCCCACGCCGAACTGGCCGATCACGTCCACGTCCGCAGCCGCCTCGCCCTCCGGGAGGTTGTCCCGGAACAGCCGGGTGCCGCTGGAGGCGATGACGCCCAGATTGCTGTCCAGCTCCTCCTTCGTCATACCGATGCCGTTGTCCCGCACGGTCAGCGTCCGCGCGTCCTTGTCCACGTCCAGGCAGATGCGGAAGTCCTCCCGGGCCATGCCCACGCTCTCGTCCGTCAGGGACCGGTAGCACAGCTTGTCGATGGCGTCGGAGGCGTTGGAGATGATCTCCCGCAGGAAGATCTCCTTGTGGGTGTAGATGGAGTTGATCATCAGGTCGAGCAGCCGCTTGGACTCGGCCTTGAACTGTTTTTTCGCCATATCGATACGCTTCCTTTCCAGGCGATTAGCACTCTTTTCGTACGAGTGCTAATTTACCACGTTTTCCGCTGTATGTCAAGCCTCTCCGCAGGCAAATTACAAGTTATTACAGTTTGCCCGCATCCCTTTACTTTTGCGCAGGGCCTCGGCTATAATGACAGATAAGAGATTTACATAATATGAAGTATCGAGGTGGGCCATGGGTCGTCTGCACAGTTGTATTTTGGCGGCGCTGATGGCCTGCGTCTTTTTGTTCACGGGGGCTGCCGCCGTCCCGGCGCAGGCCGCGGAGGGCGAGCGTCCGCCGGCGCCGGACGCGACCGCAGCGCCGGAGGCGCCGCCCACTGCCCAGGTGCCGGAGACCCTGATCCTTCCGGCGGAGGAAGAGGGCTGGCGGGAGGCGTATCTGGCGTTTTTGGACGAGAATTACGACATCTTCGCGGCCCTGTGGCCGGAGGGCGTCAGCGGTCTGGGCTTCATCGACCTGGACCTGGACGGCACGCCGGAGCTGGTGGTGTTCGACCAGGGGGCGTCCGCCACGCTGGGGGCCCATCTGTTCGACCTGGTGGACGGGGTGGTGTACTGCGTGGCGAGCGACCTGGACAGCGCCGCGGGCGCTTTTGGGGAAACGTATTTCCATCCCGTGGGCATCTGCGCCAGCTTTTTCCAGTCCTTCCGGCTGAGCCGGACCGAGGACGGCTGGTGCTTCTGGGTGGACAGCGCCAACGGCACCGCCGAGACGGCTTGGGACGAGTTCATCCGCTTTGACAGCGACGGCGGGGTGCTGGCGCCCCGCGCGGTGTGCAGCCGGTATCTGGAGAACGACGCGGAGACGGGCCTGGTGGAGGCGGAGGAATACACCGTGGACGGCGAGAGCGCCGACCGGGACGCCTATGAGACCGTGGCCGACCGCCTGATGGAAGGCGCGGACGTGGGCTATGAGGCCCGGGGCGTGTTCCTGTGGAACGATCTGGACACCTATTCCGCGCCCTACGATGGGTTCGTGGCCATGGCCGAGGCGGCAGCGGACGCCTATATGCCCATCACCGAGATGACCACTTTGGTGAGCCAGGCAGAGTGATAATGCGCAAAAACAAAGACCCGGCCGCAGCCGGGTCTTTGTTTTTGTCTGGGCCTCAGAGACCGAAATCGGCGTTGAAGTCGTGCTGGCGCAGCTCGTCGAAGCTGACGGCCTCGCCCAGACCGTACAGGTCGCGGGAGGTACCGGTCAGGTCCGAGCGGGTGCTGTCGCCCATCAGACCGGCGTGCAGCACCGGCTTGACGCTGGCGGAATACCGGCCCAGTTCGCTGTCCGGGACCGGCTCCCCGCCCGCGTACAGCGTCGTGGTGGTGCCCACGCCGCCGTCCGACTCGATGAGCTGGGTGATGTAGGAGTATTCGAGGGCCTGATCGTAGAGCAGCGCGGTCTCATCCCCGCTCAGGGGGATGAGCTGGCGGACGTCCGTCCCCACGTCCCCGTCCCAGCCGGAGGAGCTCTTCAGCAGATAATAGACGCCGTCCTTCTCGGCGAGGCCGACAAAGCCGTCGTTGCCGCCCACCTCCATGAACAGCACGCCCTGATCCAGCTGGCCGGCCCCCTCCGGGCGGATGGTCCAGACCTCGTACATCACATTGTAGGCGCCGGCGCCCTCGGTGGTCTCGTACAGGGCCAAAAATTCATAGTTGCCGTCGCCGTTCACGTCGCTGACGCAGCCGATGGGGCTGGTATACTGGCCGCCATAGAAGTTATCCTGGCTTTCGATCCAGTCCAGGATCTGGGGCAGGCTCTTGTTGATGTCCGCCGTCCCGCCGGCCGAGGACATGGACTCGGCCGCGCCGACGGTGGGCTCCCCGCCGAAGCGCAGGGAGAACAGCATGTCGCTGACCGCCGCCATCACGGGCTCCAGCGCGTCCTCGGTGCTCCGGGCGCTGATGCTCCACCAGTCGTCCCCGTGGGGGATAAAGACCCGCAGGGCGATGACGGTGCCGCCGTTGTCGGTGTAGGAGGCCATATACATGCCGGAGGTGTAGCGGCCGATGGGAGCGGCCTCGGTGCTGGGCGCGGAGATCATCTGGGCGTCCGGCTTGGAGAGGATGAAGTCCGCCGACTCGTTCATGATCTGCTCCATGGAATAGGAGCTGTCATAGATGAGCTGGTCCATGACCAGCCCGGCGTCGGACTCGGAGCACCCGCCGGGGACGACGGTAAGCGCCTTCATGCCGCCGCTGTTCTCAAAGCGGATGTCGCCCACGTTCCCGTTTTGGAGCATGACCTCCATGTCCCAGTCGGCGATCTCATAGATGGTCATGTCCTCCGCCTCGTAGGGCTCCAGCACCTGGAAGGAGGCGGCGATCCGGAACAGCTGATCCCAGCAGGCGCTGTCGGCACCGTCCCGGATGATGCCCTGCAGGACGTAGCAGCCGAACTCCCCCTGGCCGTCGAAGATGTAAAGGCGGCCGTCCCAGTCCTCACCGCTGATCTGGGTGGCGTAGTCCACCCGGAAGAACGCCTCGTCCCGCACGATGGCGGCGACGGTCACGGCGTCGACGCCTACCCAGTCCGCCAGGACCTGGGCGTCGTCGGCGATCATGGCGGTAAAGTCCGCGGCGGAGTAGACGAACCGCTCCGTGCCGACGGTGTAATAGGCATATTCCGCCGTCACCCGGAAGCTGTCGGAGACGGTGAACATGACCAGGTTGTCATAGGGCTCCGACACCTGGCTGCCGGCGGGATAGGAGAGGGAGAAACGGGTCATTTCGTTGGTGTAGGTCTCGTATTCCACCCCGTCGTCCGCGGACAGGGAGACCCGCGCCGAGCCGGCCGTCAGGGCCATGGCGAGGAGCAT
This sequence comes from uncultured Oscillospiraceae bacterium, assembly GCA_947625355.1. Taxonomy (GTDB): domain Bacteria; phylum Bacillota; class Clostridia; order Oscillospirales; family Oscillospiraceae; genus CAJOIG01. Next base: position 38,361 of record CANQOA010000001.1, on the reverse strand, counting down.
CATCGCCGCCAGGAGCGCCGCCGTGACCTGCTTTCCGTGTGTGAACATGGAGCGTCACCGTCCTTTGTAAGATCTGATCTCATCATAGCACAGCCCCCGATACGCCGTCAACGGTGTCTGCTGCCTGCGGACGGCCGCGTCTTTGCTCATAATTTTTATAAAAGGTTACGATTCCTCTTGTTTTTTGTAATTTTTGTAATATAATATCTCATAAGATGTCGTATTGTGCCCCGGGCACAGAAAGGGGGCGGCCTATGCCCACCCAGTGGAAGCGCTCGCCGGAGGAGCTGCACAAGACCTATATCGCCAATACGGAGGCCTTTTACCGCACGGCGGGCCGGGGCCTGGCGGCGCAGATGGACGAGTTCTGCACCTCCTGCGCGCTGCAGCTTTTTGCCCGCAGCGCCAGTCTGACCGAGGAGCACGCCGAGGCCATGAACGCCCTGTATTCCAAGGGCCGGCCCAAGCCGTCGTGGCTCCTGTGGGCGCTGACCGGCGAGGTGGGCCGGAGCGGAGAGTTCCTGCCGCCGCTGTTTTTCTGGTCCCTGACGGAGCAGGACGCCCGCCGGGGCACCGACTGCTCCCGTGTGTTCATCCGGATGCTGACCAATATTTTGCTGTGCCTGGCGGCGGTGGATGACGACGTGACCTATGCCGAGGCGGAGTACATCACCGAGTGCGCGGACAAGCTCTCGGCCCTGTGCGACGGGGCGGGGGTGAAGAAGGGCAAGCCCGGTCTGCGGGCGGCGGACTTCGTCACCAGCGCCCAGCCCTCCTTCCTGGAGAAGAATCCGCCCCAGGCGGCGGCGTCCAACGGCCCCGCCCAGGGCCAGACGCAGACTGGCGCGGCCGAAGAGGCGGCGCCGGAGAAGCCGGATCTGGACGCGCTGATGGCGGAGCTGGACGGTCTTGTGGGCCTGGAGGCGGTGAAAAAGGACGTCAAGAGCATGATGAACCTGGTGAAGGTCCGGCAGCTGCGCAAGGAAAACGGCCTGCCCGTGCCGCCCATGAGCCTGCACATGGTGTTCATGGGCAACCCCGGCACCGGCAAGACCACGGTGGCCCGGCTCATCGGCGGGCTGTACGCCGCCATCGGGGCCCTCAGCAAGGGCCAGCTCGTCGAGGTGGACCGGTCCGGCCTGGTGGCGGGCTACGTGGGCCAGACGGCCATCAAGACCCAGGAGGTGATCGCCTCCGCCCTGGGGGGCGTGCTGTTCATCGACGAGGCCTATTCCCTGGCCAGCGGCGGGGAAAACGACTTCGGCCGGGAGGCAATCGAGACGGTCCTGAAGGCCATGGAGGATCACCGGGAGGACCTGGTGGTGATCGTGGCGGGCTACACCGGGCCCATGGAGAAGTTCCTCAGCTCCAACCCCGGCCTGGAGAGCCGGTTCAATAAGTATATTTTCTTCAGCGATTATAACGGCGACGAGCTCAACGCCATCTTCCACGGCCAGTGCCGCAAGAACGGCTATGAGCTGGACGAGGAAGCGGAGGCCTATTCCAAGGAGTTTTTCGACGCCCTTTACGAGGGGCGGGACGAGAACTTCGGCAACGGCCGGGACGTGCGCAACCAGTTCGAGGACATGGTGGTCCGCCAGGCCGACCGGCTGGCGGCCATGGAGGCCCCGACCAAAGAGGACCTGATCCGGTTCACGAAGGCGGATTTTTTGCCGGAGCAGGCGCAGACGGAAACAGAGAGTTTGGAATGAACGTCTATGGAAGATAAGCACCTGGGAGTATATATCCACATACCTTTCTGCGCCTCCAAGTGCGGCTACTGCGATTTCTATTCCCTGGCCCACTGTGACAAGAGCATGGGCAAGTATCAGGACGCCCTGCTGCGGCACATCAAGGAGGCCGAGAACACCATGGCCCCCTATTATATCGACACGGTCTATTTCGGCGGCGGCACCCCCAGCTACTACGGGGGCAAGCGGCTGACAGAGCTGTTCAACGCCCTCAAGCGGTCCGCAAAGGTGCTCAAGAGCGCCGAGGTCACCGTGGAGTGCAACCCGGACAGCGTCAAGAGCCACGATCTGCATCTGATGCGGAAGGAGGGCGTCAACCGCATCTCCCTGGGGGTCCAGTCGGCCAGCGACGATCTTTTGAAGATCATCGGCCGGCGCCACAACTTCACCCAGGTGAAAAAGGCGGTGAAGCTCATCCGGGGGGCGGGGTTCGACAATCTGAGCATCGACCTGATCTACGGCCTGCCCAACCAGACCAAGGGCGATTGGGCCGAGACCCTGGCAAAGGTGCTGGACCTGGAGCCGGACCACTTGAGCTGCTACGGGCTGAAGCTGGAGGAGGGCACGCCCATGTACGCCTCCTATAAGGACAGCCCCGTCGTCCCCTCCGACGACGAGCAGGCGGATATGTACCTCTACACCGTGGAGACCCTGACCCACTATGGCTACCAGCAGTACGAGGTGTCCAACTTCGCCCGCCGGGGCAAGGCGTCCCGGCACAATATGAAATACTGGGACATGGACGACTATCTGGGCTTCGGCCCCGGCGCCCACTCCTGCATCGGCAATACCCGCTACAGCTTCGTGCGGGATCTGGACGCCTATATCCGGGGCGTCGTCCAGGGGGGCGACATCCTGGACGAGTATGAGCAGCTGGACGAGCTGGACCGGGCCTCGGAGTACCTGATGCTGGGCATGCGCCGCAGCCGGGGCATCTCCGCGGAGGAGTATCACAGAGTATACCGCAGCGATTTCGCCCCCATCGAGGCGCTGCTGCAGGAATATGAGAAGGACGGCTGGACGAAAAAGTTCGACGGCCGCTGGTGCTTCACCCCCCAGGGATTTTTGCTCAGCAATATCCTCATCAGCTCCCTCTGGGAGGCCCAGGCGGAGTACCGCATCAGCGGCAATCCCTGGATCGAGGAAAACATGGACGTGGGCGTGGGAGAGCTCACCGGCGCGGGAGAGCTGCGCATCTGATCTGAGAGGAGGTCAAAACGGAAATGACGACTCTGAACGATCTGGATTTTGAGGACTGGCTGGAGAAAGAGAGCCAGGCCATGAACGTTTTGGCGGAAGAGGGCCCGGCGGGCCCGTCCGCCCCCGCCGCGGAGGCGAAGCGGCCGCCCGCGGCGGCCGTGAGCGGGGAGAGCGCCCCGGCGGCCGGGGCCTCGGCGCCGGAAAAAGGACCGGAGACGCTGCTGGACGCGGTCGAGGGACCCGCGCCGGAGGCTGAAAAGGAGCCGGAGACGGCGGAGGCCCCGTTCGCGGAGCCCGCCTTTGCCCAGGCGGAGGAGGTGCCCGCGCCGGAGGAGCCGCCCGTGCGGCCCCAGACCACGGCGATCCTGCCCGACGACATCCCCCATCCCCAGAGCACCGCACGGCGGCCGGGACCGTCCTTTGAACAGGAGCGGGAGCAGCCCCGGGAGCCCCGTCGGCCGGCGCAGCCGCAGCGCGCCCCCCAGCCCCCGCGCCGGGAGCCGCCCGCGCCGCCCCAGTGGGACGCGCGATGGGAGGAGCCTCCCCGCCGCCGCGGCAGCATCCTGCGCTGGCTGATCCCGGTGGCGGCGGCGCTGGTGGTGCTGGTGGCGTCCCTGGCGGTGTGCGTCTCCCTGGCGGGCCGGGTGGCCAAGCTGACCACCATCTATCCCAACGTGTCCGTCAACGGCGTGACCGTGGGGGGCATGACGGTGGAGGAGGCCGCCCAGGCCCTGGGCGATCCCGCCGACCGGTATGAAAACGCCTCGGTGACGGTAAACTTTCCTACGGGGGACGCCGTCACCGTCACGGCCCAGGACCTGGGACTGAAGCCGCTGGACGGCACGGGCTTTGCCCAGCTGGCCTATAGCTACGGCCGCGGCGGCAGCATGCTCGCCAACTGGCAGGCCTATCGGTCCTGTCAGAAACAGCCGGTGGACCTGAAGGCGGAGATGGACCAGACCAGCGAGCCGGACACCCGCTTGCTCAGCGAACTGGTGACGCCGGTGGTCCAGCGGGTCAACGAGAGTCTGGGCACCACGGAGGTGAACGTCGGCGAGGACGCGATCACCATCGTGAAAAACAGCGGCCTGATCCGGGCGGACGCGGCGGATGTGTGCGCCGTGATCCTGGAGGCGTTCGAGCAGGAGAAGTACGACCCCATCGATTACCAGATGCCGGACCCGTCTTCCCAGACGCAGCCGGACCAGACCGGCGCGGTGGACGTCGGGGCGCTGCTGCGGCAGCTGTATGACGAGGTATACGTGGCGCCGGTGAACGCGGCCTACGATCCGGCCACCGGCGGCGTCACTCAGGCCGTCCAGGGCGTCCGTTTTGACATGGACGAGGCCAGGCGCCTCTGGGAGCAGACGGCCGAGGGCGAGACCGTCACCATCCCCCTGATCCGGGAGGACCCGGAGATCACCGCCGACCAGCTCAGCGGCGAGCTTTTCTCCGACGTGCTGGCCGAGAAGAGCACCACCCTGGCCGGGTCCAGCTACGCCCGCATCAACAACATAACCCTGGCCGCCAAGGCCATGAACGGCACGGTCATCCAGCCGGGGGAGAAGTTCGATTACAATACATGCCTGGGCGAGCGGACCACCGCCAAGGGCTATCAGTCCGCCGGCGCCTATGAGAACGGCCAGCATACCACCGCCATCGGCGGCGGCATCTGCCAGGGCAGCTCCACGCTGTACTACTGCACGCTGTACGCCAACCTGGAGATCCTGGTGCGCTACGACCACTATTTCACCGTCAACTACCTGCCTCTGGGCATGGACGCTACCGTCAGCTGGGGCGGCCCGGACTTCACCTTCCGCAACAACCGGGACTTCCCCATCAAGATCGAGGCGTGGGTCTCCAACGGCTATCTGACCGTGCGCATCCTGGGCACCGACACGGACGGCAGCTATGTGAAGATCACCTCCGACACCTGGGAGGACTCTCAGTTCTACTACGCCCAGACCTATCGGAACGTGTATGACAAAAACGGCGCGCTGATCAGCTCCGTGAAGGAGGCATCCAGCCGTTACCACAAAGCGGAGGCCGTCACCGCTACCGCGGCGCCTACCGCCGCGCCCACCGCGCCGCCCGCCGAACCTCCCGCGCCCCCCGTCGAGCAGCCGCCCGTCGAGGTGACCACGCCGGAGCCGGTGGTGCCCACACCGGAACCGGCGGTGCCTACGCCGGAACCGGTGGTGCCCACGCCGGAGCCCCCGCCTGTCCAGCCGGAGCAGCCCCCCATCGAGGTGCCCGCGCCGGAGGCCCCGCCCGCCGAGAACGTGACCGAACCCCCCGCCGCGCCGGAAGGGGACGGCGGATCATACTGACCATTCGATGAACGGAGGATACCGACTTTGAGTAACGGGAAATTTTACATCACCACGCCCATCTATTATCCGTCCGACCGGCTGCACATCGGCCATGCCTACTGCACCGTGGCCACCGACGCCATGGCCCGGTATAAGCGCCTTTGCGGCTGCGACGTGATGTTCCTCACCGGCACGGACGAGCACGGCATGAAGATCGAGGACAAGGCCAAGGAGGCCGGCGTCACCCCCAAGCAGTTCGTGGACAACATCGTGGAGGGGCCCCGGGGCGTCAAGGACCTGTGGAAGCTGATGAACATCTCCTATGACCGGTTCATCCGCACCACCGACGATTACCATGTGACCGCCATCCAGCGCGTCTTTAAGAAGATGCACGACAACGGCGACATCTACAAGGGGACCTATAAGGGCAAGTACTGCAAGCCCTGCGAGAGCTTCTGGACCGAGAGCCAGCTCAAGGACGGTAAGTGCCCCGACTGCGGCCGGGACGTGGTGGACGCGGAGGAAGAGGCGTACTTCTTCCGGCTCAGCAAGTATGCCGACCGGGTGCAGGACCTGTTGGAGAACACCGATTTCCTGGAGCCCCGCAGCCGTGTCAATGAGATGGTCAATAACTTCATCAAGCCCGGCCTGGAGGACCTGTGCGTTTCCCGCACCAGCTTCACCTGGGGCATCCCCGTGGACTTCGACCCCGGCCATGTGGTCTATGTGTGGGTGGACGCGCTGTTCAACTACATGACCGCCCTGGGCCTGGAGAACGACGCCCACCACGATCTTGAAAAGTTCTGGCCCGCCGATGTGCACTTCGTGGGCAAGGAGATCGTCCGCTTCCACTCCATCATCTGGCCGGCCATGCTCATGAGCATGGGCCTGCCCCTGCCCAAGAAGGTCTACGGCCACGGCTGGCTGAACTTCGGCGGGGAGAAGATGAGCAAGAGCCGGGGCAACGTGGTGGACCCCTATATCCTGGCGGAGAGATTCGGCGTGGACGCGCTGCGGTTTTTCATGCTGCGCACCTTCCCCTTCGGCTCCGACGGCAACTTCACCAACGAACTTCTGATCCAGACCATCAACACGGACCTTGCCAACGATCTGGGCAATCTGGTATCCCGCACCACCGCCATGGTGGGCAAGTACTTCGGCGGCGCGCTGCCCGCCGGCTGCGGGACCTGGGCTGAGCCCACTCCCGCCGACGGCGAGCTGAAGGAGCTGGCTTCCTCTCTCCGGGACCGCTATGAGGTTCAGATGGAGCGCTTCCAGTTCCAGAACGCCCTGGAGGAGGTATTCAAGGTCATCCAGCGGGCCAATAAGTACATCGACGAGAACGCCCCCTGGGCCCTGGCCAAGGACATGCCGGCCAACGGCGCCCGGCTGGCCCACGTGCTCTATAACCTCTTGGAGACCACCCGCATCTGCGGCGTGCTGCTGACGCCTTTCATGCCGGACAGCATGGCCAAGCTCTTCGCCCAGATCGGCGCGCCCGAGGCGGTCCGGACCTGGGACAGCGCGGCTGTCTGGGGCTCCCTGGCCGACACTGCCGCCCCCCAGAAGGGCGAGAACCTGTTCCCCCGCATCGACATGGACGCGGCCATCAAGGAGCTGGAGGCCGCTGCCGCCGAGGCCAGGAAGGCCGCCCTGCCCGCCGTGGAGCTGGAGCCCCAGGCGACGGAGTATGTGGACTTCGAGACCTTCTGCAAGAGCGATTTCCGGGCGGTGAAGGTGAAGGCCTGCACCCATGTGAAAAAGAGCGACAAGCTTTTGTGCTTCACCCTGGACGACGGCACCGGCGCCGACCGGCAGATCCTCTCCGGCATCGCCAAGTGGTATGAGCCGGAGCAGCTCGTGGGCAAGACCCTGGTGGCCATCGTGAACCTGCCGCCCCGGAAGATGATGGGCCTGGCCTCCAATGGCATGCTCATCTCCGCCGTGCACAAGGAGCACGGCGAGGAGAAGCTGAACCTTCTCATGGTGGACGACGCCATCCCCGCCGGCGCGAAGATGTGCTGACGCCGCCGGGGTCTGCGGGCGCGAGCGCTGCGAGGCTGGCATAATGTGACGGACCCTCCCATATTCTTGTAGCAAAGAGTATGGGAGGGTTCTTTATGGGCTATGAGGAAAACAATGGCAGGAGCCTGCCGCCCCACAAGCTGACCATGGAGGACTGCCGGGAGCTGTGGATGACCGGCGTGGAGGAGGTGGAGAGCTTCGACGAGGGGGAGGTGGCCGTGCGTACCGCCCGCGGGGTGCTGTATGTGCGGGGCGAGGGCCTGAAGGTGGATAAGCTGGAAAAGGCCAGCGGGGAGCTGCATATCTCCGGCCAGGTGAGCAGCCTGGATTATGCCGAGACGGGGCCCCGGACGGGATTTTTGGCCCGGCTGTTCCGGTGATGGAGCTGCCGGTGACGGATCAGCTGCTCCAGGCGGGATGGTCTGTCCTGCTGGGGGCGGGCCTGGGCTTTCTCTACGATCTGCTGGGCGGGGCCAGGGAGAGGGCCCGCCTGCCCGCTTGGGCGGCGGACGGACTGTTCGCGCTGGCGGCCGCGGCGGCGCTGTTCGTGGGAGGACTGGCGGCCCGTGAAGGGCGCCCCAGGCTCTATATGACCCTGTTCGGCGCGGGAGGGCTGGCCCTGTGGCTGGGGGCCGTGAGCCCGGTGACCCGGCCCCTGTGGGGGCGGCTGTGGGGCGCGGCGGCCCGGACGGCGGCGTTTTTGACGGCTCCTGTGCGGAAAGCGGCGGTTTTTTTGCGCGCGCAGGCAAAAAAACTCTTTTCAAATGGCCGGAAATGGTTTACAATAATGGTTACACATTGGAAACAGACCCGCCGGGAACGGAAAGGAGCGAGAAGCCGTGAAACTGCGCCGGGCAAGCTGGCTGACAATGATCGTGGTGATGGGACTGATCGCCTACGCCGTTATCGCCCTGATGAATATGCGGACAAAAGTAGCCGCGGCCACGGAGATGGAGTCGGAGCTGCGCCGTCAGGTGGAGCAGATCCAGGAGGAAAACGCCGCCCTGCAATACGCCATCGACAACCGCTACGACGACAAGACCATCGAGGACATCGCCCGGGATAAGCTGGGCCTGGTCCTGCCGGATGAAAAGATCTTCTACGACAGCGGACAATAACAAAATGACGTCAAACCGCTCCCGACCGTCGGTCGGGAGCGGTTTTCCTTCTTCCTGCATGGCCTTGGGCCGTCTTAGGAGGCGGCGATTTTCAAAAAGCCGGTATAATTGCCCGTCACATCCAGCGCCCGGTAGACGTCCAGCCAGGGCTGATACCGGGTCTCGTTGGCGCCAATGAAAACTGCCAGGTCCCGCCACAGACGGACGGCGGCGTCCGTATCGCCCCGGGCCAGGGCGGCCAGAGCGGCGGCCAGACGGCCGGCGTAGCGGGCGTGGTAGCCCAGCCGGTCCCAGAAGCCCGCCTGCACCGGCCCGCACCCGTCGGGCGGCGCGGCGGCAAAGGCCCGGCACAGGGCGGCGGCACGCTCCATCCGGCCGGCCAAAGCCGGGTCCCGGCGGGGGCCCTTGCCGTTCACGTAGTCGCAGTCGCTCAGTTCCGAGAGCTCGGAAAGGAACGAGAGCGCCCGGGGCGCGCCGGCGCCATAGGCGGCGGAGAAGTATTCCTCCAGCAGCCCGTCCAGGTCCTCCTCCGGGTCAAAGAGGGTCCGGCCCATCACGTAGTTGGGCAGGAAGTTGGGCATCCCGGCGCGCAGCTCCTGGCAGCTCACGGTGCCGTTCAGACCCAGCTCGCGCAGCCGTTGGACGTCCCCGTGGATGATCCGGGCCATGTGCACGTAGCCCAGGTCCCCGTAGTGGGCCCGGCCCAGAGGGTAGTCATAGACGAAGCTGTCCCCGCCAAAGATGGCCTGCCAGCCCCGGAGGAAAGCCAGATTCTCCCCCAGGTCGCCGGGCAGGGTGATCCGGTTGCGCACGTAGGGCGGGATGGGCGGCACTTGGGCGGTGTCGTAGGAGCGGGCAAAGGTGCGGCTGATGGGCGCGAACATGAGCACGAACCGGTCCGGGTGCTCCAGACGCGCTTTCACGGGCGGCCACAGCAGCTCCTGGTAGAGCAGGAACACCAGCTTTGTGTCCAGTCCCTCCGCCGTGAGCCGCCGGTCGATGTCGTTCAGCAGCGCCACATATTGGTCGGAGAGGGTGGTCCGGCGGCAGGCCGGACACTCGCAGATGTTGTTGAAGGCGTCCGCCAGCCAGATGTGAAGATAGTCCACGCCGGGATTTTCCCGGGCGTAATCCGTCACCAGTGCGGCGAAACGCTCCCGGGCGTCGGGGGCGGAAAGGCACAGGTTTGTGTTGGCGGGCACGCCGCCGAAGAGACCCCGCACGCCGCCGATCTCCGCCGCCATAGCCCGCTTGTCCTCCGCCAGAGGGCGGCTGTCCGCGTCCCAGGAGTTGGCGTCGTAGCCCAGCGCCTGGCCGGTCCAGCCGTGGCCCACCTTGTGCAGCATCAGGCCCCGGCGGGCGACGGCCGCCTCCGCCTCGGCCATGACCGCCTCCGGCGCGGGCATGGGCTCCGGGGGAAGAGCGGGGTTGTTCAGGTGGCGGTACCAGCGCGCCAGAAAGACGGAGGGGCTCTTGAACTGGAGGAAAAAGGCGTTATAGCCCGCCTTGGGCAGCCAATCGATGAAGTCCAGGATGTTCTCCCGGCTGTCGGCCCCCTCGATGCACACGCCCCGATGATAGAAGGCCGCGGTCTTCTCATAGCGCAGGCGAAGCGCCTCCGGCCCGATCCGGGGCACGAGCTCGTTGTCCCGGCCGGGGGCCAAGAACCGGCAGCCCAGACGGCGCAGCGCGTCGTATGCCCCCAGCAGCACCGCCCGGCCGGAATTGCCAGTAATGGTCCCGCCGGTGGGGGAGAGGTCCACGGCAAAGCGGTCGCTGCCCGGCGCGGGATCCACCCGCAGCGCGACGGAGAGCGCTGTGTCGGGCGGCAGCATCCGGCTCAGGTAGGAGCGCAGCTCGTCGGCGGCGAAAATGAGCGTGTCGTTTTGGGCGTGTTCAACGGTGATGTTCATAGGATACAAGCCTCACAGTTATCAAAGAGAGGAAATGAAGATAGGAAGATAGGGGGGAGCTCGAGGGGGGCGGGAGCCCCGCCTCGAATGGGAACTGACGCCCCGCGCTTGCGCGGCGAGCACAGCGAGGACTTTTGCTCCGCAAAAGTACCGGCGTCATTAAATGCTCGAGGGGGGCGGGAGCCCCGCCTCGAATGGGAACTGACGCCCCGCGCTTGCGCGGCGAGCGCAGCGAGAACTTTTGCTCTGCAAAAGTACCGGCGTCATTTAATAAATGGGGCCCTGGGATACCCAGGGCCCTCGCTATTTTATAAGGATGGCGGTCCGTCCGTCAAGCTTATTCGGCGGGCTCGGCCACCGCGTCCAGGGCCTCCTGCATCACGTCGAACAGCACCCAGTCGCCCACATCCTCATGGGCCTCTTCCTCGGTGATGTTGCCGCCGGCGAGCATATCGTTCTGCACGCCTTCATAGTAGCCCTTCATGGTGCCGTCCTCCATGGCGGCGACCATGTCGGCGATGTTGAACCAGTGGGCGTCGCCCCACTGCAGCAGGTTGATGTCCTTGTCGGTCGCGGTCTGCTCGGCGCACCAGCCGGCCACTTCGTCGGCGTGCTCGGGATCGGCGCCGTAATCCATGGCCTTGAACAGGGCACGGCTGAAGCGGACCAGGGTGTCATGGTTCTCCTCGGCGTAGCCGGGCAGGCAGATCCAGCTGGACATGTTGGTGGAGCCGTCGGCGAACTCGATCTCATAGGAGCCCTCGCTCTGCTCCAGGCACATGGTGGTGTAGGGGTTCCAGGTCACGGCCACATCGATGTCGCCGGAGATCATGGCGGGCACGATATAGCCGGGGTCCAGGGCGTTGAGGGTCACGTCGTCACGGGTCAGGCCCGCCACCTTCAGGGCGTTGTCCAGGGTGGTCTCGGAGGAGGAGCCGGCGCTGTAGCCGATCTTCTTCCCGGCCAGGTCTTCCACGGTCTCGATGCCGGATTCGGCGGAGCAGACCAGCTTGTCGGTGGTGTGCACGGAGCTGGGGGCGAAGATGATGGCGTTGCCCAGGATGCAGAGCCGATGGGCGCCCTTGCCGATGTAGGCCAGGTCGATGGAGCCGCCCTCCATGGCCGCGATCTCAGAGGGGCCGTCGCCGAACTCGGTCAGCTCGATGGTGATGCCCTCTTCCTCGAAGAAGCCGCCCTTGATGCCGGTCATGACGGCCCACAGGGAGGCGTAGTTGGCCATGTAGCCGACGCGCAGAGTGATGGGCTCCTGCGCCTCTTCAGCGGCGAAGGCCACGGCGCCCAGGCTCAGGACCAGTGCCAGAGCCAGAACAAGTGCGAGAAACTTTTTCATGATTATCCTCCTAAAAATAATGATTACCTTATGTTTTCCGGCCTTGCCGGTCAGGTACGGTTACTTGCGGACCTCCAGGTATTCCTGGTAGACCTCGTTCCAGACCTCGGTCTTAAGCTCCAGGAAGCGGGGGTCGTTCTTGGTGGCCTGGTCCCGGGGATAGGGGATGTCCACGTCCACGATGCGCTTGATACGGCCGGGCCGGGCGGACATGATGACCACCCGCTGGGCCAACAGGATGGCCTCGTCCACGTCGTGGGTGATGAAGAAGCAGGTCTTTTGCTCCTCCTCCCAGGTCTTGAGAAGCTCGGTCTGCAGCTGGGCGCGGGTCTGGGCGTCCAGGGCGCCGAAGGGCTCGTCCATCAGCAGCACCTCGGGGTTGTTGGCATAGGCCCGGGCGATGGCCACCCGCTGCTTCATGCCGCCGGACAGCTCCTTGGGATAGGAGTTCTCAAAGCCCTCCAAGCCGACGAGCTTGATGTACTTGCGGGCGATGGCCTCGCACTCGGCCTTGGGCAGGCGCTTCATCTGGGGGCCGAACATGACGTTTTTCAGCACCGTCTGCCAGGGGAACAGCGCGTACTGCTGGAACACCACGCCCCGCTCCACGCCCACGTCGGTGATGGGCTTGCCGTCCAGGTAGCAGGTGCCGCTGGTGGCCTCGTGGAGCCCCGCGATGATGTTCAGGAGCGTGCTCTTGCCGCAGCCGGAGGGGCCCACCACGCACACGAACTCGTTCTCCATGATGTCCAGGTCCACGCCGTTGAGGGCCACGGTGGTGCCGTGCTCGCCCTTGTATTCCTTATAGACGTTTTCGATGTGGAGCTTTACTGCTCGATCTTCTCCTGCCATGACGTGAGCCTCCTTTCGATGAAGTTGACGAGCATGTTCAAAAGCATGCCGATGATGCCGATGATGATGATGTACATCAGCATGGGCGCCGATTCAAAGGTACCGGACAGAGCCCGGATGCGCATGCCGAGACCGGCCTGCGCGCCGGTGGATTCGGCGGCCAGCAGGGTGGTCAGGCCCGCGCCCAGGCCCAGGCGCACGGCGGTGATGATGAAGGGCACCGTGGCGGGAAGGGTGATGCGGAAGAAGATGTCCATGTCCTTGGCGCCCAGCACCCGCGCCGCCTTCACCAGCGTGGTGTCGATGTTGGCGATGCCGCCGTAGATGGTCACGCACATGGTCATGAAGGTGCAGATCCAGATCAGGATGATGGCGGGGGTCTTGCCCACGCCCACCATGATGACGATCAGGGGCGCGTAGGCCAGGGCGGGGATGTTCCGGATGAAGTTGATCCAGGGCATGAGGATCTTCTGCACCGGGGTGTACCAGGCCATGAGGAACGCCACCGGGATGGCGGTGACGAAACCCAGGCCGAAGCCGGCCGCCACGCAGATCATGCTGCTGCAGAAGTCCTTCCACAGCACCTTCCGCTCCACCGCCATTTTGGGGAAGGACTCGATGAAGGTCTTGCCGATGAAAGGAAAGCTGCGGCCCGTGGACTTGCCCAGACTGAGCAGGTACCACACCACGAGGGCCACCGCCAGGGAGATCAGGAGCCAGACCTTGTTGCTCAGAGGCTTTTTCTTGATCTTCTCGGGCTTTTTCTCATTCAAGTCGCATCACTCTTTTCCATTCAGATTTACGGCCGCGCGGGGCTGTATTGTCACCGATATGATAGCATGATTGCACCAAACACGCAAGAAGGAATTCGGAGATTTTTGAGCAAAATGCTCTAAATGGCAAATTATTTTCAAAATAGTGCACAGTTTCATCTAAAAATTGTCTTCCGGGATTGGCGGTCCTTGACAATCTGCCATGGCTGTTGCTAGAATGAAAAAAACGGCGCAAAGGAGCGTTTCGCATGGACTATTTTTCTATTCCCGCCGGCGAGCTGGGCAGGGACGCGAAGATACCGGTATATCCTCTGGGGGACTCCGGCGAGGTGTTTTATGAGCTGGCGCTGGAGATGGTGAACGCCATCCGGGCCAATAACGCCGCCGGCAGGCGGACGGTGTTCATCTGCCCGGTGGGGCCGGTGGGCCAGTATCCCATCTTCGTGCGGCTGGTGAACCGGGAGCGGCTGGACCTTCATAACTGCTGGTTTTTCAATATGGACGAGTATCTGGGCGACGACGGGACCTGGATCGACGCGGCCAGCCCCCTGTCCTTCCGGGGCTTCATGGCCCGGAACGTATACGGCCAGATCGATGCGGACCTTCTCATGCCCGAGAGCCAGCGGGTGTTCCCGGACCCGGCGGACCCGGAGAAGGGGGATAAGCTCCTGGAGAGCTTGGGCGGGCCGGACATCTGCTTCGGCGGCATCGGCATCAACGGCCATCTGGCCTTCAACGAGGCCCGGGAGGACCTGACGGCGGCGGAGTTCGCCGCTCTGGGCACCCGGGTGGTGGCCCTCACCCCGGAGACCCGCACGGCCAACGCCATCGGCGACCGGGGCGGCGCCATCGACGCCATGCCGAAAAAGGCCGTCACCATCGGCATGCGCCAGATCCTCTCGGCGAAAAAGGTGCGCCTGGGGGTGTTCCGGGACTGGCACCGGGCGGTGGTGCGCCAGGCGGCCTACGGCCCCGTGACGGCCCATTTCCCGGCCAGCCTTCTGCAAGACCACCCGGACGCGGTCATCTACACCAACAGCCTGGCCGCGGGCCGGCCCTTCTGACGGCATGGGCGCGGTGCTTTTCCAGAACGGCCGGGTCTATGAGGGCGGCCGGTTCGTGCGCCGGGACCTGCTGGCGGTGGACGGCGTCATCGCGCCGGAAGGCGCGCCGGTGCCCCCGGACTGTGAGCGGGTGGACCTGGCGGGGAACATGCTGGTCCCCGGTTTCATCGACATCCATACCCATGGGGGCGGCGGAGTGGACGTGAACGCCGCCGATGAGGCGGGCTTTGAGAAGATCTCCCGGTTCTTCGCCTCCCAGGGCACCACCGGATGGCTGTGCAGCATCCTCACGGACACGGAGGAGGCCACCCTGCGCTCCATCGGCTGTGCCAGGGCGGCCATGGCCGGGCCCGTCACGGGCGCGCGGCTTTTAGGCATCCACCTGGAGGGGCCCTTCCTGGCCCCGGCCTATAAGGGCGCCATGCCGGAATACCTGCTGCGGGAGGGGGACGCGGACCTCTTTTATAAGTATCAGAGCGCGGCGGACGGCGCGGTGAAGTACATCACCGTGGCCCCGGAGGTGCCCGGCGTGGTGGACATGATCCGGGCCATCGCCGGGGACGTGACCGTGGCCATCGGCCACTCCGGCGCGGATTATGAGACGGCCATTGCCGCCATCGACGCGGGCGCACGGGCTGCCACCCACACCTTCAACGCCATGGGCCTTTTCCACCAGCACCGGCCGGCCATCATGGGGGCGGTGCTGGAGCGGGACGTGGTGTGCGAGGCCATCTGCGACGGCCGGCACCTGCATCCCGGCACGGTGCGGATGCTCCTTGCCTGCAAGGGCTGGGACAGGGTGGCCGCGATCACCGACTCCATCCAGGCCGCCGGCCTGCCGGACGGCAACTATAAGCTGGGGGTCAACGACGTGGTGGTCCGGGACGGGGACGCGGTGCTGGCGGATACCGGCGTGCGGGCCGGGTCCACCCTCACCACCGGCCAGGCGCTGAGAAACCTGGTGCGATTCACCGGCCAGAGCGTGGAGCGGGTGCTGCCGCTGCTGACGGAAACGCCCGCCAGGCTGGTGGGCCTGGCGGGAAAGGGGACCATCGGGCCCGGCATGGACGCGGACCTGGCGGTGCTGGACGATGGGCTCACTGTGCGCGCCACATACGTGGCCGGCGCACGCGTATATGAGGCGTAAAAACGACCGAAAGGCCGTGATCTTGATAAGGAGGAAAAAACCATGCCACTGGTCCCAATGAAAGCCATATTGGACGCCACCGAGAAGTATAACTACGCCCAGGGGGCGTTCAACGTCAACGCCGTCTGCCAGGCCAAGGCGGTGATCGAGGTGCACGAGATGTTCCGCGCCGCCGCCATATTGCAGGGGGCGGACCTGGCCAACGCCTTCATGGGCGGCCGGACGGACTTCGCCAACGGCACCCTGGAGGACAAGAAAAAGGGCGCGCTGAACATCGCCAACGCGGTGAAGAAATACGCCGAACACAGCCCCATCCCTGTGGCACTGCACCTGGACCACGGCAAGAGCTTCGAGGCCTGCGAGGCGGCCATCGCCGGGGGCTACACCTCCGTGATGATCGACGGGTCCAGCCTGCCCTTCGACGAGAACGTGGAGCTGACCCGCGAGGTGGTCAAGTACGCCCACGAGCGGGGCGTCACCGTGGAGGGCGAGCTGGGAGTCCTGGCGGGGGTGGAGGACCACGTGTTCGCCGCCACCAGCACCTATACCAACCCCATGGACGCGGTGGAGTTCTTCCGTAAGACCGGGGTGGACGCGCTGGCCATCAGCTACGGCACCAAGCACGGTGCCAACAAGGGAAAGGACACGGTCATCCGCAAGGAGATCGCCATCGCCACCAAGGAGTGCATGATGCACGCCGGCATCGAGGGAACCCTGGTCAGCCATGGCTCTTCCACCGTACCCCAGTACATCGTCGCCGAGATCAACGCCCTGGGCGGCGACATCCACGACGCCTACGGCATCAAGAAGGAGCAGCTGAAGGAGGTCTCCAAACTGGGCATCCGCAAGATCAACGTGGACACGGACATCCGCCTGGCGGTGACGAGAAACCTGCGGGAGCTGTTCCGGGACGAGCCGGCACTGCGCCAGAGCGCCTCCATCGGGCCCATCTATGAGCTGCTGCGGGCCAATCCCGCCGCCTTCGATCCCCGGGTGTTCTTCCCGCCCATCATGGACACGGTCATGTACGGCAATGTGCCCGACGGCGACGTGGCCCGGATCGTGGACTGCATCGAGCGGGGCGTGAAGGAAGTGGTGGGCACCCTGATCGTGGAGTTCGACTCTGTGGGCAAGGCCCCCCTCATCCAGCCCGTCAGCTTGGACGAGATGGCGGAGTACTACCGGAAAAGGGGCATCTGACCATGGGTATGAACATCCTCATCGCCCACGGCGGCGGTCCTACGGCGGTCATCAACCGCTCTCTGCAGGGGGCGGTGGAGGCGGCCCGGGACGACGGCCGGGTGGGCAGGATCTACGCGGCCCGCTTTGGCGCGGAGGGCATTTTGGCCGGGGACCTGATCGACCTGACAGGCGCGAGCGCCGAGCTCATCGCCCGGCTGGGCCAGACCCCCGCCTCCGCCATCGGCTCCTGCCGGCGCAAGCTCACCGACGCGGACTATCCCACCGTGCTGGAGACCTTGAAAAAGTTTGACATCGGCGCGTTTTTCTATAACGGCGGCAACGACTCCATGGACACCTGCCACAAGGTGAACGAGCTGGCCAAGGCCGAGGGGCTAGACCTGCGGGTCATCGGCATCCCCAAGACCATGGACAACGACCTCACGTGCACGGACCACTGCCCCGGCTTCGGCTCGGCGGCCCGGTTCGCCGCCCTCAGCGCCTCGGAGCTGGCGCTGGACGCCTCGGCCCTGCCCATCCATGTGGTGGTGGCCGAGTACATGGGCCGCAACGCCGGCTGGGTCACGGCGGCCAGCGCCATGGCGGCGCGGCTGACCAACTGCCCGGTGCTCACCTACCTGCCGGAGGTGGCGGTGGACGAGGACAGGATGCTCGCGGACATCGAGCGCGCCTGGGCCCAGGGCCGGGGCCTGCTGGTGACGGTCAGCGAGGGACTGCGTGGTGCCGACGGCAAGCCCCTGGCGGACACGGGCATCGTGGACGGCTTCGGCCACGTCATCCCCGGCGGCACCGCCCAGCATGTGACGGACGCCATCATCCAAAAGCTGGGCCTCAAGTCCCGGGCGGAGAAGCCGGGCTTGCTGGGCCGGGCGGCCATGCCCTATGTCTCGGCGGTGGACCGGGAGGAGGCGTACGCCGTGGGCCGGGCGGCCGTGAAGGCGGCGCTGGCCGGAAAGAGCGGCTATATGGTCTCCATCCAGGCCGTCCGGGCTCCCGTCTATGCCAGCTCCATGGAGCTGGTGCCCCTGGCGGACGTGGCCAACGCGGAAAAGACCTTCCCCCTGGAGTGGATCGCCGGCGGGAATGCCGTTGCGGACGAATTTTTCGACTATGCCCTGCCCCTCATGGGCGGGGACTGGCCGGAGTATGCCATATTGAGGTGAGCGCATGAAACATATCTATCTGAATCTGAAGCGGTTCGACGTGCCCGTGGAGTTGGGCGGCGTGAACCGGCTGGCGGCGGTGAAGGACTGGGGCGCGGCGGTGGTGAGCGACACCCAGGAGGGACTGAAAAAATACGACCCGGCCGAGGTGGAATTCGTGCAGTACCTGCCGGAAGCCCACCTGCTCTCCGCCGCGGCGGCCCGGTGCCAGGGCAGCCCCGTGAAGCTGGGCAGCCAGAGCGTGTACCGGATCAACACCGCCCCCGGCGGCAACTTCGGCGCGCTGACCAGCAACCGGCCGGCCTCCATCGTGAAGGCCATGGGCTGCGAGAGCACCCTCATCGGCCACTGCGAGGAGCGCAGCGATAAAAAAGGCGTCCTGGCCGAGGGCGGCAGCGCGGACACGGCCGCGGTGGACCGGCTCCTGAACCAGGAGATCCGGTGCGCCCAGGCCGCGGGCCTCACGGTCCTCTATTGCATCGGGGAGACCAGCGAGGAGCAGGCCGACTGGGAGAACGTGCTGGGCCGGCAGCTGGACGTGGGCCTGGCCGGCGTGGACAAGTCCAAGGTGGTCATCGGCTATGAGCCGGTGTGGTCCATCGGCCCGGGCAAGACGCCCGCCGACAAGCCCTATATCACGAAGATCGCCCGGTTCGTGAAGGAGCGCACGGGCGGCATGGACGTGGTCTACGGCGGCGGCCTCAAGGCCGACAACGCCGCCATGCTGGCCTCCATCGACGAAATCGACGGCGGGCTCATCGCCCTGACCCGCTTCCAGGGCGAGATCGGCTTCTACCCCGAGGAATATCTGGAGATCATCCGGCTCTATTTGGGGGCCTGAAAAAGGGTCATCCGGCGGTTTTCCATCTATGCCGAGGTGCAACACATGGAAGCGGCAAATAAAAAGAACGGCGGCAAAATGCCGTCGTTCCTTTTGTCCGTCGGGGCGGGCTCCCTCTCAGGCTTTGGAGAGCATCCGGGCTCCGCGATGGGCACGGGACTTGGCCTCGCCGCGCAGCTCCCGATAGGTCCTTATGATGAGCCATGCGGCGATGAGGAAGGTGAGCGCGTCGGACGCGGGCATGGAATAAAGCACCCCGTCCAGCCCGAAGAACCGGGGCAGCAGCAGGGCAAGCCCCACGCCGAACAGGATCTCCCGCACCATGGAGAGCACCGTGGACGCCAGCGCCTTGCCCATGGCCTGCAGGAAAATGAAGCAGGCCTTGTTCACGCAGGCGAAGATCACCATGCACAGATAGACGCGGAAGGACCGCAGGGCAAACTGGGTGTAATAGGCGCTCTCGTTGGCCGCGCCGAAGATGGCGATGAGCTGGGAGGGGAAGCACTCCACGATGATGAGCGCCGCCGCGCCCACAGCGGCCTCGGCCGCCAGCAGGCGGGTGAAGAGGCTCCGCACCCGGCCGGTGAGGCCCGCGCCCATGTTGTACCCCGCGATGGGGATGCACCCCGCCGCCATGCCCACCACGATGGAGATGACGATCTGGAAGAACTTCATCACGATGCCCACCACCGCTATGGGGATCTGGGCGTACTGGGCCAGGCCGAACACCGGGTCCAGGGCCCCGTACTGGCGCAGCATGTTGTTGACGGCGGCCATGGATGCCACTAGGGAGATCTGGGACAGGAAGCTGGTGACGCCCAGAAGCAGGGTGTGCCCGGCGATGTGCCCGTCCACGCGATAGTTGCCCTTGGCCGGCCGGACCAGCCGCATCCGGGCCAGATACCACACCGCCAGCGCCGCCGTCACCACCTGGCCCAGCACCGTGGCTACTGCCGCGCCCATCATGCCCCAGCGGAAGGCGAAGATGAATACTGGGTCGAGGATTATGTTAACTATTGCCCCGGCCAGGGTGGACGCCATGGCGAACCGGGGGGAGCCGTCCGCCCGGATGATGGGGTTCATGGCCTGGCCGAACATATAAAAAGGAACGCCCAGGGTGATCCAGAAGAAGTACTCCTGGGAGTACCGGAAGGTCTCGTCGTTGACCGTGCCGCCGAATAGGGCGATGAGCCGGTCGGCGAAAACGAGGTATATGGCGCACAGGACTATGCCGCTCGCCACGGTCATGACCACCGCATTGCCTACGCTCTTTCTGGCGTCTGACGCGTCGCCTTTGCCCAGGCTCAGGCTCACGAAGGCGCAGCAGCCGTCCCCGATCATGACAGCCACGGCCAGGGCGATGACCGTCAGGGGGAACACCGCCGTGTTGGCGGCGTTGCCGTAGGAGCCGAGATAGGCGGCGTTGGCGATGAAGATCTGGTCCACGATGTTATAGAGCGCACCCACCAGCAGCGAGATGATGCAGGGCACGGCGTACTTTCCCATGAGCTTTCCGATGGGCGCGTCGCCCAGGAAACGGTTCGGTTCTTTTTCCATTTTGACTTCCTTTCACACATAAAAAGACAACGCGCGGCCCCCAACCGGATTTACGCATTGGGTGCTACACGTTGTATCGTTATTATACCCGCCGGCCGGGCCTCCGTCAAAGGCGTTTTTGCACAAAAACAGGCGCCAAAAGGGGCGGCGGATATTTCATCAGAGCGCATGCGCGGCCCCGCTTCAGGGCTGCGCCTTTCCGGAGCGCCTGAAAACAGAGTATGGGCAGTATCTTGTGGCCGTCGGGAGGGGGAGCGCTTTGGTACAGAGGACAGAAAAACGGCGCCTGAGCTGGCTCAGGCGCCGCCTTTTTGTTCGTCTCAGCCGGCGGTCACGTATCCCAGCTTTCCGGCATAGGTGTCGGAGGCCGGGTCGAAGTCGGCGGAGGACAGAGAGACGAACTTCCATTCATCGTCTATCAGGGACAGCATCACCACGTCGTGGCCCTGAACGGGGAAGCCATCGGCCCAGTGGGGGTCGCCGAGGGGCAGGAGCGAGCCGTTGGACCAGTACCAGGCGCCGTTCACGGCGTCGTATTCCGCGCCCAGCCAGGCAAACTCCAGACCTTCGCCATTGCCGCGCAGGGCGTCCGTCAGGGCGTTGAACGCCGTCTCGTCGGGGGCGATGGCCAGCCCGCCGTCCGCCGCCGCGGCCTCCTTGGCCTCGGCATAGGTCACGTCCTGCTTGCTGACGGAGTAGGTCGGCGCGGGGACAGGCGACGGCTCGGGGGTGACGGGGATGCCGGGGGTGGGCTCCGGGGTGGCCGGCGTGGTCTCGGTCAGATATTGCGTGTAGATGTAACCGGTCTGGCCGCCATAGGTCACCTGGGTCCAGCCGTTGGCCACGGTGCCGGTGCGGACGATGGGATCGCCCTTGTTCAGGGAGCCCAGGATGCGATAGCCGGTGCCGGGGCCGGAACGGACCCGGACCTGGTCGCCGGTGAGATAGACCGTGCCGCTGGCGGGGGACACGGTGAAGCTGCTGCCGCCGCCGGAGGAGCCGGTCCCGGAAGAACCGCCGCCGGAAGGAGCATAGCCGCCAGTACCGCCGCCGCTGCTACCGCCGGAGGGGCTGCCGCCAGTGCCGCCGCTGCTGCCGCTGCCGCCGGCGCCAAGGTTGGCGGCAGTACCGCCGCCGTTTCCGCCGTCAGCGCCGTACAGCGGCGCGACAGGGACGATGGGGGTAGGCAAGGGCTGGGTGGCGTCGGGAGTAGGGGCGGGCGTCCTGGTGGGCGCCGGGGTCTTGGTGGGCGCGGGGGTGATCCTCAGCGGCGTGGGCGAGGGGCCTTCCTCCGTCGGGGGAGGGGGCTCCTGGGTGGAAAAGGGACTGGAGAGCTCCGGCTGACTGCCGCCGCTGAACAGAACCCAGCCCACCCCGCCGATGATCAGCACGGCCGCCAACCCGCACAGGATGGGCGCGGCAAGAGAGCGCCGGCGCTTGACCGGCTCCGGGCGGGGCACGCGGGTCCGCTCGAAGTTCTTTTGTACTTTATAATCCCGCTTGGCGGCGGCTTCGCCGTCGGCGGTGGACATGGAGGCCGTCTCGATGACCGGCTCCGGGGGCGTCTGTGCGGGCGGGACGTCGGCCTCGGGCCCTGTCTCGGGCGCGCCCTCTTCCGTCCCGGAAGCGGCATCGGGCGCGGCTGCCGCGTCGGGCTCGGGCTCAGCGTCCGGTCCGGGCGCGGCTTCGGCGTCGGGCGCGGATCCTGTCTCGGGCACCGCCTCTGGCTCTGGCGCGGCGTCAGACGCAGGCTCGGGTTCGGGAGCAGCATCAGGCTCAGGTGCGGTGTCGGCTTCGGGAGCGGCGTCGAGCTCGGCCTTCCTCGCGGCGAGAGCCCTCTCGTCCGCCAGGACCGCGGCGGCCAGGGCTGCGGCGGCCGCATCCTCGGCCTCCCGGGCCTTCTCCGCCCGGAGGAGCTCTTCGGGGTCCACCTCCGGCTCCGGGGCGGGGGCTTCTTCCTCGGGCTCGGGCTCCAGGCCCATCTCCGCGGCGGCCGCTGCCGCGGCGGCGGCCATGGCCCCGAGGGGCGCGGCGATATCCGCCTCTTCGGCCGCCTCGGGGACGGTGTTCAGGGCGGAGAGAAACTCGCGCGCGGTGATATACCGGCCCTCCGGATCAAAGGAGAGGGCCTTTTCCAGCACCTTTTTCAGCTGTTCGCTGACGTTGTCCGGGGCGGTCACGCGCTGGCCCTTCATCCGCCGGCGCAGCGCCTCCGCCCGGTCCTTGGCCGCCAGGTCGGGGACGTGGGGCTGGAAGGGCAGGTAACCCTCCTGGCACCCGGCATAGAGCATCAGCGCCACAGCGTATACGTCCGCGGCGGCGGAGCGGTCCCCGTCCCAGAAAAACTCCGGCGAGGTATACTCCACCTGGCTGGCCGGCCGGTTCCGGGCAGGCGCGGAGGAGGGCTTGCCGAGCACGGCACGGCCGTCCACATCCAGCGTCACGTTCCCCGGCCATATGCCGCCGTGGAAGCTCTCCGGTTCGCCTTCCAGCTGCCCGCACAGCTCCCGCGCCAGCTTTACCGCCTGCTCCGGGCCGGACTCCCGCAGGTATCCCGCCAAGGAGGACATCGGATCCATCTCTGTATCAGACATGTAATCACCGCCGAACTGAAAAAAGTTACAATTTGGTTACGATTTAAAACAAATTTATCACACCTTTGCCGGGATGTCAACCCCATATCGTCGAAAAATGGGGAAAGATGCGGAAATCCCCCGCCGAGATCGGCGGGGGATAGCTGATGTGGTCGGGAGCGCGTCACGCCCGGTGCCATTTTACGCCCTGGGGGGTATCCTCCAGGATGATGCCGGCGGCCTTCAGCTCGTCCCGGATGCGGTCGGCCTCGGCCCAATTCTTGGCCTTGCGGGCGGCCTGCCGGGCGGCGATCTTCTGTTCGATCTCGCTGTCCAGGTTCTCGGCGGCGCCGAAGGGGATGCCCAGCACGCCGCACAGCTCCAGAAACAGATCCCGGCACGCGGCCGCCAGGGCCTTGGACGGGTCGGCGGCGGGGGAGACGGCGGCGTTGATCTCCCGGACCAGCTCAAAGATCACGCTCACCGCGTCGGCGGTGTTGAAGTCGTCGTCCATGACGTCGATGAACCGCTGGCGGTATTTTTTCAGCCCGGCGGCGAAAGCGGCTTCCTCCGGGGACATGTCCCCGTCCCTGCCGTTTTCCGCGAAGAAGTCCAGGTTGTCTTTGGCGGTCTTGAGCCGCTCCAGGGCGGCCTGGGTCTGGGTCAGGACGTCGGTGGAGTAGTTCAGCGGGGAGCGGTAATGGCTCATGAGCATGAACATGCGGATGCAGTCGTAGCCATAGGCCGCGGCGGCGTCCCGGACGGTGAAGAAGTTGCCCAGGGATTTGGACATCTTCTGGTTGTCCACGTTGATGAAGCCGTTATGCAGCCAGTAGTGGACGAAGGGCACGCCGTTGGCGGCCTCGGACTGGGCGATCTCGTTCTCATGGTGGGGGAAGATCAGGTCCTTGCCGCCGGTGTGGATGTCGATGGTCTTGCCCAGATAGCGGTTGGACATGGCCGAGCACTCGATGTGCCAGCCGGGGCGGCCCATGCCCCAGGGGGACTCCCAGGCGGGCTCGCCGGGCTTGGCGGCCTTCCACAGGGCGAAATCCATGGGGTCCTCCTTGACATCGTTGACCTCCACGCGGGCCCCGTGCATCAGATCGTCCAGATTCTGGTGGCTGAGCTTGCCGTAATCCCGGAACTTGGCGGTGCGGTAATATACGTCCCCATTCGCCTCGTAGGCGTAGCCCTTGTCCATGAGGGTCTGGACGAGCCCGATGATCTGGGGGATGTTCTCCGTGGCCTTGGGATGGACGGTGGCAGCTCGGACGCCCAGGCCCTGCACGTCCTTCCAGTACTCGGCGATGTATTTTTCCGCCACCTGGGCGGCGCTGATGCCCTCCTCGTTGGCCCGCTTGATGATCTTGTCGTCCACATCGGTGAAGTTCTGGACGAAGTTCACCTCATAGCCCCGGTATTCCAGGTAACGGCGCAGCACGTCGAACATGATGATGGGCCGGGCGTTGCCCACGTGGATGAGGTTATACACCGTGGGGCCGCAGCAGTACATGCGGACCTTGCCCTCCTCGATGGGGACGAAGTCCTCCTTTTGCATGGTCAGATCGTTATAAAAACGCATAGGTCAGTTCTCCTTCTCCTTTGCAAGTTGCTGTTCCAGCTGGATGACGCGGCCGCGCAGGGCGCACAGTTCCTGGGCCACCGGATCGGACACGCTGATCTGGTCCACCCGGGAGGCAAAGTCGGTGCGCTCGCCGGCGATGCGGGCGATATGGGCGGGCACGCCCACGGCGGTGGAGTTGGCCGGGACCTCGCTGAGCACCACCGCGTTGGAGGCGATGCGGCTGTTGTCCCCCACCTTGAAGGGGCCCAGCACCTTGGCGCCGGAGCCGATCAGCACGTTGTTGCCGATGGTGGGATGGCGCTTGCCCTGGTCCTTGCCGGTGCCGCCCAGGGTCACGCACTGGTACAGGAGCACGTCGTCCCCTACCTCGGCGGTCTCGCCGATGACCACGCCCATGCCGTGGTCGATCACCAGCCGCCGGCCGATGGTGGCGCCGGGATGGATCTCGATGCCGGTCTTTTTCCGGGTACGCTGGGAGATGGCCCGGCCCAGGAACTTCAGCCCGTGGGTCCAGCACCAGTGGGCCCGGCGGTGGCGCATCACCGCCCTCACGCCGGGATACAAAAGGTATATCTCCAGGGCGCTGCGGGCCGCCGGGTCCCGGGCCTGGTAGGCGCGTATGGTCTCTCGCAGATAGTCAAACATATAGGAAACGATCCCTTGATCCTTTATCGTTTATTTTTACGGTATGCCCGGTGAGGAAGCCGTCCTCCTGGCCGTCGATGCGCACCCAGGAAAACTGCCCCGGGGCGCCGTCGCCGGTGAAGAGGACCTGGCCGTCCACCTCCGGCGAGTCGGCCCAGCTGCGGCCGACCCAGCGGCCGTCCTCGTCCTGACCCTCGCACAAGACCTTGAACGTCATGCCTATGTGCCGGTCGTTGTACGCCCGCATGATCTGCTCCTGCAGCGCCATGGCCGCGTCCCGGCGAGCTTCCGCTTCCTCCTGGCTGCATCGGTCGGGCATCTGGGCCGCCGCGGTGCCCTCCTGGGGCGAAAAAACGAATACCCCTACCCGCTGCAGCTGCTGCTCCCGGAGGAAGTCCATGAGTTCCTGAAATTCCGCCTCCCCCTCGCCGGGCAGGCCCACGATCAGGCTGGTACGGATCACCACGTCCGGGATGCGCTGGCGGAGCTTCGCGAACAGCGCCTCGATGGAGGCGCGCTTCTCCGGCCGGCGCATCCGGCGCAGGATGGCGTCGTTCACATGCTGGATGGGGATGTCCAGGTACTTCACGATCTTCGGCTCGGCGGCGATCAGGTCGATGAGCTCGGTCGTGATCTCGTGGGGATAGAGGTAGTGCAGCCGTATCCATTCTATGCCGTCCACCTTCACCAGTTCCCGCAGCAGGGTACAAAGGGTGGTGCCGTCCCGGAAGTCCCGGCCGTAGGCCGTCACGTCCTGAGCCACCAGGATCAGCTCCTTCACCCCCTGGGCGGCCAGGGCACGGGCCTCCGCCAGGACGGCGTCCATGGGGCGGGAGCGGTACTGTCCCCGGATGGAGGGGATCACGCAGTAGGCGCAGCGATTGTCGCAGCCGTCCGCGATCTTGATATAGGCCCAGCCCGGCCCGGTGGTCACGGTCCGGTCCAGCTCCGGCAGGGGGGCGTTCTTGTCCGCGAAGCGGGCGTAGTGGCGCTCCGGCGTCTCCAGCGCGGCCACGATGTCGGGAAAGCTGCCCACGCCCAGCACCGCGTCGATCTCCGGGATCTCCCGGAGGATGTCGCCCTGGTAGCGCTGGGGCAGGCACCCGGTGACCACCAGGCGCTTCAGACTGCCGGTCTTTTTCAGCTCGGCCAGCTCCAATATGGCGTCGATGGCCTCCTGCTGGGCCGCCTCGATGAAGGCGCAGGTATTGACCACCGCGGCGTCCGCCTGGGCGGGGTCCGCGGTGATCTGGTGGCCGGCGGCCCGGATCAGGGCCAGCATCTGCTCAGAATCAATGAGATTTTTCGCACATCCAAGTGCAGTGAAATGTACGTTCATATAGTTACCTGTGACCCGACGGGTGAGGCCGCCCTTTGCTGGCTTTACTCATCCTCCGCCCCATACCGGCGCAGCGCGGCGCGGATGTCATCCCAGGAATAGCCCTTGCGGAACAGCGCCGCCGCGGCCTTGTCCCGTTCCTTCCGGTCGGCGGGGTCCCGGCCCCGCAGCCTTGCCGCCAGCAGCCGGTCGATGGTGTCGTCCTGCCCGCCCAGCTCCGCCAGGGCGTCGTCCCAAAGCTCCTTGGGCACGCCCCGTCGGTTCAGTTCCGCGCGCACCCGCCCCGGACCGTAGCCGGCGGCGGCATAGTGGCGCGCGATCATGCCCGCGTATTCGGCATCGTTCACGAAGCCGTAGTCCACGCACAGGGCGGTCACCCTGTCGATGTCTGCCTCCGCGACGCCCTTTTGGGCCAGCTTTTGGCGCAGCTCCTTCTCCGAATGGGGGCGCTTGAGATAATCCAGAGCCCATTTTTTGGCCTGCTCCAGGGGGGACTGGGGCTTCTTTTTGGGCGGCTCCAGCTCCCCCGCCGGATCGTTCATCACCGATCGGACGGTGTATTTTTTCTGTTCGTCAGCGGGCATTATTCGTCCGCGCCGTCGTCAAAGTCCTCCGCGGACACGTCCACGGCCCGGCCGGCGGCTTTGGCGGCCTTGAGGGCCTGGGGGCTCATGAGCTTGTGGGCGTTGGCGCGGATCTGCGCCTCGATCTCGTCGGCCTTGTCGGGGTTCTCCTGGAGGTATTCCTTCACGCCGTCCCGGCCCTGGATGCGCTCGCCGCAGCAGGTGAACCAGGCGCCGGCCTTCTCGATGATGTCCAGCTTCACGCCCAGGTCGATGATCTCGCCGATCTTGGAGATGCCTTCGCCGTAGATGATGTCGAACTGGGCCTCCTTGAAGGGGGGCGCCACCTTGTTCTTGACGATCTTGACCCGGGTGCGGTTGCCGATCATCTCGTCGCCGGACTTGAGGGTCTCCACCCGGCGCACGTCCAGACGCACGCTGGCGTAATATTTCAGGGCCCGGCCGCCGGGGGTGGTCTCCGGGTTGCCGTACATCACGCCGATCTTTTCCCGCAGCTGGTTGATGAACACCACGATGCAGTTGGTCTTGGAGACGATGCCCGCCAGCTTGCGCAGCGCCTGGCTCATGAGCCGGGCCAGCACGCCCACGGTGGAGTCGCCCATCTCGCCCTCCAGCTCGCTGCGGGGCAGCAGCGCCGCCACCGAGTCCACCACGATCACGTCGATGGCGCCGGAACGGACCAGGGCCTCGGTGATCTGCAAAGCCTGCTCGGCGGTGTCTGGCTGGGAGATGAGCAGGTTGTCGATGTCCACGCCCAGGGCCCGGGCATAGGCCGGCTCCAGCGCGTGCTCCACGTCGATATAGGCCACCTCGCCGCCGCCCTTCTGGGCGGAGGCCACCAGGTGCAGGGCCAGAGTGGTCTTGCCGCTGGCCTCGGGGCCGTAGATCTCCACGATGCGTCCCCGGGGGACGCCGCCGATGCCCAGAGCCAGGTCCAGGCCCAGCGAACCGGTGGAGATGCTCTCCACGTTCACGGGGATATCCTCGCCCAGGCGCATGATCGCGCCCTTGCCGTAGCTCTTCTCGATCTGGGCCAGCGCGGTCTCCAGAGCCTTTTTCTTGTCCGCCGCCTGTCCCACGGTGGGCGGGGGCGCCGTCTTTTTCGCTGCCATATCTCTCTCCTTTCTCCCCGGATGACGGGGAGGGACAATTTACGATCTCTTCAGGCGGGCCACCATGACCCGGTCGGTACCGGCGGTATCCTGCAGGGCCCGGATGCCGGTGAAGCCGGCCTGCTCCAGCAGCTGGGCCACGGCCGGGGCCTGACCCTCGCCGATCTCCAGCATCATGACGCCGTTGTCCCGCAGCACGCCCTTCCACAGCCGGATCACCGGCCGGATGATATCCAGCCCGTCCGGGCCGCCGTCCAGGGCCTGGATGGGCTCATAGTCCTTCACGGAGCTGTCCAGGGTCTCCAGCTCCGCCGTGGGGATATAGGGGGCGTTGCAGGTGATCAGGTCAAAATCCCCCAGGAGCAGGGGCGGCGTCTCGGTCACGTCCGCCTCCACGCACATGACCCGGATGTCCAGGTTGTTCCGGCTGATGTTCCGCCGGCACAGGCTGAGGGCCCGGCGGCTGTTGTCCACCATGACGATGCGCGCGCCCGGCATGTGCACGCCCATGGCCACGCCCACACAGCCGGACCCGGCGCAGAGGTCCAGGATGCGCGGCGTGCCGTTGCGTCCCTCGAACAGGGTGATGGCCGCTTTTACCAGCACCTCCGTGTCCGCGCGGGGGATCAGGCTGTCGCGGGTGATCTCCAGCGGAACGCCGTAGAACTCCCACTGGCCGGTGATATAGGCCACCGGCTCGCCGGTGATCCGCCGCTCCACCATGGCCTGCACGTCGTCGGCAAACTCGTCGGAGGCGTACAGATTCAAGTCCTGCATCAGCTTCTCCATGGTCTTGCCGGCCGCCTGGGAGACGATCAGCCGGGCCTCCAGGCCATAGGCGTCGATGCCCGCCTCCTTCAGGCGCTTACGCGCCCGGATATAGATGTCGTTGTAAGTTTTAGCCATGACTCATATCTTCTCTCTGTTGTCAGATAGGGGATAGCCTCGCAGAGTTTGCGCCCGCAGGCGCAAAGAAAATGGGATCATTTTTTCCGGGGGCGTGTACCTCGGAAAAAATCCTTC
Source organism: uncultured Oscillospiraceae bacterium (assembly GCA_947625355.1). Classification (GTDB taxonomy): domain Bacteria; phylum Bacillota; class Clostridia; order Oscillospirales; family Oscillospiraceae; genus CAJOIG01. The sequence goes on along the minus strand of CANQOA010000001.1, from coordinate 9,230 downwards.
TCGGCCTGCAAACGTGCGCGCTTTGCGCGTGCGCTGCAGCAGGCCGTAGCCTTCTCATTTGAAAGGAGCTTGCTCCTTTCAAATGACTTACCATTGGTCCGCGCCCTTCTGGTCCGGGATGACCAGCTTCAGGGCGGTGATGGCCACCTCCATCATGCCCTCGTCCGGCTCCCGGGTGGTCAGATGCTGCAGCATCCGGCCGGGCCAGGAGAGGACCTTGGCGATGGCCAGCTCGTCGTGCCGGCCGATCCAGCGGTTGAGCTCATAGCTCAGGCTCACCACGATGGGCAGCAGCAGCAGCTTCACCAATATCCGCAGGAACACGTTGTCCACATGCAGGAAGGCGTTGGCGATGATGAACACCAGCACGCTCAGGATGATGACCACCAGCAGGAAGCTGGTGCCGCAGCGGGGGTGGAAACGGCTCTCGGTGCGCACGTTGTCCACCGTCAGCTCCTTGCCGTGCTCGTAGCAGTAGATGGTCTTGTGCTCCGCGCCGTGGTAGGCCCACATGCGGCTCATCTCCTTCATGTGGCTGACCGCCGCCATGTAGCCCAGGAAGATGACCAGCTTCAGGATGCCCTCCAGCAGGGTGCGGACGCCGTCATGGCCGTGGCGCAGGCCGGGGATCAGCCCCACCAGCGCCGTGGGCAGGAAGATGAACAGCCCCACCGCCAGGCCCAGCCCCAGCACCACCGCGATGGCGATGATGAGCTTCTCCGCCTTTTCGGAGCTGAAATGGGCCTCGATCCACTTGTCCAGCTTGCTGGGCTCCTCCTGTTCCTCGTCGGGCAGGAACTGGGCGGAGTAGGTGATGGCCTTCATGCCGTGGGCCATGCTGTCCAGGAAGTTCACCACGCCCCGGATCAGCGGCCAGCCCAGGAAGGGATGCTTTTCCTTGAGCAGGCGCAGCGGCTCCACCTTGGTGACCAGCTCCCCGGTCTGGGAGCGGATGACGACGGACTGCTTGTCCACGCCCCGCATGAGGATGCCCTCGATGAGCGCCTGCCCGCCGATGGATGTGCGGAAGCCGCAGCTGGGATTGTCTTGTGCTTTATTTGACATTTTTCCGCCTTTCTGTAGGTCGATGCGATGTTCTTATATTTTCAGGTCCTCTTCCTTGATCACCGGGAGCATGACCGTCACGATCAGGCCCGTGCGGCCGTCGGCGGCGTTCTCCAGCTCCAGCTTGCCCTTGTGGCGGGTGACGATCTCCTCGCACACGGACAGGCCGATGCCGCTGCCCCGCTCCTTGCCGCTGCCCTTGTAGAACTTTTTCTTCACGAAGGGCAGCTCCTCCGGCGGGATGCCGGGGCCGAAGTCCCGGAACCGGATGATCACCCAGCCGCCGGCCGCGCCGACGGTCACCTGGATGCGCCCGGCGGAGCGGCCGTACTTGGCGGCGTTGTCCATGATGTTCAGGAACACCTGCTTGAGACGCTCGCCGTCGCCCAGCACGAAGGGGATGTCCTCGTCGGGGGGATCGTACTCCACGGTCATGCCGTCGTGCTCCAGGAGCTTGCCGTATGTATAGATGGCCTCCTCCAGCTCCCCGGCCACGTCCAGGGTCTCCACGTTGAGGTTGAACCGGCCGTCCTGGATGCGGGTGAATTCCAGAAGGGATTCCACCATCTTGGTGAGCCGTCCGGATTCCTTGGAGATGATGGCGATGCCCCGCTGGGCGTCGTCGGAGATGGTCTCGTCATAGGCCAGGGTCTCCGCCCAGCCGGTGATGGCGGTCAGGGGCGTGCGCAGCTCATGGGAGACGGAGGAGATGAATTCGGTCTGGACCTTTTCCGACTCGCCGATCTTGGCGCTCATCTCGTTGATGGCGTCGGTCAGGTCGCCGATCTCGTCGTCGTATTTTTTCTGGGCCTGGATGCCGTAGCTGCCCTCGGCGATGCGCCTGGCCAGGGCCGTCAGCTCCTCCAAAGGCTCGGTGAAGGTGCGGATGAAGTAGAGGTTCGACAGCAGCACCGCCAGCATCACCAACAGCCCTATGCCCGCCGCCAGGGCGGACATGCGCCCGATCTGGCGGTCCACCAGCCGCAGGCTGGTCACATACCGCATGGCGCCCACCACAGAGCCGTCCTGGCTCAGCAGGGGGGCGGTGACGGCCATGATGCGCTCGCCGGTGCCGCTACGGCGGCCGTGCCAGGCGCCGATCTGCCGGTCCTCCAGGGCGGTGCGCACGTCCTTGGTGCCGGGCACGGTGCCGGCGGAGATGCCGTAGCTGGAGACCTCCACCACGCCCCGGGTGTTCACGAACTGCAGCTCCAGCACGTCCTTGTCCTCAAAGCTCTCGGTGTAGCGGTAGGCGCTTTGATAGTACTGGCTGTAGGTCCGGGACACATAGCCGGTGAAGAAGGACGAGGCGGACTGGGCCTTGGCGGCCAGACCGGTGCGGACGGCGTTATAGTAGAAGCTGCGCACGCCCAGGGAGAATACCAGGATGAACAGCACCATGATGACGAGGGTCATGAGCACGCCGGTCTTGAGCCAGCGGTTCTTCAACCCCCGCAGATGCGTTTTTCCCAGAAGTTTCTTACCCATACGTATATGTCAGCCTCATTGCCTCATAGGATCGTTTTTTCAAGGAGCCCGCTCCTTTCAAACGACTGTCAGAATCCCCACTTGTAGCCATAGCCCCACACGGTGGTGATATAGGTGGGGATGGTGCTGTTGTCCTCGATCTTGATGCGCAGCCGGCGGATGTTCACGTCCACGATCTTCAGCTCGCCGAAGTAGTCCCGGCCCCAGACGGCGTTGAGGATGTCCTCCCGGCTCAGCGCCCGGCCGGGATTGTCCATGAACAGCTTCATGATGGAGTACTCGATCTGGGTGAGCTTGATGCGCTCGCCGTTCTTCTCCAGGGTGCGGTTGCGGGTGTTCAGCCGGAAGGGGCCGTGATGCAGCTCGCCCCGGTCGGCCTCGGGCTCCTCCGCGCCGGTGCGCCGGAACAGCGCGTCGATGCGGGCGGTCAGCTCCGCGGGGGAGAAGGGCTTGGTCACGTAGTCGTCCGCGCCGGTCATCAGCCCCGTCACCTTGTCCATCTCCTGGCTCTTGGCGGTGAGCATGATGATGCCGATCTTTGAATCGGAGGCGCGGATGCGGCGGCAGACCTCAAAGCCGTCGATGTCCGGCAGCATCACGTCCAGCAGCGCCACCTTGACGTCCGGGTTCTGCTTGAGCTGCTCCAGGGCCTGTTCGCCGGTCTCCGCCTCGATGGGCTCATAGCCGGAGCGCTTGAGGTTGATCACCACAAAGCTGCGGATACTGGACTCGTCCTCCAATACCAATACCTTTTTCATTCCTCTGCCTCCTTGTTACAGGTCTCCCGCCTGCCATTGGTCATATATGATGTAGAAATTATCCTGGATATCCTCTTCGGTCAGCTCGTCCGTCAGCAGCTGCGCCGCGTAGATCACCCGGTCCTCCTGCCGGAGGATGAACCGTCCGTCCACCGCCGCCCGGTCCAGACGGTTGTCCCCGGTCAGCGCGTAGATGACCAGCACGTTCCTCTGAGGGGTGGTGCCGCCGGAGATGGTGAACACGATGGCCCGCTCGGGCCCGCCGGCACCGTGTTCCTCGGTGGAGACGCCGTTCGACAGCGGCTCCGGCAGCACGAAATACCACCCGCCCACGGCGTCATAGTAGGTGGCGGCGGCGGGGGACCGGGCCCCGTCGGCGCTCAGACCGTACCAGGTGAGGATGTCGCCGCTGCCGGCGGGGACCTCCATGGCCCGGTCGCCGTTGATGTCCGCGGCGAACAGCCCGTCGGGACGGAGGGTGTCGCTGCGGCCCAGCACGGACATGGTGATGTTCTTCACACGGCCGTCGGCGGCGGTGAACACGTCGGTCACAAGACCGCTCCCGCCCAGATCGCTCTCCACGAACAGCGCCGCCGCGCCGTCGGCGAGCGTGCCGGCCACGGCCCGCCGCATGGCGGTGACGCCGGTGGACAGCGCCGCTTCCGAGGCGGTCATCTGGCTGCCCTCCAGCTGGTACATCACCAGCGTGCCGGCGCCGGCGTCCATCTGCAGGTTGAGCAGGTCCTCCACGCCGTCCCCGTCCAGGTCGCATACCACGAACTCCGAGCAGTCCGCGCTGAAAAGGCACTCCTGCTCCGACTGGTCGGCGCTGCCGAGGGAGTATACGCTCAGCATCTTCAGCGAGCCGCCGCCCTGCCAGACGAGGATCAGCTCCGAGGCCCCGTCGCCGTTCAGATCGGCGTAATCCACCCCGGCCACGGCGGTCCCGTCCCCGGGAAGGACGATATAGTGATAGTAGTCCCCATGCGCGTCCTGGCGGTAGACGCACACCATGGGGGTGTGGTTCTCGTCCGCCAGGAAGGCCAGCGCCTCGGGGGTGCCGTCTCCGTCCAGGTCCCGCAGCTGGATGGTCTGGCGGTTGCTGCCGCCGGTGGGAGCGGCGTAGGAGCCGCCGGCGGCGATGACCTGGCCCACCAGCTCCTGGAGCTGGACATATTCTTCGCTCATCTGGGGCAGGGAGTACAGGTCCTCCACGTTGGCGCTCATGCATCCGGCGCAGGCAAGGGCCAGCGTCAGCGCCAGTATCAGCGCCGCCGCGCGCCGCCGTGTGTCCGTCATGCCATCACCCCGTCTGTAACTTTTTTCTTTATCTATGACATTATATCACATATGTTACGGAATGCCTAGAGAAAAGTTACAAAAGATGGGAGGAACTTTTTTGCGGGCGGCCGGGAGGGGAAGATTTGCCATTCCGGCGGAGAAGGGCTTGCAGAGCGGGAAAAATGGGATTATAATAAATCAATTTATTGGCGCACCGCATAGAGAACGGCAGCCAGAAACGGCAGGAGGAAGTTATTTTACCATGGAAATCAAGATCGTAAAGACCACTACCCCGCGGGAAAAACCGGATGTGAACGGCATCCCCTTTGGCACCTACTTCTCCGACCACATGTTCCTTTTGGACTACTCGAAGGACAAGGGCTGGCACGACGCGCGCATCGTCCCCTACGGGCCTCTGTCCCTGGAGCCGTCGGCCATGGTGCTGCACTATGCCCAGGAGGCGTTCGAGGGCATGAAGGCCTACCGCACCGCCGAGGGAAAGATCCAGCTGTTCCGGCCCACGGAGAACATCGCCCGCATGGCCCGTTCCTGCGAGAAGCTGTGCATCCCGCCCGTGCCGGAGGATGTCTATCTGCAGGCGCTGAAGGAGCTGGTCACGGTGGATCAGGACTGGGTCCCCTCCGCGCCGGATACCAGCCTGTACATCCGCCCGTTCGTCATCGCCACGGACCCGAAGCTGGGCGTGCACGCCTCCGGGACCTACATCTTCTGCATCATCACCTGCCCCGTGGGCAGCTATTATCCCGAGGGGCTGAACCCGGTGCGCATCGCCATCGAGAGCCGCGAGGTCCGGGCCGTCCGGGGCGGCACCGGCTTTGCCAAGTGCGGCGGCAACTACGCCGCCAGCCTCCACGCCAGCGAGCTGGCGGAGAAGAAGGGCTTCTCCCAGGTGCTGTGGCTGGACGGCGTGGAGCAGAAGTACATCGAAGAGGTGGGCTCCATGAACGTCATGTTCAAGATCGCCGGCAAGGTGGTCACCCCCTCTCTGGAGAAGGACTCCGTCCTGCCCGGCATCACCCGCAAGAGCGCCATCCAGCTGCTGGGCGAGTGGGGCTATGAGGTCCAGGAGCGGGACATCTCCATCGACGAGCTGATCGCCGCCGCCAAGGAAGGCACCCTGGAGGAGGCCTGGGGCACCGGCACCGCCGCCGTGGTGTCCCCCATCGGCGAGATCTACTACCAGGGCGAGGACCACACTGTCAACAACTTCGAGATCGGCCCGGTGACCCATAAGCTCTATGAGGCAATCACCGGCATCCAGTGGGGCAAGACCGAGGATACCCACGGCTGGATCGTGCCCGTCTGCTGAGGAGGCTCATACTATGACCATCTTACTCACCGGCGCGGCCGGCTATATCGGCTCCCATACGGCCATCGCCCTGGCGGAGGCCGGATACGATGTGGCCATCGTGGATGACTTTTCCAATTCCAGCCCCGAGGCGGTGCGCCGCTGCGAGGCCCTGACGGGCAAGAAGATGCCCCTCTATGAAGCGGATGTGGCGGACAAGACCGCCATGGCGCGTATCTTCGCCGAGACAAAGCCCGCCGCCGTCATCCACTTCGCCGGCTTCAAGGCGGTGGGGGAGAGCGTGGCCAAGCCCCTCAAGTACTACCGCAACAACCTGGACACTACCCTGAGCCTGCTGGAGTGCATGGCCGACGCCGGCTGCAAGCGGTTCATCTTCTCCTCCTCCGCCACGGTCTACGGCGCGAAGGCCGCCGTGCCCTATACGGAGGAGAGCGAGACCGGCGGCTGCACCAACCCGTACGGCTGGACCAAGTTCATGATCGAGCAGATCGCCGGGGGCGTGGCGAAGGCTGACCCCGCCATGAGCGTGGTGCTGCTGCGGTACTTCAACCCCGTGGGCGCCCATCCCAGCGGCCGCATCGGGGAGAACCCCTCCGGCATCCCCAACAATCTGATGCCCTATATCACCCAGGTCGCGGTGGGCCGGCTGCCCCATCTGAACGTGTTCGGCGACGACTATGACACGCCCGACGGCACCGGCGTGCGGGACTATATCCATGTGATGGACCTGGCCGCGGGCCATGTGAAGGCCCTGGAGTACGCCCTGAGCCATACCGGCGCGGAGGTGTTCAATCTGGGCACCGGCCACGGCGTGAGCGTGCTGGAGCTGGTGCACGCCTTTGAGGCCGCCACCGGCGTGAAGGTGCCCTATGTGATCGCGCCCCGCCGCCCCGGCGACCTGGCCAGCGTGTATGCCGACTGCTCCAAGGCGGAGCGGGTCCTGGGCTGGAAGGCGACCAGATCGGTGGAGGATATGTGCGCCGACTCCTGGCGCTGGCAGAGCAATAACCCGAACGGTTACTGAGGTATTCTTGACTACAAGCTGGCAATTCTTGACAAAACGCCCCCTCGAAAGAGGGGGCGTCGTTATCCTGATTTTAGAATCGACGCCGCGCGGCAAAATTCGCTTACATTTTCAGGAAATCAGTGGTACACTATATTATAGTGACGGGAAGTATGCGGTTTTTTCGGAAGGCCGGCGATCGGCCAGGATCAAGGAGCGTGGCGTTTTTGTACCAGACGGGAGACCTGATTTTGTATGGCGGCACGGGCGTGTGCCGGGTCACGGAGATCGTGACGAAGAAAACGGGACGGACGGAGCCGGAGCGGCAGTATTATGTGCTGGAGCCTCTGTATCAGACGGGCACCATCACCACGCCGGTGGACAACGACAAGGTGTTCACCCGGCCGGTGATCTCCCGGGACGAGGCGATGGAGCTCATCGATCAGATCCCTACCATCGTGCCGGAGGTCTATTATAACCAAAATCTCCAGCAGCTGGAGAACCACTACCGGGCGAAAATGGAGGACCATGACTGTCTGAGCCTGCTGCGGCTGACCATGTCCACCTACCGGAAAAAGGTGGAGCGGGAGGAAAAGAAGCTGAAGTTCGGCGCGGTGGACCGCCGCTATATGGAGCGGGCGGAAAACCTGCTGTATGGTGAACTGGCTGTGGCGCTGGGCATCGAAAAGGACAGCGTACAGCAGTTCATCGCCCAGAGGCTCCGGGCCCTGGCCGCTGTGCCGGAGACGACTTGAGGGACAAAACCGGATCGCCGCCGCGGGAAATCCGCGGCGGCCTTTTTGTTTACAGCCCCTTGCGCGCCGCGGCGTCGGCGATGGCGCGGAAGGCCGCGGCGTACGCTCCCATGGTCAGATCGCCGGGCCGCTCCGCCCGTTCGGCCTCGGCCCGGACAGTCTCGAAAACGGCCTCCATGGCGGCGCGCAGCTGCCGCTCCGCCTCCCACCGATCTGGCCGGCATCCCGCCGCGGCGCGGGCCATGATGTCCCCGCCGGCGCCGGAGGCGATACCGGGACTGTAGAGCCCGCATCGGCCCAGAATGCGCCCGGCCGGGACCGTGGCGGCCAGGGGCATCCCCTCGAACACCGCCGCCGGCCGGTGGGCGGCGATGCGCCTGGCCCCGGCGGACCCCAAACGGACGCCGTCGCACAAAAACACCACGTCCGCCGGGATGTCCCACAGCGCCGGACCGGGCCGGTATTCCACGCCCGGCGTGCGGACGGCCCATAGCAGCAGCGGCAGCCCCGGCTCCCTGGCCATGTCCTGCAGCAGCCGCAGGGGCAGTCCGGCCGGGCAGGAGAGACACCCGGTCATGTCCCCCAGCGCCGCAGCCTTTGCCCCCAGCCGGACGGCCATCTCCCCAGACCAGGCGGCCAGCGCGCCGGTGCCGGAGATCAGCACCGACTGTCCCTCCAGACGCTGGCCCGTCAGCCGCCGGAGGGCAGCTTGGGCGAAGCGGCACAGCCCGTAGCCCTGGGCCTGTGCCCGGGAGAGAGGCTGCTCCGCCGTCGGTGCGGACAGCAAACGCTCCGCGATGGCCGCCAGACGCTCATATCGGCCGGTCAGGTAGTCCAGCTCCCGGCGGGCCGCCATGCCCGCCCACTGGGCGGGGGAGAAGTCCCGGCCCAGGTGGGGCAGCAGCCCGGCCATGAACGCTTGGCAGAACCGCCGGCTCTCGCTGTCCGTCATTTCTCCCGGAGCCGCGTCCGCGCCCGCCATGCCGCCGTCCCATGGCAGCCCCGCCAGGGCGGCGGTCAGCGACGCGGCCAGGGCCTGCGCTTTCACCTCGTCCAGGTCCAGCTCCGGCCGGAACAGCAGCCCGTACCGGCAGGCGCCGTGTATGGCGGTATGGCGGACGAAAAAGCCGCGGGTGATGCGGGGCGCGCCCTGGTCGTCGGTCCATGTCACGGGGAACTGCACGGCCCGTTCCGGCTCGCCGAGCCGCTCCGCCAGCCCCGCCGTCATCCAGGCGGGCCGCTCTTCCAGACAGGGCTCCAGCCCTTCATACAGCTGCTCCAGTGCCTGCAGAAAAACGGTCTGGTTCGGATCCCGGGCCGCCGCCGCGGCATAGGCCCGGCGGAGATAGGGGTGCTCCGTCATGTGCCGCCTCCTTTCCGGTTCGCAGTCTCCGGTATCCTATGCGGCAGCCGGCGGTCCTATGCCCGCGGGGATTTTTTCATTTCACTGTTGACAAGCGCGGCTTTTTATGCTATAGTTCAACGGCTGGCAAGATTGGCTGGTATAGCTCAGTCGGTAGAGCAGCTGATTTGTAATCAGCAGGTCGGGG